>JBIJCC010000019.1:0-135543 GCA_044344875.1 Nannocystaceae bacterium
TGTACATGGGGTCGCTGCCCAGGCCGGCGAGCACGTACACGACCTCGTCGTTGCCCGCCTCCTCGAGGTGGAAGAACGGCGTCAGCTGCAGCGGCGGTGACTCGCCGTTCCACATGTAGATGAAGCGTGGCCGCAAACCTCCTAGCTGACGGATGTCGCGCGTGCGTCGTGCCGCCCGGTTCGTGCCCATCAGCTCCAAGAAGGTCACCTTCAAGTCGTCGGGCCCCAGCACCTCGATGCGTTCGATCCACACCAACGGCTGCGAGATCAGGATGGGCAGGTGCTCGAGGAACTCACGAAGCGCGGGCACCAGCAGGTCCGTTGCCTCACGTGCGTGGTGCTGCCCGGTGTAGCCGTGGCCCTTCTCGCGGTTCCGGATCTCGACGACCCGCGACAGCATCGTGACGAAGCTGACCTTCTTCGCCTTGGCGGTCGCGGTCGCTTCGCACAGCTTCATTGCGGCGGGATGGGCGTCGCTGCGCGAGAGCCCCAGCGCGAAGAAGGGGTCGTTGTTCTGGACCAGGAACTGGTCGAGCGCCCGCAGGGCCTGCACGTAGTGTCCGAACGACGGCCGGCGCAGCCCCTGCAACACGTTCTCGACATCCTCGTCGTTGCGCCCCTGGGCGAAGTACTCCGCGTACCGGGCGATCGTCATCAGCGTCAGGTATCGCGTCACGTCCTCGAACGCGGTCAACAACATGTCCCGCAGATCGCGGTCGCCCACGGTGCGCTCTAGCTCCGACAGCGTCCACGCGATGGGTCGCGGGTATCCGGTCAGCTCCAGCGTCAGCTGCGTCATGGGACCACGGCCTTCCTCCCGTGCCCTCCGATCCTACGCCGTCGATCGCACGCCCAACACTGAACCGGCGCGTAGTCGCGCTGCGGCCATTCGGTCAGTTTTCGATCCGACCCGATGTCAGCTCCTACTCCGGCGAGCGTGGGTGTCATCGAGGCCGACAGCCGACCTCGCCGAGCAGGAGCCCACCATGACCATGACCGCCACCGATCTCGTCGCTCGCGTCACCACCACCGCCGCCACCGTCGAGGTGGTCCTGGTCGATCCGCGTTCGGACGCACTCGCGGTCTTCGGCGAGCTCACGCCCGAGCTCGGGTCACAGCTCGCCGCAGATGCGTGGGTCATCGGCCTGCGTGCGCTCGGGAACGCGCGGGCAGAGGCCCGTGAGTGCCGGCTGGCCGAGATCGGCGAGCGGCTCGTGACCGACGTCGATGCGAAGCTCGACCAACAGTTCGCCGCGCATGAGCAGGCGATGGCGGCTGGCCTCGCGCGGTTCTTCGATCCCTCCGACGGTTCGGTCACCCAGCGCCTCGCCGAGTTCGTGGCCGACGAGGGGGCCCTCGCCCGTGCCCTCGACAAGCACATCGGCCCGCACCGCAGCGTCCTCACGGAGACGCTCGGGCGGATGGTCGGTGACGCGAGTCCGTTGCTGCGACGGCTCAGCCCCGACGGCGACGACAGCGTCGTGAAGGCGATCGAGGATCGCCTCGCGAACGCGGTCGCCGGGAGCCAGCGCGAGCTCGCACGGGCCCTGGACCCGGCGTGCGACGACTCGCCGGTCCGCCGGTTCCTCGTGACCCTGCGCGACGATCTGGCGAAGGCCGACAAGGATCGCCACGTGCAGCTCGCGACGGCCCTCGCGGCGCTCGACGCCAACGACGAGTCGTCGCTCATCTCGCGCCTGTTCCGCGAGACCCAGCAAGCGCGCACCAGCCTCCTGGCCGCCATCAACCCGGACGCACCGGAGTCGCCCATGGCGGCGATCCGCACCGGCATCGAGTCGCTCCTCGCCCGTCACGCCGCGCGGCAGGAGCAGGTCGCGACCGAACTCCGAGAGGCGATCGCTCGGCTCGAGACCCGGCGCGCCCAGCAGAGCCGTGCGCCCTCGGGCGGGCTGGCCTTCGAGGATGCGGTCGCCGAGCTCGTGCAGCAGGCGCTGGCCGAGGGCCCGTATGTCACCGAGGCCACCGGTGCTTCGATCGGGGCCGTGGCGCGCTGCAAGAAAGGCGACGTGGTGGTGCGTTTCACCGCCGACAGCGCCTTCGACGGCGCCGCCGTGGTCTTCGAGGCCAAGCGCGACGCGGCGTACACCGTGCGTCAGGCCCTCGAGGAACTCGACGCGGCGCGGAAGAATCGTGCGGCCGGCGTTGGGGTCTTCGTGATGGCGGCCTCGCACGCACCGACTGGGTTCCCCCGGTTCGCGCGGTACGGCCACAACGTGCTCGTGCAGTGGGACGAGTCCGATCCCGCGACCGACGTGTTCCTGCGCTGCGCCGTGTACCTCGGCATGGGCCTCGTGGGTCGCACGCGGTCTGCTGGAGACCCAGGCGACACTGCAGCGATCAGTGATCTCGCCGGACGGCTCGAGGCGGAGATCACCCGAATCGGGCGCATGGAGAAGCTCAACGAGAACGCGAGGCGGGCGAACGACGGCCTGGCCGACGAGCTCCGCAAGTCTCGGGGCGCCGTCGAGCGGATGGTCGCCGACACTCGGACCGCGCTGCGTGCCCTCCACCTCGACGTCGTCGACGAGACGACCGAAGCGAACACGCCGATTGCGTTTCGCGACTCGTCTCGCGACGCAACTCGCGAAGGCGCGACGCACTCCCTGCCCACGGCCCCACCTGCGCCCGTGCACGGGTGATTCCTCGACGGACGCACGACGGCATGCGAATGCCGGGGTCCAGGATGACCACGCACGGGGCCGGACAGGAGGTCACCCCGCGCAGCCGTCCGTCGGAGAATCACCCGTGCCCGGGCGAGCCCGATCCACCGCGCCCGCGTAAGCCCCGCCGCCCCGGCTCGTTTCCCCACCCATGCGTCGCGCCGCTCGCGTCCCCGTCGCCGTCGTCCTCGCCGCGATCACGGTGGCCGTAACCGTCTCTGCCTGTGACCCCTCCGACCCCTCCGCCTCCGACCCCATCGCCCTGGGCACCGACGACCCCCCCTTCCGCGGCGCGTGGCAGACCGTCCACACCGGTCCGTTCATCCCGCTGCTCCCCGACGGCACGCCGGCGATCGAAGACCTCGTCATCGGTCGCACTTCCGCCTTCGACGGCAACTTCGAGAACCGCGGCGATGTGATCCTCGAGTTCGACGCCGAGCCCGGGACGATCGCGATCGAGATGCGACCGTTCGCGGCCGCGCCGACGCCGGCGGAGGCCGACGCGATCCTCGGCCGGCTCGGGTTGTGGGCGTTCCGCGACTCGATCGACGCGCCGCTGCCCCCGGGCGCGATGGATCCGGCGGCTCGGTGCGACGCCGCGGCGTCGTGGCCCGACGGCTGTGCGATCTACGTGCACTTCGACGGTGAGGTGCAGCCGCCGGGATCCGGCGCCGATCTCCGGGTCCACCTACCGGCCGACTACCGCCGCAAGGTCGCGATCGGGACCGCCGACAACGTGCCGTCGGAGGCGTACCCCAACCGCGGGAACGTGTGCGTCGCCGGGCTGCCCGGGCGCGTGGATGTCGAGCTCGGCAGCGGCATCGCGGCGATCACTGTCGTGGCCGACTCGCTGATGCCAGCGTGCCCCGCCGAGCTGGTGAGCGCGTGCGAGAACTACGACGAACCGTCGACGCCGGGCCCCGACCCGTGGAACACGGACTGCCCGTGCTTCGCGGAGGGCTACGAGCCCGGCGGAGCGACGGTCACCTCGATCGACGATGGCGCCGCCGAGATCACGATCGATGTTCCGGCCGGGCTCTGGACGTCGTTCCGCGGTGAGAATGCCGGGGAGAACGAGCTTTCGGGCAAGCACTGCCTCGCGGACGCCGACTCGCTCGAGAACGTCGAGTTCGCCGCCAGCGGCAACGACCCCAACAAGCCGTGGCTCGCCTCCGGCATGGCCAACCATCCCCCCGAGGCGCCCGCCGGCGGCTTCCGTCTCGACGCCCGATCGTCGGCGTGCGAGGCGGTCGCCGACGTCGCCGATCCCGACGCCTGGGATCCGGGCGCGACGCCGCCGACGACGCTGCGCGGCAACGTCGAGCTGTGCGTCGGCTGCCTCGCGGACCGCAGCTGCGACGAGCTCCTCTCGGGCGGCTGAGCGCCGGCCCCCCGAGCCGATGCGCCCCCCCCGCGTGCTACCGTCCCCGCGCCGATGAACCGCATGGATCAGTTCGCGTCGCTCATCCAGGCCGAGCGCGGCACCCTCCTCGAGCAGTGGCGCCGGCAGGTGCGGGACCTCCCGGCCGCACGGCACCTCGACACGCCCACGCTCAACGACCACATCCCGCAGCTCATCGACGAGCTGGTCGAGGCGTTCCGCGCCCAGTCCACCGAGACGATCCCCGAGCTGCTCGAGGAGGGGACGCCGCCGGCCCACGGGGCGCAGCGGCTCGCGGACGGCTTCGACATCGAGGAGGTCGTCGCCGAGTACAACATCCTGCGGGGGTGCCTGCACGACCTCGCGGAGGCCCGGAACCTCGACCTGCAAGGGCGACCGTTCCGCATCCTCAACCGCACGCTCGACGGGGCGATCGGGGCGGCCGTACAGACGTACGCGACGCTGCAGGCCAAGATGGTGCAGGAGCGTCGCGAAGAGTACCTCGCGTTCGTGATGCACGACCTGCGCACGCCGCTGGGCGCGATCACGCTGGCGACCGAGCTGATGACCGAGGTGCTCGGGGGGCGAGACGCCGAGCCCCGCCTGCGCCGCGTGTTGGCTGCGCTGAAGCGCAACGTCGGCCACCTCGGCGGCCTGGTGACCAAGGTGATCGCCGAGAACACCAACGTCGAGGCCGAGTCGGGACACAAGCTCGAGCGGCGCACGTTCGATCTGTGGTCGCTGGTCGAGTCGCTGACCCACGATCTCGCGCCGGTGGCCGAGGCCGCCGGAACCCGCCTCGTCAACGCGGTGCCCGACGATCAGACGGCGTACGCCGACGTGGGGCTGCTGCGTCGGGTGTTCCAGAACCTCGTGGCCAACGCGATCGAGT
The DNA here is from genome assembly GCA_044344875.1 of Nannocystaceae bacterium. Lineage (GTDB taxonomy): Bacteria > Myxococcota_A > Polyangia > Nannocystales > Nannocystaceae > Xiheibacterium. Next base: position 4,955 of record JBIJCC010000019.1, read on the forward strand.
ACACGCCCGGGGGCACCGTGACGATCGGCACCGACGCGCCCGAGGCCGACCGCACGCTGGCGTGCTGGGTCCGGGACGACGGCGCAGGCATGCCGGAGGATCGGGCCCGGCGGGTGTTCGACAAGCACGAGACCGATCCGGACAAGAGCGGCGGGCTCGGCTTGGGGCTGGCGATCGTGAAGACGCTCGTCGAGGCGCACGGCGGCACGGTCGCGGTGCAGAGCGAACTCGGCGTCGGCACGACGTTCACGCTGCGGCTGCCCCCCGCCCGCTGACGGGCTGATCCGCCCGCGTGCGCAGACGCCCACCGTGGCGCGGTGGTCGGTTGCATCGCTCGCCGTCGTTGACGAATCGCCACGGTATGCCCGCTGCATCCGACGTCGCGACATGCCTTGGCGTGAGTCCCGTTCCCCGTGCGCCCGCTGGTTTGCCCGACTTCGGATCGTCGGCGCGTTCGCCCTGGTCGGCGCGCTCGCGAGTCCAGCGGTCGCCGACGCGCGGCCGCTGTCGACGAAGGTCACCGAGCGCGTCGTCGACTCGGCGGTCGACACCGCCCTCGAGGCCCTCGCGCGGCCCGAGAACCAGGAGCGGTTGGCGACGATCCTGTCGTCGACGGCGGTGACCGGCGGCGTGCACGACATCGCGCTGGCGCTCGTGGACGGGGTCTTCGATGGGATGCAGGGTCGGGTGAAGTTCGACCTCGACACCAAGACGTTCTGGAAGGACTTCGACCACGCGATGCGAAGGCACGTCGCGCCCGCGGTGAGCACCGCGACGCGCGGAGCCGTCGACGCGGCGATGGCCGCGGCGCTGTCCGAGGAGAACGGCGTGCGCGTCGAGGCCCTCGCGGCGCACGCGACCCACGGCGTGATCAAGGGGCTGTCCCAGGGAATCCGGGAGGACCTCGGGCCCGCCATCGCGCACATGATCGTCCACGATCCGGCGCCGGCCGGGGCGGCGGCGATGGAGCACGAGATCATGCCGGCCTTCGCCCGCGCCCTCGCGCAGCCGACGATGCAGGCCGCGATCGCGGGCACCATGAGCTCGGTCGCCCGCAACCTCGTCCGCGGCGGCGATGCGGGCATGGAGACCGCGAAGGCCGAGGCCGCGGCCGAGGGCAAGGTCGGCGCGCTCGGTGTGTTCGGCGATCGCCTGTCGATGGGCCTCGGTGTGATGGTGGTCGGGGCGCTCGCGTTCGCGGCGGTGTTGGTCCTGCTCGTGGTGCTCCTGCTCCGCAGCAACCGCGGGCAGCAGCGCTTGGTCGCCCAGGGCAAGCAGCGCGAGGACGAGCTGCTCGCGGTCGTCGAGGAGCTCGATCACACCACCGCGGACTTCGACGCCGCGAAGCTCCGCGAGCTGCTGAAACAGCACATCCGCTCGCGGTGATCCACGCGGTCGCGGCGACGCGCGCTCGCGAACGATGTTCGGTTCCGTCGGTCCCGATTCGGAACACTGGCCGCGCGCGGTCGCGCCGGCGGATCCGCTAGACTCGTCATTGTATGCCGCAGGACGAGTCTGCTGGGCCCGCTGACACCGCGGTCGCGTCGGACGAGCTGTCCACGCGCGACACCCTCATCGACTTGGCCTTCGCCCTGCGCGGTGGCGCCGCGCCGGAGCCGGCGAGGTTCCGTGACCTGCCGTTCCGTGTCGGGCGTTACGTCGTCACCCAGCTCATCGGTCGTGGGGCTGCGGGTCTGGTGTTCCGCGCGACTGATCCCGAGCTCGCGCGCGAGGTCGCGATCAAGCTGGTGGTGCCGCACTCGCGGAACGATCGCACCCGGGCGGAGCTGCTCGGCGAGGCCCAGGCGATCGCGAAGCTGTCACACCCCAACGTGGTCGCGGTCTACGACGTCGGCATGCTCTCGCCGGACGACGACGGCAGCGGCGCGGGCATCTACATGGTGATGGAGCTGCTCGCCGGGGTGAGTCTGCGCGCGTGGCTGTCGGCCCGCACGCCAAGCGTCAACGAGACGCTCGACGTGCTCCTCGCCGCGGGGCGCGGGCTCGAGGCGGCCCACCACGCGGGGCTCGTGCACCGCGATTTCAAGCCGGAGAACGTACTGGTCAGCGACAATGGCCGCGTCCACGTGCTGGACTTCGGCCTCGCCCTCGCCGATGCCGGGACGCCGAGCGGCCGCGAGTCGGTCGTCGACGGTCGCGCGCCGAACGAGATCGCAGGCACGCCCGCGTACATGGCCCCCGAGCAGCACGCCGGCGCGAGCAACGACGCGCGGGCCGACCTGTTCGCGTTCTGTGCCACGTGCTGGGAGGCGCTGCACGGCGTACTTCCCTACCGGGGGCGCACGCTGGATCAGCTCGCGCGGACGAAGGGCGCGGGCTGCGGCTCGGCGCCAACGCGCCGTCCACCGCGGTGGCTGCATGACATCATCGCCCGCGGGCTAGCGCCCGACCCCGAGCGTCGGCCCGCGTCGATGACGACCCTGCTCGCCGAGATCGAGGGCCGTCGCCACCGCCGCCGCAACGTCACGATCGGTGCGCTCGCGTTCGCGACCTCGGCGGGGGCGCTCGCGCTTGTATCGACCCGCGGGCCCGACGCCCAGGCGTGCATCGCCGGGGGACACCAGCGCCTCGACGCGGCGTGGAACGACGACGCGCGCGGCCTCGCGCGCGCGCGGTTCGATGACGCGGATCTGCCCTACGCCGAGGAGACGTGGGGGCGCGTGGAGGCCGTGCTCGACGAGCGCGCGGCGGCGTGGCGAACGGTGCAAGCGCAGGCATGCGAGGGGGCGCTCGACGCCAGTGCGGGTGCGGTCGAGCAGGCCGCGCTCGTCCTCGGCTGCCTCGACGGTCAGCTCGACGAACTCGGCGCGCGTGTCGAGGTGTTCGCCCATGCCGATCGCGACGTCGTCCGCCAGGCCGGCCGCATGGCCGAGCGGATGCCCCGGCCCGAGCGCTGCCTCGACGCGCGGCGAGTCGCCGCCGAGCACGACGGATCCGGCGGCGAGCTCGAGGCCGAGCTGCTGCGCGGACGTCTGCTCTACGAGGTGGCGCGGTTCGACGAGAGCCTCGCGGTCGCGCAGCGGGTCGAGGCCGCCGCCGCCGAGGCCGGCGACCACCGTCGGCGCGCGCGGGCGCTGCTGCTGGCCTGCCGCAGCGACGGGCGCGGGCACATCGACGTCGGTGCTGACGTCTACTGCACGGACGCGTGGGTCGAGGCCGAGCGCGCGCGGGCGGACACGGTCGTGGTCTCCGCGATGCTCGAGGTCCTCGGCAAGACGGCGCCCGAGCAGGAGCGCGAGGCCCAGCGGATCGAGCGGCTCCTGCGCGCGAAGCTCGACGCTCGGCCGCCCGAGGAGCACGACGCCGGGCTCGAGTCGGATCTCGCGCTCGCGGTGTCGCAGCGCCGCCGCGAGGCCGGCCGGTGGCAGGAGTCGCGTGTCGAGGCCCAGCGCGCCTACGACATCGCGGCCGAGTCCCGCGGCCCCGAGGATCCCGGCGTCGTCTCGGCGCTGAACGAGCTCGCCCTCGCCGCCGAGGTCCTCGGGGAGCTCGATCGGGCGCGCGAGCTGTTCGCCGAGGCGTCGGAGATCCTCCTCGCCACCCGCGGCCGCGCGCACCCTGACGTGGTGAGCCTCGAGAACAACGTCGCCGGCCTCGAGATCGCGCTGGGCCGCCACGCCGACGCGCTCGAGCGACTCGGCCGGGTCCTCGACGCGAAGCGGGCGCTCGACGGTGATCGCTCGGTGTGGCTGCTGACGACGATGTACCAGCAGGTCGAGGCCCACGTCGCCCTCGGACACGGCGCGGCTGCCCTCGAGATCGCCCGCGCGATGCTCGAGCTCGCCGAGTCGATCCACGGCGTGGGATCGGGCGAGCTGTTGCCGTCGCTCGTCGGCCTCACGTGGGCCCTTCGCGCCAGCAACCGCTGCACCGAGGCCCTCGACGTCGTCGACCGCATGGTCGCGATCTCGGCCGGCGTCGCGGCGCCCGACCCCGAGACGCGCGCCGTCGCGGAGCTCGAGCGCGCGCGGTGCCTCGAGGCGTTGGGTCGCTCGGCCGACGCGGGCGTCGGCTTCGCCCGCGCCGTGGTGCAGTTCGAGGAGCTCTACGGCGCCGACGGCCGTGCGGTGGCCAAGGCCCTGCTCGAGCGGGCGCGCTGGGAGCTCGCCCACGGCTCGACCGCGCTGGCCCACGCGCTGCTCGACCGCGCGGCGAAGATCTGTACGATGACCGAGGGCGACCCCGCGCTGACGCGACGCGTCGCCGAGGAGCGCGAGCGCCTCGCGCGGTGATGCGGTCGAGTCCCGGCTCCCGACCGCGGTGGGTCATCCGGTGGCTGCGGCCGCCGCGTCGGCGAGGCACGCGTCGTCGAAGAGCACCACCTCACCACTGCTCGCGTACTGCTGCGCGTACGTGCGCAGGTCGGCCGCGCCCTCGTTGAGCCAGTACATGACGCAATCGGGGTTCTCGCAGTGATGGCCGTGGGCGACATCGAGGTGGTCGTCGACCATCTCGACGCCATTGTCGACCAGTCCGAACGCGTGGCCGAGCTCGTGGACGAGCGTGGTCTGCTCGACGAACCGCGACAGCGGACCGTCGCCGATCACTGGGGCGAACATCGCGATCGTCCCGCTGTCACCGAGCGACACGCCGAGCACCGCGTCCTGTCGCACGCCGTCGTCGAGGTAGTAGCCGTCGACGAACAAGACGTGGAAGACCAGATCGCCGCTCGACGCGGGTGTGTCGCGGTGCGCCGCCGCCAGATCGAGCAGCGCGTCGGCGTCGTAGTCACCGGCGCCCGGGTCGGCGAGGATGCCGATGCCGTCGGCGTCCTCGGGGAGCGCGATCTTCCGCGGCGCCCGCTCGTACAGCGCCTCGACGTTGACCCGCAGCAGCTCCCACGGTGGGGAATTCACGGTCGCGCTCGCGCCCAGGGGTTCGGCACCCACCATGGCATCGATCTCGAACCGAAGGGTCGCCACGTCGTCGGAGAACGCCGCCGGACGATCCGGGGCCTCCGCGTAGCATGCGAGCACGGGCACGAGGGCGAGCAGGAGCGAGAGTCGGGGCATGGATGGGGCACGCGGGTGCACGCATCGTGCCCCGCGGAACCAAGCGGTGTCTGGCGACGGTGGGTCCTTGCCCTTGTCTGCGGTCCATGGACCCGAGTGATGCGAGGTTGCCCGGCCTACGCGTCGCTCTGCTCGCAGCGGACCTGGTCACGCCCGCCGCGCTTGGCCGCGTAGAGCGCGGCGTCGGCCGCGATCAACAGCTCGGCGCCGGAGCGCTCGTGATCGGGCGTCGAGGCGGCGATGCCCGCCGAGAGCGTGCAGGAGAAGGTCTTGCCCTCGTGGCTGAAGCGGACGTCGGCGAAGCGGCGGCGGACGTCCTCGAGCACGACCCGCGCGTCCTTGGCGTCGCAGGCCGGGAGGACGGCCACGAACTCCTCGCCGCCGTATCGTCCGACGATGTCGCTCTGGCGCAACCGCTGGCGCAGCAGCGTCGCGACCGACGAGATGACGACGTCGCCGACGCCGTGCCCATAGGTGTCGTTGACGGTCTTGAAGTGATCGATGTCGAGCATCGCGACCGTCACTGGCTCGAGCGTGCGGCGCGAGCGATTGACCTCGATCTCCAGTGCGTCCTTGATACTCGCGTGCTTGAGGAGGCCGGTCAGGCTGTCCTTGCTGATCTGCGCGTCGAGCTGGCGGGCGCGATCGATGCGCGCCCGCACCGCCGCGACCAGCTGCGCACCGGAGATGGGCTTGGTGAGGAAGTCGTCGGCACCCCGGCTCAGCGCGGCGATCTTCTCGTCCAGGTCGGTCTCGGACGAGAGGTAGACGATCGGCAGGCTCGACCATCGCTCGTGCTGCCGGATGACGCCCGCGAGGTCGGTCCCCGAGTAGCCCGGCATGCGCAGGTCGAGCAGCACGAGTTCGGGGCGTCGCGTCGCGAGGGTCGCGATGATCACCTCCGGTTCGCGCAACACGTCGGCCTCCATGCCGGCGGCGAGCAGCACGAGGCGATAGTGCTTCGCGAGCGCGGTGTCGTCATCGACGACGAGCACGCGGCACGGCGGCGCATCGCGTTGGTCGAAGATCTGCGAGATGCGCCCGACCAGCCGCGGCACGTCGACGGGCTCGAGGAAGTAGCCCTCGGCGCCCATCCGCGACGCCCACACCCGCGCCGCGAAGTCGTCGCGCGAGGAGATGAGAATCACCGGGCTGTCCGGGCTCTGCAGCACGAAGCGACGGGTGAAGGCGTCGAGTGCCGGGTCGGCGCCGCCGTCGGTGTCGACCCGCAGCTCGAGGATGAGGATGTCGGGCGGTGAACCCGGGGCGAACTCGACCTCGGCCGTGGTGGCGAAGATCCGCACCGCGTGGCCGAAGGACTCGAGCTGGCGTGCGAGGGCGGCGGCGACCTCGACATCGGCCTGCACCAGCCACACCATCAGCGTCCTGCCGCGCGTGGAACTCGTTCGATGCTGCGGAGTCTGGTTGTCGTCGCACGACGGCAGGAGGTTCCGGCCCAGCGCGGCGACCTCGGTCGCGAGGGTGCGTCGCGCGGCGGGGTCGATCTCGACGGGCGCACCCGCCATCCAGCGCTTGATCATCTGCTCCAGGGTCCGCGCGCGCGCGGTGAGGCTCGCCAGGCCGAAGGTCCCCGCCGAGCCGGCCAACGCGTGCAGACGCGAGTACAGCCGCTCGAGGTGTGGACGATCCGACTCGTCGCCGCGCAGCCCCTCGGCCAGCGCCGTCAGCGTCGTGAGCTCGGCCGGGAGCCGCGCGAGGTAGCCGTCGCGCAGCCGGGCCATGAGCGCCGCGGTCGCGGCAAGGGTCTCCTCGTCGGGCTCGGTCATCGGTCGCTCCACATCGTGCGCACGCGCTCGGCGAGGCGCATGGCGTCGAACGGCTTGGGGATCACGCCGAGCACGCCGAGGGACTTGAAGTACGCGATCTCGTCGGGCTGGACCTTTGCGGTCATGAACGCCACCGGGACTTCGGCGAGCGACGGTACGGCGCGGAGCGCCTCGAGCGTACTGGGCCCGTCCATCCCTGGCATCATGACGTCGAGCAGGATCATGTCCGGCGCGAATCCTGCGGCGACGCGCAATGCCTCGGCACCGTCGGCGCACAGCTCGAGCGTGAAGCCGCCGACGAGCTGCAATGCCACGCGAGCGACCGCGCGGATGTCGGCTTCGTCTTCGACGTAGAGAATTCGTTGGAGATCGCCCATGTGTCCTTAGCTCGCTCGCCGGGTCGAGCGGGTCGTTCGGCGTGCCAGCGCACCTTCGGGGGCCGAGATGTGCTCCTCGACGAGGTCCTCGACGACCGCCGGGGCGTCCCAGATCGGCAGATCGAAGGTGAACGTCGCGCCGGCGCCCTCGACGGATTCGAAGCCGACGCGTCCATCCATCCGCTCGAGCAGCTCGCGGGTGATCGCGAGGCCGAGGCCGGTGCCACCGAGCGCGCGGGAGTCCGACGCGTCGGCCTGGGCGAACTTCTGGAACACGCGGTCGCGGAAGGCGGCGGGGATACCCTTGCCGTGGTCGCACACGCTGATCGAGACGCGCGCCGCGTCGCACAGGACCGCGACCTCGACGACGCCGCCCTCGTTGGAGAACTTGATCGCGTTCGACAGCAGGTTCGAGAGCACCTGGTTCAGTCGCAGGCTGTCGACGCGCACGTACACGTCGGGCTCCGGCTCGACCAACGCCAGGGTGACCCGGCGCCCGGTGCCGTAGGCGCGGTTGACCTCCAGCGCGTGCTCGACGATCGGCCGCAGCGGTTGGACCCGGAAGTCGAAGTGCATCTTGCCCGCCGTGATCCGCTCCATGTCGAGGAGGTCGTTGATGAGGTCGGTCAAGCGCTTGCTGTTCTCGAACGCGACGTCGAGCATCTCGTTTGCGGTCGACGGGATCTCGCCTAGCGCGCCGCCGGTGATCAGGCCCAGCGCGCCGGCGATGCAGGTCAGCGGCGTGCGGAGCTCGTGGCTCACGGTGCTCACGAACTCGCGCTTCATCCGCTCGTCGCGGCGGCGGTCGGTGATGTCGCGGACCATGCCCACGTACATCGGCCGACCCATCCGCGTGACCTGCGAGACGGCGATCTCCATGGGGAACAGGCTGCCGTCGGCGCGCTGCCCCTCGAGCTCGCGTCGCAGGCCGATGACGCGGGCCTCGCCCAGCTCCACGAACCGGTGGATGTAGCCGTCGTGCACCTCCCGATGCGGGCTCGGCATCAGCATGTTCACGTTCTTGCCGACGATGTCCTCCGCGCGGACGCCGAAGATCCGCTCGGCGGCGAGGTTGAACGACGCCACGGTGCCGAGCTGGTCGATCGCGACGACGCCGTCGACCATGTTGTCGACGATGGCGCGGGTGTGCTCGGCCTGCTCGCGCAGCATGGTCTCGGTCTGCTTGCGCTCGGTGATGTCCTGGCCGATGCCGAGGTAGCCGACGATCGCGCCCTCGCTCGAGCGAATCGCGGTGACGACGAGGGACACCGGGAAATGGCGGCCATCGCGATGGACGTACGTCCACTCGCGCGCGTCGGAACCCGCGCGTTCGAGCGCCTCGACGAGGACGCGGAAGCCGCTGACGGGGCGACCAAGCCTGGCCGTGAGTTCGGCCGCGCGGGCCTCCATCTCCTCGGGGAGGTGGAAGATCGTCGGGGTCTGACGGCCGATCAGCTCGGCCGCCGCGTACCCGAGCATCCGCTCGGCGCCCCCGTTGAAGATGGTGATCGTGCCCTTGGGGTCGGTCGCGATGATCGAGATCTCGGACGCCGCGGCGAGGACATTGGTGAGCAACGTCGTCACTCGGGTGCGCTCGGCCTCCGCGAGCTTTCGCTCGCTGATGTCACGGACGATGGCGACGACGCGCGGGGGCTCGTTCTCGGGCGCGATGTACTGGAGGAAGACCTCGACGGGGATCCGTGCGCCGCTGCGGTGGCGCAGCGCCGACTCGAACGTCATCGCGTCGCGCTGGCCCCGCCCGAGGGGGGAGAGTCGCTCTCGACACCGCTGCGGGGTGAGGCCGGGCGCGATGTCCCACGGATGCATGCAGAGCAGCTCGTTCCGGCTGTACCCGATCTGCTGCAGTGCACCCTCGTTGCCGTAGAAACAGCGCAGCTCGTCCGTGTCGAACATGAACACGCAGTCGAGCGCGCGGTCGACGGTGCCCTTGAAGCGCTCGAGCTCGAGCTGGTCTTGGCGGTGTTGCTCTTGGATGCGCGCAGTGACGACGAGCTGGCCGAGGGTGATCAGCAGCGGCTCCAGGAACTCGACGATGGACGAGTCGTAGCCCCCGGGTCGGTTCGCGAGGCCGATCATCGCCACCGTCTCGCCCGCGTGCACGATCGGGAGCCCGAGGAACGCGTTCAGCGGCGGATGCCCGGGCGGCAGGCCGCCGCGCCGGGCATCGTGCTGCGGGTCGTTCGCGATCACCGGCTCGGCGGTCACCATCGCCGCGCCGAAGAGCGTGCGCAGGGCGCGGAACTCCATGCCTTGGGGCGCGTTGGCGGCATAGGACGCCCGCGAGGCCTCGTCCCAGCCGATGTCGGTGATCGCGTAGGTCTTGAGGTACGGCGCGCCGTCGGCCTCGTGCAGCACCTCGCCGATGAAGCCGTACTCGCTCGTGGTCAGCGCCAGGACATCGGCGAGCAATTCTCCGAACGCGCGGCGGCGATCCTCTTCGCGGATGAACCGCAGCTGCGCCCGGCCGATCATGTCGGACAGCCGGTGTTGGCGCTGGAGCTCCGCCTGGGTCGCCTTCTCGCGGCTGATGTTGCGGATGACGATGAGGGTCTGTTCGTCGTCGAGGCGCTGGAACCGGGCCTCGAAGTCGGCCGCACCGCCCGGGACGTCGAGGTGGTAGGTGACCAGGACCTGCTCGCGCGTGGCGCTGGCGTGGGCGAGCGCGTCGAGCACCCGGCCGAGCAGCACCGGCGGCAGGATGTCGGCCAGGCGCTGGCCCCGGACGGCGGCGCGCGGCAGGTAGAGATCCGGGTGCTCGTTGCAGTCGATGCACCGGCCCTCGCGATCCACCACGAGGGCCAGGCCGGAGAGACCCTGCAGGATCGACGTGCTCCGCTCGGAGCTGAGGGCGAGCTGGGCCTGGAGGCGTTCCGCAGCGATCCGACCGATCTCCTCCTGGACGCAGTCGGCCAGCTCGCGGAGCACGGCCGCCTGGTCGGCGTCGAGGCGACGCGGTCGTCGGTCGATGACGCACAGCGTGCCGACGCGATGGCCGTCGGCGACCAGCGGGGCGCCGGCGTAGAAGCGCAGGCCGAGCGGACCGGTGACCAGGGGATTGTCGGCGAATCGCGGGTCGAGGCTCGCGTCGGGGACCTCGAAGATCGCGCCGTCGAGGATCGCATGGCCGCAGAACGAGATGTCGCGACCGGTCTCACAGTCGTCGAGTCCCTGTCGCGATTTGAACCACTGCCGGGCCACGTCGACGAGGGAGACCAGGGCGATCGGCACGTCGAGGCACTGCCGCGCGAGGCGGGTCAATCGATCGAAGCGCTCCTCGGGTGCAGAGTCGAGCAGGCCCGTGGCCCGCAGCGCCTCCAGGCGTGCGAGCTCGTCGAGCGGATGTTCGGGCGGGATCACGGCGAGCGTGCCTCCGGGGCATCGGCGACGGACGCGGGCATGTGAAGCCATGTCGCGTCGGTGCGTCGGCGCGTCAAGCCAAGGGTGGGCCGTGGAGTGGCCGAGGGTGGGCCGTGGAGTGGCCGAGGGTGGGCCGGCTAGTGCGCGGCCAGCCACGCGTCGAGCTCGGCGAGCTCGCTCGATCGTCCGGCCTCCCGCAGCAGCGCGCGCGCGGCCTCGGCCTCTGTGCGCGCCCGCGATCGGTCGCGCCCGCTGTCCCACAGCGCGTGCGCGAGCTCGACATGGGTCGCCGCGACCTCGGTCGGCGGGGCGGCGTCCTTCGCCGCGCGCAATGCCAGAGCCCGCTCGAGGGGTGCGATCGCCTCGTCCGCGCGGTGCAGCGCGACGAGGATCCGTCCCTGCGTGGTCAAGCCGTAGGCGACGCGCGGATGCTCCGGCCCCAGCGTCGCGTCCCACAGGGCGATCGCCCGCTCGACGGGTGCGAGCGCCTCGGCGGCCCGACCCCGCGCGAGCGACAGCAACGCCCGCGCGTGCAGGTTGCTCGCCGCTGCCTCGGAGTTCGGCCCGTATTGGAGCGCTTCGATCGCAGCGGCCGCGTCGAGATGGGCCTCGGCCTCGTCGTAGCGCCCCAGGGTGCGCAGCGTGTTCGACAGGCTGTTGTGGGCGGTCGCCACCGAGGGGTGCTTGGCGCCGAGGGCCTTCTCGAGGATGCCGAGGGCGCGCTCGTAGAGCGGCAAGGCAGCGGCGGTGTCGCCTCGCGCCTTGTGCAGCCGCGCGAGGTTGCCGACGACCTCGCCGACGCTCGGGTGGTCGGGGCCGCGCCGACGCTCGAGCGTGACGAGCACCTCCTCGAGGATCGCCTGCGCCTCGTCGTAGCGCGCCTGCCCGTGGTAGACGAGCGCGAGGCGCTGCCGGGTCTCGAGTGCGTCGAGATCGCCGGCGCCGCGGGCCGCGAACAACGCGTACCCCTCGGCGAGCTTCGCCTCCGCCGCCGCATAGTCTTCGCGCAGCAGCAAGATGGTGCCCCACGTCGCCAGCAGTCGAGCGCGGCGGAGGTCGTCGTTGCCGGCCTGGATCACGGCAGCCCGGGCGGCGTGGAGGATGGGCTCGACCAGCGCGAAGTCCTGCCGGCTCACGCCGGTGAGGATCGCCAGGGAGATCCACGCGTCTGCGGCCAGCCGCAGGTGGTGCGACGTCGCGGCCGCCTCGACGGTCTCGTACGCCAGCTGCTGCGCCAGCTCGATCTCGCCGACGTCGCTCGCCGCCGCCGAACGCAAGTAGAGGAACTCGGTGCGCAGCGGCGGGTGACCCAGGGCGTCGACCTCTTCCTGCAAGCCCTCGACGAGCTCACGGGCCCTCGCGAACCGACCCACCGCGCGCAGCGTGCCGACCTCCTCGAGGGTCGCCACCGCACCGGCGACCCGCTCTGCGATCGCAGGGTCGGGCGGCGGCAGCTCGGCGAGCAGCGCGTCGACGTCGGCACACTCGGCGATCGGCCCGAGCCGACCGGTGACCTTGCTCGCGCGCTCGACCACGGCGGCGTCGGCCTCGGCGAAGAGCTCCGCCGCGGCCCCGAGCTGCACACGCCGTCGCTCGAGGCACAGCATGCGGCGGTCGAGCAGCGCCGGCGACTGGTCCCCGTCGACATGGGTGGCGCGACAGGCCTGGCCGTACATCTCGACCCACGCCGCGCCGTAGGCGTCGAGGGTGAGCGCGGTGTCGGTCCATGTCGAGTCGGCGCCGGGGCTGCCCGCGTTGCCGAACGCGGCGCGCCCGGCCTCGCGCACCGTTGGGTTCCACACCGCCTCGAGCTTGGCCTCACCCTCGCGGCACGGTCGTGCGGCGATCGTCGACTGGGCGTAGGCCCCGCCGACCAGCGCGACGACGCCGACGACGATGCCGGCCGTGCGCACCCGCGCGCGTCGACGGGCATCGCGGTCGATCGACAGCGCCTCGAGCAGCGCCCGCATCGACGGGTGTCGTCGCGCCGGGTCGCGCTGCAGCCCGCGGACGAGCTGGGCGAAGATCCACGACGGCACCTCGCGGCGCGGCGGCTCGCGCAGCACGCCGTCGATCACGTTCGAGGCGAGCTCGGCGAGCGTCACCCCAGCGAACGGGGCCTGGCCGTAGAACGCCTCGAATGCGGTGACGCAGAACGAGAACTGATCGCTCGCGGCGTCGGCCGGCTCGCCGCGGTGTTGCTCGGGGGACATGTACGCCGGCGTGCCGATGCGCGCGCCGGTCATGGTCAGCTGGCGATCGAGGCCGTCGAGGCTCTTGCCGAGCTCGCGGCCATCGGTGCGGTCGACGTCGCCACCGATCGCCCGCGCGAGCCCGAAGTCGACCACGCGCACGCGGCCGTCACGGCCGAGCAGCACGTTGTCGGGCTTGAAGTCGCGGTGCACGATGCCGGCGTCGTGGGCCGCGGCCAGGCCTGCACCGGCGCGGCGCAGCGTGTCGAGCACCTCGCGCCAGGGCCGGGGAGCGGCGCGCATCCACTGACCGAGCGTGCCGCCGTCGAGGTACTCCATCGCGATGAAGACCTGCTCGCCCCAGCTGCCGACGTCGTGCACCGTGACCACGTTCTCGTGGTCGAGCTTCGCCATCGCCTGGGCTTCGCGGGCCAGGCGGTTGCCGGCCGCCGAGCCCGCGGTGCCGTCGTCGGCGACGAGCTTGAGCGCGATCTTGCGGTCGAGCTCCGGGTCGAACGCCGCGTAGACCACACCCATGCCGCCCGAGCCGATGCGCTCGAGCACGACGTAGCGGCCGATGCTGGTGCCGCGGGCCAGATCGATCCACCGCGTCGCGGGGCCGTCGGCCATCGAGCGCTCGTCCGCGTGGATGGTCTCGTCGCCCGGCGGCGCGAGCGTGACCTCGTCGGATCCGGACCTCACGGCGCCAGGATACTGCCGGGGGCCCGCGCGTGCGCGGGCCATCGTCCCCTGCAAGAGTGGGAAGCGCGTCACTTCGCCCGGGCCAGCGTCCGGCGGTCGAGGGTCTTGGCGGTCTCGACCAGGCGCACGAATGCCGCACGGTGGCCGCGGTCGTCCTTGCCGAGCGACTTGCCGGCGAGGGCGAGCACCTCGTCGTAGGTCGCGTCGCCGCGGTGGGCGCGGTCGCGGAGCACCATGCCGAACTCGGCCACGGCGGCGGAGAAGCGGAAGTCGTCGGTGGTCCGATCGAGGCTGCGGTCGTCGCCGGTCACCGCGAAGCTGAGCAGATCGCTCTTGTCGCCGTCGGGCTTCTTGTAGCGGATCTTCACGGTCATGAGCTCGCCGGTGGCCGCGGCCGTGGTCAGCGTGCCGGCCGCCGGCGCGGTGTCCTGGTACTTCAGCGGATCGACCGACGGCGACGCGGGGCCCTTGGCCCCGACCGGGACGACCTCGTAGAGCGCGGTCACGGAGTGGCCGGCCCCGATCTCGCCGGCGTCCTTCGTGTCGTCGTTGAAGTCGGTGTGCGCGAGCTTGCGGTTCTCGTAGCCGACCAGCCGATACGACGCGACCTCCTTGGGGTTGAACTCGACCTGGATCTTCACGTCCTTGGCGATCGTCACCAGGGTCGAGCCGCCCTCCTCGACCAGCACCTTGCGGGCCTCGGACAGCGAGTCGATGTACGCGTAGTTGCCGTTGCCCTTGTCGGCGAGCATCTCCATCGTCGAGTCCTTGACGTTGCCGGTGCCGAAGCCGAGCACGCTCAAGAACACGCCGCCCTTGCGCTTGTCCTCGATCATCTTCACGAGGTCGGACTGGCTGGTGGTGCCGACGTTGAAATCGCCATCGGTCGCCAGGATCACGCGGTTGATGCCGCCCTTGATGAAGGTCTTCTCGGCCAGGCGATACGCCAGATCGATGCCTGCGCCGCCGTTGGTGGAGCCGCCGGCCTCGAGTCGACCGAGCGCGGCGAGGATCTCGGCCTTGTCCGCGGTCGGCTCGAGAACCAGGCCCGACGCGCCGGCGTACACGACGATCGAGACCCGGTCGTCCTTGCGGAGGTTGTCGACCAGCATGCCCAGCCCGCGGGTGAGCAGCGGCAGCTTGTCGGGCGCGTTCATCGAGCCCGAGACGTCGAGCAGGAACACCAGGTTGCGCGCTGGCACCTTGCTGTCGTCGATCTCCTTGCCTTGCAGACCGACGTGGACCAGCAGGTGGTCGTCGTTCCACGGGCAGGTCGAGACCTCGTGCGTCATCGAGAACGGCGCTGCGCCCTCGGGCGCGGCGTAGTCGTAGTCGAAGTAGTTGACCAGCTCCTCGATGCGCACCGCGTCGGCGGGCGGCAAGCTCTGGTCCTGCAGGAAACGACGCATGTTGCTGTACGACGCGGTGTCGACGTCGATCGAGAACGTCGAGCGCGGGTCGTCGGCGACCGCGACGAAGGTGTTCTCGGCGATCGCCGCGTAGTCCTCGCCGCCGTCGCCGTCGGCCATCACGTCCTTCTCGGCGAGCTTGCGGTGCCCCCAGCCGCCGGGGGGCGAGGGCGCGGCGGCCCTGCCCAGGCTGCTCATGCTGTCGCCCGCCTTCATGGGCGACGCGGCGCTCGGCATCTTGGTCGCGGGGCGCTGCGGCTCGGCGGTCGCCTCCTCCTGCACGGGCTCGACCGGTCGCGGTGCGCGGGTCGAGGGGATCGGCGGCGGTGCGGGCGACTCGGCGCGGTCGACCGCGGTGGCGTGGTTGTCGATGCGATCGGCGGCGCCCGAGGGCGTCGAGGCGACGGCGACCTCGGACGGCGTCGCCGCGGCGATCGACTCCGACCGCGTCGCGGCGTCGGCCGGCTCCGGTGCGACGCGATCGCTGCGATCGCAGGCGGGGAGGGTGGCGAGGGAGAGGGTCGCGAGCTGGAGGACGCCGAGGATTCTGCGGGACATGGGATGGACTCCTCGCGCCCGCGTGGCCCCACGCCGGGCGCGGACGCATGGGGTCCGCGGGCGGGGCAACGAGCGGGGTTCGGGCGCTTGCCCGCCTGCAACGCACCAGCGGCAGGTCCGATCTGCGCGCCGCGACGAGGTCGCCGAAGGTCGCCGGATTTGCCGGGCCCGCGCGCGCCGGCGCACATGGCGGGGTGCAGCATGGACCGATCCGCCCGGACCCGGCAGACTGCCGCGTTCCGTCCGATGCTGCTGACGATCACCACCACGCACCGCCCCGCGACCGACCTCGGCTACCTGCTCGGCAAGAACCCCGCGCGGCTGCAGTCGACCGAGCTCGCGTTCGGTCACGCGCACGTCTGTTACCCCGAGGCGAGCGACGAGCGGTGCACCGCGGCGCTCGTGCTCGACGTCGATCCCGTCGGGTTGGTGCGGCGGCCCGACGGCGACGAGGGCTTCGTCCTCGGCCAGTACACCAACGATCGACCCTACGTCGCGTCGTCGCTGCTCGCGGTCGCGATCGGGCGGGTGTTCGGACAGGCCCTCGGCGGTCGTTCGCGCGATCGACAGGCGCTCGCGGACACGGCGATCGACCTGTCGGCCCACCTGCCGGTGCTGCCGGTGTCGGGCGGCGAGCGGCTGCTGCGGGGGCTGTTCGAGCCGCTCGGCTACCGCGTCGAGGCGACGCGGCACGCCCTCGATCCGGTGTTCACCGCGTGGGGCGACAGCCCGTACTACGACGTGACCCTGCACCACTGCGTGCGGTTGTGCGACCTGCTGCGGCACCTCACCGTGCTCGTGCCGGTGCTCGACGACGAGAAGCACTACTGGGTCGGCGACGACGAGGTGGACAAGCTGGTCCGTCGCGGCGAGGGCTGGCTCGCGCAGCACCCGTTGAAGGAACAGATCACCCGGCGGTACCTCAAGCACCGGCGCTCGCTCGCCGACGAGGCGCTTCGCCGGCTCGGCGACGATGACGTGGGCGAGGGCGGCGACGCGCCGCAGCGCCCGCTCGAGGAAACGCTGGAGACCGCGCTGACGCTCGCCGACGCCCGCACGGACGCGGTCCTCGACGCGCTGCGTCGGCACGGCGCGCGTCGAGTCGCCGATCTCGGCTGCGGCGAGGGCCGGCTGCTGCGGGCCTTGCTGCGCGATCCGTCGTTCGAGTCGATCCTCGGCATGGACGTCTCCATGGGCGCGCTCGAGCGCGCCTCGGCCCGGCTGCACCTCGACACGATGGCGCCGACCCAGCGCGCGCGGATCGAGCTCGTGCATGGATCCACGACATACCGCGACGCACGGCTGTCGGGGTACGACGCGCTCTGCCTGGTGGAGGTGATCGAGCACGTCGAGCCCTCGCGCCTCGGCGCGCTCGAGCGCGTGGTGTTCGAGTTCGCCGCCCCGCGGTGCGTGGTCGTCACGACGCCCAACGCCGAGTACAACGTGCGGTTCGCGGGCCTCGGGCCCGGGCAGATGCGGCACGGAGATCATCGCTTCGAGTGGACCCGCGCCGAGTTCGGCGACTGGGCCCACGGCGTCGCGGCGCGCCACGGCTACGCGGTCGAGCTGGTCGGCGTCGGCCCCGTCGACGCCGAGCTCGGGGCGCCGACGCAGATGGGAGTGTTCACCCGATGAACCTCGAGATCCCGGAATCGTGCCTGGTCGTGATCGTCGGCGTGTCGGGCTCCGGCAAGTCGACGTTCGCGCGCAAGCACTTCGCGGCCACCGAGATCGTGTCATCGGACACGTGCCGCGGCCTGGTCGCCGACGACGAGAACGACCAGGACGCGACCGGCGATGCGTTCACCGTGCTGGGCACGATCGTCGACCGACGGCTCGCGCGGGGCCGCCTCGCAGTCGTCGACGCGACCAACACGCAGAGCAGCTCGCGGGCATCGCTGGTGGCGCTCGCGCGCGCGCAGGACCGGCTCGCCGTCGCGATCGTGCTCGAGGTCCCGGCCAAGGTCGCCGCGCAGCGCAACGCGTCGCGCTCGGATCGCAGCTTCGGCGCCCATGTCGTGCGGCAGCAGGCCGCCCAGCTCGACCGTGGGCTGTCGGGCCTGAAGCGCGAGGGGTTCTCGCGGGTGTACCGGCTCGACTCGCCCGAGTCGATCGAGGCGGTGACGATCACGCGGACGCGGATGCGCAACGATCGTCGCGACGACCACGGCCCGTTCGACATCATCGGCGATGTGCACGGGTGCTACGACGAGCTGCGCGCGCTGCTCGGCGCGCTCGGGTACACGGTCTCCGGCACCCGCGAGGCGCCCGAGGTGGTGCCGCCTCCGGGCCGCCACGCGCTGTTCCTCGGCGACCTCGTCGACCGCGGGCCGGACTCGCCCGGCGTGCTCCGACTGGTGATGCACATGGTCGAGCGCGGGCACGCCCTGTGCGTGCCGGGAAACCACGACATGAAGCTGGTGCGCAAGCTCCGGGGGCGCGACATCAAGCTCGCCCACGGCCTGGCGCAGACGATGGAGCAGCTCGAGCGCGAGCCGCCGGAGCAGCTGCTCCGCATCGCGAGTTTCCTCGACGGGCTCGTCAGTCACCTCGTCCTCGATGACGGCAAGCTCGTCGTGGCCCACGCCGGGCTGCGCGAGGACTTCCAGGGCCGAGCGTCGGGGCGCGTGCGGGCGTTCTGCCTGTACGGCGACACCACCGGCGAGATCGACGAGTTCGGCATGCCGGTGCGGCTGCCCTGGGCGACCGAGTACCGCGGCCGCGCGATGGTCGTGTACGGGCACACGCCGACGCCCGAGGCCGAGTGGATCAACCGCACCATCTGCATCGACACGGGCTGCGTGTTCGGCGGGAAGCTCACCGCGCTGCGGTATCCCGAGCGCGAGCTCATCGAGGTGCCTGCGGCGGAGGTCTACTACGAGCCGGTGCGGCCGATCGCACCGGTGCTGCCCGAGCGGCCGGCGGAGGTGCTCGATCTGCAGGACGTCGCCGGCAAGCGCATCGTGACCACGCGGGTGCGGCACACGGTGACGATCCGCGAGGAGAACGCGGTCGCGGCCCTCGAGGTGATGAGCCGGTTCGCGATCGATCCGCGGTGGCTGGTGTACCTGCCGCCGACGATGGCGCCCGGGGCCACCGCGCCCGCGGGCACGCCGCTGCTCGAGCGCCCCGAGGACGTCCTCGAGGACTTCGCGCGCGCCGGGGTGTCCCACGTCGTCTGCGAGCGCAAGCACATGGGCTCGCGGGCGGTCGTCATCGTGACGAAGGACGCGTCGGTCGCTGCGCGGCGGTTCGGCGTGCCGGGCACCGCACGCGGCGTGGTCTACACGCGGACGGGCCGGGCGTTCTTCGCCGACGCGGCGCTCGAGCAGGCGCTGCTCGAGCGCCTCGCCGCGGCCGTCGCCGCCGCGGGCCTGTGGGAGGAGCTCGCGACCGACTGGCTGTGCCTCGATGTCGAGCTCATGCCGTGGTCGCTGAAGGCCCGCGAGCTGCTGCGCACGCAGTATGCAGCCGTGGGCGCCGCCGGGCGGGCTGCGACATCGGCGGCGACCGCCGTGCTCGCGGCCGCGGCGGCGCGCGGGGCCGGCGACGATGCGTTGACCGAGCGCTACCGCGATCGCGGCGAGATGATCGAGGCGTACGGTCGCGCATGGCGGGGCTACTGCTGGGACACGGTGCAGCTCGACGCCGTCCAGGTCGCGCCGTTCCACCTGTTGGCGAGCGAGGGGCGGACGTGGTTCGACCACGATCACGTCTGGCACATGGACACGCTCGCGCGCATCGCCGCGCACGATCCACTCGTGGTCGCGACGCCCTACCGCGTGGTCGCGCTCGACGATCCGGCGGCGCGCGAGGATGCGTCGGCGTGGTGGCACGCGCTGACCGACGCCGGCGGTGAGGGCATGGTCGTGAAGCCGTTGCAGTGGCTCACCTACGGCAAGCGCGGGCTGGTGCAGCCGGCGCTCAAGTGCCGTGGCCGCGAGTACCTGCGGATCATCTACGGGCCGGAGTACACCGCGCCCGATCAGCTCGAGCGGCTGCGGGGCCGGGGACTGCAGCGCAAGCGACGGCTCGCGCTCGCGGAGTTCGCCCTCGGGGCGGAGGCGCTGTACCGGTTCGTGGCCGCGGAGCCGCTGTGGCGCGTGCACGAGTGCGTGTTCGGGGTGCTGGCGCTGGAGAGCGAGCCGGTGGATCCTCGGCTGTAGGGGGGCGATCGCCGTAGGCCTTCAATCCCGATCCGGCTTCTGTCCCGACGCCCACAGCCCGATGCTCAGCGCACCGCGTCCGTTCGCGATCGCCCGCCACCCCCACGGGTCGAACCCCGCCTTGGCGTGCCAGGAGAAGCCGTAGGGATCGATCATCGTGGTCTGGTCGTAGTCCTCCGTGGCCGGCACGCGGAGGTGACGGCGGTACATCGTCGCCGTGTTGCTCATCCGCGCGATCTCGAGGTGGAGGTGGTTCGCGCTCGAGCAGCCGGTGCTGCCGGCCTTGCCCAGCGCCTGCCCCTTGGTGACCACGTCGCCGGCGCTGACCTGCATGCTGTCGAAGTGGGCGTAGTAGCTGACGAAGAGCTCCGCGTACACGCCGGTGCCGACGACGTGAAGGACGTAGACCTCGTTCTGGGTGCGGGTCGAACCGTTGGGGCAGTTGGGGAAGTACTTGTCGATGTTGCGACCGCGCGCGACCAACACGACGCCCTTCTGCACCGCCTCGATCGTGGTGTTCTTCGGCATCGGCCAGTCCATGCCGTCGTGGCCGTCGTAGTTGACCGCGTCGCCCTTGTAGCCGACCTTCGAGGAGGTGCCGCCGGCGTTGGTCTGCACGGTGAACCCGCGCGCGAAGTCGAATCCGTTGGCGAAGCTGACGTCGTCGTCGTCCACCGCGAACGGGGCGTTCAACACCGGCAGCGACTTCGGCGCGACGGTGAACACGCACTTCTTCTTGGTCTTGTTCTCGTCGAACGCCTGCTGCAGCGCGGCCGCGCCCTCCAGCGCGTAGAGCAGCAGAGACGCGCCGTCCTCGCAGCGCACGACGATGTTGTTGCCGCCGTTCTTCGACCACAGGCCGGCGCGTGCGATCGTGCCGCCGGGAGACGAGGCCAGCATCGTCGCGCACGGATCGGCGTTGGCGTCGCCCCAGTCGAACGCGAAGCCGCCCGACGGATACGACAGGCTGCAGTACCGACCGTAGCCCGCGGGCACCGCGATGGTGCCGGCCTTGGCGATCTGGCCGGCGTCGTACGCCTTCTCGAGGTCGACGACCGGCGGAAGGGAATTGCCCGGGGAGGCGGTCACGGGCGGGGAGCCTCCCGCCGCGGAGACGGTGGGGGCGACGAGGGCGGCTGCGAGCAGGGCGCTTGGGAGCATCACGTTGGGTGGAGACGGGCCGGACGCGGTGTGACGGCAGCGCACGCGCGCGCCGCTGGGGAGCTGGCGCCCGGGCCCGCGCCGGTGGATCCTCGGCTGTGCTCGCTTCGCCGCATGCCGCCGCTCCGATCGATCCCGCGCCGCTGCGTCGAGGGGCGCTCGGCACCGCCGGGACCCGGGTGCCCCCCGGGCCCAAGGGCCCGCCGCTGCTCGGGGTCGGGGTGCAGTTCCAGTACGATCCCCTGCGGCGGCTGACCGCCTGGCTGCGGGAGTACGGCGACGTCGTGCACTACCGCGTCGCGGGCACGCCGTGGTACCTGCTCGGTCACCCCGACGACATCGCGTCGGTGCTCGTGGGCGAGCACGCGCGGTACATGAAGGACGAGCTCACCCACGAGCTCGCGCGCTTCGTCGGTCGTGGCCTGCTCACCAGCGAAGGGTCGTTCTGGCGGCGGCAGCGGCGGATCGCGGCGCCGTCGTTCCAGCCGCGACACCTCGTCGGCTTCGCGGCGACGATGACCGACCGGTCCCAACGCATGCTGGCCACCTGGCCCGACGCCAGCGCACGCGATGTCCACGAGGACATGATGCGACTGACCCTCGACATCGTGCTGCAGACGCTCTTCGGCGCGGCGACGATCCCCGATCTCGACGCGGTCGGCGACATCGTGTCCCTGCTGATGGCCGACTTCCAGCAGAACTTCCTCACGTGGCGACGGCTGCTGCCGGCGTGGTTCAACCGCGAGGCGATCGCGCGCATCGATGGCGCCCGCGATCGCCTCGACGCGATCCTCTACGACATCATCCGCCAGCGCCGTGCCGCGGCCGACCCCGAGCACGACGGTGATCTCCTCGGCCGCCTGCTCGCCGCGCGCGACGACGATGGTTCGCGCATGACCGATCTGCAGCTGCGCGACGAGGTCGCGACCCTCTTCCTCGCCGGCCACGAGACCACCGCGCTCGCCCTCAGCTACGCCCTGCACCTGCTGGCGCACCACCCGGACGTGCAGGAGCGCCTGCACGCCGAGCTCGAGGCGGTGCTCGACGGCGGCGCCGCGGGGCTCGAGCACGTCGCGCGGCTGCCGTTCACCGACGCGGTGGTGCGCGAGACCCTGCGGCTGTACCCGCCCGCGTGGGTGGTCGGCCGCGAGGCCCTCGAGGACTGCACGATCGCGGGCTGGCGGATCCCCCGCGGCGCCCAGGTGCTGATGCCGCTGTGGTCGGTCCACCGGGATCCGCGATGGTTCGAGGACCCCGAGCGCTTCACCCCGGAGCGCTGGCTCGGCGGCCTCGCTGAACGCCTGCCTCGCTTCGCGTACTTCCCCTTCGGCGGCGGCCCGCGGGTCTGCGTCGGGAATCACTTCGCGATGCTCGAGGCGGTGCTCGTGCTGGCCACGGTCGCGCAGCGCTACCGCGTCTCTCCGGTCGGCCCGCTGGAGCTGCGCCTGCTGCCGTCGGTGACGCTGCGCCCCAAGGACGGCGTCGTGCTCCGGACCGAGCGCCGGTCGACCTGACGCGACTTTTCGATTGACAGCAAAAACTGTTTTGGTAGCTTAGGTCCATGAAGCTCTGCCCAAGCTGCGACCGCCATCTGTTCGGTGCCGCGCCGTCGTGTCCCTTCTGCGGGGCAGTGCAGGCCACGACGGTGGCGACGGGCAGCGAGGGCGCGCTGGCGCGGCTCGTCCTCGGCCTGGCGCTCGGCGCCGCTGCCTGTGGACCCGGGGGCGGTGCGGGCGACGAGACGTCGACGGGCACCGAGGATCCGACCACGACCACGTCGACCACGTCCACGTCGGGGTCGACCGGGTCGACGACGCTGGACGATGGAGCCGACACCACGACGATCGCCGACAGCTCGTCGTCGACGGACGACATCGATGACAGTGGGGGCTCGTTCTACGCGGTGCGCCCCGACGGCGGCGGTGGTCCGCTCGACTGCGATCCGTTCGCGCAGGACTGCCCGCCCGGCGAGAAGTGCATGGCGTGGGCCGAGGACGGCGGTGGCGACTGGAATGGGCTGCGTTGCACGCCCATCAGCGACGACCCCGACGCGGCCGGCGATCCGTGCACGGTCGAGGGCAGCGCCACGAGCGGCATCGACAGCTGCGAGCAGGGCTCGATGTGCTTCCACGTCGATCCGGACACCAGCGTCGGCACGTGCGTGTCGCAGTGCACGAACAGCCTCGCGGATCCCATGTGCCCCGCCGATGGCGAGGTCTGCATCGTCAGCAACGAAGATGTGCTGGCGCTGTGTATGACCCCCTGTGATCCGCGCGCGGAGGACTGCGCCGTCGGGCAGACCTGCTCGCCGTACGAAGACACCTTCGTGTGCCTCGACGCTCCCGGGCCGGGCGGTCCGAAGTGACCTGCGGAGCGCGATGAGCCTACGAGACGTCCGATTGCGTTTGCCGGTCGTCGCACTGCCGCCCGCCGACAGCCGTCGGATGCGGGCGCCCCAGCGAGACTCGGACGGCGAGGTGCCCACGCCGCGGCTCGCGGTGTGGGAGCTGACGCTCGCGTGCGACCAGAAGTGCATCCACTGCGGTTCGCGGGCCGGCGCCGCACGGCCGGGCGAGCTCACCACCGACGAGTGCCTCGATCTCGTCCGACAGCTGCGCGAGCTCGGGGTCGGTGAGGTCACGTTGGTGGGTGGCGAGGCTTACCTGCGCAACGATTTCATCCTCGTGATACGGGCGATCCGCGAGGCCGGGATGGCGTGCACGATGACGACCGGCGGCCGCAACCTGACGCCCGAGCGCGCCGAGGCCATGGTCGCCGCCGGCGTGACCACCGTCGGCGTGTCCATCGACGGCCTGCAGGCGGCCCACGATCGGCTGCGCGGGATCCCGGGCAGCTGGGAGCGCGCGTTCGCGGCCCTGCGTGCGCTGCGGGCCGCAGGCGCAGCGGTGGCCGTGAACACGCAGATCAACCGACTCACCATGGGTGATCTCCCGGGGCTGCTGCCGTTGCTGCATGCTGCGGGCGTCCGCGGCTGGCAGCTGCAGATCACCGCGCCCTTCGGCAACGCCGGTGACCACCCCGAGATCCTGCTGCAGCCCTACATGCTGCTCGAGGTGTTCGACGGCCTCGGCGTCCTGCTCGACGATGCCGCGCGGCTCGGCGTCGCGATCTGGCCGGCGAACAACCTCGGCTACTTCGGGAACTTCGAGGCCAAGCTCCGCAAGGTGCAGAAGCGGGGCGCGCACTACAAGGGCTGCACCGCCGGACGCTCGGTGATCGGCATCGAAGCCCAAGGGGACATCAAGGGCTGTCCGAGCCTCGGCGGTGCCATGAACGTCGGCGGCAACGTGCGCACGTCGTCGCTGCGCGACATCTGGACCCGAACTGCACAGCTCGCCTACACCCGGGAACGGACCGAGGCCGAGCTGTGGGGCTACTGCGCCGAGTGCTACTACCGCGACGTGTGCCGCGCGGGCTGCACGGCGACCGCCGAGCCGCTGATGGGACGCCCCGGGAACAACCCGTTCTGTCATCACCGCGCGCAGCAGATGGACGCGATGGGGATGCGCGAGCGCATCGAGTTGGTGCGTCGCGGGCCCGGCGATCCATTCGATCACGGGCTGTACCGGATCGTGCGCGAGCCCGTCGACGAGGAGCGTCGCGCGCGAGAGGGCGCGGTCCAGGTCGACGAGCCGCGGGTCGATCGCATCACCGAGCCGATGGGCCCCGGTCGGCCGGTGACGGTGGGCGGTGACGCCTCGAGCGTCCCTACGGCAACATAGGCGTGGTCTCCCGCGATCGCGCCGCCGAGGACGTCGCGAACCCGAGACCAAGGGCTGGCGCATCGCACCCCTTGTGTGGCACACGCTCGTGCGATGCCCCTGGACCCGGAAGACGTGCGCCGCTGCACCGCGCTACTCGAGGCCGTCGTCGCCGACCGCGGGTTGTTGATCGACCTCGACGAGGCCGACCGCCTCGCGCTGCTCGCGGCCGTGGGCCGCGTCGCGGTCCCCGAGCGCGCCGATGAGGTTCGGCTCGCCAAGGCCGTGCGGCGGAAACGCGCGGTCGCGAAGCGGGAGCACGATCGCGAGGTGCGTGCGGCCACCGAGATCCGCGTCGCGCGGCAGCAGGCCGTCTACGTGCCGCCGGCGTTGATGCTCCCCGAGGAGACGCCGAAGTCCGAGCGTCTGCTGCAGAAGCCGCGCCACTGCTACGTCTGCAAGGCCGAGTTCCGCCGCGTCCACTTCTTCTACGACGCGATGTGCTGCGACTGTGGCGACTTCAACTACGCCAAGCGGTTCCAGACCGCGGATCTGTCGGGCAAGGTCGCGCTCATCACCGGCGCCCGGGTCAAGATCGGCTTCCAGGCCGCGCTGATGCTGCTGCGGGCCGGCGCCGAGGTGATCGCGACCACCCGCTTCCCCCACGACGCCGCCGAGCGATACGCCCGCGAGCCCGACTTCGCGACGTGGGGCCACCGCCTGCAGGTGCACGGCCTCGACCTCCGGCACGCACCGAGCGTCGAGATCTTCGCCCGCTACATCGTCGGCACGCGCGACCGCCTGGACGTGCTCATCAACAACGCGGCGCAGACGGTCCGTCGCCCGCCCGGCTTCTCGCGTCACCTGCTCGAGGGCGAGCAGCGCCGCCTGGGCGAGCTGGCCGCGGCATCGCAGCCGCTGCTCCAGGGGCACCGCTCCGTCCTCGATGCGTTGAACCCCGCGCGCGGGGACGGCCTCGTCCCCACCTGGCGGAGCCACGATCCCGGGCTCGGCATCCATTCCTCGGCCGCGCTGTCGCTGGTGCCGTACGACCTCGACGAGGCCGGCGACAACCAGGCCCACCTGTTCCCCGCCGGCCGCCTCGACGCCGACCTGCAGCAGGTCGATCTCCGCAGCGTCAACAGCTGGCGACTCACGCTGTCCGAGGTCGCGACCGCCGAGATGCTGGAGGTGCACCTGGTCAACGCGGTCGCGCCGTTCATCCTGTGCAGCAAGCTGAAGCCGGTCATGCTGCGCGATCGGACCGAGCCAGGGCACATCGTGAACGTGTCGGCGATGGAGGGCAGCTTCTCGCGCCACACCAAGACCGACAAGCATCCCCACACCAACATGGCCAAGGCGGCGCTCAACATGCTGACGTTGACGTCCGCGCCCGACTACGCCCAGAGCCGGATCTTCATGAACGCGGTCGACACCGGATGGGTGACCGACGAAGATCCGGCACAGCACGCGGAGCGGAAGATCGAGGAGCTCGACTTCCAGCCGCCGCTCGACATCGTCGACGGCGCTGCGCGGGTGGTCGACCCCGTGTTCGAGGCCGTGCGCACGCAGCAGTGTTGCCACGGTCGGTTCTTCAAGGACTACAAGCCGACGGCGTGGTGATCGACGTCGTTGGCGGGTGTGGCCGGCTCAGCTCGCGCACGTCGAGACGGGGTCGACCGGCGCGCCGGCGAGCTTCGCCGCAACCTGCACCAGATCCAGGAATTCCCCGCGCAGACAGCCCGGGTCCGCGCCGCGGGCCCCCGCCGCGAGCCGGGCGACCTCGGCCCACGACGCGGTGCCCGCGTGGGCCGAGCGCCGCAGCAGCAGCCCGAACTCGGTGACCGCCGCGGAGAATCGGAAGTCGTCCGAGGTCGACGCGAGGTCGACGTCGCGGTCGGGCACCGTCACCTCGAGCGGCGTGCTGTTGTCGCCGTCGGGCAGCTTGTAGCGCAGGGCCACCGTCATCACCTCGCCCGTGTGTGCGGCGCGGGTCAGCGCGCCCTCGCTCTGGTAGCGCAGCGGGGCCACCTTGGGCGCCGCATCGTCGCCGTGGTCGACCGTCACGATCTCGTACAGCGCGGTGACGCTGTGGCCGGCCCCGATCTCGCCGGCGTCCTTGCGATCGTCCTGGAAGTCGGCGTGCGCGAGCCGGCGGTTGTCGTAGCCGACCAGGCGCCACGATGCGACGACGGCCGGGTTGAACTCGACCTGCAGCTTCACGTCCTTCGCGATGGTCACCAGCGTGCCGCCGGCCTCTGTGACGAGCACCTTGCGCGCCTCGGCCTCGGTGTCGATGTACGCGTAGTTGCCGTTGCCCTTGTCGGCGAGGAGCTCCATCGTCGCGTCCTGGACGTTGCCGGTGCCGAAGCCGAGCACCGAGAGGAACACGCCCGAGGCCCGCTTGGCCTCGATGAGCGCCTGCAGCTCCGGGAGGCTGTCGACGCCGACGTTGAAGTCACCGTCGGTCGCGAGCACCACGCGGTTGATGCCGCCCTCGACGAAGTGCCGCTGGGCGAGGCGGTAGGCCAGCTCGATGCCGGCGCCGCCGTTGGTGGAGCCGCCCGCGTGCAGGCGTTTCAGCGCGTCCTTGATCTCGCCGCGCTGCGTGCCGGCCGTGGGATCGAGCACGACCCCCGAGGCGCCGGCGTAGACTACGATGCCCACGCGATCCTCGGGGCGGAGCCGATCGACCAGGAGCTCGAGCGATCGCACGAGCAGTGGCAGCTTGTCGGCCTGGGCCATCGAGCCCGAGACATCGAGCAGGAACACGAGGTTGCGCGCGGGGACGTCGGCCTCGTCGATGACGCGGCCCTGGAGCCCGAGGTGCACGAGCTTGTGCGTCGGCGCCCACGGGCACGGCCCCACCTCGGCCTCGACCGAGAAGGGCGTGTCGCCGGTCGGCGCGTCGTAGTCGTAGTCGAAGTAGTTGACGTACTCCTCGACGCGCACGGACTCCGCGGGTGGCAGCGCACCACCGCGGAGGAAGCGGCGCGTGTTGCTGTACGACGCGGTGTCGACGTCGACCGCGAAGGTCGAGCGCGCGTCGTCGGCGACCGCCATGAAGGCCTGCTCCTCCACCGTCGCGTAACCCTCGCCGGCGGTGGCCTTCATGCCGAGCGTCGTCTCGCCGAGGGCACCGGCACCGCGCCCGTTGCCGACCGTGCGGCGGGCCGAGTACGGCACCGCGTCCTTGGGTCCCTTCATCGCGAAGAGCCCCGACTTGTTCGCCGGGCCCGGCCGGCCCATCTTCCCCTCCTCGCCGCGGTGTCGCCGACCGGCGCTCGCCTCCTGCTCCGCGGCGAACTCCTCCCCGAGGAAGTCCTCGATCGTCCCCGCCTCGACGAGTCGCACCTCCGGCTCCATCGGTGCCTCGTCGCCGAACGACCAGGGCGACACGTGGGGGGAATCGCCGAAGTGGACGGCCGCGGCCGCGGCTCCGCCGAGCGCGAAGGTCAACGCGGCGGTCTTCCCCGCGGACCACCGCGGGCGGACGGCGGCCTCGAAGTCCTCCGGCGTGCCCGCCGACCCATCCTGCGCACCCGGCGAATCATCGCTGCGTTGGTCCATCGTCGCCTCGCTGGGGCTACGGGACAGCGCCCGTCCCCGGAGGTTCCCGCGGCCGGGCTATGATCGCCGAACATGACGGGGCGACCTCTGTACGTCGGTATCGACCTGGGGACCACCAACTCGGCGGTGGCGGTGTTCGACGGAGAGACCACGCAGGTGATCCGCAACGCGCAGGGCTCGACGCTCACGCCGTCGGTGGTGCGCATCGACGGCAAGGGCCGCGTCACGGTGGGGGCCGCCGCGCGGCGCTTCCTCGAGCGCGATCCCGAGAACACGCGCAGCGAGTTCAAGCGCTTGATGGGCACCGAACGCGCGCTGCCGTTCGCGGCGTCGGGTCGCTCGTTGCGGCCGCCCGAGCTCGCCGCCGCGGTGCTCGGGGCGCTGCGCGCCGACGTGCACGATCAGCTCGGGTTGCTGCCGGACGCCGCGGTGATCTCGGTGCCGGCGCTGTTCGAGCTGCCGCAGAGCGCCGCGACCTCCGAGGCCGCCAAGCTCGCGGGCTTCAGCAAGGTCGAGCTGCTGCCCGAGCCGATCGCCTCGGCGTTGGCGGCGGGCTGGACCGCGGAGCAGGGCGACGGCCGGTGGTTGGTCTACGATCTCGGCGGCGGCACGTTCGACGTCTCGCTGCTCGAGACCGACGGTGGCTTCCTGCGCGTGGTCGGCCACGACGGCGACAACTTCCTCGGCGGCCGCGACTTCGACTGGGCGATCGTCGACTGGGCGCTCGCCGAGATCGCGCGCGAGCACGGCGTCACGATCCGGCGCGACGATCCGGCCCACGGCACCGCGATCGCCCAGCTCAAGCATGCCGCCGAGGACGCGAAGGTAGGGCTGAGTCGCGCGGGGCAGGTGGTGCTGACGCTCGCGGCGCCCCTCGAGGTCCCGGGCGCGGCGCCCTTCGATCCGGAGCTGGCGCTCGATCGCGCGGTGCTCGAGGGCTTGATCTCGCCGTTGGTCGATCGATCGCTCGACGTGTGCCAGCGCCTGTTGAAGGAGCACGGCACCGCCGCGGATCAGCTCGCGCGGATCGTCTTCGTCGGTGGGCCCACCGTCACGCCGATGCTGCGGGAGCGGGTCGGGCACACGCTCGGCGCTGCGGTGGCCGAGGGCTTGGATCCGATGACGCTGGTCGCCCAGGGCGCGGCGATCCACGCCGCGAGCACGGCGCTCGACGGCCGACCCGCGGGTCCGCTCGTGCGCCGCGGCGCGCGGCTGTGGCTGCAGTTCCCGGCGGTGTGCACCGATCTGACGCCCCACGTGATCGGCCGGGTCGTCGATGCGGGGCAGGGGCCGATGCCCAGCGCCGTCCGGCTCGTGCGCGGCGACGGCGGGTTCACCAGCGAGGTCGCGACGCTCGACGAGGACCGTGCCTTCGTCGCCGCCGTCGAGCTCGTCGCTCGCCACGCGAACGTCTTCGAGATCGTCGCCGAGGACGCCGCGGGCGTCCGCATCGCCGTCGATCCGCCGAGCGTGACGATCGTCCAGGGCATGACGATCGGCGATCCGCCGCTGTCGCGATCGATCGGCGTCGCGCTGGTCAGCGATCACGTGCAGGTCTACTTCGAGCGCGGGACCCCACTGCCTGCCCGTCGCAGCTTCACCCATGCGACCGTCGAGAGCGTGGCCCGCGGCGCGGCCGAGGCCGTGCTGAAGATCCCGATCGTCCAAGGCGAGCACGACCGCGCGCACCTGTGCCGCCTGGTCGGCACGCTCGAAATCCCCGGCCACGCGATCGGCAAGACGCTGCCGGCGGGCTCGGACATCGAGCTCACGATCGAGCTCGACCGGGGCGGACGCATGTCGGCCAAGGCCCTGGTGCCGGCGCTCGACCAGGTGTTCGAGCACGTCGCCCACCTCCTCGTGCCCGCGGCCGATCCGGAGGTGCTCGCGGCGAGTCTCGCCGCGCTGCGCCAGCGCGTCGACGATCTGCGGGCCGAGGCGTTCCGCCGCGGCATGCCCCACATCCTCGGCGCGCTCGAGCACACCGAGCACGATCTCGGCGAGGTCGCCCGCGATCTCGGCGCGGCGACCGGCGGCAACGACGACGCCGGGCAGCGGGCGCGGCGGACCCTGCTCGAGATCGACGCGGCCCTCGACGAGGTCGAGCAGAGCAAGCAGTGGCCCGAGCTCGAGCAGCGGGTCGTGCGGACGCTGACGTGGGCCGGCGGCCAGGTCGGTCACCTCGGCACCGATCGCGAGCGCGCGCTGTTCGAGGACGTCGCGAAGGCCATCGATCGCGCCCGCGCCGAGCGGAACGTCCGCGAGCTGCAGCGCCAGCTCCGGCTCGCCAACCAGCTCGGGGAGACCGCCTGGTACCGCGACCCCGACACGTGGCCGGCGCTGTTCGAGGAGGCCATCAGCCGCGTCGACGCAGCCAGCGATCTGCCGCGCGCCCAGGCCTTGGTGCGCGAGGGCAAGGCGGCGCGGGCCCGGGACGACGGCGCCGAGCTGCGGCGCATCACCGAGAAGCTCTGGCGACTGCTGCCCCACGATGCGAGCACGCGGCGGGCGAGCTACGATTCCGGCGTTCGATGAGCGCCGTCGATCGCTGGGCCGACAACCCCTTCTTCGTGCTCGACCTGCCGGTGACGGCGAGCCGGGCCGAGGTCGAACGCGCCGGGCAGAAGTGGCTCGGCATGCTCGAGGTCGGGATGTCACGCGCGGCGATCTACACGACGCCGCTCGGGGTCCGGGCGCGCACGCCCGAGCTGGTGCGCGCGGCGATGGCCGAGCTGCGGGATCCGGAGCGGCGGGTCGGTCACGAGCTGTGGCTCCTCGTGCAGGAGCCGCCGTCGACGATCGACGCCGAGGTCGACGGGGTCGCCGAGGGCCCCGAGGCCGAGCCCGAGGCGCTGCGGATCCTGGGGTGGAGCCGACCGTGAGCGCGCTCGGGATCGAGGACCTCGTCGCACAGCTCGTCGCGTTCGCGCTGACGCTCGGGTTCGCGTGGTTGCTCGGCGTGGCCAACCGCGAGGAGAGTCGGCCCGGGTTCTTCGGCCTCGCGCAGTGGCTCGTGCTCGGGATCCTCGCGCTGCTGTCGGGCGCGATGCTGCTGCACGGCGAGCTGCTCGGCGCGCCGGTGCTGGCGATGACGGCGATCCTCGCCTGGCCGTGGGCATTCGCGCGGCGCTGGCTCATCCCGCGCGGACACTGGCGCACGGCGTATTGGCTGGTGCGCTCGAGCGCGTGGACGTGGCACGACGACAACAAGGGCGGGGCCCTGGTCGCCGCCGCGTGGGCGGCGGTGCGCGCCGGCGGCCCGAGCCGCGCGCTGGCCTTCGTCGAGGCGCGGTGCGAGCGATCGGACTGCGGTGCTGCGCACCTGCTGGCGACGGGTCTGGTCGCCGCGGCGCGGGGCGACGACGCGGCCGCGCGGCGATGGATCGGCAGCCTCTGCGAGTTCGAGGGCGCCGCGGCGCCGCGCATGGCGAGGCGACTCGCGGTGCAGTGGTGCGCGGCGGAGGCGACGACGCGCGGGGCGTGGTCCACCGTCGCGCGCCTCGCCGGCGATCCCGACGCCGACGCGGCCACGGCGATGCTCAGCGTCATCGGCCGGCGGATGATCGGGGCCGCGCCGATCCCCGATGACGCGGAGCTCGAGCGCGCTTGGCAGCGCGTCCCCGATCGCGCCGCGTGGCGGCCGTTGGTCGATCGCGCCCGGGCACACCGACCCGCCGAGCCCACGGCGGCACCGGCCGCGCCGGCCGAGGTCGAGGCCGATGTCCACCGTGCGGCGCTCGTGCTGCATGCGCGTCTGCTCGGCCACGCGCGACCGACCGCGGCCGAGGTCGCCGCGACCGCGCGGGCCTGGGATCGCGCCTTCGGGGACGCGCGCTTCGCCGACGGCGTGCGTCGCCGGACCGCGGCCGTGGGGGCGCGCGCCGACGCGCTGACGGGCCTGCGCGCCCGCGTCGAGGCCGATCTCGTCGAGGTCGTGCGCACGACGGGCGTCGCGCTGGGCGAGGATCCCGACCGGGTCCACGACACCCTCGGTCGCGTCCGCTCTGCGCTCCACCAGGCGCTGCTCGACGAGCTCGAGATCGTCGCCGACGGCCTGGCGACGCGGGTCCGCGCGCGCCGGGCCCTGCCGCTGCACGAGGAGTGGCGCGAATACCTGGCGCTGCGCGGGGCCTTCACGGCCGCGGTCGAGCAGACGGGCCCGAACCTGCAGCGGCTCGGCTACGCGATCGTGAACCCGGCCATCTGTGCCCTGGGCGTGTGGCTGTGGAACGATCGGAAGAACCGGGTCCACGCCAATCAGATGTTCCGCTGGCTGCTGCGCGAGGCCGAGATCGCGGGCGATGCCGAGGCGGTGGCGCTGCACCGACGCAACGTCGACTGCGGGCGGTGAAATACCGCCCGGGGAAACCGGATACCATCGGCGACGATGGCACAGGTCATAAAGTTCGCCGGGAGCGCGGCGGGGTTCTTCGAGCGCCTGCGCAAGCGCGGGCTCGGCACGATCGGCTGGGTCGTGCTCGCGCTGGTGGTGCTCGGCGTCACCCTGTCGAGCTCGTTCGTGGTCATCCAGCCGGGCGAGGTCGCGGTGCGGATCAACAACCTCACCGGCAAGCGCGACACGATCGTGCAGCCCGGCTTGGTGATGCGCGCACCCTTCGGGCTGCACTCGATCTACGTGGTCGACGCCAGTCCGCAGACGTTCGTGATGACCGGCACGAAGAACACCGACGACCTCCACGTCTCGGAGCTCACCGTCCGCGCCAGCGACGGCTCGAACTTCCTGTTCAACGACACGACCATCATCTTCCAGGTCCTCGGCGACAAGGCCGAGGACGCGGTGCGTGACGCCGGGCCGTCGACGGCCTTCCGCCGGTGGTTGCGGCCGTACGCCCGGTCGATCCTCCGCGACGAATTCGGCCGCGAGTCCACGATCACGGTGTCGAACCCGGCCAACTTCGGCGCGGCGACCGAGCGGGCGCGGACCCGGCTCAACGCGCTGCTCGAGCCCCACGGCATCGTCGTCACCCAGATCGTGACTCCGCGGCCGCGGTTCTCGGACGAGTACGAGAACCTGATCGAGTCGCGCAACGAGGCCGACAACCAGCTGGTCGTCATCAGCTCGGACCTGGCGCGCGCCGGCACCGATCGGTCCCGGCGCCTCGCCGAGGTCGACCGCGACCAGAACCGCGTCATCCAGGAGAAGCGGGCCGAACTCGAGGCCGCGCTGGCGACCGCGGTCGCCGAGCAGGCCGAGACCACGCGTCAGGCCGACGGCTACCGCATCGACACGGTGGCCAAGGGCCAGGCCGCGCTGGCCTCGGCCGAGCGCCGCGCCGCGGAGCTCCGCGGTCAGCTCACCGCCGACCTCCAGGCGCAGAAATCCTCGATCGACGCGTTCGCGAACCAACCCGTCGAGCGCGTGATGGAGCGCCTCGGCACCAAGCTGTCGGGCGTGACGATCGGCATCCAACCCTATGCGCGTGACGGGTCACCCTCGCGGATCCAGCTCGAGCAGGTCGGAGGTGCGCCATGACCAACCCCGTGCTCCGCATCGCCCGCGCCCTCTCGATCCTCGTGCTGATGTGCTGGATCGTCCCGCTCGTCTGCACCACCACCATCGGTCCCGATCGGATCGGCGTCCGCCAGAGCAACCTCTCGGGCGTCGGCGAGGCGGACCTCGAGCCGGGCTGGGCGCTGGCGATCCCCGGTGTGCACACGATCATCAGCCTGCCGCGGCGCTACGAGTACCTCGACTACACCGGCGACGAGGTCGGGATGCAGCAGCCGCTGCAGATCCGCACCAAGGACAACAACATTGTCGTGCTCGACGTCTCGGTGCCCTACCGCATCCAGCCGGGCAAGGCGTGGCAGCTGGTCCAGACCGGCAACCACCAGCGCGACGCCAACGATCGGTATCGCTTCCAGCGCCTCGCGGAGGAGACCACGGTCAGCGTGCTGCGCGAGCGCCTCGCCGAGCTGACGTCGTCGGACTTCTACTCGACCGATCGACGGCTCGAGGTCTCGGCGACCACCCTGAAGATCCTCAACGACAAGCTCGGCGAGCTCCACCTCGAGGCGTCGGCGGTGCTGATCCGCTCGGTCAAGTTCCGCGAGGAGTACGAGAAGCAGCTGCAGCAGATCCAGCTCAACGAGCAGAAGAAGCTCCTCGACGCCGCCGCGCAGACGGTCGCCAACGAGCAGCAGAAGCTCGACAACTACACCCAGGGCACCAACGCGCTGGCCGCCGCGCGCGAGCAGAAGTGGATCGAGCGCCGCGCCAACCTCGAGCGCGCCTACCAGGTCGGCATCATCGACA
Organism: Nannocystaceae bacterium; assembly: GCA_044344875.1. Lineage (GTDB taxonomy): Bacteria > Myxococcota_A > Polyangia > Nannocystales > Nannocystaceae > Xiheibacterium. Next base: position 39,287 of record JBIJCC010000019.1, read on the forward strand.
TCGGCGACGACACGGCCGCCGGCGGCGCGCGGGCCAAGCTGGCCGCGCTCACGCCCGAGGAGCGGGCGAAGCTGATCGAGGCTGCCACGGCCGCGCTGCAGATGACCCCCGAGGAGGCGGCGAAGATCGACGATGCGTATCTCATGGGCGTGCAGAACGTCCAGGCCGAGACGCTGCAGTACGATCAGCGCATCCATGCCGAGGCGGACGGCGTCAACGCGCGCCTGCAGGCCGAGGCCGATGCGATGGTCGCGAAGGTGCGCGGTGAATTCGATGCGCAGCGCAACGCGCTGCTGGCCACCGCGGCCGGGCGAGCGTTCGTGGCTTGGGAGGCCGCGCAGTACGTGAAGTTCGCGGCGGAGCTGAACTTCGCGAGCGGGGACGGGGTGCCGAGCGTGTTGCGGCTGCGGGAGTTCGCGCTGAAGTTCATGGGGGAACGGGAGAAGTAAGGCTCCGGCCGTTGGATCACGGCGGCTGCTCGGAGACCCGCCCCCCCCGGGCTAGCCGCGCCCCGGACCGCCGTGCGATGCTCGCGGTGGACCACCAGGAGGGACTAGGGCGATGGATCGCGCGGTCGAGCTCGTATTTCGGACGGTCACGTCGGAACGCAATCTCCTCGACGATCCGCAGGCGGTCGGCGAGGACCCGCCTGGGCTCATCACGATTGTGGGCAGTGACGAGCTGCTGACGATCGATGCACAGGACGTCATCGAGACGTGGAGCTACCGGGAGCAGCTCCACTGGAGTGTCGATCGAGGGAATCGCACGTATCGCCGCGAAGCACTCGTGGCAGTCGCTCACGACCGGGTCGCTGGCCTCGGGAGCGCGCTGCATGTCCGTGATGTCCTACGCGCCGGGGGAGCCGATGTCCTGGGCGATGTCGTGCACATCGAGTCGTGCTACGGGCTGAGCATCGCGCGGGATTCTCCCCACGTGGAGCACGGAGAATCCGCGGGCGCCGAACGCTGGACCATCGCGGGCGTCGAGGTCGCGGTGGTCCGTTGGTCGGAGCACGCGGTCGCGCCCGAGATGCTGCGGCGAATGATGGCGTACAGGCTGCCGCTCCACCCTGCGGTCGTCCAGCAGATCGCCGCGCGCGCGAAGGCGCCAGCCTCGCTCCGCGTGACCTGCAAGTTCCCGCTCCGCGACACCCTCGCGGAGTGGACGCTCGAATCCTGGCGGGAAGCGGACACGTTCAGTGCGCCGCAACTCGAAGGCTGCGAACGCAACGCGCCGCTCGACGCAGCGCATGCGCTGACGCGTCGACCCGTCGCGGACGACGATGGCAATCGGCGAATCGCCGCGGCGCGCGAGGCTCTCGCGGCCGGTCGCCTCCTCGAGGCGTTGCTGGCGACGTTCGCCCACACGTTCACGACGACCGACATGGCGAGCGACACGGTGAAGGAGATCAACGCGCGCGCCTCGTGGTGGACGCCGACGCGGCGGCTGGTGAAACAGCTGATGGCGCCGAGCCCGGAATCTCCGCCGAGGTTCGACGGGTTTCGCAAACACGCAGGGGCCTACGCGCATGTCCTGGATGTCTTCGCGGGCGAGGACCTGCTCCGCCGTGGCGAGGCCGCCGAAGCCTGCGGCCGAATCGCTGCCGCCCTGGTCGTCGATCCGGGGCTGGCGTCGGCATGGGTGAGTCTCGGTGAGGCCTACGCTGCCACGCTCGACTTCGCAGCCGCGTGGGATTGCTTCGCGCGCTCGAAGCTCCTTTGTGCGGATCACCCGGTCGTGAAGCAGAAGGTGATCGCGCTCGAACGCGGGCTGCGCGAGGCCCACCCGCAATTCTTCTGAGCCCGACCCCGCGTGCCTGCGACCGGGGGGCGATCGTCGCGTTGTGGTCACCGTCGGTCAGCGCGCCCTTGCGCCACGCCGCTTCGATGCGCTGCGTCGCTTCTTCTTCTTGCGCCGCTCGGCGTCGCGGCACTCCTCGTCGTCCTCGGTGCACGCGAACCGCACGTGCATGTGGTCGTCGTGCCCGCCCCACGCCCGCAGGACGGCCTTCTTCTCCGCCCGTGGATCCGCGGCCGCGATGGAGAACACCGACGGCAAGCGCTCTGGCGCCACGCTGGCCAGCGCGTGGGGCAGCAGCTGGCGCTGGACGCTCTCGGCCATGAAGATCGACTCGACCGCGCCGCTGGCGAGGAGTCGCTGGACCAGGCCCCAGGTCGCGGCCGCGTCCATCGTGCTCGGTGTGGCGACGGTGAACCGGTGGGCGGCCGGCGGCTCGAGCAGCACGTAGCCGATGTCGACGTCGCGGCCACTGCGATGCGATCGATGCGGACGGACCCTTCCGCCCGCGCGTCGCGAGAACTCGCCGAGCAGCACCGGCTGCGCCGCGGGGAATCGCTCGCGCCACTCGGAGATCGAGGCGGCGAGCTCGATGACGACGTGGCGGGTGGCCCAGGTGCGCGGTCGATACGCGCGCAGGGCCCAGCCATCGCCCTCGGGGAACGGGGCGGCGTGCTCGAGCCGGCCGCGGTTCGGCGCGCCGACCGATCGCGACGGCGTTGCGGGGTCGTGGCGATACACGAGCACGCGTTGTCCGGGCGCGACGCGGCCGCCCGCGAGGCTCGGATCGAGGTCGCGCAGATCGTCGTCGTCGATGCCGAAGCGCTCGGCGACTTGCTTCACCGACTCCGCCCGCGGCGCGGTCCACCACACGCGCCCGATCTCGACCCGGGCGCGAGGCTCGAACGGGACGACAGCGGCGAACCCTCGAAGTGTCGCCGCCGGCTCGACGAACTCCGGCGGCGCGGCGAGCTCTGGCGCGCTCGGAAAAGCCGCGCTGCTGGTGCCCAGCAACGTCGCGGCGAGCCCGAGTGCGCGGAACCACCTCGGCATCCCACCACGCTAGCGGCTCGCGCCCGCGTCGTGCGAACGATCGGCGAGCGAAGATCATCGCGCTCGCGATCGACATGCGATCCCGTACACACCTGCGGCAGGACGGACTGCGCGATGCGTCACGGGCCCCACGGTCGGAGCCGTCGCGCGGGAGCGTCGATCGAACGACCACCTCACGCCCCGCGACGCGGACCCGCGGACTTCCGCGCCGATCGTCGCCGAGCCGCCGCGATCGCGAGCGCGAGCCCCATCGCTGCGAGCACTGCCGCGAGCGCCCGGATCGCCTGCACCTGCACCGGCTTGATCCCCGGCGCGAGCGTAGGCAATCCATGACGCCATTCCCCCATCGGATCGACGGCGACGAGTAGCGCGGCCACGAGCGCGAGCCACAGCCCTGCGACGACGACGCAGCGATCGAGACCATCGGGCGTCGGCTCGCGCAGCACAACGACGACGTGATCGACCGGGATGCTCACCGCGAGCCCGAACGCCAAGCCGAGTGCGGCACCGAACGGCGCACCGACCACGGTCGCGACGGCAGTCAAGGGAATCGCACGGGCGACGTCGCTGCCGACCATGCTCGCGGCGAGGTACGCGAACGGCACGTTCAGGAGCCCGAAACCGACGGCGAACAGGAGCGTGCGCACGAGCCCCGCCCGCTCGGTTCGCGACATCGCCCGCTCGACGGCCCAGGCGCACATGACCGCGGTCGCGAAGGCGGCTGCGAACCACGGGCCGGTGGACAGTCGCAGCACGCAGGGCAGCGCGACCATGCCGAACAGCAGGCCCGCGGCACCCCCGACCAGCGGCAGGAGCCTTCGGACGATCGCGACGGGGAACAGGGGATCGACGGACGCCACCGGTCCAGCCTGCCTGCGCGCGGCGAGCTCGTCCGGTTCGGATCGCTCGAGCCGTCGTGAACGGGGAGTGAACGGTCGCCACGCATCGAGGCCGAGCGGCGCTACGCGATCGGCGTGACCTCGCCGGTATCCATGTCGTACATCCCGCCGACGATGCGGATGTGCCGCTCGGCCTCGAGCTCCCGCAGGATGACGCTCTCGTCGCGGACGCGCCGCAGCATGCGACGCACGTTGTGCTCGGCGACGCGGTGGATGAACGCCGGGTCCTCACCGGTCGGCGGGCCGTGCAGGGCCGTGACCTCGTCGACGGCGGGTGTGATTGCCGAGAGCAGCCCCGTCAGCAGACCGAGCTCGACGCGGTCGACGGCGCCCTTGACCGCGCCGCAGTGCTCGTGCCCGAGGATGAAGACGAGCTTGGCGTTCGAGACCTTGCACGCGAATTCCATGCTGCCCAGGATGTCCGCGTTGACGATGTTCCCGGCGACGCGCGCGACGAACAGATCGCCGATGCCGCAGTCGAACACATCCTCGACGGGGATGCGGGAGTCGAGGCACGACAACACGACGGCCTTCGGCCACTGACCCGCGACCGCGGCACGGATCTGCGCGGTGTGATCGCGGTGCGTGATGTCGCCGCTCACGAACCTCGCGTTGCCGGCGTAGAGCAGCGCGAGCACCTCGTCGGGGGAGAGGCTCGATTGTTCCTCGCGCGTCAGCACGCGGTCGGTGCGTGTCCTCGGGTCGCTCATGGCCGACGTTCTTAGCATGGCGTCGGGGCCGAGCGCGCCCAGCCGTCGGATCCAGCCTCAACGTCAATCCCGAGCTCCGAGGGGGATCCGGCCGAGCGCCTCGAGCTGCGCCGGGGGTGGGCTCGAAGCGACGCAGCGATCCCAGGGGTGTGCGCTCCCCGAAGCTGTTGACCTCGGTGTCGCGGACGATCATCGAGTGGCGCCCAGCGCCGAGCTCGAGCGATGGAACAGTTGCGCTCCCGTGACGTGCGTCGATGTTCGCCGATGCCTCCGCGCGAGGCTCGTGACGTCGCGGCGACAAGCTCGGTGAGTCGCGCCGCGAGGCGCCACTCGCGATCGTCTCGGCCGCCGCATCACGCGGTTGCCTGGCGCCGCGCGCGTGCGGGCGCGCATGGTACCTTGCCCTTTCGCCGACCTCGCCATGACTGCACGCTACGCGATCCCCCCGCTCGCGCTCCTGCTGCTCGCCTGTTCGGGCTCGCCCTCGGAGGTCGTCGTCGACACCTCGACCGGCGATCCCACCGGCACCACGGCCGGACCCGTCACCACCGTCGACACGACCGACACGACCGACACGACGACGACCGCAACCACGGCCGACACGACCGCCGATACCACAGGCACCACGTCGTCCGCCCCGACCACGGGCGAGACGACCGGCTGCGAGACCGACTGCGACCCGTCCCCGTGGGGACTCGATCGACGCCCCGAGAACCCCACGTGTGCCCCGCCGCCGCGCTTGCCCACGTCGAGCACCGCCGGATTCGAGCGAGCCTACGAGCAGGTCGAGTGGGCCGGCCCGACCGCGGGGGCCTTCTCGCCGACGCTCCCCGAACGGCTCTATCTCGCCGAGAAGCGCGGCACGCTGCGATGGGCCGATCCCGACTCGACCGAGCCGACGACGGCGCTCGACATCCAAGCCCAGGTCGCGACGGCGCTCGACATGGGCATGGTCGGGTTCGCATTCGATCCCGAGTTCGCGGTGTCGGGTCGCATCTACGTCGTCTACAACGCGGACTGCGCCCTGTCCACGGTGTGCCCGCCGCCGGGCGAGAATCCCGGGCTCGGCGAGCACATCTCTCGCATCTCGCGGTTCACCTCGGTCGACGGCGGTCTGACCTTTCCGATCGACAGCGAAGAGGTGATCCTCGACCTATGGCAGCCCGTCGACAATCACACCGTCGACCAGGTGGCCTTCGGTCCCGATGGAATGCTCTACGTCGGCTCCGGTGACGGAAACCTGCAAGAGGATCCGTGGGGGCTCGGCCAGAGCCTGGCTTCGCTGCGCGGCAAGATACTGCGACTCGACGTTTCGGGCGTGGGTCCGGGATACGCCGTCCCGGCCGACAATCCATTCGTCGGTGTGCAGGATGCCGCGTCCGAGGTGTATGCGCTCGGGCTGCGCAATCCATGGAAGCTGACCTTCGATCGCGATACCGGCGAGCTGTGGGCCGGCGACGTCGGGCAATACACCTACGAGGAAGTCAATCGCATCACCGCCGGCGGCAACTACGGGTGGAACGAAGAGGAGGGGCCGTTCTGCTTCCCCGACGGCCCTCCGTGCGACGTACCGGGGATGATCGATCCGGTCGCGTGGTACGACCACGGCGTCGGCCAGGCCGTGGTCGGCGGGTACGTGTATCGGGGCAGCGAGGTGCCCGCGCTCGCGGGTGCCTATGTGTTCGCCGACTACCAGGTCGGCAAGCTGTGGGCGCTGTGGACCGATGGCGAGCACGTCGATCTCGAGCCCGACGTGCAAGGACCGTTCGCCGAGGAGCTGCTCTTCGAAGCCGGTGACGCGGTGGTCACCATGCTCGAGGACGCCGACGGCGAGCTGTACTACGTGACGAGCGTGGTCTACGGCGATGCGCCGGGCCGCGTGTATCGACTGGGCCCACCGTCGCCGCCGCCGCCGGATTTTCCGTTGCAGCTGTCGCAGACCGGGTGCTTCGAGCCCGACGACCCGTCGATCCCGACCTCGGGGCTCATCCCGTACGAACCGGTCGCGCCCTTCTGGTCGGACGGCGCGACCAAGGATCGCTGGCTCGCGCTGCCCGACGGTACGTGGGCCACGGTCGGTAGCGATGGCGACGTGCGCTTTCCGTTGGGCACCGTGCTCGCGAAGCAGTTCACGCTCGACGATGCCCGGCTCGAGACGCGCTTGTTCGTGCGCCACGACGACGGCGGCTGGGCCGGCTACACCTATCGCTGGCGCGGCGATCAGAGCGACGCCGACCTGGTGGAGACCTCCGTGGACGTGCCCGTGGGCGACGTCGTGTGGCACTTCCCGAGCCGCGGCGAGTGCATGTTCTGCCACTCGGAAGCGGCCGGGCGATCGCTCGGCGCCGAGCTGCGCCAGCTCGACTGGCCGATGCTCTATCCGTCGACCGGAATCACGGCCAACCAAGTGGACACGCTCGTGCACATCGACGTGCTGCGATTCACGAGCGACGTGGCGCGCTTCGGCTTCGACGAGGGGCTCGGCGCGATGGTGACGTCGGGCGAGTACACGGGCACGCTCGAGAACGGCCCGACGTGGACGGCCGAGGGGCTGTCCTTCGACGGCGTGGATGACCTCGTGCGCACCGATGTACCCAACGGCTCGGTGCGCACGCTGGCGGCGTGGATCCGCCCCGAGACCTCCGATCCGGTGGCCTTCATCGAGAGCGTCATCGACACCGACGTCCCCGGCCAGTACGGCAGCGGCTTCGGCCTCAACAACGGCGAGATTGCGGTGATCCTCGACGACCAGTTCTGGTTCACCGGCGTGCCGGTCACGCTCGGGCAGTGGCAGCACGTGGCGCTGGCCTTCGACGGACAGGAGGCGCGGCTGCTCGTCGATGGCGAGCGCGTCGGGACGCTGCCGTACGAGCAAGGTCCCGTCACCGACGCGAACTACGTCATCGGAGCGAGCAACGCCAACGCGCTGTTCTTCCACGGCGAGCTCCGCGACGTGCGGATCTTCGACGCGAGCCTGTCGGACGACGACGTCGCGCGCGTGCGCGACGGCCTCGATCCCGAGCCCGCGGTGTCGCCGGGGCCCTATCCCGATCCGTACGGCGACGATCCCGTCCCCGATCGCGCGCGGGCGTGGCTGCACACCAACTGCTCACAGTGCCACCGCCCGGGCGGCCCCGGCCGCGGCGACTTCGACATGCGCTACGAGACGCCCTGGGCCGACACGGGCCTGTGCGATGCACCACCGGTCGGCAGCAGCTTCGGAATCGACGACGCGCGGATCGTGGCGCCCGGCGAACCAGAGCGGTCGGTGCTGCTGTACCGCATCGGCGCCACCGGCTCCGAACGCATGCCACCGGTGTCGAGCGACGTCGCGGACGACGACGGCGTCGCGCTCATCGAGGCTTGGATCGACGGCCTCGACGGCTGCCGCTGAGTTGCGGGCCGCCGGAGCGGCGATGCAGTGAGATGGTGGCCGAGGCCCGCGGCTCGGTGCCCCGGGCCTTGCAATCTGGATGTTCAGCGATTAAGTTAAGCGCTGAACAAGAAGGAGCATCGGATGAAGAGGGTCGTCCCGGTCGTGGTCGGCGCGGTGGTCGCCGCGGTCATGAACGCTTCGATCTTCCTGCTCGCGCGCGCGGCGGGTCGCTTCGGCGATGGCGTCATCGCTCGGGCCGCAGGCGCGCCGCTCGACCTGGGCCCGGTGATCGCGGCGAGCGTGGTGAGTGTTGCCGTGGCGGTTGCGGTTCGTGTCGGGTTCGGGCGGGTGCTGCCACGTCCGGCACAGGCGCGTCGTTGGTTCCTCGTCGTCAGCGCCGGGGTGCTCCTCGCGTCCTTCGCGTCCCCCCTGCAGGGGCTCGACGGGGCAGGCACCGCGGAGATCCTGGCGTTGGAGCTCATGCACGTGACGACGGCGGTGATCGCCGTCGCAGCGGCCGAGTGGGCGGCACGCCCCGAGTGGCGCTTCGGACGTGCGCAGTACGAGGAACGACGCATCGAGCCGAAGACAGCCCTGGTGAGCGGCGCTACGTCGGGCATCGGCGCGCAGGTAGCGAGGCAGCTCGCATCCCGTGGGTTCCGGGTGGTCGGCATCGGGCGGAGCGCCGAGAAGGCGCGCGCGCTGGAGTCGAAGCAGCTCACGATCTTGACCGGTGATCTCGGCTCCATGATGGACGCGACGCGCCTCGCGGCGCGCGCGAACGACCTCGTGGGCGTCGATGGATTCGGTGTGGTCGTGCACTGCGCGGGTACCCTCAAGCCGTCCTCCGCTCCCACCGAGGAAGGCATCGACTCGAACTTCGCCACCTCGTTCCTCGGTCGCGTCGCGCTCACGCGGTCACTGCGGCTCGCGCCCGACTGGAGGCTGGTGAACGTCGCGGCCGCGGAGCACGGCGACCTGCCGTCGATGATGCGGTTCGAGCTCGCGCGACCCTCCGACATCGGCCGCGGGATGCGTTCGCACGGGCAGGCCCAGCTCGCGAACGACCTCTGGACGGCGAGCCTGGCGAGGGCAGGTGTGGCAGCATTCGGCTACGGCCCCGGGGCCGTCGACTCCGGAATTCGACGCGAGCTGCCTCCGATGATCGTCGCCCTCATGAAGCCCGTCTTCGCCGTGGATACCCGTTCGCCGGAGGATGCAGCGGCCGACATCGTCCGCCTCCTGCTCGACGCTGGGCTCGAGGACCGTGGGTTCGCCAGTCGGTGGGGCATCTTCTCCCATGATCCGTTCGTGCTCGATCCGGACCGACCAGACGCGCTCGTGCGTCTGGGCGAGACGCTGATCGACCGGGCGTCGAGCGGGGTCCGCGGATGACGGCCGTGCTCGAGGCGCGCGTGTTCGGGGCCATGGTCGCCTTCGCGCAGAAGGTCCAGCGGGCGGCCGAGGCGACGCTCGCCGGCGCAGAGGTGAGCCCCGCGCAGTTCTTCATCCTCGCGACCGTGGCGCGGCACGGCGAGACCCAGCAGTCCGAGCTCGCGAGGTCGCTCGGGGTGACGGCCGCGAACGTCAGCCAGCTGGTGGGAAAGCTCGAGGCGGCCCGCCTGGTCACCCGCGTCGATCGAGGGAAGGCCAAGGTGGTGCACCTGAGCGCCAAGGGAAAGGCCCTGGTCGAGCGACTCGGCCCCGAGCACGACGCGTTCCTCGCGTCGCGCTTCGCCGCCCTGAGCGCGGCCGAGCGCAGGACCTTGCTCCGCCTGTTGGAGAAGCTCCTCGAAGTGGAATGAGCGTCGCCGGATCGGGTCCGGAGTCGGATCGACGATCACTCGACCGTGTACACCCGCAGCAGCGGCGCGCCGCCCCCCTCATCCGTGACCGGTCAGCTTCGCCAACGCCCGCAGCGCATCCGTCGTCGTGAACACCCCGAGCACGTGCGTCGCATGGCTCGGATCCACCACCACCGCGCTGCCATACCGGTGCTCCGCCATCTCCGCCGCCACCGCATGCAAATGCGCCCCGGGCCCGCACGTGAACGGTTGCGCCGTCATCGCTTGACGCACCGTGATCGTCTCCGGGTTCCCCAGCACCGCGTCGACCAACGCGACATCGCGGTCGCTGATGATCCCCACCAGGTGCCCGCCCTCGACCACCGGCAGGTGCCGCGCGTCGAGCTCGTGCATCCGCGCGCGGGCCTCGGTCAGCGGGAGATCCGGGGCGATGCACACCGGGGTCGGGGTCATGAATTCGCGGATGGTGGCGATCGTCATTGGTTGCCTCTGCCGTCTTGGGTGCCGAAGGCCGCGTCGTCGTCGGGCTCCGGCTCGCTGGGGTGCTTCTTGTCCCACGCCGCGCGCCGGTGCTTGATCCACGGCTTGAACGGCTGCCGCTCGGGGAGCGGATCCAGACCGTAGCGCTCCCGCACATGGTTGGGAAGCTGGCCCAGCACGGCTCCCGCACAGCGTTCGGTGTACTCGATCGACTCCGTGCCCTCGCGCTCGAGCAGGCCCTCGGGCGAGTACCAGCCGTTCTTGCGCACCTGCTCGGGCGACGGGATCTTGTAGGTGATCCGCACGAGCTCGACCTTCTTCGGCGCGGTGCCCTGGTTGTCGAGCGCCCACTCGCGGCACACGTAGCGCGCGTACCACTTGCGATACCACTCGGTCGGGCCCGACTCGCCGCCGATGATGCGGCGGTTCATCTTGCGCATGCGGTCGTTGAAGATCCACGGGATCGGCTTGCGCTCGGCCGCGTAGACGTCGGTGCGCATGTCCCAGACGTCGCCGTTCTCGTCGGTGACGAGCACCTTGAGGAACACGTTGCTGCGCGGTGGGTTGGGCGCGAACATGCCCCACGCCTGATCGGTCTGCGTGACGGTCAGCCACTTGGCGAACACGCCGCGGGCCGGATCGCGGAACGACTTCAGGCAGTCCTTCTCGGGCATCAGCCAGGTCGCGACGGCGCCGAGGTGCCACGCGATGAGCGAGCCGATGAGGATGCGACCGAGCGGTCCGTACGCCCACGGCGGCACCTCGCTGCCGGTGCGCGTGCCCGCCTGTTTGGCCGCGGCGCCGGCCCGTAGCCCCGCGACGACAATGATGCCGAGCGCAGCGACCCACGTCAGCCACCAGAAGCTCGGGTGCACGGTGGCGCGCAGCACGATGCCGAGCACGACGAGCCCGAGCGCCGCGAGCATCGAGCCGAGCGGCTGCTCCGCCGTGTCGCGCGGCAGCTGCGGCAGCAGCGGATCCTCGGCGGGCAGCGGCGCCTCGCCACGGCGCACGTCGGCGGGCATCGGGATGCCGAGCTTGCCGAGGCGTCGGCCGATGCCGCGGAGCATGAGCGCCGCCTCGAGGCCGGTGAGGTACGCGATGCCGGCCGAGACCATGCCGGTCTGGAAGTGGCCGACGTTCATCATGAAGAACACGTGGCTCTGGAACACCACCGCGAGGAACAGCCACACGCGGCGGCCGAAGAACCAGGTCGCGAACCACCGCACGTCGAGCACGTAGGTGCGAGCGAGCTTGCGGCCGAAGATCTTGGTCACGCGGAACGGGCGGTTGGCCATCCGCCACCAGCCCCAGGCGATGAGGCCCATCAGGGCGGTCCAGCCACCGATGAACCAGCCGACCGAGAACGGCACGAAGTGCACCGGCCACGCGATCGCGGTGACCATCAGGCAGCACAGCGCGACGCCGACCCAGCACGCGCGCACGACCCAGCGCCGCCAGGGCGACAGCGGGGCGAGGCGCTCGGCGATCGCCCAGCGCGCGACGAGGCCGACGATCACGACCGGGAACATGACCTCCCACCAGTGGGTCACCCACGTCATCAGGCGCATCACGTTGGTGCCGAGCACCGACGACATCGCCTGGGGGTAGAACCGGTAGAAGTGGTCCATGTTGAGCGCGTAGTAGAACGCGTCGCCCTTGGCCCACACCGCGCCGTTCTTCACGATGCCGGTGTATGTGTAGATCGTCGCGAGCTGCAGCATCACCAGGCGGCGCGGCCACGCGGGGATGAGCCGGTAGATCGCCTCGAGCCCGCCGGGATGGGCCTCGCTCGGGGCCGCGCCGGCGCCGTCACCCGGACCGCCGCGCTCCGACAGGCGGCCGGCGCGACGCAGCTTGCGGCAGCGCAGCCAGTTGTCGACGCTGTACGCCTCGCCCGATCGCGCGAGCACGAGGTACGCCAGGAAGCAGCGATACACCAGCTCGGTGCCCTCCCAGAACAGCGGGTTGCGCTGCATCAGGCTGTTCATGAGCAGGAACGTCAGCACGCCCATGATTCGGGTGCGAAACCCGATCATGAAGCAGAACGTCACCAGCTCGAACGCCCAGAGGTGGATCCAGAACGCGGTCGGCGTATCCCAGAAGAACAGCAGCGAGTACTTGGGGCCGGCGAGGTACTGGAACACGCCGTGGATGTCGAAGAAGCCCCAGGGCTCGGCGGCGTTCATGCCGTCGCCGAAGCCCTCGAACTGCTTGGCGGCGAACACCTGGCGGGCGACATCCGCGGGGAAGATGCCTTCGTCCGTGAACAGGAACGTGAAGTACTCCCAGAGGCCGTTGATGTTGCACATCGTGAAGAACGCGAACACGATGCGCAGCAGCGCCATCGAGCGCGGGTCCTCGCGGACGAGCCACCACTGCCGCCAGCGCGAGCCCTGGACGATGAACATCAGGGCGACGCAGATCGCCCCGAACAGCATCCACCACCCGATCGACGGCCCCAGCAGCAGGGCGGCCTCGTTGGGGACCTTGTCCTCGGCCAACGCCAACAGCGATCCAGACAACGACGCGAGGTAGTTCACCCATCGAGGTTTTGCCTGCGCTCCCCCTCGTCACCAGCGCAGTTCCTGCGTCACCTCGCGCAAGAGCCCCTCGACGATCCTCGGCCCCGAAGCGGCACTGGAGTTGCACTGACTCCGGGGCATGACGACGCTCCTCGCCCTTCGCTTCGTGGACATCGGCGGCATCTTCGTGATGGCGCTGCTCTGGACCGTGCTCGGCACCCTGTTTTTCGCCATCGTTCGGCGGACGAAGGGGTACCGCGAGCACGGCGACCCCCGCGGTCTGTGAGCGACCGCGCGCGCACGGGCTGCGGCATCGGCTGCGCCCCCGCACGTGGTGCGCGTGCGGTGGCGCAAGCGTTGGCTACTCGGCGGCGGCGCCGAGGGTCAGCTCGAACCGTGTGTGGAGACTGCGTGTCGCCGGCGTCGCCGAGGTCGGCTCGTCGTCGAACGACACCGACGCGCGTAGGGACGACAGTCGCATCATCAGCGCGGCGATCGGCGTGTCGTCCGCGACCGGCAGGGGCGGGAACGCGGGGTGGATCGCGCTGCCGTGGATCGGATCGAAGACGCCGTCCGGGCGCAGGCCGTAGTCTGCGCGGCCCTCGGGCGTGACGGGCACCCCGCCGAAGTACGCCAGCGACAGCGCGCGGAACCTCGCCGCATCGGTCGCGACCGACGGGTCGCCGCGCAGGATCGCCTCGGCGTAGTGGCGCGCGGCGGGCTGCCCGATCTGCGCCTGCCCCTGCAGCGCCCACAGCAACGCCGTCCACCCGCCGCCCTGGGGTCGCACGTGGCCCTCGACGACCAGCTGCGCGCCGCCCGTGTCCGCCGCGGTCGGGCGCCGGGTCTCGTCGGAGAAGCGGTCGATCAGGACCTCGAGGGTGGACTGCTGCAGCGTGAAGACGATCGCGCCGCCGACCTGCGCATAGTAGACGGCGACCGAGTCGGCGAATCGCCGGACGTCGTCGCCGGCGGTCGGCGCGATGCCGACGCGCACCATCGGCACGTCGCGGTGGGTCGCGACGTTCTCCCAGGTGATCGCCCCCGGCGCGACCTCGTTCGACATGACCCGCAGCGCCGCGAGGGCGGCGACGAGCCCGGCGGTGCTGTTGACGTCGGCGGCCGCGAAGACCGGGAGCTTGCCAAGCGCCTTGGCGATCGCGGGCTCGTCCGGCCACTCGGGCAGCGGCTTCTGCACGTCGTCGTCGAACAGCGCGATGGCGTCGGTCAGCGCCGTGCGATCGAGCGTGCCGAGCATGACCCACTCGCCGAGCCAGCCGATGCCGAGGTCGGCCTTGCCCGAGAAGGCGGTCGACATGCGATCGAGCTCCTTGCGCAGCCGGGTGTCCTTGCCGACCGCCCACACCGCGTGGAGCCCGTCGTCGATCGCGGGCACGACCACGCGCTGCTTGCCGACGATGTCCTCGACGTCGCGGTAGTTGGTGCCCTCGATGAGGGGCAGCACGCGGACGTCGATGCTCGCCGTGTCGCCCTCGAGGTCGATGCGCACCGCGATGGGGTCGATGAACTGCCGCCAGTAGTCCTGGTAGCCGCGGGAGAACTGCTCGTAGGCATCGCGCTCGGCGGCGGTGACCTTCGTGACCTCCGGGAGATCGATGCGCGGGCGCAGGGCGTCGGCGCGGCCCCAGCTCGAGCGGGCCGGGGCCCCCGGCGTGAACTCGATCGCCGCGCCGTCGCTGTGCGCGAGCTCGGCGGGGACGAGCACGCCCGCGGCCGTCAGCTCGGCGGTCGACGCCGGCGCGCGGCCGTGCAGCCAGCCGTAGAGCAGGGCCGCGTAGCCGGGGGTCGCCAGCTCCGCGGCCGCTTGCATCCGTCGGGCCTGCTGGATCTTCTGCTTCGGCCCGACGACCTGGGCGACGAACTTGTCGCCGATGAACGCGAAGGCGTCGTGGGTGCCGGGCTCGCGGGCCAGCATGTAGCGGAGGTCGGGCTCGTCGGCGAGCTTGGGCGTCCGCCCGTCGATGGCATCGAGCACGCGCTTGCACGCCGCCTCGCTGTTCGAGACGACGGCGAGGTTGCCGACCTGCGCGCGGTGCTGTCTCACTTGCCCGAGGGGATCGGCGTGGATCGTGATGGTGTGGCCGCCGTGGATCACCTCGGCGCGGGCGACCCCGGGGATCTCGGTCTGCCAGCGCGTCAGGTGCTTGGTCAGCTCGGCGTCGAACACGACCTGCGAGGCGACCTCGAACACGAACGTGACGTCGCTGCCGTCGCGCAGGTAGGGATCGCTGCCGGTGATCGCGAGGCGCGACACAGCGGTGTGGCCGAGGGCCTTGGCCAGGCCGCTGCGCCCGAGGCCGAGCTCCCGCTGGTAGCGCTCGGCGAGGTCGCGCACCAGCGGCCGCTCCTCCATCGCGTGGGCGACCGGGGTGATCCACGTCGACGCCTCGTCGAGGATCCGCAGCATGTCGCGGATGTCCGAGAAGCGGACGTACCAGAAGTCGGCGGGCACGGCCGCGGCGAGCGGCTCCTCCGAGGGCGGCGTCGTGGTCGAGAGCCCGCCGCGCATCGCCTCGAAGGGGTGGTCGGCGAGGGCCGGACCCGCCACCGTCTCGATGGCGACATCGCGCTTGCCCGTGGTGCCCGCGAGCCCGAGGCCCTTCTCGTACTGCAGCGCCTCGTGGAGCGAGGTCGCGGCAGTGGTCGTGTACATCAGCTGCGAGAGATCGGTGGAGGTCTCGCGGGCGCGGGCCTCTGCGAGCACCGTCGCGGGTGCTGCGGCGCCCGATCCGAGGGCGGCGTGGATCCGGCCGGCGGCGAAGTGATGGAACGGCGAGCGCGGACCGTCGTCGCCGGAGCGCAGCTGGTTCGACAGGACCTCGGCGAAGCGGCGCGGGAGCTCGGCGTCCTTCGTGGGCGTGCCGGTCGCGGTGAACGGCGCGGCGAACCACCGTTGGTTCTGGCCCTCGTAGCCGCGGAACCACACCGTGCCGGCGAGCGAGGTCGAGAGGGCCTTGCTGGGGATCGGTCGACGCATCGTCACGCGGACGCGGTCGGCCTCGTGCCGCACGGCGACCAGCGCGGCCGCTTCGCCGTCGATCGCGGCGACCACGGCGGTCCTGCCGTCGCCCGACGGCAGCGTGAACTCGAGCTCGTAGTAGTCGGCGTCGCCCGAGAGATTGTGGACGATGCTGCCCGTGAGCGCGTCCATCGTCGCGGGCGCGAAGCTGCCGGTGCGCAGCGTCGCCGTCGGCCCCTCGGCCGGTGGCGTCGGCGCGCTCGGGGTGGGCGCGGCCGGTGCGTCCGGCCCCGCGGGCGTCGGAGCCGGCGTGCCCCCCTCGGCTGGTTTGCCCGCCGCCTCGGGCGTCGCAGGGCTGCCGCAGGCCAGCAGCGCGAGCGCTGCACTCCCCAGGAACAACGGTCGGACACGGCGCGGAGCATGGCGAAGCGACATGCGACCGAGCATGCCAGCTGGGCCCGCACCGCGCCTGTGAAACCTGTGTGAGAGCGTCGCCGGCTCGGGTCCGCGCGTTGTCGGGTAGACTCGCGGGTGGATGGTCGACATCGCGTTCACCTCGTCGATCCCGGTCGAGCACCGCGACGAGGTCGAGCGGATGCTCTTCTTCAACGGCAACCAGGCCAAGGTCGTCGACAGCGTCGAGCTCGTCACCGAGCGCTACGGCATGCCGCGTCTGCGCGTCGTCGCGGATCGCCTCCGGATCACGATGGAGTCGCACGAGCCGCAGACGCTGTTCGCGGTGGCGCGCAACGGCGAGCGCACGACCCCGATCGGCGGCGCGGTGTACCTGCGCGAGGGCGACACGCTGCAGGTCCTGTTCGTGGCGCTGCATGAGGACTACTGCACCGACGGCGAGCACGGCGACGTGGGGCTGCTGCGCCGCATGGTCGCGGAGCTCACGGGGATCGCCCGGCGCGTCCGCGGCGTCGCTGCGCTGTCGATCTACTTCGGACGGGCGACGCCGACGCGGATCGTCATCCGTCGACCGGCGCGACCGTGACGACGGGCCGCCCCGGCTGAGCGGCCGGAGGACTTTGGGACGGTTCGCCGTGGGGCCGCGCCGCGCCGTGGAATACTCGATGCCATGGGTCGCCGCTGCTCGAGCTCCCCGGCCTGGGGCCTCGCCGCGTTGCTCGCGGTCGGGCGCCCCGCGGTGGCGGCCGCGGGGGAGTGCGGCGACGCGGTGCGCGACGCGGGCGAGCTGTGCGACCTCGGCATCGGCAACGAGGTCGGCATCGACTGCACGACGCGGTGCGAGCCGCCGCGCTGCGGCGACGGCGTGGTCGACCTCCGCGAGGCGTGCGACGACGGCAACGCGGTGGATCGCGATGGCTGCAGCGCGGGCTGCTCGGACGAGACCCGCCCGATCTGGTCGGCGTCCGTCGATCTGGGCAGCCGCGGTGGAGAGGCGTTCACGGCGGTGGCTGCGACGCCCGCGGGCTACGTCGCGGTGGGTGGCCTCGGGCGGGACGAGTTCGTCGACACCCAGCCCCTCGTGGCGGGGTTCGACCTCGACGGTGCCCCCGCGTGGACCGACACCCCGTGGTCGAGTCCGGGGCAGGGGGCCGCGAACGCCGTGATGACCCGCGGCGATGACATCTGGGTCGTGGGCGCCGTGGTCGACCTCGCCGGCGACATGCGACCGATGCTCTGGCGCTACGAGCTGGATGGATTCCGCGCCGCGACCGACGAGTTGGTGATGATCGACGGCGACGCGACGATCGACACCCTCGTCGCGCTCGACGACGGCCGTGTCATCGTCGGCGGCGCGCACATGCCCCTGGGCGGCCCCGCCACGGGTTGGCTTGGCGAGATTGAGCTCGACGCCGCCAACTTGGTCTGGTGGATCGATCTGCCCGCGGGGCGACGCCCCGTCGACCTTGCATCGACCGCCGATGGGCGGATCGCAGTCGCGGGCCGGCAGTCCTCGGGCGCCTGGGTGGGCGTGGTCGATGCGGCCGGCGCCGAGGCCTGGAGCTTCGGCCTCGCGGACGACGAGCGCTACCCCAGCGGCGACTGGGCGAGCGCGGTCGCCGTGGGCACCGACGGAACGATCTTCGCGGCGGGCGCACGCTCGGCGGGTCTCGTCGAGCTCGATGGTGCCCTGCGCATCGATGACGACGGCTGGGTCGCTGCGCTCGCCCCCGACGGCGACGTGCTGTGGGTCCGCAACGCCGGTGACCTCGGTACCATCGACGCGTTCCGCGATCTGGTCGTCGTCGATGGCACGCCCGTGGCCATCGGTGAGCGCGGCACCATCCGGTTGGCCGCACCCTCCTGGACCGACCGCGACATGTGGATGCAGCAGTTCGGCGGGGACGGCGAGCTGGGATGGGCGTGGTCCTACGACGGCGCGATGCACCACGTGGATCAGGGATTCGCAGCGATGGTCGACGAGGACGACGACGCAGACGAGCTCCTCCTGGTCGGGAGCAGCGTCGAGCCCTTCGGCCGCGGCAACGCGTGGATCGGTCGCGTGCGGCCGACCATCGCCGCGACGGCGCGCGCCCACATCGCGCCGCGGCGCGCCGACGCGTTCGCGGAGCCGCGCGGGGTCATCGACGCGCCTGCCCCCGTGCGCACTGCCTCGTCGACGACGCTGTACCTCGACTTCGACGGCGCCACGCTCCGCCCGGGGAACCGCGGCGATCTCGGAGGCCTGTCGTGCATCTCCGATCCCGTACCGTACCCCGGGGTGGCGATCGACGCGGCGCAGGCCCAGTCCATCGCCGATCGGGTCGCCGTCGGGTTGGCGCCCTTCGGCATCCACGTCCGCTGGGGCGAGCCGCTGCCGCCGCACCTGCCGCGTACCACCGTCGTGTTCGGCGGACGTCCCGAGCAGCTCGGACTCGATGGTTCGGCGACCGGATACACGTGCAACGTGGACTGCGGCGACACGTGGGCGTGGGACCTCGCGCTGGTCTTCGACGCCGAGCCCACGGCGATGGCGAACACGGCGATGCACGAGGCGGGGCACACCTGGGGCCTCGACCACGTCGTGGACGCCTCGCAGCTGATGTATCCCCAGGGCGCGGCCGTCGACGCGGACTGGGGCCCCGACGCATGCACCGCGGTCACCGATGTGACCAGCGCGGTGCTGTGCAGCGAGACCCACGCGCAGTGGTGCCCCGAGGGCGGGCAGAACAGTCACGCGGAGCTGCTCGCGCTGTTCGGCCCCGCGCGGGTCGATCTCGGCGATCCCGAGCTCGTCCTCGCGGTCGAATCGAACGCGCTGTCCGAGGGCGAGCCCGCCGTCGTCACGGTCGAGCGCGCCGACGATGCGGGCACGCCGGGGCTGCGCCTCTCGGTCCCCGAGCTGCAGTGGGAGCGGGTGATCGTCGACGCCGAGACGCGGTTCTCCCTGGCGCTGCCCCAGGGCAGCTACACGATCGTGGCCGAGGCGATCGACCACGCGGGCAACGTGGTGAGCGACGCGCAGGCGGTGGTCGTCGGGGATGCGTCCGCGACCACGGGCTCGGGAGCGGTGGGCAGCACCTCCGAGACCAGCACCGGGACGGGGCCCGACGAGGTCTCGCCCACCGATGATGGCTGCGGTTGCCGAGCGCGGGACGGTCGCGCCGGCGGTGTTCTGGTGTTCGTCGTGCTCGTCGCGGCCGGGCGTCGCCGCACGATGCGGAGCGTCAGCCCTCGACCGGCTCGATCGTGATGACGACCGGATCGTCGTCGCGGCTCGCCGGCTCGGTCGGGGCCCACATGGCGCCCGTCCAGAGATCGACGCCGGCGTCGTCGATGCCGCGGATCGACATCGCGTCGGGGATGGTCATCGACGGGCGCAGGCCCTCGGCGCACGCGGCCGTCGCGGCCGTCGGGATGGGCCCGAACAACAGGGGCTTGGTGCCGAGCTCGGCCATGGTGTCGTAGGTGATCGTCAGGCTCTGCACGACGTCGAAGCGCTGCGTGATCCAGACGATGCTGCACTCGGCGTGGGTGCCGAACAGGGGCGAGCACAGGAGATCCTCCCAGCCCTCGCCGCCCATCATCGAGTCGCCGAAGATCGGGCCGCCCTGCTCGCCGAATTGCTGCAGATCGGGGTTCGCCTCGTAGAACGACACGAGGCACTCGCCGTACTCCATCGCCACGACGACGGTCGCGGTGTTGTCGAGGACCGCCGGATCGGGCGCGCCCGCGGGGACCTCGAACGCGAGCTTGATGTAGCCGTGGGCGTACGGCCAGTCATCGTCGACCGGCGCGCCGGTCGAGTCGCCCGAGCCCGACTCGCTGCCGCCGCCGGTCGACGCAGGATCGCCGGTGCCGGTGGACTCCGCGGCCGGGCTCGACGCGTCGCCGCAGCCGGAGACGACGGCGCAGGCGAACGCGAACGCGGCGAAGTGACACGGCAGCGTGCGAAGGCATCGTGGGCTCGACATGGATGCAGTGATGCTACGTCCGGGCGGGCACGCCTTGGAAGTGCCCCCCGCGCGAGCGCGAACGGAGGCCCGCGGCCGGCACGTGCGCGGCGGATCGCGGCATCGATGTCATGATCCGGCCGTCGCGGCGGCGGTGGGCGGCCGCGCCGCAGCGGGCCCGCAGCTCGGGCTTGGAACGAATCAACACGTGGCGCGTGAACATCATCATGACCACCGAGAACTCCGGCCTCCTCGCGCTCGCCGAACTGCGCGAGCTCGAGTCGAACCGGCTGGCGCAGATCGAAGCGGCGCGCGTCGAAGCGGCGCGTGCAAGGGCAGCGGAGGAGGAGGCGGCTCAGCGCCGCGCGGCCGAGGCGGCGACGCTCGCGGCCGCGGCCGAGCGCGAGGCGACCCGGCGGGCGCTCGAGCAGCGCCGAGCGCTCGAGCTCGAAGAGCAGCGCCGCGTCGATCGCATCGCCGCACAGGCGAGGCTCGACCAGCAGGAGCGCCTGCGGGCCGAAGCCGCGCGTCTCGAGCAGCAGATGCGGGCCGCGGAGCGGGCCTCGACGCCGCGCTGGCCCTACGCGGTGATCCCCGTGTTGGTCGCGGTGCTCGGCTTCGCGGCGGTGAAGACGTGGCACGACAGCGGCGAGGCCGAGCGGCTCGCGCAGGCGAACGCGGCCGATCGCAGCAGCTACGACCAGCAGATGGCGGCGGTCGCGGGGCGCCTCGACGCGCTCGCGGCCAAGCAGCAGCGCCTCGAGCAGGAGCGCAGCGAGCTCGAGCGCAAGCTCGCTGCGGCGGTCAGCGACGCGGAGCGCGACGCGATCACGGCCCGCGTCGAGGCGATCGACCGCGAACTCGACACGGCACCGAAGTCCTCGACCGCGAAGCCCACGAAGGCGAAGCCGAAGGACCCGAAGGCCAAGCCGCCCGCCGTGAAGGTGCCAACCGGCGAGACGCCGCCGACGCGCAAGCCGATCGTCGTCGGCGACGGCAAGGATCCGCTCGACGGGCTGTAGTCGATCGCGTCGAGCGCTACCGGGCACGCACCTGCAGCACGTACTGGAACGGCAGCAGGTCGTGGTCCTCGGAGACCGACTCGAAGCCGGCCTGGGCAAGCTCCGCGGCCAGCGTGGCCGCGGACAGCCGGTGCTCGCGCGGCGGGCCCGGCGCGTCATCCGGCGCGTCGGGCTCGAAGTCGACGATCACGATCCGGCCGCCGTCGCGCAGCTGCGAGCGCACGCGCTCGAAGAACGCGATGCGCCCCGGGACGTGGTGGGCGACGTCGCAGAGCAGCACGACGTCGGCGGGCTGGGGCAGCGCGGGATCGTCGGCGCGACCGAGCACGGCGACGACGTTGGCGACGCCCTCGCGCTTCGCCCGATCCTCGAGGTAGCGGACCATGTCGGGCTCGACGTCCGACGCGAGCACCTTGCCCTGCGGCACGGCCTTGGCCAGGCGCATCGCGAAGTAGCCGGTGCCGGCGCCGACGTCGGCGACGACGTCGCCGGGCGCGAGGTTCATCGCGGTGATGACCGCGTCGGGTTTCTGCCATGCGTCGCGCGACGGGTCGTCGAACCGCTTGGCCCACTGCTCCGCGTCCTCGAAGCGGTGGTTCATCGTGTGCATGCGATGGCTGTGGTCGTGGCCGTGCGGCGGCCCGCCCAGCGGGGGCGCGGTGTCGTCGGGCGCGTGCCCATGGCGGTGGCAGCCGGTCGTCATCAGGACACCCAGGAGGAGTCGACGCATGCGCTCACCCCTTCATCGCCTCGATGGGGGCGGTGCGTGCCGCCCGGATGGCCGGCAAGAACCCGCCGAGCACGCCCATCACCCCGCCGAAGATGATCGAGCGGAGGATGATCTCCGGCGTCGCGGTGAACTGGAAGGTGATCTCCGAGAACGTCGTGAAGTTGAGCATCGAGAACTTCACCAGGCCCATGCCGAGCGACGCCACGGTGCCGAGGGTGGCGCCGAGCAACGCTAGCAACACCGACTCGAGCAGGAACGAGAACATGATCGCGCTGCGCGAGAAGCCGAGTGCCCGCAGTACGCCGATCTCGCGCTTGCGGTGCGCGACCGAGCCGTACATCGTGATCATCGCCCCGATCATGGCGCCGATCGAGAAGAACACCGCGATGAGCGTGCCCATCGCGATGATGAAGATGGACGTGTTCTCCGACTGCTTGCGGTAGAAGTCGGGCTCGGCGAGGACCTCGAGGCCGAGCTGCTTGTCGCGCTCGACCGCGACCTCGAAGCCGTCGAACAACGCCGGCGACTCGAGCTTGACGCGCACCGACGACACCACCGCCTCGCGGCCGAACGCGGAGCGGACGTACTCGATGTCGCCGAAGATCTCGGACTCGAACGAGGAGCCGTTGGCCTCGAAGACGCCGACGACCTTCACCGCGCGGGCCTTGCGGAGCTCGATGCTCTGGCCGATCTCGAACCCCTTGAAGCGTCCGACGACCCGCGCGCCCACGACCACCTCGTCGGTGCCGGGCGCCGCCATGCGGCCCTCGATGATCTTCATCTCGGGGCGGAACGTCTGGACCCGGTCCAGCGGCAGGCCGCGTAGGGTCGCGTTGCTCTTGCCCTTGCCGTTGGCGAGGTCCTGGAACAACACCACGACGACCTCGCCGAGCACCAGCGGCTGGCCGTCGCTCGAGGACTTGACGCCCGGGGCGACCTTGATGAGCGAGATGGCCTTGTCCTCGATCGAACTCGGCATCTCGGAGTCGGACCCCTTGCGCAGGACGATCGCCGTGTCGTCCGAGCCCGACAGATCGAGGGTGCGCGCCAGGCCCTCGTTCAGCATGAGCGACGCGGCGAGGACGAACACGACCAGGCCCACGCCCAGCGCGGCGGCCATCGTCGTCGTGCGGCGCACGATCAGATTGCGGACGTTGTAGCGGATCGGGACCATGGGCGTGTTCCTGGGCTAGCCGATGCGGCGCAACGCGGTGATGACGTCGAGCTTGCTGGCGCTGTAGGCGGGCACCAGCGCGGCCAGGCCGGCCAGCGCGACCGCCATGCCGAGCGCCAGCGCGGAGACCGACGTGGGGATCGAGAAGTAGGGGAAGTACGCGCCCATGTTCTCCTCGAGCCAGCGGCCGAGCCCCTGTTCGACGATCGGGTACGAGATGAGCAGGCCCAGGCCGCCGCCGAGCAGGCCGATGAAGAGGCCCTCGCCGAGGATGAACGTCGCGATGTGCTTGGGCCGGAACCCGAGCGCCAGCAGCACGCCGTACTCGTGGGTTCGTTCGCGCACCCCCATCGCGATCGTGTTGCCGAGGATGAGCATCATGATGCCGAGGATGACGAGCGACACGATGTCGAGCGCCGAGAGGATCGCCGAGGCGCCGCCCAGGAACTCCATCGTCATCGCCTTCTCGCTCATCGTCCGGGTCTGGATGTCCTGATCGTCGAACTTGGCGTCGATGGCCGCCGAGATGTCGGCGGCCCGCGACGCGTCGTCGACGGTGGAGGCCACCCAGCCGATCATGTCGCGCCGGCCCTCGGGCAGCGAGTCGTTGAGGTAGTCCCAGTGCGTCAGGAACTGCGCCCGGTCGACCGACTTCTTGGTCGCCTTGTAGACGCCCTCGATCTTGTACTTCCAGTCGCCGGGATAGATCGTGCCGGTGAGGGTGACGTCGTCGCCGACCTTCCACCCGAACTGGTTGGCGAGGGCCTCGCCGATGATCGCCCCCTGCCGATTCTCCTTCCACTTCCCGAGCTGGTCCGGCGGCACCGACATCTCCGGGTAGACGTCGAAGTACGTGCCGCTGTCGACCGCCATGGTCGCGAAGAACTCGGTCTCGCGCGTGGGGTGCTTGTGGCCGACCCAGTTCATGAAGGTCGACGACTTCACGCCCGGGATGCGGCCGCGCGCACCGTTGAACTCGTCGAAGTACCGCTTGGGCAGCGGCATCACGAACGTGACGCGGTGGATCGTCGACAGCCGGTCCTGCGCGGCGTTGTCGACCCCTGCCTCCCACGCCGATAGCGTGGTCCGGATCAGTACGAACGACAGGATTGCGATCGCGGTGCCGACGACGGTGAGGATCGTCCGCAGCCAGTTGTGCCCGATGTTCTTGATCGAGAGGGCGGAGAGGGTCATAGCAGCTTGCCCTTGTCGAGCTTGCGCAGCACCGTGGCGCGCTCGGCCGCGGCGGGATCGTGGGTGACCATCAAGATGGTCTTGTCGAACTCCTTGTTGAGCCGCTCGAGCAGGTGCAGGACCTCGTCGGCGCTCTTGCGGTCGAGCTCACCGGTGGGCTCGTCGGCGACGATGATCTTGGGGTCGTGCACGATGGCGCGGGCGATGCCGACGCGCTGCTCCTGACCGCCCGAGAGCTGCTGCGGCCGGTGGTGCATGCGGTCCTCGAGGCCGACCACGCGCAGGGCGATCTGCGCCCGCTTCTTGCGCTCGGACGCGCCGAGCGAGGTGAGCAGCAGCGGCAGCTCGACGTTCTCGAGCGCAGTGAGCACCGGGATCAGGTTGAAGTGCTGGAACACGAAGCCGATGGTCTGCGACCGCCACCGGGCCAGCGCCGCGTCGCCCATCGCGCTGACCTCGGTGCCGGCGACGGTGAGCGTCCCCGACGTCGGGCGATCGAGGCCCGCGATGAGGTTGAGCAGCGTGGTCTTGCCCGAGCCCGACGGGCCCATGAGCGCCTCGAACGAGCCCTCGGCGATCTCGAGGTCGAGCTCGTCGAGGACGTCGAGCCGCTCCTTCGCGCGCCAGAACGACCGGACGATCTTCCTGCACACGATGATCGGCGAGCGCTTCGCGGTGGTCTTGTCGGACTTCTCGGACTTGTGCGCCGAGGTGGCGGCTGCTTCTTCGCTCATGTCGCTTCGCCCTTCTGTTTGACCTTCTGGCCGTCTTGGAGCTCGCGGCTCGGCTCGCGCACCACCTGTGCGCCCGCGGGTGGGCCGCTCACCAGCTCGAAGCCGTTGCCGAACTCGTCACCGAGCACGACCGCGCTCATGCGCAACGCGCCGTCCTCGACCACGAACACGACCTTGTTGCCGTCGCGCTCGGTGATCGCGTTGGCCGGCACGATGACGCGGGCGGGCTCCTTGCGCGCCTCGTCGTCGAGCTCGGCCTCGAGGAAGCTGACGCGCGCCGCCATGTCGGGCAGCGCGCCCTTGCTCGGGTCGATGAACGCGACCTTGACCGTGACGGTCGCCTTGGCGCGGTTGACCCGGGGGCTCACGCCCGCGACGCGACCGCGGTGGCGCTCGGTCGGGAACGCATCGAGCACGATCTCGGCCGGGTCGCCGATCTTCAGCAGGTGCAGCCGGCCCTCGGGCACGTCGGTCTCGACCATCAGCGACGTGAAGTCGGCGAGCTCGACGAGCGACGACGCCATCACGCCGACCAGCTCGCCCTCCTGCGCCGGCTTGGCCACCACCGTGCCCGTCATCGGCGCGGTGACGGTGAGGTAGCCGATCTGCACCTCGAAGTTCTCGACCTCGGCTTCCGCGGCCCGGACCCCGGCCTCGGCGGCGGCGACCTGCTTCTGCGCCGGCGACACCCGGAACTCGAGGTCCTCGGCGGCCGCTGCGGTCCCGATGCCGGCCGACGCCAGCTTGCGCTCGCGCTTGGCCTTCTGCAGCGCGTCGGCGAGCTCGGCCTTGGCCGTCTGGACCTGCGCGCGGGCGGTGAGCACCCGCGCCTTGGCCGAGTTGAGCTGCGCGTGGAGATCGGCGCCCTCGAGCTCGGCGAGCACCTGGCCGGCCTCGACCTCTTGGCCCTCGATCACCTTCATCGATTTGATGCGGCCGACCGTCTTCGCGCCGACCTTGGTCACGCGTTGCGGCACGACATAGCCGGACGACGTGACCTTGGCCTGCGACTCCGCGGGGGAGACGACGACGATCTGCGTGAGCTCGACCTCGGGCTTGAACACGCGCGACTCGAGCGCCGGCTTGCCGAAGGTCCACGCGGCCCACCCGGCCCCGCCGAGGAGCCCGAGCCAGAGCAGGCGCTTGGGCCACGGCGACGCGGGACCCCCGGGACCGCGCTGGATTCGCAGCGCGGCGAGATCGGCAGAGAGCTGGTCGGCCATGTGCGGCACCGGGCTTCGTCGCGACGAAGGGGCCGGAGGCTACCCCACGGCGGAGGGGGAGAAAAGCGAGCGACGGCGCGGTGTCACGGGGTTGGTCGTTCGATCGACGGCAGCGCTCGCCCGAAGCGCGGGCAACCACGGCACACGCGGCGCGAAGGGCGTCCCCCGAGGCGCCATGCACACGGCACCCCCCATGACACGCGTACGCCCGTCGATCCTCCCGCTGCTCGTGCCCCTGCTCGGTTGCCCCTCGGACTCGAACTCGAACTCCACCGGGGGGACCGAGTCCGCTGGCGGTGACTCGACCACCGCGCCGTCGAGCGAGACCTTCGACCCGACCGAGCTCACCGGCCCGACCGAGCCGGGCACCGAGACCTCGGTGTCGCCCGAGTCGTCGTCGAGCGACGGGTCGACCACCGCGGTCGTGGAGACGACCGAGTCCAGTACGACGGCCGCCGACGAATCGACTGGGGGTTCGGACTCGACGGGCACCACGGGCGAGGCCGGGATCGCGGACATCGACATGACCGTCGTGCTCGAGGACACGCAGGCCAGCGTGCGCACCGAGATGCGCAACTTCGCCGAGGACAGCTGCGCCTACGTCGACGGCTGCCTCGCCGGGTTCGGCATGCGCCGGCTGCTGCGGTTCTCGACCATCACGCCCAACCTCGGCGACGCCGACTTCTTCGTCGGCAACCACAACGACAACCCGGAGCTGTTCGTGCAGAGCTCGTGCTCGGGCGCGTGGCTGTTCGACAACTACGCCCGCTATCGCCTCCTCGACGCCGACGGCGTCGAGGTCGGCGCCGGCCACAAGTCGGCCTTCGCGTTGATCGACCTCGCGCCGTTCACCGAGGACGCCGGCCCCGCGCAGTACGGCTTCGGCCAGGACATGGGCATCAGCGTCGGCTGGGCCGACATCTACGACGCGGGGCTCGACTGTCAGTGGGTCGACATCACCGACGTGCCGGCGGGTGACTACACGCTCGAGCTGGCGATCAACCCCGACCAGGTCGTGGACGAGGCCACGTTCGACAACAACGTGCTGCTCGTGCCGGTCACCATCGACGCCGAGGATCCGCTGCCGCCGGAGCTGCCGGCCGAGTGGATCTGCAACCCGAACTACTATGGCCTCGCGGATGGCTGTGATTGCGGTTGCGGCGCGGCCGACCCCGACTGCGCCGACGCCACGATCGACGCGTGCCAGTACTGCGACGGTTGCAGCGCGGGGGACTGCGGTCTGATCGATCCCGAGAACAACGCGGTGTGCCTGCCCGCATGAACGCTCGCGTCCACACGGGGGCCCGGCACGCCCTCGCGGGAGCGGCCCTGGTCGCGGCGCTCGTGCCCGCATGCGCCGATCCGGACGCTGTGCCCCCGGCCGAGTCGGGCCCGACCTCGGCGGGCTCGACGTCGGGCGGCTCGACCGATGCGCCGCTCGACACCACGGGCGCGCCCGAGGACGGCTCGACCGGCACCGAGCCCGACACCTCCTCGACCCGGGCGCCTGACGATCCGCCACCGCCCGAGCCGTGGGTGTGGGACCTGCCGCCGGGCTTCCCCGAGCCGTACGTGCCCGCGGACAACCCGATGTCCGCGGCCAAGGTCGAGCTCGGCCGGCACCTCTTCTACGACACGCGGCTGTCGGCCGACGGCACGTTCGCGTGCGCCACGTGCCACCGCCAGGAGCTCGCGTTCACCGACGGGCTGCCGCGGGCCGAGGGGGTCACTGGCGAGCTCCACCCCCGCGGTTCGATGAGCCTCGTCAACGTCGCGTACGCGTCGAGCCTGGCGTGGGCGAACCCGACGCTGCTCGACCTCGAAGAGCAGGCGCTGGGGCCGATGTTCGGCACCGAGCCGGTCGAGCTCGGGCTGGTCGACGAGGCCGACGTGCTGGCGCGCATCGGCGACGACCCCACGTACGACGAGCTCTTCGCCGCGGCGTTCCCCGACGAGGCCGACCCGATGTCCTTGGACAGCGTCACCAAGGCCATCGCATCGTTCGAGCGGACGATCATCGCCGGGCGCTCGCCGTTCGATCGGTGGTTCTTCGACGGTGACGAGTCGGCCGTCAGCGACGCGGTCAAGCGCGGCTGGGACCTCTTCAACTTCCCGGGCGAGTGCACCTACTGCCACTTCAACTTCGCGTGGAGCGACTCGACGTACTTCGCCGACCTGCCCGAGCGAACGCTGGTCTTCCACAACACCGCGCTCTACAACCTCGACGGCGCCGGCGCGTATCCCGAGGGCAACGAGGGCCTGATGCGCTTCTCGGGCGACCCCGCCGACATGGGCGCCTTCAAGTCGCCGAGCCTGCGGAACATCACCGAGACGGCGCCGTACATGCACGACGGCAGCATCGACACGCTCGAGGGCGTGCTCGAGCACTACGCGCGAGGGGGCAGGGTCTCGACACCGCTCGCCGACGTCCGGATGCGCCGCTTCGAGCTCGACGCCGCGATGGTCGCCGACTTCATGGCCTTCTTCGCCAGCCTCAGCGACGACGGCGTGCTCACGGATCCGGCGCTGTCGGACCCGTGGACGCAACGCTGACCTCGGGAGCGACGGCGGGGCCGTCGCTCGCCTCGATCAGTTCGGCGGTACGCCGCCGCCGCCCGCGGTGTTGAGCGCGAGGCCGGTCATGTCGCTGTACGTGTACGCGCTCGTCAGGCCCGAGTAGGTGTCGACCTGCCCGGTCATCGGATCGGCGCGGTGGGCGTTGTTGGTCGTGAACCCGACGCCCCAGACGTTGCCCTGGAAGTCGACGCTGATGCCGTGGACGTACTCGGGCAGCTGGATCGTGTTGACGATCTCGAGCGACTCGATGTCGTAGCCGTTGAGCAGGCCGCTGCCGGTGCTGTGCCACAGCGTCGAAACGCCGTCCGTCATGCAGCCGCCGATGCCCGAGCTGCCGGCGACCGTCCAGGTCGCGTCGTCGATGTTGAAGCGCGAGGCCCCGCCGCCGCCGCACGTCCACGGGCGGCCCTCGGGATCGACGGTGATGCCGTAGCCGGAGTTCGGGCCGAGCGGCCAGCTCAGCAGCTCGAGGGTCTCGAAGTCGACGCGGAAGATGGCCGCGTTGCCGGTGTTCAGGCCCCAGAAGTTGCCGTCCGCGTCGGCGGCACCGCCGTACACGAAGGCGTTGCCCGGCACGACGATCGTCTCTTCGACCTCACCGGTGTCGCCGTTGATGAGCAAGACGTCGCTGTCGCAGACGGTCCACAGCTTCTCGTTCTCCCAGGCGCACGTCAGCTCGCTGAACTCGCCGCGGGTCCACGCCAGGGGGCGGTTGGAGCCGCAGGCCAGCGGCAGGTACCACGCCAGGCACTCCTCCTCGCCCCAGGGGAGCACATCGTTCGATCCGGTCGAGGTCTGGATGCCGGGTTGGCCGTTGCTCTCCTCGCAGCTCGACTCCCGTGCGTAGAACTTGGCGACGCCGCCGTTGCGATTGGCGACCGCCACGTCGCCGTCCAGGTTGACCGACGTCCGCGACGGATCGCCGCCGGCGGGCTTGGCCTGGTAGCGACCCTCCTCGAGCATCGTGACCGTGTCGATCTTCGAGATCGTCGGATTCGGCTGCTGGTACGTGTTCGCGATCCAGATGTACGAGAGCTCGGCGGCGCCGATGCCACCGCCGCCGCCACCCTTGCCGTTGCCGGAGCACGCGACCTCGGGGACGTCGGGCAGGCCGCCGAGATCGAAGCCGACCGGCGGTGGCGCCTCGTCGTTGCTCGAGGTCATCCCGCCCGATGACGAGCCGTCCGCGCTGGCGGTCGCGTCGTCGGCCGTGGTCGCGGAGGTCATGCCGGCCGTCGCGCCGGTCGTGCCCGTGGAGCCGTCGGCGCTCGACGCACCGCTGCTGGCCTCGCCCGAGCCATCGGCCGGCGTCGAAGCGTCTCCGCAGGCAGAGACGGTGGCGATCGCACCCAAGAACAATGAAACGCGGCGCATGGACATGATGGATTCCCCCCGGAATGCTCGCGTCCGGTGACCGTGGATCCACGCGTGCACACGCGGGCAAATCCCACCGGAGCACGTCGAGGATCCACCCTCACCTCGCAGAGCACAATGCCCTGCGAGGTCACGCCGCCGGCCTCGCGGGCCGGCGGCGACAGCGCCCGCGATCAGCCGGCCTGCGGAGCCGCTGCATCGGCCTGGGTCAGGGCCGTCACGTAGAGGTCCGTCTTCCACTGGTCCTTGGCCACGGCGACCATCGCGGTCTCGAAGGCAGCGCGGTCCATCCCGGCCTTCTCGAGGATGGCGTCGGCCTCCTCGGGCTTCGCCGCGATCTGGCGGGCGAGCGCCGCGAGCTGCCCGATCTTCTCGACCTCGTCGTCGCCCGCCGGCTCGGCGTCCGTCGGCGCGTCGGCCTTGGCGTCGGACTTGGCGTCGGCCTTGGCGTCGGCCTTCGCATCGGCCTTCGCATCGGCCTTGCGGTCGGGGACCGCCCGCTTGGCCTTGGCGTCGCCCTTGTCGTTCTTGGCGGTCTCGGCCTTGCCCTTGGCATCGCCCTGCTTCGCGGAGTCGTCACAGGCGCCCAGGCCCAGGGCCAGGGCGAGGGCCAGGACGAAGGATGGGGTGAGGATCGTGTTGCGCATGGTGTTCACCCGCCCTTGCCTTCGCCGTGCTTGCCTTCGTGCTTCTTCTTGCCGTGGCCAGCCTTCGCGTCCTCGATCTTCTCCTTGATCTCCTCGCGCTTCTCTTCGCGCTTCTCCTTGCGATCCTCGGCCTCGTCGAGCTTGTCCTCGGCCTCGTCGACCTTGTCCTCGACCTTGTCCTCGCGATCCTCGAGCTTCTCTTCGCGCTTCTCGGACTTCTTCAGAAGCTTCTCGAGCGCGCCCTTGCGCGACGGATCGGCGGCGATCGCCTCCTCGATCCGCTTCTGCCGCTTGTCGGTCTTGGCCAGCTTCTTCTCGAGCACCGCGAGCTCGGCCTCACCGTGGCGGACGGCCTTCTTGCCCGTCGCGATCAGCTCCTTGCGTCGCTCGTGGAGCTTCTTGCGGTGATCGACCCACTTGTCCTTGAGCTTGGCGAGCTTGGCGTCGACCTCGGCCTTCTGCTCGTCGGTCATCTCCTTGTACTCGGCCTTCTTCTTCTTGATGAGCTCGGCGAGCTCCTTGCCGTGCTTGCCGTCGGCGACCTGCATGCGGACCCAGACGCCGAAGCCCTTCTTCGGCCCGCGCTTGCGGGTCGCGTCGGCCTCGGCGGTGAGGACCTCGCTGGCGTCGGCGGGCGAGCCGCCCGCGGAATCGACGGCGTCGATCGCCGCCTCGACCTCGGTGGCGTCCACGCCAGCGTCGCGCGCGTCGTCGGCGGCGAGCGGCAGCGCGATGACGGCGAGGATGTCGTCGTCGAGCGCGGCCTTGTCCGTGACCTCGGGGGCGGCGGGCTCGGCCGCGGGGGCGGCCGCGGCGGTCTTCGCCGCAGGGGTCTTCGCCGCGGGCTCGTCGCCGGCCGATGCCGAGCGGGCGAGGATCACACCGGGCAAGGCCACGGCGAGACCCATGGACAGCAGGATGGTTCTGGTCATCGGTACCTTCTCCCGAACGGGGTCGGGGGCGCCGAGTTCACCGCACTCACGACGGGGGCGCAAGGCCCCGCTCAGGGATCGACGCAGAACCGGAAGACGACCTCGTCCTTGGTCGTGTCCGGCATCGTGAAGCGCAGCCGGACCTCCCAGAGACCGGGCATGAACAGGTTCACCGGGTCGAGCTCGAACTGGCCGGGCTCGTCCATGACGGTGACCTTGGTCGCGATCGACGTCCCGTGCATGTGGTCGGGCATGTACGGCTCGACCTCGAGGGCGACGTCGGCCACCGGAATGCCGGTCAAGTCGACGACTTCGAGGATCCAGGTGTTGTCGAACCGCGCCGGCGGGGCTGGCACGGCGTCGACGAAGCGCACGGTGAGTTGCTCGCCCGAGCGTTCGAGGCCGAGCATGTACACGTCGTCGCGGGTCTCGTCGCTGCAGTCCTGCCCGCCCGCCGTCGCGTCCCCGGTGCTTGCGTCATCGTCCTCGGCGCTCGCGGAGTCGTCCCCGTTGGAATCCGCCGCGTCGTCGTCGTTCTCGGGCCCGCACGCGGCGACGCACAGCACGAGGACGGCGAAGGGGCGCAGGAACGCGGGCATCGGCGGGAGTATGCCACGGGGGGCGCGATGGTCACGGCCCACGCCGGCGGTGGCGCGTGCGCAATATTGCCGCGCGCGCCGAGCCAGAATTTGGGCGAGTCGCCCAGGTGCCCGCGAACCGCCCAGGCGTCCGGCGCGCGGCGGTGCTCGACTCACGCGTCGAGCTTGGGCCCGGGGATCCGCGTGTCGCCGCGGCGCAGCGTCACCTGCAGCGCGTCGAGGTGCTCGAGCAGCGGCACCGCGAACTTGCGGGACAGGCCGGTGAGCTGCTTCAGCGCCTGCACGTCGATCGTGCCGACGGCGCGCAGGTGGCCCCGGATCTTGCCGACCAGATCGTCGTGCGTGTCGCGATCGAGCGAGAGCTCGGCGTTGATCCGGACCAGCTTGCCCATGCGCTGCAGCGACGTCACCATCTCGAGCACCTCGCGTGCGGTCAGCGATGTGTCGTCGGCGACCTCGCGCAGGGTCGGCGGGGTGATCCCGCGCTGGGCGTAGAGCCCCAGGATGGTCTTCATGTGACCGGGGAGCTCGCCGCCGCGCTGCAGGCCCTTGCCCGGGCGGGCGACGGAGCCCTGGTCGTCGATGACCCGCAGCGCGCCGCGGGCGATGGCGCGATCGACTGCGGTCGCGGCGACCTCGCGCCCGATCTTCCCACCCATCGCGCTCTCGAGCGCCGCGCGGCCGATGCCGGCCTGCAGCGGGTTGGCGGCGTGGAACCGATCGACGATCGCGATCACCTGATCGACCAGCGGCCGCAACCATCGATCGTGCACGAGCGTGTGGCCCGACAGCAGGACCGCGTCGCCGCCCTTGCCGGTGCGGCGCGCCACCTCGGGCGCGACGTCTCGCATACCGCTCCGGCGCGCGAGCGTGTCGCCATCGATACCGACGACCCCAGCGTCCTCGATGAGGGCGCCTACCCGCGTCGGACCGTCGGCGCCGGTGAGGGCCCGTCCCAGCGCGATCCATCGCGGGCGTTGGGCGCGACCGCTGGAGGGCTGTGGATCCACGATCGTACCGCCGCCGACGGTGCGCCCCGACCAATCGGCGTCCGGCTCGGCGAACGCACGGACGACCACGCGCTGGCCCGACCACATCGGCAGCGGCGTGGAGAGGCGCAGGCGCACCAGGGCCTCGCGTCCGGGGGCGACCGCGACCTCGCGATCGTCGCTGGGCTCCGCGGCGGGATCGGGGACGACCCAGAGCGGATCGAGTACTGCCGAGCAGTGGGCCGTGCCGGCGCACAGCTCGAGCGTGGTGCCGCTGCGCCAGGTCGCGCCGTGGCCCGGCAGGTGGAACAGTCGCGCGTGCACGAACGACTGCTGCGCCACCGCGGGTCCCCGCGTGATGACGTCGCCGCGCTCGACGTCGTCGCGCTCGATCCCGGCGAGGTTGAGCGCCAGGCGATTGCCGGCGAGGACGCGCTCGCGGCCCTCGGTGCGGACCTGCGCCGCACGGGCGCGCAGGGGCCGGGGCTCGCGGTCGCCCTGGGGTACGAGCACGAAGTCCTCGTCGTTGCGCAGATCGACGGACCCCGAGAGCAGGGTGCCGGTGACGACCGTGCCGTGGCCCTTGATCGTGAACACGCGATCGAGGGGGAGGATCACGGGGCCCGCGGCGTCGCGCCGCGGCAGCTCGCGGATCGCCGCGACGACGGCGGCGCGCAGATCGTCGAGCCCCTCGCCGGTCACCGCGCTGCACGGGACGATGGGCGCCTCGGCGAACGGCGTTCCCACCAGGGCGCTGCGGACGTCGTCGACCGCGAGCTCGACCGCGTCCGGATCGCCGCCGAGGCGATCGACCTTGGTCAGCGCGACCACGCCGGCCCCGACGCCGAGCAAACGACAGACATTGATGTGCTCGCGGGTCTGCGGCATCACCCCGTCCTCGCCCGAGACCACGAGGATGACGGCGTCGATGCCCCCGGCGCCCGCGACCATCGTGCGCACGAACCCCTCGTGACCGGGGACGTCGACGATGCTGGCCTCGAACTCGCCGTCGATGCGCCACGGTGCAAAGCCGAGCTCGATGGTGATCCCGCGGCGCTTCTCCTCCGGGAGGCGATCGGTATCGATCCCAGTGAGGGCCCGGACCAACGTGGTCTTGCCGTGGTCGATGTGGCCGGCGGTCCCGAGGACGACCGCGTGGGGCGGCTTGGTCACGGGGAGCAGTGTACGGCCGCGGTGGACCAATTCGCCCGGCCCGTCGACGGGTGGTACCATCACGGCGCCCGTGAGCGCGTCCCAGTCGCCCGACGAGCCGCATCGGATCGGCCGCTTCGAAGTCCGTCGTCCGCTCGGCGTGGGGGGCATGGGCATCGTCTATGCCGCGTGGGATCCGGTCCTCGAGCGCGAGGTGGCGGTCAAGCTGCTGCGTCGCGACCGCGTGAAGCCCGAGCACCTCGTGCTCGCCAGCGAGCAGCTGCGGCGCGAGGCCCAGACGGCCGCCCGGCTCGCGCACCCCAACGTCGTCGCGATCTTCGACGTGGGCGAGCACGACGGCAGCGCCTACGTGGCGATGGAGCTCGTCGACGGCCTGTCCCTGGCGCGGTGGATCGCCGCGACCGCTCGGCCCTACCGCGAGGTGCTCAACATGTTCTTCCACGCCGGTCGGGGCCTCGCGGCCGCCCACGGCGTGGGGCTCATCCACCGCGACTTCAAGCCGGCGAACGTGTTGGTCGGGGCCGATCATCGACCGCGGGTCGTGGACTTCGGCCTCGCGCACTTCGGCTCGGTCGCTGCGGTGCCGCTGCGGCCCGGCGCCGACGATCTGCTGTCGACGTCGGTCGGGCCCGCGGAGCCGAGCGGCGAGTCGCTGACGACGTTGGGTGAGGGTCCGGCCTGGGACGCCGCGGCGTCGGGGGTGTTCGATCCGGGGCTGTCGGGCGCGTGGGATCTCGCGCGCTCGCGTCGCGATCTCACCACCACCAGCACCTCGAACCCGGCCGACTCCCTCGCCCGCGGGGAGATCGTCGAGCGACTCGACGTGACGACCACGTCATCGTCGCTGTCGTCGTCGTCGCTGTCGTCGTCGTCGTTGTCGTCGTCGGTGTCGATGGTCGATGGCGCCGCCGGCGAGGGCCGCTCCATCACCAATGCGCCGGGCGTGACGACGACGGGGCTGTTCGTCGGGACGCCGGCGTACATGGCCCCGGAGCTGTTCACGGGCGCCGGGGCTGATGCGCGCACCGATCAGTTCGCGTTCAGCGTCGCGCTGTACGAGGGCCTGTACGGCGAGCGGCCGTTCGCCGGGACCACGGCGCGCGAGGTCGCGGACAACGTGCTCGCGGGCAACATCCGGCCGCCCCCGGCGCGCGCGCGCGTTCCGGGCTGGCTGCGGGCGATCGTCGTCCGTGGGCTCGCGGTGCGTCCGGACGATCGCCACGCCTCGCTGAACTCCCAGCTGGCGGCCATCGCGTTCACGTCGCGCATCATGTGGGAATAGGCGGGCTGTGCCCGCGCGTCCGGGCCGTGACCTCAAGCCCGTTCGATTCCGGACGAAGAGCACGCCCGAGGGCCTGCTCGACGTTGTCTCCCGTCCGCCCCATCCCGATCCCGACCGTCTCGGCGACCGCCGAGTGGCTCGTCGAGCTGCTCGCCGAGTTCACCGCGTTCCCGGCCGCGCTGCTCGCCGCCGTGTGTGAGCGTCACGGCCGCGAGTTCGCGACGCTCGACATCACCGATGTGCCCGCGCTGATCCACCCGATCGCCCTGCAGGTCGCGTTGTTCAACGACGTCGACGCGGGCTTCGTGGTGAAGCGGCGGCTGCTGCTCGCGCTCTCGCAGCGCTGAGTCGCGGCCGCGGGGCCGGGATTGCCCGCCGGATCGCGCGCGGGAGGTTGCACTATCCTCCGCCCTTGCACGGCCCGGGGATCGTGTGCGAAGCCATGGCGCACATGCGAGCTGCGCACCTCGGTTGGTTGGCGGGCCTCGCGGCGTTGTGGTTCGCGCCCGACGCCGTGGCGAAGCCGAAGGCGTCCTGCGAGTACACCGTCGTCTCCGGCGACACGACCAGCGGCATTGCGGCCAAGCACGGCCTCGCGCAGCGCCGACTCGTCGAGCTCAACCGCGCCCTGCATGCCGACAAGGACAAGCTCAAGCTCGGCCAGGTCCTGACGGTGTGCGACGACGTCGACGACGCGGACATCGACGCGGACGCGGACGCGGACGCTGCGGCGGCGACGAAGAAGAAGAAACCCCGCGACGACGCCGACGACGACGGCAAGACGAAGGCCGACGACACCGGGCCGATCGTGAAGTGCGGCGCGGGTGGTCGGATCGTCAAGCACATCGTCAGCAGCGGCGACACGCTGGCGCAGATCGCCCTCGAGTACGACGTCAGCGAACGCGACATCCGCAACCGCAACGCGGCGCTCGCCGCCGACCCGAACAAGCTGAAGCTCGGGCAGCGCCTGTCGATCTGCGTGGTACCGGAGAAGCTCGAGCTGGGCGGCAAGACCAAGCCCGGCAAGGCGCCGAAGATCGTCAAGGCCAAGGAGTGCGGGATGGAGACCCCGCTGTTCCTCCACGAGGTCGTCCCCGGCGAGCACCTCGGGCAGATCGCGGGCCGCTACGGCGTGCGCAAGGCCGACCTGCTGCGGCTCAACCCCAGCATCCGCAGCAACCCCGACATGCTGAGCGTCGGGAAGAAGGTCCGGGTCTGCCCCGAGATCGCGCCGCGCGAGCGCACCCGATCGGCGCACACCGTGGTCAAGGGCGAGACGCTGGGCAGCATCGCCCTGCGCTACGGCCTCAGCCCGAAGGAGCTCGAGCGCTTCCAGCGGGGCAAGCTCGAGGATGCCAACGCGCTGCGCGAGGGGCAGAGCCTCGTGGTGTGGGTCGATGGTCGCATCGTCGCCGGCTTCGGCGCGCGCGACGTCGACACCGGCGTGCTGAAGAGCGGCATCCAGCTGGCGCCGGGCAAGAACTACGTGGTCAAGTGGGAGGCGGGCGCCTGGGGCACCAGCAAGACCATCACCGCGATCCAGCAGGCGGCCTCCGAGTACCGCCGCCGCAGCCCCAGCGGTCCCAAGGTCCACGTCGGCGACATCAGCAAGCGCGGCGGCGGCAAGTTCCCGCCGCACCTGTCGCACCAGCACGGTCGCGACGTCGACGTCGGCTACGTGCTCACCGGCAAGGACGCGCACGAGACCAAGTTCCGCCACGCCAACGCGAAGAACCTCGACGTGCCGCGCACGTGGGCCCTCGTGAAGGCGTTCATCGACACCGACGAGGTCACGTACATCTTCATGGATCACCGCATCCAGAAGCTCCTGTACGAGTACGCCGAGAGCAAGGGCGTCGACGAGGACACCCTCGACGAGCTGTTCCAGTATCCGCGCGGTCGCGGGCGGTCGCACGGGATCATCCGCCACTGGAAGGGCCACGCGAACCACTTCCACGTCCGCTTCCGGCCGTGAGGGCCGTCGGGGCCGGAATCTCGGTCCTGGGCTCGCTCGCCACAGCCACCGCGTCGGTCCCGTCGAGGTGACGCCGCCGAGAGAGGGGCGGCGTCCGCGACGCCACGTCGGCAATCGGATCACAAGCCCGGAAGGACGCAGCGCGGCGGTACTCTGCGAGCCCTACTCGCCTGTGCCATTGCCTCCTCCCCGCCTCGACGGCAGCGTGACTCTGGCCCGTCCGGGCACCAGGAGGAGGAGGAGTTGGAGACGTGCGACGACTAGCCAAGGCCACCGTCGGCCTCGTCTTCGGGCTGGTCATGGCAGGCGCGTGTTCCGATCGGAACACGCTCGAGGAGGAGCCCGATCGCGAGGCGCTCTGCTCTGAGTCCTGCGAGCAGTTCCTCGGCCCGTGCAACCCTTGGCCACCTCAGCCGTCCGACGGCGCGCTGACGCAGGAGCAATGCATGACCGAGTGCGTCGCCGACCAGGCGTGGGACGGCGAGTGCCGGTTCAAGTACGCCGATAAGGTGGAGTGCGCGAACGACCTGTCCTGCGAAGAGTTCGGGGTGCATCAAACTAACGCGGTCGACGATCCGTGCCTCGAGGCCGAGAACGCATGGTCGTCGTGTCTCTGAAACCGGTGTCGCGGAGGAACTCGACCTCATCTTCGAAGTCGAAGGCATGAGCGTTGCGGACTATGAGGACGCTGTCGCGGTGTGGGGCCAGCTCGGGACGACGGCATACTCGGGCGCGGGGGCGAGGGCGAAGTTCTACCGCGGTTCGGTGAGCTGGACGTTCACGGCAAACCGCGTCAACAACGCGAAATACCCTTGACGCTCGTCCTACGCCGAGGGCTCGGCTGCTGCGGCGAGCCCCCGCACGAGTTCATGGTCTCGGCCCGATTCCTAGAACTCCGTCCGCTTCCGGCCGTGAGGGCCGCGGCCCGTGCGCCGGCGCACGGGTTTTTTCGTGGCTCCGCGAAGAATCCACGCGACCTGCCGACTCGGCTGGCGTGTCGGGGTCGATGAAGCTCACCACCCTGCTCCTGCACGCGTGCTTGACCACCGCCGCCCTCGCCGTCGCCTGCGAGAAGGACGACGACAGCGGCGATGACAACGGCGACGACAACGGCGACGACGGCGGCGACGACGACGACGACGACGACGACGACGACGGCGACGGCGGCGACGACAACGGCGACGGCGGTGGCGACGACGACGGCGGTGGCGACGACAACGGCGGCGGCGGTGGCGATGACGGCGGCGACGGAGGTGGTGGCGACGGTGGCGGGCAGATGTGCCAGTCGCCCGGTGACTGCCCCATCGTCCACTGCGAATGCAGCGATGGAATCGTCAACTACAGCGCGTGCAACTACGGCCAGTGCGGGACGGCGGCCGATTGCCCCGGGGTGTGTGGCGGCGGTGGTGACGAGGGCGGCGGTGGTGACGAGGGCGACGGTGGCGACGGAGGAGACGGCGGCGACGGAGGCGACGGCGGCGACACCGACTGGTGATCGCGTGGTTGGCCGGGAGGTGTCCCCGGGGACACCTCCACCCCGCGCGCCCGACCGCCGCGTCGATCCTGACCTCGCCCTGCGGCACGCGGCTTGCTCTTCCTGCATCGCATGAACCTCCGCGCCGTCGCTGCCGCCCTCGTCCTGCTCGTTCCCGCATGTGATCTCCGAGACGGTGCCGAGCCGCAGGGTGGCACCGCGGCCAGCGTCGACATGGACGCCGGCTCCGATCCCGACGCCGACGAGGTCACGATCAACGGCGTCGCGCTCGACGAAGAGACCCACGCGCAGATCGAGGCTGCGCTCTATGCCGACGTGCCCGCCGGCGCCTACTGGTACGACGCCCGCTCTGGCCTCGGCGGCCCCTGGGGCGCCCAGGCGACCGTGTTCGCGCCGGGCTTCGACTTCGGACCCGTGGCCGCGGATGCGTCGGCGGGCACCACCGCGATCTTCTACAACGGTCGCGAGCTGCCCTACATCGAGGCCGCGTACGTCGCGTGGCTGTTCGGCATCCCCGCCGAGAACATCGGTGCGTTCGCGGGGCGCTACATCCTCGAGGCCAACGGCGACGTGTTCACCGAGGCTGGGCAGTACCTCGGCAACCTCGCCGCGGCCGCGGCCGCGCAGGGTGGCGGTGGTTCGAGCGATGGTTGCACGGCGGTGCGGATCCCGAGCAGCGCACCGAATCCGACCGGCGTGCCGCAGACGATCGACGTCGCGACCGGCACGAACTGCTGATCGCGGGCTCGCGGGCGATCGACGCCGCGACCGGCTCGAACGGCGGACGGATCCTCACTCGACGACGGCGATCCGCGTGCGCCCGATCATCCGCGACAGCGCGCCGGCGCCCGACGACATGCCCGGCTCGGTGTACCCGAGCAGCATGTAGTGCGCCGAGACCTCCGTGCGGCCCAGCGCCGGATCGAGCGCGACCCAGTCGCCGATCCAGACCTCGACCCAGGCGTGGTAGCCGGCGTCGCTGGTGAAGAGCCCCGGGACGAGCACGAGTCCACCGGCGTTGCGGGCCGGCAGGCCGACGGCCCGCAGCATCGCGACGGTGAGCGCGGCGTGCTCGGTGCAGTCGCCGAAGCCCGCGGCCAACGTCTCGACGGCGGTCGCGGCCCCGCGGGTGCCATCGCGCTTGCCGAGGTGATCGTGCACCCACGACGTGATCGCGACCGCGGCGGTCCGGGCGTCGGTCTCGGTGCCGATGATGGCGCGGGCGCGGGCGACGATGTCGGGGTCGTCGGACTGGCTGGTGGTGCTCGGGGCGAGGAACGGTTGGACGTCTGCCGGCACGTCGGCGATCGGCAGCGTGCGCGCGGGCAGCCCGTCGCCGCGCACCGCGTGCAGGGTGAGCTCGTAGCGGCCGCCGTCGCGGGTGACGCTCTGGTAGGCGTTGTCGCGGAACACGGCGGCGTCCGCTGCATCGTCGCCGTCGATGCTCACCTCGACCTTCAGGTGGTCGGCGCGGGCGGGCACGCGGCCCGTCACGTCGAGGTACGAGCTGAGCTTGGACGGCTCACCGGCGGGGGCAGGCGCGGCCGCGTCCACCTGGGCGACGAAGATGCCGACCTCGAGCCGCAATGGGAGACCGTCGGCGTCGAGGATCGCGATGGTGCGCTCGTCCTCCCCGTCGCGGCTCTCGACCTTCCACGCGTCGACGGGCTTGCCCGCGTGCTCGAAGCGCACGCGCTCGAGTAGCGTCAAGGTGTTGCGCTCGAAGGTCTGCGACTCGTCGTCGAAGCCGCTGAAGGCGGCGCCGTGGGGCAGCGCCGCGCCGGCCTCGACCTCGGCGCGCAGCCGCTCGAACACCACCAGGTCGCTGGTGAAGTCCGCGGGGATCGGCAGGCGCCGCTCGCTGTGGTGCGACGGGCCGCGGATGCCGATGACCATGTCTCGGCCGTCGACGCGGGTCGTCAGGGACTCGACCACGCCGTCCTCGGTGGTGGTCTCGTGGGACGACAGGAACACGTGGCCCGGGCCGTAGTCGCTGACGTCGACGATCTCGGTGGTCTTCGCCGATTCGCCCGGATCATCGAGGGCGAGCGTCATGGTGGTGGTCGTCGTCCACCGCTCGGCGCCGCCGGGAAGCGGCTCGCGCACGATCGCGATGGTCCCGAACGGACGGCCGAGCATCGTCGCGAACAGCTCGCGGCGCAGGGGCGCGGCCTCGGACTCGGCGAGGGCGGTGCCGTCGACGCC
Organism: Nannocystaceae bacterium; assembly: GCA_044344875.1. GTDB lineage: Bacteria > Myxococcota_A > Polyangia > Nannocystales > Nannocystaceae > Xiheibacterium. The sequence goes on from JBIJCC010000019.1 coordinate 80,604, forward strand.
CGGCGGCGCGACGGCGGGGGACGGCGCATCGACGCGGTTGCACGCCAACAGGAGCAACAGGGGCCAGGGCACTCGTCGCATCGTCGGGGGATTGTAGCCGGCGATGGCGAGGATGCCCGCGAAGCCCGGCGCCGGGCGCTCTGCATCACCGCACCAGCGATGGTACATCAAAGCCTCATGGGTGTCCGGACCACCATCACGCTCGACGACGACGTCGCGAAATCAATCGCTCGGCTCGTCGTCGAGCGCGGCGGTCGGCCCAACGACATCGTGAACGAACTGCTTCGCCTGGGTCTGCGGAGCGCTCGGACACGGATCAAGCGCGAGGCCTACCGGCTCGAGCCCGTGGATCTCGGCCGCTGTCTCCTCGGAGATGTTTCGGACGTCGCCGCGGCCCTCGCGGCCGCCGAGGGCGATCGGTTCCGATGATCGTCGTCGACGCGAACTTGCTGGTCTACCCGCGCGTCGCCTCGATGCCGCAGCACGCTTCTGCGCACGCGTGGCTCGGAGGGATCCTCAATCGCGCAAATCCGGCGGGGTTGCCGTGGTCGGTCCTGCTGGCGTTAGAGCGGCTGACTTTGAACCCGCGAGTGTTCGAGCGACCGCCGACGCTCGTGGCCGCGTGGGCGCAGGTCCGCGAGTGGCTCGCCTGCGAACCGGCGTGGATGCCGGAGCCGACCGTTCACCACGCACAGGTGCTCGACGCGCTGATGCCCAACGTCGTCCGGCCCTAGCTCGTGCCCGACGCACATCTCGCCGCCATCGCGATCGAGCACGGGTTGAACGTCCGCTCTGCAGACGGGATTTCGCTTAGGACAAGCCGCACGCGGCCGCGCGAGGTCAGGAACGACGAGGTCGGGTGCGCGGGGTGGAGGTGTCCCCCGAGACAGCTCCAGGACGTGTCGGGATCACCAGTCGGTGTCTCCGCCGTCGCCTCCGCCGCTTCCGTCGCCGCCGCCGCCGCCGCCGCCGCCACCACACCCCGAGGCGCTTCAGCCTGCGCGCGATCGTGCTGCCGCTGGAGTTCATGCGCATGCGGCGCCCCGGCGCTCTGGCTTTCGGTCACCGTGAATAGGTATCTGGAGAGGCGACGCGTAACACCGTTGACGCTTTCCCCTATCGACGCCCCTGAACGCTGCGAACACCAGACTCGACTCGCCCGGCCGAGCCCGGACCAACTCAAGCAATCGCGCGCCGACCTGTGCGACCTCCTCCGGCGGAGGTCGACGCTCGAGCGACTTCCGCGACGCCCCGCACTCGTCGTGCGCCATCAGCCGCTCGATCTTCTTCGTGAGTTCTTTGGAACCCTTCGGCGTACTCATGCCTCGGCATTCGCACGCTCGGCGCAGCGCCTCAAACCCCGGCCTGCACTTCTACGAAGCCCCAGCCGGCTGATGCGAACCACCTCGGAATCGGAAAAAGCGCAGTCCCTCGAAGTCCCGGCGTGACTACTCGCGCCCCTTCTGGCCGCCCTGATCGCACTCTGCGCCGCGCCCGTTGCTCGCGGATCAGTAGCCACGCCCGTGTCAGCCTCTACGGCGCAACAACTAAGGTCGATCCGTGGGCAGAAATACATCGCCCCAGTCGCCGCAGCCGACGATTTCACCAAAAACTGCTAACGACGCTTACCCCCGCGAGAGAAGCGCAAACTGAACTCGGAGGATATCTCCACACCAACTGGTGGAAACTCCCAGCTCTTCGCAACATTCAGCCAGCATGTCGCCGTCAAGTCTGACACACGTTCTGTGTGAACATCGCTCGGTCTACCATCAGGTCCAACGCGCATTGAGAACTGCCCGCGAAACGACGGGCCGGCATCAGAATCCGATGTGCAGACCTGAAGCTTCTGCAAATCACGATTCACGATCTCTTGAGCGCGCGTCAGCCAGCCTTCAGGTGCGTCTAGCGAACCAGAGCTGCTTATGTATAGCCTCGGAGGATTGGAGGTGGAGTCAGGCTCGACGCGCGACGCAGACTCGTTCGGTCGCAGGTTCCCACCTGAGGTAGAGTCGCGATCTTCGGCACGGCACGACATCGCGAAGACTAGCACCGCGCTGATAGACCGCAGGCACGAAGTCACCATCGGCTGAGTACCTACCATCCAAGGCAGCAGAGCGCCGTCACGGTTGTGGTCGTGTTGTTATCAGCATTGTAAACACAACTCCATCCGGTGATTCCGTCAACACCGTCGTAGCCGTTCGGATTCGCGCCATAGACATCGTTTGCGCACTCATTGTTCTCAGGGTGATCTGTCTGTGAGCCATTCTCGAACGGATTAGAACGGATCATTCGAGTTGTAGAATTGTTACTGTTGAAGCAACCGCCAGAGAGAACGCTGTAATGCTCAGCCGAGTCGCAGAAACAATTCCGCGTGTAGACTCCGGAACCGGCATTATTCACATTGGTACAGTTCGCCCAGTAGCAATCCGTGATCTGGTTGTTGCAGTTGCCTGCAAGTTGAGGATCGACTTCCGCAACAAGATCGGCTTCATCGGGAAAAGCAGCAGTGGGCGGAGCGCTCACTTCCTCGGCCTCTTCTTCGTCTCCCACGCGGCCCGTTGCGCCGCGGTCCACGATGTTCGGATGATCAGACGAGACGGCACCATCTTCGCCGTCCTGCACATCACATCCAGTGATTAGAATGATCGCCATTGCTCCACGCTTAATGGGGCAAGTTTAGCCGAGCCTGCATCTCGTGTCAAGGATCTTCTTCCTCTCGTGGATGGCACGTGCCCTGCTCTTCGCGATCGAGATCGGCATGTTAGTCGCCCAGGTCGGCGCCGCGGCGGCGCCCGCCCCCGCGTGTGAGCCGACCAAGCTCAGCTCGTATCTCGACGTGACCGGCGGCGTCCCGGCGCGCGCCGACCACTTGAAGATCGCGCTGACCGTGGACGGCGACGACGGCGACGATGCCGCCGCGTTCCGCGACAACGCGTACCAGAGCGTCGTCCGCGATGGTGGCCGCTACGAGCTCACCTTGCACGCGGTGCGCGGCGACGGCCCGCCGGCGCGCGCTGCCGGCGGTCGTTCCTTGCCCCGAGCCCCCACGACCACCATCCAGTCCGACGACCCCGACATCGTCGCCCGCGCCCGCGCCATCGTCGGCACCGACACCGACGCGTGCACGGCCGCGGTCGCGATGACTTCGTGGGTCCACGATCACCTCGGCAAGCGCGACGGGACGCGCGGGGCCGCAACCGCCGTCGCGACGATGGCCGCGGCCTTCGACGACTGCACCGAGCACGCCGAGCCCACCGTCGCGATGCTGGCCGTCGGCCTACCGGCCCGCAACGCCGGGTCGATCCGGCGCTGGGCCGTATAGAGGTCTCGGCGCACTACATACTGCTCGGCTACTCCGAGCCGGGGATGTCGTCAGGGGCCGGCGCGCTGTCACGGTTGATCGGGCGCACGCGGATCGCGGTCGTAGAGTGAGCACGCCGCCCGCTGCCGGTGCCGGTCGCGGCGTCGATCGTCTGCGGGCTCGTGCGAAGTCGTGCGAGCTCATGCGCGCTCGGGATCAAGAGTTCGTACCAGCGACCTCGATCGTCTGCGACACACGGGTCGGGCTGGGGGCGCTGCTCGCGATACGCACCGCCGTGGAGGTATCGCTCGAACCACGCCGACGCTGCGCGGCCGCCGCCAGGATGCCCCCTCCGTGTACACATCGTCGTTGGCTTTGAGTGGGTACGGAGGGCGACGCCGTTGACCGTCACGTCATCGATCATCGGCGTCGGGATCGGAGCCCGCGTCCCATGGCATCGGCCGAATCGCCCTTGCACGCGATTCCAACCTGTGGCTCGGCACCGTCCTCGAGAGCACTGTTCCGCGGCGTCGGGTGGCAGAACCCGCTCGCCCCTGACGGCGGACGGCGCGGTCGTCAGTTCCCCGTCTCGACGTCGAGGTACGCGATCGCCCGGACGAGCTCGAGCAAGCGCTGGTGCATCGGCAGGTCGACCTCGAGGAAGCGGACGCCCATGCCGACGTGGCCGGGCTCGTCGCTCACCCACACGACCTCGCCCTCGAGCTCGAAGGGCTTGCCGGCTGCGGTGCCGAGCTCCGCCGGCGGCGTGAAGCGCAGGTGCAGTCGCGTGCCCTGCGGGTGCGGTGCGTCGGTGCACACGAAGATGCCGAGGGCGGAGAAGTCGATGATCGATGCGAAGAGGTAGGTCCCCTCGATGCGGTAGTCGACGTCGAAGTCGACGGGCCAGCGCACCTCGGCGCGGCGATCGGAGGCGGAGTCGGCCAAGCAACTCACGCTAGCAGGGGCGGCGAGCAGGGGAAGGGGTTTCGCGCGGGGGCCGGGGGCGAGGGTATTCGGGCGGGTACGGGCACGGGCGGGGGCACGGCGCGGGGCATGGGCGGCCTCGCCGCCCTCGCCCCGCTAGAACTTGATCCCCACCTGCGCCTGCAACGTCTGCACCGCCCGCGCGTCCTCGCGGCCGCCGTTCGTCAGCACCCGGTTGAAGGCGCCGAGCGGGAACATCACGCCGTACTGGAGCTGTACGAAGATCGGCTCGCGCGCGTCGTGGTAGCGCGCCGAGCCGTCGAGCTCGACGCCGTAGCTGGTGCGGTTGCCGAGCGTGCCCTGCTGGCGCATCGCGAGGGCGTACTGGACGTCGACGCGTGCCGAGAAGTGGTTGAAGAAGTAGAACGCGGCCCAGGGCTTGAAGTACGCCGCGTTGGACACGGTCCCGAGGATCTCGCGGAACAGCAGCAGGTCGATGTTGTAGGCCGGGTTGAAGCGGAAGTTGCCGACCGACCCGTTGTTGCCCTGCAGCAGCGGACTCTGCGGGTTGTAGCCCAGCGGCGGCGAGCCATCACCCGTGGCGAAGCCCTGATCGAAGCCGATGTGGAAGCGATCGCGCAGGAAGCCGTACTTGAACTCCAGCGCGTAGCCGAAGTTGGCGACGGTCTTCCTGTCGAGGTCCGAGGCCGTCAGCGCGCGGAACTCCGCGGTCTCGACCAGCGCCTCGTCGATGTCGCGCATGCTGTAGCGGCCGATCGACCCGGAGGCCTCGAACTCGACCCGCAGCGTGCGCCAGTTGACCCGCAGCCAGATGTCCGGGGTGAACAGCAGCGCGCGGCGGTGGACGAGGAGGCTCGCGTAGTTGTTGAGCCCGGTGCGGCCGAAGTCGTCGTAGTCGCCGTTGCCGAGGTTGATGCTGCCCCCGTCGCCGGGCTGCGGCTTGCGCGCGTCGACGTAGTACGCCGGGTTGGTGCCCAGCCCGTCGCCGAGGCCGGGCGAGCCGTACTCGTTGTCGAGGTCCTGCTGCCGCAGCCAGCCGATGATCCCGTAGTTCACCACCGGGGTGCCCAGCGAGATCTTGCGCCGGAGCATGTCCGGGTCGTCGCGGCGCTCGAGCGACACGCTCCACTGGTAGACGTTGTCGAATTTCTCGGCCGAGAAGTCCTGGCCGACCAGGCCGCCCGAGGCCCACGCGGGGCCGAGCAGCTGCGATGCGGTGGGGCCGCTCGAGGCCCAGTCCCACGAGATCGCGACGGTGTGGGCCTTGCGTCGATCCTTGCCGAAGTCGAAGCCCAGGCGGATCGAGTCGACCGAGTCGCCGTAGTCCTGATCGACCTGGCGGATGATGTCGGCCTGGTCACCGCGCGGCACGCCGTTGCCGTGGTTGGCGACCAGGCCCATGCCCCAATGCCACGGCATGCGCCCGAACTTCAGGTCGAGGCCCCACCCGAAGCGGATGTGGCCCCACGCGCGCTTGGCCAGGATGCTGTCCTGGAACGAGTTGATCCCCGCCGACGGCGGTACCTGGGTCCGCGAGTAGAGATCGATCGGCGCGTACGGGTTGTCGTAGGCGTACGAGTCGGGCGTGCTGCCGAGCACGACGTTGTCGAGCACGTCGATCTGTGCGTGCACACGCACGGTGTCCGTGATGTGCAGCGTCGGCTCGAGGCGCAGCCGCATGTTGGCGCTGGCGAAGCCGTTGCGCCGCTGACATCGCGTGCCCGCGCGGGTCGCCGACACACCATTTTCCGTGAGGCGCGTGAAGCAGTCCGCGGAGTTCGTGGCCAGCCCGCCGTTGGTGGCGTCGTCGAGGATGTCCGGCGTCTGGGCCGGGGGCGCGAAGAACTTGTTGGGGTTCTCCGGCGCGTACGGGTTGTACGAGCCCAGGCCGAGGTGCGGGCGCTGGAAGAAGTCGCCGCGCACGCGCATGTAGCCGCCGAGATCGAACAGCTGGATGCGACGGAACCGCTGCGGCTGCGCCGGCACCGGCTCGATCGGGCGCAGCGCTTCCTTGTCCTTCGGCGCGGCCTCGGCGGGGCCGTCCTTCTTTTCCTTGCGGCCGCCGGGTCCGCCACCGCCGCCGGGGCCGAGGCCACCGCCGCCGGGGCCGAGGCCACCGCCGCCGGGGCCGAAGCCACCGCCGCCGCCGCCACCGAGCCCGCCGCCGGGACCACCGAGTCCGGGCTGCGCGTGCGCGAGGCCGTCGTGGAGCGACACCGTCGCGCCCACCGTGATCGCCAGCGCACCGATGACCGCGTGTCGCAGTGGCGTGCGGGAGCGCCGATTCGAGGATTTGGTCATCTACGGGCGCCGCACGGTAACCGCCGCCGCCGAGCGACGTCAACCGCCCGGGGGCGGTCACAGGACGCCCTGGCCGGGCAGCGGCCCGGGCCCCGTGGATCGACCGTCGGGGCGCCCGTACGCCCCGCCGCGTCGGGAAATCGGGGCCGGCGCCGAAAATCCGGTGCGCCCGACGTACCTTCGCCGCATGGACGCGACGTGGCAGCCGGGGCAGTTGCTCTTCGTGGGCTTCGAAGGCACGCAGTGCCCGCGGCCGCTGGCCGAGCTCGTCGCGGCCGGACGGATCGGCGGCGTGATCCTCTTCGCGCGCAACGTCGACGATCCCGCCGGGGTCCGCAAGCGCGTGGCCGAGCTGCGCGCGCGGGCCCCCGAGCAGACGCCGCTGTGCGTCGCGATCGATCAGGAGGGTGGCCGCGTCCAGCGGCTGCGCGCGCCGTGGACCGAGTGGCCGCCGATGCGTCGCTTCGGCGAGCTCGGCGAGGCCGAGTGGACCGCCGGACTCGCGCGCGCCCTGGCCACCGAGCTCGCCGAGTGCGGTGTCGGCCTCGACTTCGCGCCGGTCGTCGACGTCGACAGCAACCCCGACAACCCCGTCATCGGTGATCGCAGCTTCGGTCGGGCGCCCGCCCGCGTCGCCGCGCAGGCCCGCGTGTTCATCGAGGCGATGCAGGCGGCGAACGTCGCCTGCTGCGCCAAGCACTTCCCGGGTCATGGCGACACCAGTCTCGACAGCCATCTCGCGCTGCCGCGGCTGCCCCACGACCTCGATCGGCTGTTCGAGGTCGAGCTCCCGCCGTTCCAGGCGGCGATCGCCGCGGGCGTCGCCAGCATCATGACCGCGCACGTGGTGTTCGAGGCGGTCGACCGCGTGCGGCCAGCGACGTTCTCCCCCGATGTGATCGCGTTGCTGCGCGAGCGCCTGGCCTTCGACGGCCTGGTGTTCTCCGACGATCTCGAGATGAAGGCCGTCGCCGATCACTGGGAGCCGCGGCACATGGTCGACGCGGCGCTCGGCGCCGGCATCGACGCGCTGCTCGTCTGCAAGAACTTCGACTTCGTCACCGAGGTGCTCACTCGGCTCGAGCGCTGCCGCGACGCGCAGCTCGAGGGCGCGCTCGGCCGCATGGCGGCGTTCAAGCGGCGGTTCCCGGGTCCGTCGATCCCCGAGGCGCCCAGCGGTCCGCCGTACCCAGAGCACGCCGCGCTCGCCGATCGCGTGCTGCGAGGTGGGTGACCGCGGCCGCGCGCACCGCCGCGGCGCGACCTGCTAGGGTGCCGCCGTGGACGCGTACCTCGACCTGCTGCGCGACGTGCTCGCCAACGGCACCCGCAAGACCGATCGCACCGGCACCGGCACGCTGAGCGTCTTCGGTCGGCAGCTGCGGTTCGACCTGCGCCACGACTTCCCCCTGGTCACGACCAAGAAGGTCCACACCCGCTCGATCATCGTCGAGCTGCTGTGGTTCCTGCGCGGCGAGACCAACGTCGGCTACCTCCACGAGCACAACGTCAGCATCTGGGACGAGTGGGCGGACGAGCGCGGCGACCTCGGTCCGGTCTACGGCAAGCAGTGGCGTTCGTGGGCCGGGCCCGACGGCGCGGTGCACGATCAGATGGCCGACGTCATCGCCACGCTGCGCCGCGATCCCGACTCGCGGCGCATGGTCGTCAGCGCGTGGAACGTCGCCGACCTCGGCGCGATGGCCCTCGCGCCGTGCCACTGCCTGTTCCAGTTCTACGTCGCCGAGGGCCGGCTATCGTGCCAGCTCTATCAGCGCAGCGCCGATCTCTTCCTCGGCGTGCCGTTCAACATCGCATCGTACGCGCTGCTGACATGCATGGTCGCGCAGCAGTGCGACCTCGAGCCGGGCGAGTTCATCCACACGTTCGGCGACGCGCACGTTTACCTGAACCACCTCGACCAGGTCCGCGAGCAGCTGACGCGGGCACCCCGCGCACGGCCCCGGCTGCGGTTGCGCCGCCGCCCCGCGTCGCTGTTCGAGTACACCCTCGAGGACATCGCGCTCGAGGGCTACGACCCGCACCCGGCGATTCGAGCGCCGGTGGCGGTCTAGGGCGACCATGGAGTCGGCCGCGCCCATGGAGATCGCGCTCATCGTCGCCGTCGCCGACAACGGGGTCATCGGCCGCGCCGGGGCGCTGCCGTGGCACCTGCCTACGGATCTCAAGCGATTCCGGGCCCGGACCCTCGGCCATCACGTGGTGATGGGACGGCGGACGTGGCACTCGATCGGGCGCCCGCTGCCGGGCCGCACGAACGTCGTCGTCTCGCGCGATCCGACGCTGGTCGTTCCCGGCGCCACGGTCGTGGCGTCGCTGCAGGCCGCGATCGACCTCGCCGCCGCCGCGGACGAGCGCGAGCTCTTCGTCATCGGTGGCGGAGAACTGTACCGCGAAGCCCTACCTCGGGCCGACCGCATCTACCTGACCCGCGTCCGCGCCGCACCGGACGGCGACGCGTTCTTCCCGACGCTCGACCCTGCGGCCTGGACCGAGGTCGCGATCGAGCGCGTGGCGCCGGCGGCGTCCGCCGACGCCCCTGCCTTCGAGATCGTGGTGCTGGAGCGTCCCCGCGCGCCGCAACCCACGACGTCGACGTCGTGAGGGCACGGCGTCTGCGACGGCCGCACACGGGCCGCTGCGCACGGTCGGTCGACGCGTTGCATCGGCGTCGCCGTGACACGGCGCCGGGGCTGCATCGTGGTGACGTGGCGCCGGGGCCGAGCGCGTGCGGGTCGGCGGCGGTGCCAACCGCGGACGTGCTGCAGATCAACAGCAGTGCGGCCGCAGCGGCAAAATCGATCACAACTGGCTTGTAGACCGGGCGTTCACGCTCTAGGCTGATCCCATCATGCGTGCATCTCGTCTGGTGTTCGTCCTCGGCTTGGTCGCGCCGTCCATCTTCGGCCTCGCGGGCTGCTTCATCACCGCTGATGGTGAACGCTATGACGACTCGATCAGCACGTCGGGCGACGATGGCCTGACCTGTGGTGGTGGCGGTGTCGGCAGCGAGGGCTGCGCTTGCACGAGCGGTGGCTCGTGCAACCCCGGCTTCTTCTGCAACACCAACCTCAACATCTGCATCAGCGACGCGTGCCCGGCCGGCACCGAGAAGTGTCACTGCACGCCGGGCGGGTCGTGTGATCCGGGGCTGAACTGTCTCTCGGACTTCTGCGTCGACCCTGGGCCGCAGTGCCCGACCGGCACCGAGGCCTGCCCGTGCACCCCCGGTGGCGGCTGTGACAACGGCCTCACCTGCCTGTCGAACACGTGTGTCGATGCCGCCGAGTTGACGAGCTCGGGCGCGTCGGCCGACGCGGAGTCGACCGCGGGCCCGGCGGACACCTCGGGCGGGGCGGACACGTCGTCGACCGGCGCGCCGGATCCCGACACCTCGACCGGCTGATCGCCGCACCCACCCACGTCCCGCACGGGACGCCCCGAAACCGGCCCCGCGCCGGTTTCGTCGTTTCAGGGCCCGGAACGGCGGCGCCGGGCGCCGAAGCCCAGGCGCAGCAGCGACTCCGCCGCGAGTAGCACGGCGATCACCACGACGAGCAGTCGCCAGCGGGGCAGGGCGATCGCGGCGCGCGTCCCGTCGGTGTTCTCCGAGGCGGCGACGCTCTGCCAGTGCGTGTCGCTCTCGCGCGGATCGACCGCGACCACGAACGACACCGGCGTCTCGCCGTCGCCGCGGTAGTGGCCGGGGCTGAAGGTCTCGGCGAAGGTTGCGACACCGGCGTCGTCCACCGCCGCCGCGAGCTCGCGGCCGTCCGGCGTGGTGATCGTCAGGCCGGCGCCGCTGCGGAGGATCCGGGGCTCGCCGACGAACACCGACGCGGAGCGGGCGTTGGCGCCGCTGTCCCCGAGGTAGTCGAGGACCGCGGTCGCCAGCGGGACGAACCCGGGGCGCAGCGGCAGATCGGCCCAGTCGCGATCGACCGTCGTGGTCAGCAGGGCGACGCGACCCGAGCCCGCCGCGCGCGTGACGAGGGCCGGCGCGCCGCTGGTGTACGACAGGGCGATCGTCGCGTGCCGGGCGGGATCGGGCTCGCACAGCACGATCTTGCGGACCTGGGCGCCGGCCAGGCCGAGTTCGCCGCCCCAGCCGCGAAACACCGGGTGCGAGAGATCCGGCGGGGCGAAGCCCTCGATGCGCGCCTGGGCGAGGCCGGGCGCGGTGCCGACGTGCACGGTCTCGCGGAGCAACAGCGGGAGGACCGGTCCGAGTCGGGCGTTGTACGCGTCGGTGTCGACGCGATCGCCCATCGTGATCCACAGGCCCATGCCGCGTTGCACGGCGGCGAGGATCGCGGGGGCGACGTCCTCGGTCGGCGCGCGCGTGTTGGCGAGCACGAGCACGTCGGTGCTCGCCAGGGCCCGATCGCCGCGCTCGCGGATCCGACTCTCGAGCTGATCGGGCGCGAGGCTGACCACGCGCAGGCGCTGCTGACGATCGGCGACGCCCACCGCGGTGGCGAGGAAGAACACCTCGTCGTGGGCCCGCAGCTCGCTCGGGTCGCCGTTGACGATCGTCACCTCGATGGCGTCGTCGGCGGACAGCCACGCGTGGCGGGTGTCGTCGATCGGCAACGGGTCGTCGGGGATGTCGAGCGTGAGCGTCGCGGCGACGAAGGTCTCCTCGCCGAGCAGGACGTGGGTGAACTCGATGGGCTCGGTCGTGTCGGCCGCGAGATCGACGGTCGCGCGCGTCACCTCCTGACCGCCGATCGCCAGGGCGATCGGGACGGTCAGTACGTCGTCGCCGCCGCCGTCGCGGTGGATCCGCGCCGCGATCCGCACCGCCCGGGGATCGATCTCCGGGGCGGCGGTCCAGGTGACCTCCGCGATGCCGACATGGGCGGGCGGCGTCGCGTCGTCGGGCACGACCGACAGCGGTACGATCAGGACGCCGGCGTCGGTGCTCGAGGTCAGGCCCGCGAGTCCGCCGGCGGTCGGATCCGAGACGGCGTACACGACCCGCTTGCGATCGGCCTGGGCGTCGCCGAGCAGCACCGCGGCCCGCGGCATCGCCTCGGCCATCGTCCATGCGCCGGGCCGCGGCGCACCGGCGGCGATCCACTCCTGCAGCGTGTCGCGCACGCGATCGAGATCGGCGGTCGGCTCGAGGGTGGGCCCGTCGGGGTCGGAGGTGAGCAGGCCGACGCGGGTGTCCGGCGGCAACGCGCCGAGGACCTGCTCGGCGCGTTCGGCCGCCCGCTGCATCAGCGTCTGGTCGCCGACGCGCAGCGTCATGCCGGCGGAGCCGTCGACGAGCAGCACGGCGTCGTGGGGTTCGGCCACGATCGCGACGCCGCTGGGGTCGAGGGCGGCGGGCCGCGCGAGCACGAGCACCGCGAGGGCCAGCAACAGCAGGCGGATCGCCAGCAGCAGCGGGTTCTGCAGCGCACGTCGGCGCGTGACCGTGGGATCGTCCGGGAGCAGGAATCTCAGCGCGGCGAAGGGGATCGTCCGCGGTGGCTCGCGGCCGAGCAGGTGCGCCGCGATCGGGATCGCGAGGCCGAGTAGGCCGAGCAGCAATGCAGGCGCGAGCAGGGTCATGGCGACACCACGGCGGTGGGATCGCCCGCGAGGCGCCCGAGGAGGTTGGCGAAGGTCTGGCCGAGCGAGGCGTCGGTGCGCACGCGCGCGAGGAGCAGACCATGGGTCTCGCACGCGACCTCGAGCGCGCGCAGGTGGGCGCCGAAACGCTCGAGGTAGCGCGCGCGCAGGCTCGACGCGGCGCCCTCGACGTCCACCCGCAAGCCTCGGGGATCGACGAAGCGGACCAGGCGCGCGCCGTCCCAGGGGAACTCGAGCTCGTCGGCATGCAGCGTCTGCAGCACCACGAGATCGTGGCCACGCGCGCGCAGCTGCGCGAGACCGCCGAGCAGCTCTTCCTCGATCCGGTCGGCGTCGTCGACCTGCGTCGCGAGGTCGAGCAGGTCGGAGACGAAGACCACCAGGGTTCGCGCGGGGAGCCGCGGCGCGACGCGGGCAAGGAGTCCACGCATGGGCGCGCGGCCCCGCGGCTCGAGACCCGCGAGCCGGCGATGGATCGCGTCGAGCCGGTCGCGGCCCGCGGCCGGGCGCGCCAGCGCAGCGTCGATGTCGTCGCCGTGGCTGACGACCAGACCCACCCGATCGCCCTGGCGGATCGCCGTCCACGCGAACGCGGCCACCAGCGCCCGTGCGACCGCGAGCTTGGCCTGCGCGCCCTCGCCGTAGGCCATGTTGGCGCCGGCGTCGAGCACGAGCACGACCGAGAGCTCGTCCTCGGCCTCGGTCTGGCGCAGCACGAGGCGATCGCGACGGGCGACGGCGCGCCAGTCGAGCTGCCGCGGATCGTCGCCGGGCACGTAGCCGCGGTGGTCGCGGAAGTCGAGGCCGAGGCCGACGCGGCGCGACGCATGTCGGCCGTGGCCGCGGCCCCACACCGGTCGTCGCACGCGGAGCACCCGCGTCCGCAGCAGCTCGCCGAGGTCCGCGGGGACCAGCGCGCCCATCGTCGAGCTGCCGTCGACGCCAGGCACGTCGGTCACGCCCGAATCACGGCGAGGATCTCGTGCATGATCTCGTCGGCGCCCACGCCCCGCGCCTCGGCGGCGAAGCTGCGCACGAGGCGGTGCTCGAGGACGGGGCCGGCGAGCGCACGGACGTCCGCGATGCTGGCGGCGGCGCGCCCGTCGAGCGCGGCGCGGGCCTGACACGCCGCGAGCAGCTGCTGACCGGCGCGGGGCCCCGCGCCCCAGCGCACCAACTCGCGCACCGCCTTGGGCGCGGCGGGATCCTCGGGCCGCGAGGCTCGCAGCAGGCCGACCACGTGATCGACCACCGAGCCCGGCACGGGGATGCGCCGCACCAGCTCTTGGTGGGCGATGAGCTGCTGCGGCGTGAGCACCGGCGTCAGCGGCTGGCCTTCGGACGGATCGAACGCGACGATGCGACGCTCGGCCTCGATGTCCGGATAGCCGACGATGATCTGCAGCATGAAGCGATCGAGCTGCGCCTCGGGGAGCGGATAGGTGCCCTCCTGCTCGATCGGGTTCTGCGTCGCGAAGACGTGGAACGGCGGCGGCAGCCGGTGGGTCTTGCCGCCGGCGGTGACGCGGCCCTCCTGCATCGACTGCAGCAGCGCGGCCTGGGTCTTGGGCGGGGTGCGGTTGATCTCGTCGGCGAGCAGCAGGTTGCAGAACACCGGCCCGGCGACGAAGCGAAAGTGGCGGCGACCAGTCTGCGCGTCGTCCTCGAGGACCTCGCTGCCGGTGATGTCCGCGGGCATCAGGTCGGGCGTGAACTGGATCCGCGAGAACTCGAGCTCGAGCGCCTGCGCGAGCGAGCTGACGAGAAGTGTCTTGGCCAGTCCCGGGACGCCGACGAACAGGCCGTGGCCCCGCGCGAACAGGCAGACCAGGAGCAGGTCGATGACGTTCGACTGGCCGACGATGCGGTGGTGGATCTCTTCGACCAGTCGCGCGCGCGCCTCGGCGAGGGAGCGCAGGGCGGCGGAATCGTCGGCCGGGAGGGGATCGATGGGGGCGCTGTCGGGCACGCGGCGTCGGGCTTTCGGGCAGCTTTGGTATACCCGCCCTGCCCACCCGGATATAGCCGCCCGGTCGCGCCACGGCCATCGACCGGGCTGTGGCGCCCGGCCCGCTGGTGTCGATGGGGTCAATTGTCGCCTGATAAGCCGGGTAACCCCCCCGTCGAGGCGTGGCGTTTGACCCGAGACCGCCGATCAGACAAGTTTCCCGGGCCTCGGCCAGGGTTGTCGCCCATCCGAGATCATCGGTACGTCATCGGAGAATCCCATGCCGAGCTTCCAGGACCTGCTCCACGCCGTCAAAACCCGCATCCGCGAGATCTCCGTCGAGGACACGCGCGCCCGCATGCAGGCCGGGACCAACACGCCGGTGCTGATCGACGTGCGCGAGCGCGACGAGTACGAGCAGGGCTTCCTGCCCCACGCGCAGTGGATTCCCCGCGGCTTCCTCGAGCTGAAGGTGGAAGACGCGGTGCCCGAGCGCGACCGAGAGATTATCCTCTACTGCGCAGGCGGGACCCGATCGGCGCTCGCTGCCGGGGCGCTGCACGAGCTCGGCTACACCCGCGTGTCGTCGATGGCCGGCGGCTTCCGAGCGTGGAAGAACGCGGGCTACGCCTTCGATCGCCCGCGGACCCTGAGCGCCGAGCAGATCAAGCGCTACAGCCGTCACATCATGTTGCCCGAGGTGGGCGAGGTCGGGCAGGGCAAGCTGCTCGACGCCAAGGTGCTGTTCCTCGGCGCCGGCGGCCTCGGCTCGCCATCGGCCCTGTACCTCGCCGCGGCGGGCGTCGGCACGATCGGTATCGTCGACGACGACGTGGTCGACGAGAGCAACCTGCAGCGGCAGATCCTCCACAACATCGAGCGCCTCGGCATGCCCAAGGTGGAGAGCGCGCGCAAGACGTTGCAGCTGCTCAACCCCGACGTGAAGGTCATCGCCCACCAGACCCGGCTGTCGAGCGAGAACGTGCTCGAGATCATCGGGGGCTACGATCTCATCGTCGACGGCGCCGACAACTTCCCCACGCGCTACCTGCTCAACGACGCCGCGCTCAAGCTGCGCAAGCCGGTGATCCACGCGTCGATCTTCCGCTTCGAGGGCCAGCTCACGACCTTCCTGCCGGACAGCGGCCCGTGCTACCGCTGCCTGTATCCGGATCCGCCGCCGCCGGGGATGGCGCCGTCGTGCCAGGAGGCCGGCGTGCTCGGCGTCCTGCCGGGCCTCGTCGGCACGCTGCAGGCCAACGAGGCGATCAAGGTCATCCTCGGCATCGGCGAGACCATGTCGGGCCGGCTCCTGGTGTTCGACGCGCTCGCGACCAAGTTCCGCACGCTCAAGCTGCGCAAGGATCCGGGCTGCCGCGTGTGCAGCAAGCCCCCGGAGCAGATCGAGCTCATCGACTACGAGGCGTTCTGCTCGATCTGAGAGTGCGCGAGGCCCGACCTGGGCCCGAGGGCACCCCGAGCCCGCGGGCCCCAGGTGATACAGTGCCGCCGTGGACTTCGAAGAGGTCGCGGCGTTCATCCGCAGTCACGAGGTTGGTCGGCGCGCCTGCGTCGAGACGCCGTTCGGTCGCCGCCTGATCTGCTACGCGGATCTCACCGCGACCGGTCGCTACCTGCACTTCGTCGAGGGCTGGATCCGGCGGGTCCGGCCGTTCTACGCCAACTCCCACACCGCGGTCTCCTCGACCGGCCGGATCATGACGTCGCTGCGCGAGAAGGCGCGGTGCCTGATCCACAAGGCGGTCCACGCTGGCCCCGACGACGAGGTGCTGTTCACCGGCGCCGGGGCGACCAGCGCGGTCAACAAGCTCGTCGGGCTCCTGGGCCTCGTGATCTCCGAGCCGCTCGAGCGCCTCTACGGCCTATCGAAGCACATCCCCGCGAACGAGCGTCCGGTGGTGCTGATCGGGCCCTACGAGCACCACAGCAACGAGCTGCCGTGGATCGAGTCGGTCGCCGAGGTCGTCGAGGTCGCCCTCGACGAGGCCGGCCGCGTCGATCTGATGGACCTCGATCGCAAGCTCGCGGGCTACGCCGACCGCCCGCTCAAGATCGGGAGCTTCTCGGCGGCGTCGAACGTGACGGGCGTGCTCACCAACGTCGTCGCGGTCGCGGAGATCCTCCATCGCCACGGCGCCTACGCCTGCTTCGACTACGCCGCGGCCGGGCCGTACGTCCCGATCGACATCCACGCCGACGACCCGAAGCGGCGACTCGACGCGATCTTCCTGTCGACGCACAAGTTCATCGGTGGACCGCAGGCCTCGGGGGTGCTCGTCGCCAACCGGGCGCTGTTCCGCTCGCGCGTGCCGGAGCGCCCGGGCGGCGGCACGGTCGACTACGTCTCGGGGGCGTCGCGCGACGCGGTCGACTACACCCACAAGCTCGACGAGCGCGAGGAGGCGGGCACGCCGTCGATCCTCGGCGACGTTCGAGCCGGCACCGCGTTCCTGGTCAAGCAGATGATCGGGCCCGAGCGCATCCTCGCCCACGAGACCGAGCTGGCCGCGCGCGCGTTGGCGCGACTGGGACGTCACCCGCGGATCCGCCTGCTCGGTTCGATGAGCCTCCCGCGGTTGGCGATCCTGTCGTTCAACATCGAGGGCCTGCACCACGATCTCGTCAGCGTGCTGCTCGATCACCTCTTCGGCATCCAGAACCGCGCCGGCTGCTCGTGCGCGGGGCCCTACGGCCACCGGCTGCTGGGCATCGAGCGGCCGCTGTCCGAGCGCTTCCGGGCGCTCATCCGTCGCGGCTTGGGCGGCGTGAAGCCCGGCTGGGTGCGCATGACGATCCCGTTCTACGCCAACGCCGACGACCTCGAGTACCTGCTGTCGGCGGTCGAGTTCGTCGCCGATCACGGCGAGGCCTTCGTGCCGCTGTACCGGCTCGGCTGGCACGACGGGGTGTGGCGCCACATCGATCGGCCCGCGCCCGACATCGAGCCGATCGAGCTGACCGTCGCGGCGCTCGAGGACGCCGCGCAGAGCTTCGCCGCGGGCGACCACGAGGCGCCGATGTCGGAGGCGCACCTGCTCGCCGAGCGCCGCCGCTACGTCGACGAGGCCCACGCTGCGGTCGCGCAGCTCTACGCGCGGCACGGCGACGCGCCACCGAAGTGGAACCCGCCGACCGGCGACGCGGAGGTCGACGCTCTGGTCTGGTTCCGCTACGTCGAGTGCGACTCGATCGCCGCGCGGGGCATCGAGGTCGACGACGCCGACGCGCGTGCAACCGGACCCCGCTGATCGGGTCGGATCGAGCTCAGCGCGTGGACGTCGACCAAGCGCCGGTCACACGTTGCGGAAGCCGGCGATCTCCTGCGGCTGGTAGTCGGGCCAGCGAGTGGGGATCCCGGAATCCACTCCATACGCCTCCAACGCTTGGTGGTAGACGTCCGACGGCAGAATCGCCTGATCGTACCACCCCGGATTGAAGCGCCCACCACCACCGATGACCGCGTGGAATGCGTGTCGAGCGTCATGATTCTCGCCGTACTCCGTGCCGACCAGCACCAACGCGTTGTCGAGCAGTGTCTTGCCGTTCGGCTCGGTATGGGTGTCCATGGCCGTGAGCATGTGCGCCAGCTGTCGGATCGCGAAGTGCTGATACAGGCGAACGGCGCCGGGGTCGTAGGCGTGGAAGATCAGGTCGTGGGGGGTGCCGTCGGCGAAGCGGCTGGAGAAGTCGATGCTCTCACCGAGGGCGTCGTACTGCCCGGAGAATCGAATGTGGCAACCGGCGCCCACGCAGATCAGACTGCCGAAGCGGACCGCGTCGCACGCGGCACCGATGGCGAGCAGCCTTCCGATCAGCGCCATCGCTTGGTCGGCGACCTGCCAGTCGATCTCCGGCGCGCCGGCGCCGGTGGGTCCGGTCTCGCTGTCGTAGAAGGAGTAGGGTTGCGGGTCGACGACCTCGCCCGGCTGTGGCGGATCGCACTCCAACAGGGGCCCCAGCCCGTCATCGGTCGGCGCGAGTTGGAGTTCGACGTCGCGGATCGCGGCGAGGTGGTTGGCGATCCGCGCCTTGGATTCGGCGCCCAACGGCGAGTTCACCGACGTCAGCGTGCCGTACTGCTCCATCACCGTGTCGAGCACGCTGCGGTCGATGTGCCGCCGGGCGAGCGCTTCCGGGGAACCAGCGTCGGCTTCGTCCGGCGGTGCGAACATCCCGAAGATCCGCTCGAAGACGACGCTCGGCCGCCGTTCGGGCCGAGGACCGGGGGACCCATCCTCGTTCCACTGGCGCGTGAACTGGGAGATCGCGCCGGTTCTCGACCAGATGCCAGCCGAGATCTCGGGCGTCGTGACGTTCGGTACGCCCATCGGATGCAGGGCGCGCTTCATCACCTGCTCCATGCTGGGTCCGCCGGCGTGGTAGTTGGGCGAGCCCTGTTGCGGAACACCGGTGAACGTCGCGGCGCCGCTCGAGAAGTGGGGCGTGCCAGTGCCTTCGAGCGGACCGGCGTCGACGTTGGTGAAGAACGCCGCGCGGTCGGCGAACGGGGCGAAGCTCTCCAACGGTCCGGCGAACTGCTCGAGCTGCATCGATTCTTCGATCCCCAGTCCGAACGACAGGGTGAAGAGCCGGCACGGGACGCCGTCGGTTTTGTCGGCTCGCGCCCGGGGGAGGAACTCTTCGAGCAGCGGCAATGCGATGGCGATGCTGCCTGCCCCACGGAGGACCAGACGTCGCGTCACCAGCGAAGGTCGTCGAGGTGCGCCGTTCATTGTGCGGCAACGCTCCGAAGGTAGTGGAGCTGTTCGCCCGATGCGATCGCAGCCACGAGGGCGTCGAACACGAGTCCGTCGTCTGCGAAGCGAAGGGTGGCGTCGCCGAGGAACTCACCCGCCCAAATCGGCTGCCGCCCGGTACCGTACTCGGCCATGTTCTCGACGAAGCACCGCTGGACGTCCTCCACGCTCGCGAGGGCAGTCAACAGCTCGGCTGCATCGTCGAACACGATCTCGGGCCGGGAAACGCCGCTTGGCAGCACGCCATCGGAGAACAACGCACGACCCTCGTCATCGGTCAGAGCGTAGCGGCCCTGGATGTCGTAGCGCTCGAACGCGTACGCGATGGGCTCGAACTGGATATGGCATGCCACGCACGCCCCCTCGAGCCCGAACCGATACTCGCTCGCCTCCCGCGGAGTGAGTCCTTCGGTGGCTTGCGCGGTCGCCATGATGTCCGCCGCGATCCCAGGCGGCGGTGGCGGGACGTGCTGACACAAGAGTCGCTCACTCATGAAGACACCGCGTCCGACGAACGAAGTCGTACCCATGGCCGCGAGGAATGCGGGATGGGTGACGATTCCGGTTCGCGCGTCCGCCAGCGCGGCGTCGTAAAGGCGCATTCCCTCGCCGAGAGACTCTGCCCCCGCGAGCTCGGCCACCGCGGGCGTCATCATGTAGTCGAGCCCGTCGAAGATCGCCGAGAGCGGCTCGGGGTCGGCCCCGACTCCGGAGAGCCGGTCGAGCGTGGCCAACAAGCTCTGTCGGAGCTCGGCCACGAGCGTCGGGTCGGTCGACCCGAATCCGGAGGTCGAGGCGAGCGAGTAGTCGCCCCAGAACCCGATCCGCGCCCGTGCGAACTTCTCGTCGGCGATCATGCGTTGCACCTGTGTCTCGACCGCGTCGCCGTCGAACACACCGTCGCCAGCGGGGCCGGCGGCGAACTCCATCAGCAGCGGATCCGGAGTCGACTGCCACAGGAAGTACGACAGGCGGCTCGCCAGTTCGTAGCCGTCGACCCTGCGCACCTCGCCGTCCGTGCCCTCGGTCTCTCGCTCGAGACGGTACAAGAACTGCGGTGCTTGCATCATCGCCTCGACGATGCCGCCCACCACATCGACGGCGCTCGTGTTCGTGTCGGCTTGGATCGTCGCGGCGAGATCGAGGTAGACCTGCTCCTCGCTCGCCGTCAGCGGGCGACGGAACATTCGCATGCCCAACCTCGCGACGAACGCGTCGAGACACGCCGCATCGACGCCCTCGCAGCCAGCGATCTGGTCTTGGAGCGCCGTGATGTCGATGCGCTCGCCGATGCTGCGTGAGATGTACGCATAGCCGAGCACGTACTGGGCGTGGAAGGCCTGCGCCTCTGCGGACGTCGCGTACGCCCCTTCGATCGGGATGTCGCGAGGTAGCCACTGCAGCTCTTGGTCGTTGAGGTCCTCGCCGAAGATGTCGAGGACTGTGAAGCGATACTGCGCATCGTTCAGCCGCGCAGCGAGCGGCGGAAGCACCGAGAGAGGATCGAGGCCGTCGGGGACCGTGGCCCCGCCGCCGGTCCCAGTCCCGTCGAGCCCGGCGGTGGCCGCTCCGTCGGTCTCGCCCCCTGTCCCGCCGCCGTCGGCATCGCGCTGACACCCACTGGGCAGCAGCAGCGAAAGCAGCGACAGGAGCTGTGCGGTCGCTGCTCGACGTCTCCGCTCGGTGGAGCACTGCACCCGGTCAACCTAGCAGGTCGTCGCGCGAGGGGGCCGAGAAAGGTCGGTGCGGATGGATGCAAGAACGCGTCGATCAGGACGCGTGCATCGTCGTGACGGTGCGGTGGACTACTGGCGTCACTGCGCTGTCGGATCGCGGTCGGAACCCTCCATACATCGCGGCGGTGAGTTCGGTCTGCCCGCTCACGAGTGCGACTCGATCGCGCCGCGCGGCATCGAGGTCGACGACGCCGACGCGCGATCGATCGCGCGCCACGGCAGCGAGCGGGCGATCTCCTCGAGCGCGACTGCCGAGCCCCCGCGGTAGCGGCTCACCCTGGGCTGCGAACTGGGGCCGGCGTGCCGGCGCCGGACCTGGCTGACGCACGTTTGCGGCGCCTCTCCGACCACGATCGAAGCGCGGCGTCCTCCTGAGCGTTCTCCTGCAGCTCCACGTGCAGGACGTAGACCGCGAGCGCTGCGGCGCACGTCGTCGCGAGCGCGCCGATGCAGCCCTCATGTCGCCAATCCCGGTCGTGCGCCGAGTCCTCGCCGAACCGCACCCGTCCATCGGCGTCGAAGCCGACGAGGTCGTCGAGCTTCATCGGCTTGGAGAGCACGGGGGAAGGGTCCCCAGCGAGCTGGGGGAGATGCCACACGAACGCGTCGGTCGAGACCAGCTCGAGCAAGACCTTCGCGCCATCGGGGGTCACCCGGCGGCTCCTCGGGCGGGTCGGCGGGGGCGGGTTCCATCGCGCGCGCACCGTCGACGCCGGGCGTCGGCTCGGACTGCGGCGCTGGGCCGCCGGCGAACCCGAGCGCCACGGTGAGGATCAGCGCGCTGCGTCGGTGCATGCGGCAACACTACCGCCGAGGTGGCACTCGAAGCGGCCGCGCTCCGCGTGCTGTGATCCGAGCAACAGGTCTCATCGGGAGGCGCCCCGAGTCCCTACCCGCCCGCACGCGGCAACAGCATTGCGCGCAGCGTCGCCACCTGTCGGTTCTGGGCCCGATCTCCGCCCGGCAGCAGTCCCTGGGCCGCGAGCTGGACGCTGCCGAGATACGCCCCGTAGGCGACGACGGCCATGCGCGCCGCCTCGGCGTTCCCGACACCGAGGGCTTCGTAGACCCGAGTGGTGTATTCCAAGCGCCGTCGCATCACCCGCGCCACGACTGGTCCGACGACAGGGTCCCCCGCCGCGGCGGCGGCGCTGAGCGAGGCCTCCGCGCGCAGGCGGACCACGTCGTCGAACGAGATCTCGAGCAACGCAGAGAGACGTCTGCGGGGATCGGCGATCGCATCGAGGCCCGCGATGATCTCGTCGGTGCCGAGCACCTCCCAGCGCGCGACCAGGGCGGCGACGAGCGCCGCACGATTCTCGAAATGCCAGTAGAAGCTGCCCTTGGTGACGCCGAGCGCCGCGGCCAGCGGCTCGATGGCGACGGCAGCGAGTCCGCCCCGTACGAGGGCGTCGAGCGCGGCCGCGATCCACTGATCTCGCCCCAGGAGCGGGCGCTCCGCGGACGCCCTGGATTTCCCGGTTGCCTTCGCCACTGAAATCGACCATACGGTGGAGTATGGTCCATACGCTACCGTATGGATGCCACGGCTCCCCATGCACAGCGTCCAACGTCCGGCTCGTCAGGTCACCGTCGGAGCCATGCTCCTCGCCATCGCGTTGCTCCACCAGCTCGTCGGTCTCGTGATCGGGTTCGGCTTCGATCCGAGCGTGGGTGGCCCCGGGCCGGCGCCCTTGGTCGCGATGGCCGGCGACGGTTGGATCGGCAGTGTCGGCGCAGATCCGTGGAGAGCTGCGATCACCTGGTTCTTGCTGTGGGGATTCTTGCTCGCCCTGGTCGGCTTGCTCGCGCATCAGACCGAGCGCGCGGGGGGGCGGCTGCCGGCGTCGTTCGGCGCGGCGTTCGGTGCCCTCTGCGTCGTCGGGATCGTGCTCATGCCGATGTCGGGCTTCTGGCTCGGCTTCGGACCGGCTTGGATCGCGATTCGGCGCGCACGTGCGACCGGACCCCGCTGATCGTGGGCATGTGCGCCATCTGTCGGATCGTGAAGTGCTATGTGGCGAACGGCGCCGGCGTCGAACGTTGGAAGCTCGGGTGGTCGAGCCCTCACTCGATCGCGCCGCGCGGCATCGAGGTCGACGACGCCGACGCGCGATCGATCGCGCGCCACGGCAGCGAGCGGGCGATCTCCTCGAGCGCGACTGCCAACGCCGATCCGTCGCGGTAGCGCTCGGCCGGATCCTTCGCGAGGCAGCGCAGGATCAGCCGCTCGAGCGCCTCGGGCAGGGCCTCGCGCCGCCGGATCGAGGGCGATGGCGCGGGCTCGTTCACCTGCTTCGCGAGCACCTGCATCGGCGTGTCACCGCCGAACGGCACGGTGCCGGTCGTCGCCCAGAACAGCGCCATGCCGAGGCCGTAGACGTCCGCCGGTGCGCCGGCCTCCTTGCCCAGCGCCGCCTCGGGCGAGACGTACGCCGGCGTGCCCGCCACCCAACCGGTCGTGGTGAGCTTCGAGTCGCGCAGCTCGGCGGTGCGCGCGATGCCGAAGTCGAGGACCTTGACCACGTCGCGCTCGCCGCCGAGCGTGGCGACGAAGAGGTTCTCGGGCTTCACGTCGCGGTGGACGATGCCACGGACGTGGGCCTCGCCCAGGGCGCGGGCGGCCTGCAGCGCGAGGTGGACGGCGCGCGCCGGCGGCATCGGGCCCTCGCGGCGCACGACGCTCGACATGTCCTCGCCGGTGAGCAGCTCCATCGCGTAGTACCAGAGGCCGTCGTCGGTCGCGCCGTGGTCGTAGATCCGCACCGTGTTGGGGTGCATGAGCGCGGCGGTGGTCATGACCTCGCGCTCGAATCGCTCGACCGCGACCGCATCGGTGCCGTACTCCGGGCGGAGGATCTTCAGCGCGACGTTGCGGCGCAGCTGCTCGTGGTACGCGATCCACACCTCGCCCATGCCGCCGCGACCGATGCGGCGCTCGAGTCGGTAGCGGCCGATGCTGCGGGCGCGGAAGAGCTGACGGCGCAGCGCCCAGACGTTGTGGCCGCCGATCACCAGCAGGCCCCAGGCCCCGAGCAGCAGCATGAAGTAGAAGAACGCGACGCTGATCGCGTGGCCGTCGCCCAACTGCGCGGCGATCTGCGCCGAGAACGGCGCCGACGCGAGGAACACGATCGGCACGACGACGACCGGGACCGCGAGCTGCACCGCGCCGACCCGCCAGTGCTCGGGCAGCACCGCGGCGCGGCCGACCATCACCAGCACGATGTACGAGGCATACGGGCTGGTGAGCCCGCCCGACAGCAGGCACATGTCGGTGAGGACCGCCGCGCAGCTCGCCGTCATCACGCCGTCGACCAGGCGCAGCGCCAGCGGGCTCGGGGACGCGGTGCGACGCAGGTACCAGGTGCAGCCGAGCAGGGGCCCCAGGCCGATGAGGCGCAGCACCGCGTAGCTGAGCAGCGGCGCCGGGGCGACGAACGTGGACAGCACCCAGTCGACCGCGAAGAAGGCCAACCACAGGGCGCACGCCAGCGGCATGAGCCGCCGCAGACGCGAGACCGCGGCCGCATGCTCCTGACGCTCGAGCGCGACGTCGCGATCCGCGAGTAGGCCGCCCGCGTCGCCCATGGGGGCCGCCGCCGGTGCGCGGGGGATGTCCGCGGGATCGCCCGCGGTGTCCAGCGGTGCCGTCTCGCCGAGGGCATCGAGTCGGGTCGCGCCCTGGGGGTCCTCACCGGCCGCCGGGAGCACCTCGGTGCCGGTGGCCCCGTGGTAGGGCGAGGTCCTCCGCAAGTCGCCCACGACGTCGGCGAGTGTACCAGCCACACTGGGGGCCATGCGGCTGCACCTCGTCGACGGGACCTTCGAGCTGTTCCGGGCCCACTTCTCTCCGCGCCCCGCTGCCCACGGCGCCGACGGTCGACCGTTGTCGGCGTGCATCGGGTTCGCGAACGCCATGCTCGCGTTGCTCGAGGAGGCCGACGAGCAGGCGACCCACGTCGCGGTCGCGTTCGACAATCCCATCCGATCGTTCCGCAACGATCTGTTCGACGGCTACAAGACCGAGGCCGGCGTGCCCGAGGATCTGTTGGCGCAGTTCGACGAGGCCGAGGAGGTCGCGCGCGCGCTCGGCCTCGTGGTGTGGTCGATGGATCGCTGGGAGGCCGACGACGCGCTCGCGACGGCGGCGCGACGCCATCGCGACGCGGTGGACCAGGTCCGCATCCTGTCGCCGGACAAGGACCTCGGGCAGTGCTTGGTCGGGACCCGCGTGGTCCAGATCGATCGCGTGCGCCGCAAGTTGACCGACGAGGCCGCGCTCCGGGCGCGTCGCGGTGTCGGTCCCGAGAGCATCGCGGATCTCCTCGCGCTGGTCGGTGACACGGCCGACGGCATCCCCGGCGTGCCGGGCTTCGGCGAGAAGACCGCGGGCGCGCTGCTCGGCCACTACGTCCACGTCGAGGCGATCCCCGATCGCGGCGCCGACTGGGCGGTCGCGGTGCGCGGTGCCGATCGCCTCTCGGCCGCGCTTGCCGGCGCCCGCGATGCCGTCGCGCTGTACAAGCGCCTCGCGACCCTCGTCGAGGACGTCCCGCTCCCCGAGGAACTCGACGATCTGCGCTGGCGCGGTGCCGATCGTGAGGCGTGGCAGCGGTGGTGCGAGGGCGCGGCCGCGCCGCAGCTCGCCCCGCGACCGCGAGCCTGGCGCTGAAGCCGGCGCTCCCCGTGGACCGATCGGGTCCAGTTGTGGCCCCGCTCAACCGCGGGGCCGTTCCGTCCGATGCAGGGCGAGGGTGGACACCAATCGCACGCCGGCGCGGGCCGCCTCGGGTGAGGAGGGACCGCGGTTTCGTCCCGCCGATGGCTCGCAGCTCGAGGCGATCGGGCGGGTCGCCGCGGGCGTCGCCCACGAGATCAACACGCCCACGCAGTTCATCAGCGACGCGGGGCACTTCGCCCAGGAGGCGGTGACCGGACTCCTCGAGCTGATCGAGCACCACCGCGCCGCGCTGGCCGCGTTCCGCCACGGCGCCGACGCGACGGCGGCCCTGGCCGACCTCGACGCGTGCGCCGAGCGGATCGACGCCGAGTTCATCCGCCACGAGCTACCCGCCGCGATCGGCAGCATCCTCGAGGGCACCTCGCGGATCGCCGAGATCGTCCGCGCGATGAAGGAACTCACCCACCCGGGCTCCGACGCCGCGGTCGATGTCGACGTCAACCATGTCATCGCGACGGCGGTCCGCATGACGCGGAGCGAGGTCCGCTACGTCGCCGAGACGGAGCTCGAGCTCGGTGAGCTCCCGCCGGTCCGCGGCCGCCCGGGCGAGCTCGGCAAGGTGATGGTGAACCTCATCGTCAACGCCCGCGACGCCATCGCAGAGGCGGCCCGGGGCACCCCAGGGGTCATCCGAATCCGCTCGACGGTCGTCGACGGCGCGGTCCGGATCGAGGTGGAGGACGACGGCGTCGGCATCGCCGATGCGGCGCGGGCCCGCGTCTTCGATCCGTTCTTCACCACGAAGCCGGTCGGCATCGGGACGGGGCAGGGTCTGTCGTTGTCGCGGCGGATCGTCGAGCAGCAGTACGGCGGCCGCATCGCGATCGCCAGCGAGCGCGGCCGGGGCACGACCATCACGATCGACCTGCCGGTCGCAGACGGGGACACAACGTGACGACGCACGTCCTGGTGGTCGACGGCGATCGCGACGTCCTCGCGGGGATGCGCCGCGCCCTGTATCGCTTCCGCGACCGTTTCGAGTGGACGTTCGCCGGCTCGGCGGCCGAGGCCCGCGCCGAGCTCGGTCGCCGCGAGTTCGCCGTGGCGGTCGTCGACCCGACGGTCCCCGACGTCGACGGGGGCTCCCTGCTCGATCACCTGCGCGAGCACCACAGCGCGACGATCCGCGTCGCCTTCTCGGCGACCTGCGATGCTGTGCGCTGCGTCGACGCCCTCGCCCTGGCCCACCGATTCGTCAGCAAGCCGTGCGCGCCGGATCAACTCGTGGCCCACCTCGCCGAATCACTCGAGGCGACCGGTGGCTGCCTCCCGCGGGTCGCCGCCACGTTGCGGGCGATGGCCGAGCCCCGCGCGTTGCCCGGGGTGCATCGACGCCTGCTCGAGGAGCTGCGTCGCCCCGAGCCGTCGGTGCGCGTGCTCGCGGACATCATCGTCGCCGATGTGGGCGTGACGACTCGCCTGCTCAAGCTCGCGAATTCGGCGTGGTTCGGCGCCCCGCGGCCGATCTCACGGCTCGACCGCGCGATGGTCCAGCTCGGCCTCGAGACGGTGCGCGCCGCGGTCCTCATGCTCGGGGTCTCGAGCATGCTCGGCGACGATGCGCAGCTCGCCGTCGGGATCGCGGAGCACGGCCTCGAGGTCGGCGCGCTCGCGGAGCGCCTCGTGACCACCGGCCCGGCGCCGGCGCTGCGCACCGCGGCGCTGCTCCACGACATCGGCCGGCTCGGCTTCGCCGTCGTCGCGCCGACCGAGTACCAGGCCATGATCGACGGCTGCGGCGCCGACGAGGGGGCGCTCGCGGTCGCCGAGACCGCGCGGTTCGGCGGCGATCATGCGCAGTGCGGCGGCTTCCTCCTCGGCCTGTGGGGCCTCCCGCAGGAGGTCGTCGACCTCGTCAGCCGACATCACGAGCCGCTGACCATCGCGGGGCCCCGCATCGGCCCGCTCGAGGCGTTGCAGCTCGCCGAGCTCGCGAGCGCCGGCCGGCTCGGCGCGTGGGTCGACGCTGCGATCGACCCCGAGGTCCGCATCCACCGCGCGGCACTCGCCGCGCGGACCCAGCCACCCCAAGACCGTTCGATCGAGGCAGCCCGGCATGCAACCCTCCACTGAGATCCAGAAGCCGTGCGTCCTGTTCGTCGACGATGACTCGGCGGTGCTCGCGAACCTCCGTCGCGGCCTGTGGCGCGAGCCGCTCGAGGTCATCACGGCCAGCGGGCCCGAGGCAGCGCTCGAGGTGCTGCGCGGGCGCACGGTCGACGTCGTCGTCTCGGACGAGAAGATGCCGCACATGGGCGGCGCCGAGCTGCTCACGCTGGTGCGGCAGCTCTACCCCGAGACGTGTCGGATCCTGCTCAGCGGCCACGCCGACGTCGACGCTGCGCTGCGGGCGATCAACGAGGCGCGGGTGTTCCGGTTCCTCACGAAGCCTTGTCCGCCCCGCGAGATCGCGGCGTGCATCAACGACGCGCTGGCGGCCCGCGAGCAGCGGCACTCCCTCGAACGCGCCGCCGGGGACAACCACCGCGAGTCCGCCGCACGGACCCGACGGCTCGCCGAGGTCCTGCCCACGGTGTGGCTCGCGATCCAACCCATCGTCCACGCGAGCACGGGCGAAGTCTTCGCCTACGAGACCTTGGCCCGCTGCGAGCACGCCGAGGTGAAGACCCCGCTGGCGCTGTTCGATCTCGCGGAGGAGAGCGGGGCGGTGATCGAGGTCGAGCGCGTGCTCCGGCTTCGCATGGCCGAGCTGCTCCGGACGCTCCCGTCGGACGTGCTGCTGTTCGTCAACACCCATCCGCACTCCCTGGCCGACCCCGAGTTCTTCGACGAGCGCAACCCATTGGTCCCGTTCGCCAGCCGCGTGGTGCTCGAGATCATCGAGCGCGACGCCGTGCAGGGCGGCGCCACCACGACACAGCGCATCTCGAGCCTCCGCGCCCTCGGCTTCCGGGTCGCGATCGACGATCTCGGCGCGGGCTACAACGGTTTGAACACGTTCACCGACGTGCTCCCCGACGTGGTGAAGTTCGACATGGCGCTGGTCCGCGGGGTCGAGCGGTCCCCGGTGAAGGCCCGCCTGCTCAGCGCGTTGGTCGACATGTGCTCGGATCTCGGGATCATCACGGTGGCGGAGGGCATCGAGACCGCCGCCGAGCGCGACGCAGTGCGGGCCCTGGGCTGCGACATGCTGCAGGGGTTCCTGCTCGGCCAACCCAAGCGCCCCACCCGCGAGCCACGCAGGGCGGGGTAGCTGGGCACGCTCCGCGTGCTTCCACTCCCCGCTACCGGTCGACGAACGCGCGCAGGTAGTACGTGAACTTGAGCGTGAGCTCGTGGAACGGCTCGCGATCGGGCATGCCCACCGAGTCGCCCAGCGGCTGCTCGGCGCGATAGACGAGGAAGATGTCGCTGCCCGGGGCAAACCGCCAGCGCAAGCGAGACTGGGCGCCGAACCGCTGGCGCCCCGGCGACAGATCGAGCCGACCCAGGGTGTCGAGGGCGAGGTTGCGCGTCACGGCGACGTCGAGGTTGCCGTTGGCGAACCCGAAGTTGAAGCGCGCGTCCTCGTCCTCGAGGTGGCCGATGAGGTGGCTGTACGACGTGCGCAACGTGAAGTGCTTGCCGAGCCGCGCCGTGACCGTCGCGCTGGGTTGGTGGGCGAAGCCGCCGAACAGGTCGAACGCCTCGTAGCTCGCCTCGAGGCCGATCGCCTTGCGCTCGGGTGTGTTGAACCCGACGCGCTGGCGATGGCCGCGGTACTGCTTGGCCTCGACGTCGTAGCCGTACAGCGAGAAGGCGTTCTGTACGTCGTCGACGAAGCTCGAGACGCCGTACTCGATCGACGATCCGTTGCGCCAGTTGACGGAGACCCGGCTGCTGGCCTCCTGACCGAGGCGGGCGCCGTACTCGGGTGTGGTCTCGAGGCTGTAGCGGGGTCCGAACACGATCTCGCGCAGTCCGAGCACGCGTGGCCGCGGGGCGAAGTCGAGGGCGGCCTCCTGCCGCGCCGAGCCCGGCCGGCGGTAGAACCCGAGCGCCGGCGCGAAGTCGCGATCGCTCCACAGCCACAGCAACGACGGCCGGACGTACAGCCCGCGGTATTCGATCGCCGAGTAGGCGCTGGCGCCCGCGTCGCTGCTCGGGGCGACCGCGGGCACGCGCGCGCCCTGATCATCGGTCGTGGCCTTCGCGCCCGGTCGCTCGAGCCAGCTGCCGGCGAGGAAGCTGCTCCACTGCAACTGGCCGTCGTACGCGATGAGCTGGCTGTCGATGCCGCCGCTGGCGTCGTCGACGTTCGACTCGCCGAAGCGATGCTCGCCGAGCATCAACATCCCGACGTTGAGCGTGCGCGTGACCTGCAGGCGCACGCGGGCGACGCTGACGTTGGTCGGAACGGTCGCCGCCAGGTTCCGCGACGGGTCCGACGGCGAGCCCAGGGTCTGGACGTGCAGCAGCCCGTACGACACCAGCTTGGTGCGGCCGTAGACCTTGGCCCCGCCGAGCAGCGGCACCTGCTTGCCGTCGACCAGGCCCACGCGCCGGGAGAAGAACAGCTGGGCCTCGCCGCCGCGGCCGAAGTTGAACACCTCGAGGCCGTTGATGAAGAACGGCCGACGCTCGGGGAAGAACAGCGGGAACCGGTCGCGCGCGACCTGAACCTCGTCGGCCTCGACCTGCGCGAAGTCGGTGAGCAGCGAGGCCTCGACGTAGGAGCCCGCGCCGATCTGCACCCGCAGATCGCCGCCGGTGGCGATGTTCGGCCGCCGCGCTGGATCGGCGGTGAAGTCGGGCCGGAAGTTGGTCCGCAGCAGCGCGTACGGCGTGTACTCGATCGCTCGCTGCCCGGCGATGTTGCGCAGGCCGACGAGCGTGCCGAATTGGCTGGCGGCCATCGGGCTGCGCGGCGGGACGATCACGCGCCAGTCGTAGGTAGCGTTGCGGCTGGGGTGGTCGCGCGAGATCTCGAGGCCCATGATCCGCTCGTCGGCGCGCTTGAGCCCGAGGATCGCGAACGGGATCCGGTACTCGACGGTGAAGCCGTCGTGGCGGCGCGTGACCTCGGCCTGCCACACCGCGTCCCACTGGGTGAGGAACTCGCGGCCGTCCTCGAGCCCGAGCGCGTCGATCTGCGCGCCCTCGGCGTTGACGCCGAGGCTCACGCCTGTGCGCCGATCATGGGTCGGATCGAGCTTCACGTAGACGGCGTCGTCGGAGAAGATGCCGCCGTTGTCGCGTCGCAGCGTCCGCACGATCACGTCGCCGGGCTCCGACTCGCATTCGAGCAACACGTACAGCGCGAGGTCGTCGTACGCGACCTGCAAGGTGGTGCGGACGGGTGGCGTCGCGCCGAGCTCGGGCTGTCGTTCGCCGAAGCGATCGTCGGCGGGCGCGTGTCGCCACGTCTCCTCGTGGGCGCGGCCATCGACGACGATCGGGTCGACGGTGCGAACCGCCCGGTACGATCGCTCGGGCGCCCGGTAGTTGCCGTCGGCGGGCGGCGCGGCGGCCAGCGCCCAGGCGAGGGCAGCGACGGAGATCATGCGCCGGCCATCGCGGTCGAACCCGTAGCGGGCCGTCCGAAAAGCACAACGGGCTCACCCGCAGGGGACCCGTGGGCGAGATGCGCACCCCTCGGATCATCCCCCGGCGGCCGCGCGGGCCTGACAAACCTGCACCCGCGCCGAACCGCGTTCGCACGGGGCGGTCGACACGAGCGCAGCGTTTTGCGCGACTCGTCCCACCGTCGCATGGGGCGATGCTCTACCGCATGCGGTCCCCGTTTGCTATACGGTTGGGGTCGCGTGTGGCCTGGCCGACCGGGGATCCCCCCCCTTCCGCATCCAACCCCGGTCGGCCGGGCTCCCGACCCAACTAGGAAGAGGGCAGACGTTGAGACTCCGGTCGCCCGGGGTTTTCCGGACGCCCCGACGAAAAATCGTACGAACGTTCTGTCGCCGGTCTGAGTGTAACGGACCGCACGAAATCCCGCGCCGTCAGGCCCCGCCCGATTCGCAGACGAAGGCCCGGGTCATGGCGCAGGAGACGTCGTTCCAGGCCCCGCCGGCCAGCTCCATCTCGGCGCAGTCCTCGTCGCCCCCGCCGTCGTTCGGCTCGCCCGGCAGCCAGGCGGTGAAACTCAGCGGGCCGCCGTCGACCCACGTGAACGTGCCACGCGAGGTCGCATCGGAGAGCCCGATGAACCAGCCACCGCCGACGCCCGACGGGGGCTCGGCGAGCAGGGCGACCGCGGTGTTCTCCGCCGCGTCGTCGATGCGCAGGAGATCTCCGCCCGCCGCGGTGCAGTGTTCGCGGGCCGCGTCCCACGTGGCGCCGCCCGGGCAGAACGCATAGCTGCGGTCGCCGATCGCGAACAGCGTGCAGCCGTCGCATGCGGTGTTGGTCGGCGCGGCCTCGTCGGTGACGTCGTCGCAATCGTTGTCGACGCCGTCACAGACCTCGTCGGCACCGCCGTGCCGCGCCGCGTCGGCATCGTCGCAGTCATCGCCGAAGGGCACGTACCCCGGCGGGGGCTCGCACGCCGACACGGTCATGCTCGGATCGCCGCGGCCGTCGTCGTCCGCGTCGAGGTACCACGTCGTGGGCTCGCACGGCCCCGTGTCCGCGCCGTCGGTCGAACCGCCGCTGCTGTCGACGGGGGCGGTCGGGTCGGTGACGCCCGCGGCCGAGGTGCCATCCGTCGTGGACGCGCCGCCGGTCTCGACGCCCGAGGTCTGACTCGCCGAGCCGAGGCCCGTGCCGAGGGACGAGCCGCCCACGCCATCGGCGCCCGCGCAGCTGCACGCGAGGATCGCCACTCCCGCACCGATCGATTCGGCGACGTGACGCCGGAGGCCAGCACGGAGGCCATGGGGGAGGGAACGGCGCATCGTCGTGGCCATCGAGGGTAGCAACCCCACCGCACGATGTCGTGCGATGCTGTCGTCGTGTCCCTCGACGACGGCGCACCCTCGGATCCCTCCGCGACGCCAACCGACCGTGGGCCCCAGGGCGCGGCGCTCGGGTGGCTCGTGCACCTGTGCGGAGCGGTGATCGCCGGCGCGGCTGCGTTGCCGATCACGCCCGACGGGCGCTCGTTCCTCGCGCTGCTGCGCGGCGAGCTCGAGCGCGGCCTGCTCGAGGCCTTCATGATGCTCGTGGGTTTCGGCTCGCCGTTCCTGTTCGGCCTGGCGATCGCGGCGGTCGCCATGCCGCGCCTGCAGGGCGTCGCACGCGAGCTGGTGCGCACGCCGATCGGGCTCATGCACGGGCAGCTGCTGCTCGTCGCGTTCATCGTGTGGCGGCATGGCCAGTCGATCGGCGCGGCGGGGCTGCTGGGCTTCGCGGTCGTCGGGGCGATCGTCTACGCGCGATCGGGCGTACGCGCGCCCGGTGGCCACCGCCTCGCGCTGCAGGAGACCGTGCGCTGGGGCGCGACGATGCTCGCGGGCGTCGCCGCGTGGTGCAAGCTCCAGCGCGCCGCCGACCTCCGCCTCGGCCCCGCCGTCGACGTGCTGCTCGGCGCTTCGATCGTGCTGGTGCTGCTGTCGCTGCGCGCGACGAAGCGTCAGCAGGCGTAGGTCGCGAGCACCACGAGATCGTCGTTCGCGCGCAGCAACCACTTGCGGTCGCGCGGCGGGTTGATCAGCACCTCGTCGTCGCCCTCGGGCTCGCGCCGGCGCAGTCGCACGCCCAGCGCGGTCTCGTTGTGTCGCGCGACCCGCTGCGCGACCTCGGCGAAGTCGACCTCGCAGCCGTCGAGGCCGTATTCGGCAGCGGGCCGGAAGCAGACCTCGGATCCGTCGGGCCCGAGCAGGTCGTCGAAGACAACCCGCAGCTCCCGACGCAGCGCGACCTGGGCCATGATGTGGCTGAGGATCATCGGCGGGATCACGACCTCGCTGGCGCCGCGGCGGAACAGCGCGAGGTTGCCGGGATCGACCAGCTCGACCAGCACGTCGGGCCCCGGGCCCTCGTCGGGCACGACCTCGCGCAGGAGCAGGTGGCCGAGCAGCGTGCGCGCATCGGATTCCTCGGATTCGATCCAGTCGTTGGCGACGAACACGATGTTGTCGAACGACGCCGGGTCGATCCGCTTCAGGTGCCCCGGCACCGTGTAGTCGAGCTCGAGGTGCTGCACGTCGACGCGCTTGCAGTCGACCTCATGGTTGTCGAGGTGACGCTGCCGGACGTCGAGGGGGACCATCGACGCGATGACGATCTCGAAGCGTTCGATCTGGTAGCCGTCGAGCTCGTGCAGCAGATCGGGCACGCGATGGTTCCAGCCGAGCACCAGGATGCGCCGGTGCAGCTTGATCGGCGGCGCCGTGGGGACACCCTGGCCGCGATCGGAGCGCTTGGGCGTGTAGTTGGTCTTCGGCACCGTGGCGTCGTCGTCCTCGGCCACGATCACGAGGCGGTCGTCGGGGAGCAGCACCAGGTCGTCGCTGGGGTTCAGCATCGATCGATCGACGCCGCCCTCGCGGCGCACGACGCCGAGCAGGACTGCGGTCGGGAACGCGTCGGCCAGGTCACCGAAGCGCACGCCCTCGAACTGCGGGCAGTCGCGGGCGTAGACCTCGCTGCCGTCGCCGTAGCTGAGCAGGCCCGCGATCGCGTGGGACAGGCCCGGGTGGCGGATGTTCTGGCACAGCATGCTCGAGATGACGCGGTTGCTCGCGATGATCTCGAGCGGGCCCGGGTACGCGCGGCGGGCCGTGATCGACTTGCGCGCGTCGAGCAGCTCGGCGACGACGAGCGGCGCCCGCGTGGCGTCGTGCTCCTGGGTGAAGCCGGCCAGCGCGAGCAGGGTCTTGATCGTGTGCGTGTCGGGCCCGGCGCCCGCGGCCGCGCGATCGGGCGCCGGCAGCAGGATCGCCGAGGCGCGCAGCGTAGCGACGCGGCGCAGGTGCTCGACCCGCAGCGGCGATCCCGAGCGCAGGATGACGCTCGCGGAGCGATAGGCCGCGCCCACGCGCTCGCGGAGCTCCTGCTGCAGGTCGGCGTTGACCTCCTCGGCCATCACCACCACGTTGAGCGCCCGCGTGCCGCGGGGCAGCAGGAACTGCCGCACGCGATCGTCCGACAGCAGCAGCTCCTGCACGATCGTCGAGGTGCGCGTGGTCCAGCCCATCACCACGAAGTGGTCGCGATTGGAGATCGGGGTCAGGCCGTTCTCGAGCCGGCGCAGGGCGGCGTTGAGCCACTGCGTCATGATCGCGATCATGGCGCCGAGGAACAGCACGTAGCCGGCGACCGTGAGGATCGTCGAGATCGTGCGGAGGTAGAGCCCGTGGTCGTCGCCGAGGTAGCCCGGATCCGACAGCCGCAGGAACGCCCACCAGATCGCGTCCCCGGGACCGTCGAAGTTGCCCATGCCGACGACGAGCAGGCCGCCGATGGTCGAGACCGAGACGATGATCGCGATCACGAAGACGAGGCGATACAGCGGCCCACGGACGAGGAACCGCTCGAGGACGAACTGCAGGCGATCGCGCAGGGCGGCGAGCACGGCTAGTCCGTCCGGCCCTCGGCGAGGTCGGCCGTCAGCGCCGCGCGCTGCTCGGCGCTCAGCACGATCTGCACCGGGTCGTCGGGCAGGTCGATGCCGAGCTCGACGGGCGCCTCGTCGCCGAACGCGAACTTGAGGTACTGCACCGAGGACAGGCGGTGCTCGCCGACCTGCCGCGGATCGAACCGCGGTCGCACCAGCGACCCATCGGGCAGCTTGGCCCACACGTGGTGGGGCAGGTCGATCCACCGCGCGAGCTTGACCGCGCGGTCGGCCTCGTCGTCGATCCCGACCAGCAGGGTGCAGCCGAGCTCACCGGGGCCGCCGAGCAGCTCGTTGTAGGTCGTCAGCTCGTGGGCGATGTCGACCTCGCGGACGATCCGCTCGGTCCGCATCATCTCCTGCACCTGGTAGCGCACCGTGTCGCGGTTCTCGAACAGGAACGTGAACGTGTCGGCGATCACGATGCGGCGCGGGGCCTTGACCGCGAGCATGGCCGGGCGCGTCTGGTCCCGGCGCTCGTCGTAGGTCATCCAGTCGAGGAGCTCCTCGCGGGCGACGGGTTTCATGGCGACTCCTTCGGGGCGGCGGGCGCTGCGGCTGCGGTCGATCCGGCGGTGGGGAACGCCTCGCCGCGGTAGGCCTTGGCGAGGATCGACATCGGGTGCATCGGCTTGCGACCGGCGTGCTGCTCGAACTGCAGGGCCGCCAACGGACAATCGGTGGCCCAGATCTCGGTCTCGGCCTCCTGCATGCCCTCGAAGGCCTTGGCGCCGACGCGCTGCGAGTACTCGAAGCCCTCCGTGAGCATCGCGTGCGTGCCGTCGTGGCCGCAGCACTCCATCACCGTCTTGGGCTGCACGCCCGGGATCTTACGCAGGAGGTCGCGCGACTTGAAGCCCACGCCCTGGGCGCGGAGGTGACACGGCGCGTGGTAGGCGACCGGTCCGCCCGGCGAGCTGGCGAACTTCGCGTCGAAGCGCGGCTCGTTGCGGATCGACCACAGGTACTCGCCCGGATCGACGACCGCCGCGGCGAGCCGCTGGGCCCGCTCGCGGTCGTCACCGCCGACGAGCTCCGGCCACTCGCGGCGCAGCATCATCGAGCAGGTCGGGTTGATCGCCATCACCTTGGCGCCGGCGTCGACGAACGGCATGAGCCGATCGAGGTTGTGCTTGGCCTTGGAGCGCACGAGCTCGAGATCGCCGCGCTCCCACGCCGGCATGCCGCAGCACTCGAGGCCCTTCTCGCAGCGCAGATCCACGCCGTTGCGCTGCATGACGAAGACGGTGTCGCGGCCGATCTGCGGCTCGTTGTGCTGCACGTAGCAGGTCTGGAACAGCACGACGTCGCCGCCCGGTCCGCGGTCCATGAGCTTCTCGCCCGCGGCCCAGTGCTCGAAGGTCTGGGACGCGAACTCGGGCAGCAGCTTGTCGCGGTGGATGCCGAGGATCTTCTCCATGAACCAGCGATGCAGCGCGACCTTGTTCATCGCGTTCGCGACGCCGAACGAGGCGCGCGCCGCCGCGCCGGCGAGGTCCGGATCACGCAGCGCGAAGCTCTGCAGCGTCGGTCGCGTGGTCTGCTTGCGGATCGCGGCGTGGCGGTGGACCAGCTTCGGGAAGTCGAGCTGGAACGGGTGCCCGTCGCGCGGCGTGTACGGGCACTGGACCTCGCACAGCTTGCATTGGAAGCAGGCGTCCATCACCGCTTCGATCTTGGCGGGTTGGAGCTTGCGGACGTCGCCGTCGCACTCGTCGTCGATGGCCTTGAACAGGATCGGGAAGCTGTCGCAGTACTTGAAGCACATGCGGCAGCCGTGGCAGACCTCGAACACCCGCGTGATCTCGCCGGCGAGCGCGTCGGGGTCCCAGTAGTGCGAATCCGAGGGGTCGTAGGTGAGCCCCTTGGTCGGATGGTACGAGATGTTGCCCTTGCCCATCGTTTGCGGGCCGAGCATGCGCTGGAGCGGCGACTCCGGCAAGCCGGCCGGAGTCGCGCAGGCACCCAGCGGGATCAGCTGATGCCGTCGAGCAGCGACTGGAAGCGGCCGGCGTGGGACTTCTCGGCCTTCGCGAGGGTCTCGAACCAGTCGGCGATCTCGTTGAAGCCCTCTTCGCGAGCGCTCTTCGCCATGCCCGGGTACATGTCCGTGTACTCGTGCGTCTCGCCGGCGACCGAGGCGCGGAGGTTGCTGACGGTGTCGCCGATCGGCAGATCGGTGGCCGGGTCGCCGACCTTCTTCAGGTAGTCGAGGTGGCCGTGCGCGTGGCCGGTCTCGCCCTCGGCGGTCTCGCGGAAGTTGCCCGCGATCTCCGGATAGCCCTCGACGTCCGCCATCTTTGCGAAGTAGAGGTAGCGGCGGTTTGCCTGGGACTCGCCGGCGAAGGCGGCCTTGAGGTTCGCGTGGGTCTTGGTTCCCTTGAGCTCTGGCATGGCGCTGGCTAGATAACACAGGCCGCGGCAGGCGACGAGGGCGTCGGCCTCGACCCCGCGGAACGCCTGCCCGCTCGGGTGGCTGCTACACTCCGGACGGCGAGGCCCGCGGCCGATGGACCACCACGAGCACACCCACGTGACCGAGCTGGGCGCGCTGTCGGCGGGCATCGGGACGCACACCGCCTTCGCCGTGGTCCGGTTGTTGCGACGCGGTCAGACCCGCGCCGGCAAGCCGTTCTACGACATTCGGCTGTCCGATCGCACGCGCACGGTCGCCGGCAAGATCTGGAGCGACGCCTCGCGCGCGATGGCGGCGGCCGAGGACCTGAAGCCCGGCGATCACGTCAAGGCGCTGTTCGAGATCGACGAGTACAAGGGCGCGCTGCAGATCTCGATCAAGGGCCTGCGCGCCGCGACCCCCGGCGAGCCCGGGTACGACCCGGTCGTGCTCGTCGACGAGGGCCACGACCTCGTCGCCGATCTGCTGTGCGACGTGCTGGTGTTCGACATCGAGACCGTGCCGGCCCACGACCTCCGCAAGGCGCCATCGACGATCGCCCAGGCCGTGGCGAAGCACGCCGAGCGCAACGAGTGGGACGTGTCGAAGGTGATGAGCCTGTCGCCGTACCTCGGCCAGGTGGTGTCGCTCGCGGTGGGCAACGGCGATCAGGATCCGCGCACGCAGGACGTCACCGTGTTCGTGGTGCCGCCGCCGGGCATGGGGCCCGCACAGATCGCGTTGTTGCCGAGCTGGATCCGACCGGTCAGCGAGCCCGAGCTGCTGCGCGCGTTCTGGACGCTGGCGGGGCAGGCGAGCTGCGTCGTCTCGTACAACGGTCGCGGCTTCGACGTGCCGTTCCTGCTCGGGCGCAGCCTCATCCACGGCGTGCCGGTGCGCGTCGATCTGCTGTCGTCGCCGTCGTACGCCCTGCGCCCGCACCTCGATCTGTTCAACGTGGTCGCGCCCGGCGGCGGCTTCGGCCGCGGGCCCGCGTCGCTCGACGTGGTGTGCTGGGCGCTCGGCGTCACGAGCCCGAAGGAATCGATGGACGGCTCGATGGTCGCGGCGACGTACGCCAAGGGCGACGTCGCCCAGATCGCGCTCTACAACGCCGGCGACGTGCGGGCGACGACCGCGGTGTACCAGCGCGTGCGCGACGGCGTGCTGCGCTTCCGCGACGACTGGTAGCACCCGGCCACGCGCGACCGGGTGCGTGCGGGGCGGCTCAGCCCCCGGCGGGCTCGGCCCCCTCGGCGGGCGCGTCCGGCGTCGCCTCGGGATCCGGTGCGTCGGTCTTGTCGTCCGCGGCCGCGGGGCACTCCGCGAACTCGCAGTTGGGGCCCGTGCGGGCGACCGAGCTGCCATCGGGGCAGACCTTCGCCTCCTCGGTGCACGCGGCCTTGCCGTCCGGTGGGTTGGTGTCCTTCTTGACGCAGGCGCCGGCCGCGACGGCGAGCGCGAAGCCGAGAAGGGACGCGAGGGTGGTGCGGTGGTTCATGGCCGCTGAACGCCGGCCGAGGGGAAGGGCTTTCGGTCGGGGGGCGATCCGCACCCCCGTCATCCGCGCACCCGCAGCGCCCCGCCCTCGCACCCCTCGATGCGCACCCCATCGTCCGTCGCCACCAGCCGCAGCGGCTCCGGCCGCATCGTCGCGCGGTCCAACGCCGTCGTCGCCTCCACCTTCACGATCCCCCCCGTGCCCGCGTCGCGCAGCAGGTCGACCTCGACCAGCGCATCGTAGAAACAGGCGATCGTGCAGCCCCGATCGACGTCCACCTCGCACGCGCTGCCGTCCTCGGCGACACCCACGACCTGGTGGCGCGCCAACGAGAGCCGCGCGTGATCGAAGGCCCCCACGCGGCCGACCTCCGCGACGATCGAAGGGGTGCAGTGGTACTCGCGGACGTCGCCGACCTGCTCGCTCCACACGCGGACGCCGGTGCCGTCGGCCAGGGCGAACCCGCCGCTGGTCACCCCGGGGGTCGTGGGATCGTCGCTGACCACGACCGCCAGCGGGCGATCGCTCGGGCAGACGCCGCGCTCGCACAGCATGCGACGGGCCTCGGCGTCGTCCAGCGGGCGTCGATCGAAGCGCTCGGCGAGCAGCGCGTAGGCCTCGCCCCAGTCGCGGACCTTCGCGGCGACCGGGCTGCGCGTCAGGGTGCATCGGGCCTCGCGCAACCCTGGGGTCTCCGCGCGCTTGCGGAACTCGAGCACGAACTTGTCGCTGAACTCGCCGCGGTCGTTCACCCACGGCAGCGCGTTCCAGTCGCGCGCATCCGCCGGGTTGCGGAGGAAGTCGCCGCGACGCACGAGCTCGAAGCCCGCAGCCTCGAGCTCGGCGACCACCAGCGATTCCTCGATGCGGTGCAGCGACTGACTGCCGCTCGCGCCGGCGCCGACCTTCGCGTGCGCGTCGACGATCACGTAGCGACCACCGGGGCGCAGCGCGTTGCGGACCGCGAGGTTGTGCGCCGCCCGGTCGACGCCCATCCACTCGAAGTCGTGGTAGAAGAGCACGTTCACCACCACGTCGAGGTCGCGCACCTCGGCGGGGAACGGGTCCACGAACTCGCGATCGAGCCGCACGACGTTCGCGTTGACGGGCTTCGCCAGCCTCGCCGTCCACGCCGCCTCGGCGAACTTCTTCCGCACGAACTCGGGGTTCTGGCCGTAGACGGTGCCCTTGGGGCCCACGGCGCGGGCGAGGAGCTCGGTGGTGTAGCCGAAGCCGGCGCCGAGATCGGCGACGCGCGATCCGGGCGAGAGATCGAGGAACGCCAGCAGCTCGGCGGGCCGGCGCCGCGCGTCGGCCGTCCGATCGTCGGGGTCGCGATCGGGCGCGTCGACGACGGCCCGGATCGCGGCCCATTTCGCCGGCGGGATTGCGGCCGGGGCTGCGTCCGGGTCGACCGCCACGGTCGGCTCCGGCGGCGCCGGCGTCGTCCCGCGGCACGCCAGGGCACCGAGGACCACGCACGCCAGCGCGACACCACGCATGCGACCAGCCTACCCGAATCGGGCCAGATGCTGGGATTCGTCGGGCGGGGTTGGTACCTTCCGCCTGTGGATGCGCTGCGCCGCCTGCTCGAGTTGATCGCCCGCGAGCTCGAGGCCGACGACGT
Source organism: Nannocystaceae bacterium (assembly GCA_044344875.1). Classification (GTDB taxonomy): domain Bacteria; phylum Myxococcota_A; class Polyangia; order Nannocystales; family Nannocystaceae; genus Xiheibacterium. Next base: position 120,998 of record JBIJCC010000019.1, read on the forward strand.
GCGCATCGAGGTCGGGCTGCGCGAGCCGGACGCCCGCAACGCGTGGTGCGAGCTCGCCGGCGGCTATCGGCTGCTCGCGGTGTTCGATCGCGACCACGCCGACCTGGCCGAGCGACGGGCGAGGCTCGAGGTGCTCGCGCAGACCTTCGCCGCGACGCTTTCGGGCGGGCTCGCCGACGCGCCGCAGATCGCGACTGGCACCGAGCTCGCCGTGCACGCGCTCGACGAGGTCCTCGCCGCGCTGGCGCGGATCGCCGGGGCGACCGCGGCGATGGTCGTCGACGAGCACTCGCCGATGCTCTGGGGATCGTCGCTCATGCCCCGCGGACCCGAGGACGCCGACGTCGCTGCGTGGATGACCACTGCGGCGATCGCCGCCGCGCGCCACGGCCTGGATTTCGCGGCGCTGCTCGCCGCGCCCGCGACCGTCGAGGCGGCGCTGGATGGTGCGGCGATCGATCCCGACAACCGCGTCCGCATCTCGCGGGCCCTCGGTCGATTGCACGCGGCCGGCCTGTCGCGGACGCCGTCGCAGTGGCGCGAGTTCGTGATCGCGATGCGGGCCGTCGCCGCGTCGCGCCGCGGTCCGGCGGATGCGCGCCACGTCCCGACCTCTGGCGTGAAGGCGTCGGGCGAGGCCCGCGAGGAGCCGCCCGCCTTCGTGTCGCGCGGCTTCGGTGGCATCTACCGCGTCGTGCTCGCGTTCGCCGACGCGTTCTCCGAGCTCCACGCCGAGTCGGCCCTCATGCGCGCGCTGCCGGTGATCGAGAAGCACGTCGTCGGGCTGCCGCCGGTGGATCCGGGCGGCGGCGGCGGCGGGCAGGTGGTGCGGCTGTTCGGACCGCGGAGCTGAGTCGGGCCCGCCGACGCCCGTCGCGATCGGATCCTGAAGCTGTCCGAGTACGCGGCCTTCGGCGTCGCGTGGTACTGGCTCGTCGACCCCGAGCTCCGCAGCGTGGAGATCCTCGAGCTCGACGGCCACGGCAAGTACGTGCACGTCGTGAGCGCGACCGAGGGCACCATCGCCGTGCCCGGCTGTCCCGGCCTCGTGCTCGACGTGGACGACCTGTGGCGCGAGCTCGAGCAGGCGGTCGCCGAGGGTAGCTGAACGCGCGCGCCCCTCGAGCTCACACCTCGAGCTCTGCAATCGGCGCGTTCGTATACCCCGCCTCGTACCCGAACTCCGCGAGCGGCAGCCCGGCCCCACGCAGCGCCGTCAGCAACGCGCGCGTCGTGTTGTCGCCGTTGCCGCGATAGTGGACGTTGCCTCGCAGACGCCCGCCACCCTTGCCGCACACCAGCATCGGCATGTCGTCCTGCGAGTGGGTCCAGCCCTCGGCGTGCTCGGTGGCCACGAGGATCGAGCTGTGCTCGAGGAGATTGCCCGCGCCCTCGGCGGTGTCGCGGAGCTTGCCGAGGAAGTACGCGAGCTGCTCGACGTTGAACTTCGCCACGGCGGCGCCGGTGGTGTAGGGCGAGGGCTCGGTGTGGTTGAGGTAGTGGTGGCCGTCGGTGGCGCCGACCATCCAGAACACCGCCCCCGAGCCGCACGTGGAGTACTGCACCGAGAACGATCGCGTCAGCCCGCAGGCCAGCGCGAGCGCCATCAGGTCGCTCATCACCATGGTCTTCTCGACGATCGCCTCGTTGGAGTCGACGTCGGGGAACTCGCCGGGATCCGCGGGCTGCTGGCAGTCGGCGATCGGTGCCGACAGCCGCGACTCGAGCTCGCTGATGCTCGTGAAGTGCTGGTCGAGGCGCTGCTTGTCCTTCGCGCCGACCTTGTTCTCGAGCGCCCGGATCTGATCGCCGACCGAGTCCAGCACCGAGGCCCGGGCCTTGCGCACCAGCGGCTCGGCGGTGCCCTGGTTGAACAGGCGATCCCAGAAGGCGTGCGGGCTCTCCTCCGAGGGGTTCACGTTCGACTCGCCGGCGACGCTGCCGTTGTGCGAGAGGTACTGGAACGAGGTGCCCTCGTCGGTGCCGCGGAAGCGCGTGACCGCGATCTCGAGCGAGCGGTACGGCGTCATGGCCTCGGTCATGAAGTGCGCCGCCGCGATCTGATCGACCGACGGGTACTTCATCGTCGACACGATCGTGTCGCGCACGTCGGCCACCTTGAGGTGCGGCCCGCCCGAGCAGACCGCCGACATCCCCGAGTGATGCGGGTGGCGGGGCGTGAGCACCGACATGCCGGTCACCACGCTGACGTACTCCTTGAGCGGCATCAGCGGCACGAGCGAGCCGTCGGCCGGGGGCTGCCAGTCGGGGCCGACGCTGGGCGTGAACTGGCCCATGTGCACGCCGTTGCCCATGAACCACAGGCCGAAGCGGGTCGGGATCGCGTCGCCGCCCGCGAACGCGTCGCCGTGGTCGTTGAGCATGAGGCCGAGGATCGGCAGGCCGATCGTCGTGCCCGCGAGCCCGCGCAGGAACATGCGCCGCGGCACGGCGCTGCGCAGGGGCGAGGTGCGCCGCAGATCCATGTACGTGTCGCGGTCGCCCTGCTCGGCGCGGACGCGGCGGTCGTTCGTCGTGCGGCTCATTGCGCCACCTCCGGGCTCGCGTAGCGGAAGCCGTCGTTGGTGACCAGGGAGATCACCAGGGAACGGAAGTCGTAGTCGCTCGTCACGAAGTCCTCGATCACCGCGGCCACCGCGTCCTCTTCGCCCGAGGCGGCGAGGTGGGCACCGGCGTGCTCGTAGAAGCGCCGCGCGATGCATTCGCCGGCCGCCGGCAGCTCGGCGACCAGCGCCGCCATCTCGAGCGGGCCCGCCACCGGCGTGCCGTCGATCTCGGTCGCGCTGTCGATCGGCAGGCCGAGCTCGTCGACCGTGCGCCACGCCCCGATCGCGTCGTAGTTCTCGAGGCCGAACCCGATCGGGTCCATCAGGTCGTGGCAGCCGGCGCACTGCGGGTTCTCGCGGTGGACCTCGAGCCGCTCGCGGAGCGTCTGCGGCGGCAGGTTCGGGTCGGGCTCGGGCAGCGTGGTGTCGACGCCCGCGGGCGGCGGCGGCACGTCCTGGCACAGCAGCTGGATCCGCACGAAGCGGCCGCGGTGCGTCGGCGAGGTCTGGGTCTTGTTGGCGTTCACCGCCAGGAAGCCCGCCGACGTCAGGATGCCGGCGCGGTGCGATCCGTCGGTGAAGGTGTACGGCCGAAGCTCGGGCCCGGTGATCCCGTTGACGCCGTAGACCTTCGCGAGATCCTCGTTGAGGTACGTCTCGGGCGTCGTGAACAGCTCGCGGAAGTCACCCGAGCCGTCGAACACCGTGGTCTCGAACATGCGCTCGAGCTCGGCGCGCATCGACGGCCCGAGCGTCGCGCTCATCTGCGGGAACAGCTCGACGTTGCGATCGAGCGCGTCGAGCTTGCGGATGTTCATGAAGTCACGGAAGAAGCCCACCAACGCCGGGCGGGCGCGGGGATCGTCGAGCAGACGCAGCGCCTGGGCCTCGATTGCATCCACGTCGAGCAGCGCGTCGGCCTCGGCCGCCGCGAGCAGCTCGGCGTCGGGCGGACCGTCCTGCAGCAGGTACGACAGGCGGCTGGCCATCTCCCAGCTCGTGTAGCGCAGCAGGTCGGGGCGACCGTCGACCGGCACGCCGACCTCGACGCGGAACAGGAAGTTGGGCGACTGCAGCACGCTCGCCGCCCCGAACTCGAGCGCCGCGTTCACATCGGCGAGGTCGCCGGCGATCGATCCGACGAGGGTCACGAGCGCGTCGAGCTCCTGGGCCTCGACCGGCCGTCGCCACGCCCGCGTCGCGAAGCTGCCGAGGAACGCGGCGATGCACGGATCGTCGGCGCTCGCCGGCTCGCACCCGACCATCGCCGCGCGGCGGATCGGGTCGGCCCACACCTGGTCGAGCACCGCGTAGGTCGCGGCCTCGTACTTCTCGGCGTCGATCGACGAGATCGTCGCGCCCGCGGCGGAGATCGAGGTGAAGCCGTAGAGCAGATCGTCGGCGGGCAGATCGGTCGGCAGCACCAGCGGCTCGCCGAGCAGCGCGACCACGCTGTTGTGGAACTGCGGCTGCGTGAGCCGGTGGAGGGTCGGCGCCGCCGGCTCGAGGCTCGCCGTGGGCGGCCCGTCTCCGGTCTCGCCGCCGGTGCCCGCGTCGGTGCCGGCGCCGGTGACCGACGCATCGTCGGCCGTGGCGCCGCCGTCGGCCCGCGTCCCCTCGACGCCCTGGTAGCAACCCGACGGGATCGCCGTCAGCAGGAGGCCCGCGATCGCGAGGTGCGGACGCTGCAGGGGACCGGGGTGAATCGACGCGCCTGCCACGATCCCGACGATAGCGAACTCCCGGACGCCCGCCAACGCTCCGCCCGCGTTTGGTTGCGGCGCTCTACGCAATCACGACGCGTCGCGCTGCCGCGTTCGCGCCTGCCGCTACACGATCGGCACCGCGGTGGCCACGGTTCGGCCGCGACGGTAGACTGGCCAGGTGGCGAGTGACCCCGCACTCCGGCGTGCGACCTACGAGGATGTCCTCGCCGCGCCCGCGCACATGGTCGCCGAGATCGTCCGGGGCAGCCTCTCGCTGCTGCCCAGGCCTCGGCCGATCCACGTGCGCGCGGCCTCGCGCCTCGGCATGGGGCTCGCCGGCTTCGACGGTGCCGACGCGGGCGGGCCGGGCGGCTGGGTGATCCTCGACGAGCCGGAGCTCCACCTGCACGCCGAGATCCTCGTCCCCGACCTCGCGGGGTGGCGGCGCGATCGCATGCCGGAGCTGCCCGCCGAGACGGCGTACTTCGAGCTGGCCCCCGACTGGGTCTGCGAGGTGCTGTCACCGAGCACCGAGCGCCTCGACCGGGCGGAGAAGACCGACATCTACGCGGAGCACGGGGTCGCGCACCTGTGGTTGGTGAACCCGGAGCTCCAGACGCTCGAGCTGCTCCGACTCGATGGCGCGACGTACCGTCGCATCACGGTGCACAGCGGTTCGGTGAAGGTCCAGGCGGAGCCCTTCGACGCGGTGGAGCTCGACCTCGCGTCGCTCTGGGCCCGGTAGCCCGCGCGTCAGTGCGCAGGCGCGAGCGAGCGGCCGAACGCCCACATCACCACCCCGTGCGCGATCGCCTGGGTGACGCGGTAGATCCACCACGGCAGGCGTGGCTCGAACTCCCGCACGATGGTGAGCGCCGCGCCCCCGCCGGTCGTCCGGAACTCGAACGTGCCCGACTGGCCCGGGATCGCGAGCGACCCGCCGACGATGCCGTAGACGAAGCGATCAGCGGCGCTGCGCTCTTGCATCGGCGCGAGGACCAGCAGGTCGAGCCCCGTGCCGCGCAGGCGGAATCGCAGGGACCCATCGGCGTCGTGAACGACGCGCAGGATCCACCCGAGGGTGCCCGCGCACCACCGCGCGTACCGTGCGGCGAGCGACGCCGCGTCGAGGCCCGCGGGCGCCGTGATGCGCTGGATGCTGAGCACCGTCGAGCGCACGGGGTTGGGGTCCTTGGGGGCCGTCGCAAACGGATCGGCGGTGAGTCGGCCGTCTTCGGCGATCGCGGCGCCGAGGGCGACCTCGAAGGGCGTCGGCGTGAGCCCGGCCGCCCGCGCGAGGCGATCGTCGCGCGCCGTCATCTCGTGGCGCAGGCTCTCGACCAGCGGCCCGGCGAGGGCCCGCGGCGCGCCCGTGACCAATGACAGCCACAGCCGCGACAGGCCCGGGGAGAACAGCGGCACGCCGAAGAAGCGCCGGCGCACGCCGGACAGCGCCGCGACGCGCCGCATGATCTCGAGGTACGAGACGACCTCGGGCGCGGCGATGTCGAAGATCTGGCCGGCGCTCGCGACATCGTCGACCGCGAACGTCAGCAGCGCGACGACGTCCGCGAGCGCGACCGATTGCGTGCGCGTGTGCGTCCACCGCGGGCACACCATGATCGGCAGCCGTCGCACGAGCCGCGAGACGATCTGGAACGACGACCCGGCCGCGCCGAGCACCAGCCCCGCGCGCAGCACCGTGACCGGCACCCCGGTGCTCGCGAGCACGCGCTCGACCTCGAGCCGGCTGCGCAGGTGCTCGGAGAGCGCGCCGGGATCATCACCGCCGCCGGGGATCAACCCGCCGAGGTACACGATGCGCTCCACGCCGGCCTTCGCGGCCGCGCGGGCGAAGTTGTCCGCGCACAGCAGATCGATGTCGGCGAACGACGCCTGGGTCAGCCGCGCGCTCGGCATCATGCTGTGCACGAGGTAGACCGCGACGCGGACACCGACGAGCGCGCGCTCGGTGTCCTCGAGCGAGAGCAGGTCACAGCGCAGGAATCGATCGTAGCCGTCGGAGCCCGCGCGATCCTGCCGCGACAGGCCCACGACGCGGTGACGCGCCGCGAGGGCGGGCCCGAGGGCCCGACCCACGAACCCCGAGGCACCGGCCACCAGGACGGTGTCGGGGTTGGACGACGGCTGCACTCCCCAGGAATGTACGGTGGAGCCGGGGTTGCGCCAGGGGCGGGGCCGTCAGCGGTCCGTCAGCGGGACGTACTTCCGCTCGAGCTCACCGGTGTAGATCTGTCGCGGACGACCGATCTTCGTCCCCGGGTCCTGCACCATCTCGCGCCAGTGGGCGATCCAGCCCGGCAGGCGACCGATCGCGAACATGACGGTGAACATGTTCGTCGGGAAGCCCATCGCGCGGTAGAGGATGCCGCTGTAGAAGTCCACGTTGGGGTAGAGCTTCTTCGAGATGAAGTAGTCCTCGCGCAGGGCGACCGCCTCGATCTCCTTGGCCAGATCCAGCAGCGGATCGTCGACGCCGAGGTGATCGAGCACCTCGTCGGCCATCGACTTGAGGATCTTCGCGCGCGGGTCGTAGTTCTTGTACACGCGGTGACCGAAGCCCATGAGGCGCCGGTTACCGCGCTTGTTCTTCACGTCGTCGAGGAACTTCCGGTAGTCGCCGCCGTCGTCGCGGATGCCCTCGAGCATCTCGATGACCTCTTGGTTCGCGCCGCCGTGCAGCGGGCCCCAGAGCGCGAGGATGCCACCGGCGACCGCCGCGTACGGGTTGGCGCCCGAGCTGCCGATCATGCGCACGGTCGACGTCGAGCAGTTCTGCTCGTGGTCGGCGTGGAGGATGAGCAGCTGGTTGAGTGCCTTCTCGAGCACGGGCGACGGCTCGTACTCCTCCGCCGGCACCGCGAACATCATGCGCAGGAAGTTGCCGCAGTAGCGCAGCGAGTTCTTCGGATAGATGATCGGCTGGCCGATCGACTTCTTGTACGAGAACGCCGCGATGGTGCGCACCTTCGACAGCAGTCGCGTGATGTGGAGATCGAGCAGGTTCGGATCGAGCGAGTCGGGGTAGTAGGCCGACAGCGACGTCACCATCGCGGACAGCACCGCCATCGGGTGCGCCGTCGGCGGGTAGCCGCCGAAGAAGTTCAGCATGTCCTCGTGGATGAGGCTGTGGCGCGTGAGCTGCCGGCGGAACTCGGTGAGCTCGACCTCGTTCGGGAGGCGGCCGTAGATGAGCAGGTAGCTGACCTCGGCGAAGTTGGAGTGCTCGGCGAGCTGCTCGATCGGGTAGCCGCGATAGCGCAAGATGCCTTGCTCACCATCGAGGTACGTGATGGCGCTCGTCGTCGCGCCGGTGTTCATGTAGCCGGTGTCGAGGGTGACGTAGCCGGTCTCTTGCCGGAGGGAGCGGATGTCGACCGCGTGCTCGTCCTCGGTGCCCACCACGATCGGGAGGGAGGTCGAGCGCCCGTCGGGCAGGGTCAGCGTCGCGGTCTTTGCGTCTTGATTGGCGGTCACGGACGGCCTCGCGAGGGGTTGGAGGGGCCGCAGGGTACCACCGTGATGGGCCCGTGCCGAGGGAACGTCCCCCGGGTCCGATCTGGGCCCGTGGTGCGGCTTGCGCCGCCTACCCGCAGCCGCCGCAGAACTGACACGCCAGCGCGCACACCCCCGACCAGCTGCTCTGGCAGCAGCTCGGCAGGATCCCGCAGACGCAGGCCTCGCAGCCGCACCCGTCGCAGCCCGGGCCCGGATCCGCCGCGCACCCGTCGAACCCGCAGTCGCCGCAATCCTGCGGGCAGACGTCGCAGTCCTCGAAGTCGCCGCAAAGTCCGTCGCCGCAGAAGTCACACGACCCGCAGTCCTCGGGGCAGAAGCTGCAGTCCTCGAAGCCGGTGCACACACCGTCGCCGCAGAAGTCCTGGTCGCCGCACTGGCCACACGCGTCGCAGGCGTCCCAGCAGCAGTCGCCGGCGTTGACGCACGCGGCGTCGCACCAGCAGCCGCCCGGCGCGAAACCACCGCAGGCGCCCGAGCTGCACGCGCAGTCGATCGCGCAGTTGAACTGGTCCTCGCCGTTGTTGCACGCGCCGTCGCCACAGAAGACGCACGAGCCGCAGTCCTCGGGGCAGTTGTTGCAGGCCTCGCCGACCAGCGGGTTGCACTGACCGTCGCCGCACTGCGCGTTGCAGGGGCCGCAGTCGCCGGGGCAGCTGTTGCACGACTCGCCCGCCAACGGCGCGCACACACCGTCGCCGCAGCCGGCACAATTCCCGCAGTCGGTCGCGCACGTGTTGCACGACTCGCCGAGGCCCGGCTCGCAGATCATGTTGCCGCAGCTCGGGCACACGCCGCAGTCGGCCGCACACGTCGCGCACGACTCGCCCGCGCCGGGATCACAGATCGCGTCGCCACACGCGTTGCAGTTGCCGCAGTCCTGCACGCAGCTGAGGCACGACTCGCCCGCGACCGGATCGCAGATGCCATCGCCGCACGCCGCACACGGGCCGCAGTCGAGCGGGCAGGTGAAGCAGAACTCGCTGGCATTCGGATCGCAGACCCCGTCGCCGCAGCTCGGGCACGCGCCGCAGTCCTGCGCACAGTTGAAGCAGAACTCGCCGCCGCCGCCGTCGCAGAAGGCGTCGCCGCAGAAGCCACACGGGCCACAATCGGCGCCGCAGCTGAAGCAGAACTCGCCGGCGTCGGGATCGCAGAAGCCGTCGCCGCAGGTCGGGCACGGGCCGCAGTCGCTCGGGCACGAGCCGCAGAACTCGCCGACGTCGGGATCGCAGAAGCCGTCGCCGCAGCCGACGCAGTCGCCGCAATCCTCGGGGCAGTTGACGCAGAACTCGCCTGCGCCGGGGTTGCAGACCCCGTCGCCGCAGGTGTCGCACGTGCCGCAATCCTCGGGGCAGCTGCCGCAGAACTCGCCCGAGAACTGATCGCAGAAGCCATCGCCGCACGCACCACAGTCGCCGCAGTCCTCGGGGCACGTGAAGCAGAACTCGCCCGCGCCCGGATCGCACACCGCATCGCCGCAGCCGCCGCACTGGCCGCAGTCCTCGGGGCAGGTGAAGCAGAACTCACCGGCGAACGGATCGCAGAACGCGTCGCCGCAGCCCTGGCACTCGCCGCAATCGTCGGGGCAGGTGAAGCAGAACTCGCCCGAGAACGGATCACAAGCCCCGTCGCCGCAGCTCTCGCACTCGCCGCAGTCCTCCGGGCAGGTGAAACAGAACTCGGCCGACAGCGGATCGCAGATGCCGTTGCCGCAGGGGTCACAGATCCCGCAGTCCTCGGGGCAGGTGAAGCAGAGCTCGCCCGAGAACGGATCGCAGTTGCCGTTGCCGCACTCGTCACACGGGCCGCAGTCCTCGGGGCAGGTGAAGCAGAGCTCGCCCGCGAACGGATCGCAGCTGCCGTCGCCGCAGTCCTGGCAACGGCCGCAATCGGTCGGGCAGGTGAAGCAGAACTCGCCCTGCTCGAGCTCGCAGGTGCCGTTGCCACAGCCCTCGCACGTGTCGCAGTCCGCGGGGCAGGTCTCGCACGACTCGCCGAACTCGGGATCGCAGCTGCCGTCGCCGCACAGCTCGCACGTGCCGCAGTCGAGGTCGCACCAGCCGCAGTTCTCGCCGATCTCCACCTGACAGATGCCGTCGCCGCACTGCCCACAGGGCCCGCAGTCGGTGGGGCAGGTGTTGCAGTCCTCGCCGGCCGCACAGACGAGGTCGCCGCACTCGGGGCAGGGGCCACAATCGGCCGGACAGTTGTCGCAGCTCTCGTCGGGATCGCAGACCGCGTTGCCGCAGTTGATCGGCACGTCGGTGGTCGAGCCGATCGTGCTCGACGAGCTCTCGTTCGACGCGCCCGACTCGGCGACGGTGAAGTCCGTGCGCCCGCAGCTACCGAGCAGCAGGAGCCCGCAGAACGCAACGATCCAGATCGTCCACCGTGACATCGCCGTCCATGCGCCGAGACAGGCGCCCAGGAATCAGCGTAACAGCGATCGTCGGCCCACGCGAACTCGCGGCGCGACTCGGCGGTGGCGAGGATGGGCGGGCGGAGCGCCCGCCCTGGGGTCGCTTCAGTACGGGCGACCCCAGCCGCCAGGGGTCGGCTGGGTTGGTGGTTGCGGCGGCGCCGACGGCAGCGCCGCCGGCAGCATGGGCGCGACGTGGCCCGTCCACTGCACGCCGTCGTGGTAGCGCAGGTAGCTCGGCATCGCGGGGTCGGGGTACCAACCCGGCAGCGCCAGGGGTACGGGCGGCGCGGCGACGAGCCGGGGTCGCACCGCGGCGAGGTAGGCGATCGCGGCTGGGATCCCGGCGAGGAGCACGAGCACGAGCCACATCGTCTTCTCGCTGCCGACCGCCTTGAACTCGCGGTCGGAGCGGCGCGCGACGTCGACGATCGCGAAGATGTTGACGCCGATGGCGGCCAGGACCGAGAGGGCGAGCAGGCCGAGCACGGGAGAGGACGAGCCTAGCAGCGTTGCCGCGCGCGGTCGCCGATCCCCGGAATTCGCCGTCGAGGCCGGTGTCTCAGCCCGCGTTGAGGCCGTACGTCCTGCCCCGATGGGTCTGCTCCGTTCCCCTTGCGCTGCTCGCCGCGTGTGCGGGCGACGACCCCAGCCCTGCGGCGGCCGACACCTCGGGCGGCATCGCGAGCCTCGGCGAGGGCGGGTCGAGCACCGGCGGTGCGACCTCGAGCACGGGTCCCGTCGCGGACGCCACGGGCACCTCGACCACGGGGCCCGAGGGGCCGTGCGAGACGTTGCTGTGCGGTGACCCGGTGGCGTGCTGCGCCGCCGACGAGGACTGCGCCGCGGGCGAGTGCGTCCCGGCGTGCCCCTCGGGCGTCCGCTGCGGCGTCGATGCGTCGACGTGCTGCGAGGCGGGCGACGTCTGCGTCTCCGACGCGTGTGTGGTGCCGAGCGGCGCGTGCCTCGATTCCTTCGACTGCGAGATCGGCGAGTTCTGCGAGCCGACGCTCGGCCAGTGCCTGCCGCAGTTCGACCCGGTGACGTGCGCGTACGATCCGCAGTTCGAGGAGATCGAGGTCGCGCTCGAGTGGTCGTACACCGACGTGCAGTCGATCTCGATCCCGACCGTCGGCGACCTCGACGGTGACGGGCGGCCCGAGGTCGTGCTCGTCAGCACCCGCGAGGGCGACGGCGACTGGCCGCTTGGCAACCTCATCGTCCTCGACGGCACGACGGGCCTCGAGAAGTGGCGCATCGATCACGATCCCGCGATGGGCAAGTTCGGGCCCCACGGCCGCGCGACCGCCGGCATCGCCGACGTGAGCGGCGATGGCCTGCCCGACGTCGTGTACGCGGGCCGACCCAGCGGCGGCGGTTCGGTGATCTACGCCGTCGACGGCACGGGCGCCCCGCTGTGGAGCTCGCACGACGCCGACGGCACGGCGCGGGCGTTCACGGTCGAGAACGGCGCGGTCAGCTTCGGCAACTTCGACGACGACGCCGCGGCCGAGGTGGTGATCGGCGCGGCGGTCATCGACGACGACGGGCTGGTGGTCTGGAGCGAGGGCGGCGGCGGCAACGGCTCGACCTACGGCACCAACAGTGGCTACACGGGCGGCGTCTCGGCGATCGTCGATCTCACCGGCGACGGCCACCCCGAGATCGTCTCGGGGCGCCACGCGTGGTCGGTCGACTGGCAGGCGGGGGTGGAGCCCACGGTGACGCTGTCGATGCTGTGGGACGCCGGCGCGCCCGACGGGTACCCGGCGATCGCCGATCTCGATCTCGACGGCACGCCCGAGGTGGTGCTGGTCGCCAGCGGCACCGTGCGCGTGCTCGAGGGCGACAGCGGCCTGCTCTGGTGCGGCGTCGACCCGACCGAGGGGATGTGCGACGCCGACCCGATGCTGCGCACCGCTGGGGTCGCGATCCCGGGTGGTGGCCGCGGTGGACCGCCGACGATCGCGGATTTCGACGGCGACGGCCGGCCGGAGATCGCGGCCGCCGGTGGCAGCTCCTACTCGGTCTACGACCTCGCGCGCGCGGGCGAAGAGCTCGTGGTGCCGATGGGCGACCCAGTGCCGGCGACCGGCTCGCTGTACGTCCGCTGGTCGCAGGCCACCCAGGACCAGTCGTCGAACGCGACCGGATCATCGGTGTTCGATTTCCAGGGCGACGGCATCGCCGAGGTGGTCTATGCCGACGAGTGCTTCATGCGGGTGTATTCGGGCACCGACGGCGCGGTGATCCTCGAGGAGGCCAACAGCAGCTCGACGATCCACGAGTATCCGCTGGTCGTCGACGTGGACGCCGACGGCAACTCCGAGATCCTCGTGGTCGCCAACGACTTCGGCGCCAATTGTGGGCAGCACGAGGGCTACGTCCCGCGCCGTGGCGTGTACGTCTATGGCGATGCGTTCGATCGCTGGGTGCAGACCCGCCGGGTCTGGACCTCGCATACGTATCACGTCACCAATGTCACCTCGGCGGGCAACCTGCCCGCGGTGGAGCTCGACAACTGGACGCAGCCGGGTCTCAACAATTACCGGCAGAACGTCCAGGGCGAGGGGGTGTTCAATGCCCCGGATCTCACCGTCGAGCTCGCGATCGGCGTCGGCGATTGTCTGGAGATGCAGCTCGCCGTCATCGCGACCGTGCGCAACGTCGGTGCGCTGGGCGTACCCGCGGGGGTCGGCGTCACGCTGTACGCCGGCGAGGACGCGACGGGCGACGTCGTCGAGACCAAGCTGACGCCGGAGCCGCTGTTGCCGGGCGCCTCGACGCAGCTGATCTGGAACCTCGAGGCGCCTGTCGACGGCGCAGCGCAGAGCTTCTTCGTCGAGGTCGACGGGGCCGATGCGGGCGCGGGGATCGTCGACGAGTGCGACGAGAGCAACAACAGCGCGCTGACCGAGAGCGCGAGCTGCCCGATCCCAGGGTGAGACCGGGCGGCCGGTCGTCGATCAGCCGCTCGGCATGCCGCCGCCGGCGTACGTCAGCGCGTAGCCGGTCATGTCGCTGTACGTGTACGGCCCGACGAGGCCGTTGTACGAGGTGACTGCGGCGGTCTCTTTGTCGATCCGGTGCGCGCCGCCGCCGTTGGCGACCGTCCACACGTAGCCGTAGTAGTCGATGCTGATGCCCCACGCACCCGGCACGTTGAACGAGCTGACCGGCGTGAGCAGGTGGCGATCGATGCCGATGACCTGGTTGCTGCTGGCCATCCACAGCAGGCCGTCCTCGCCGGTCTCGGCCATGCAACCCGCGAAGCCGCCGCCGTTGCCGGTGGCCCACGTCTCGGTCTCGGGATCGAAGCGGCCATACTGCGAGGAGCAGGCCCAGACATAGCCCTCGGAGTCGACGGTCATGCCGTAGCTGCTCGTGGGCACCGGCCACGTCTGGTACTCCATGTTGTCGAGGTCGACGCGCACGAGCATCACGCCGCCGAGCTTGGTGCCCCAGAAGTTGCCCTCGCCATCGACCGCGCCGCCGTAGATGCCGTAGAAGTCCGCGGGGAACCCGGCGAGCGTGACCATGTCGATCACCGCGCCGTCCTCACCGTCGAGGAGCAGCACGTCGGTGCTGCCGCCGTTGGTGCCCGAGGTCCACAGATTGGCGTTCTCGTAGCGGCAGGTGTTGACGTTGAACTCGCCTTGGGTCCACGCGACCGGACGCTGGCTGGCGTACGCGAACGGCGAGTACCAGGCGACGCACTCCTCCTCGCCCCACGGCAGGAAGTTCGAGTCGGTCGATGTCTGGATGCCGGGATCGCCGTTGCTCTCGTTGCAGCGATCCTCGAGCGCGTAGATCTTGGTCACGCCGCCGCTGCGGTTGGCCACGGCGACGTCGCCCTCGAGGTTGACGCTCGTGCGCGACGGGCTGCCGTTGGAGTCGGGGCGGACGATGAAGCGGCCGACCTCGGTGACCGACTGGGTGTCGATCTTCGAGATCGTGCCCTGGGTGCTGTTCGCCGCCCACAGGTACGAGAAGTCAGGGTCACCGTTGCCACCGCCGCCGCCCTTGCCGTTGTTGCTGCACGGGATCTCGGGGGCGTCGGGCAGGACGCCGACGTCGAACTTCGCGCCCTCGGCCCCATCGGCGTTGGTGTCGGTGACGACGCCCGACGAGCCGCCGCTCGAGTCGGGTGACGTGTCGGAGGCCGATGCGGATGTGGAGGCCGACGCCGCCGCCCTCTGTGCCAACGTAGTGTGAGACAGTCAGTTCTCGATATCTCAGTGCCGAGTGGCGGAGAACGATCGCCTCACCTTGCCCAAGCCATCCTCAACCAAGACTCTACGTCCTGCGCGCGTC
>JBIJCC010000177.1:0-13954 GCA_044344875.1 Nannocystaceae bacterium
CGCGGAGCGGGCCCACGATCGAGGTCGACCCCGACGAGACGCCGCGGTTCGCCGCGATCGCCCGGGCGATCATCCGCGAGATCCGGCGCGGTCGGCTGCGGCCCGGGGACCGCGTGCCCGGCACCCGCGAGCTGTCGCGGCAGCTCGCGGTGCACCGCAACACCGTGGTCGCGGCGTACCGGGATCTGCTCGCCGAGGGGTGGATCGCGACCGCGCCCGGCAAGGACACGACGGTCGCGTCGCCGCTGCCGAGCGCCTCGCGCCGCGCGACGCGGACCACCACCGCCGAGACCCTCGGCTTCACGGTGCCGTCGTCGATCGCGTCGGCCCACGTCCCGGCCACCCGCGTGTCCGCGACCGACCAGCTCGACAGCGGGCTGCCCGATCCACGCCTGCTGCCTGCGGATCTGATCGCGCGGGCGTTCCGGCGGGTGCTCCGGAACACCGCGCTGCTCGGCGACGGCGACCCACAGGGCTACGCGCCGCTGCGGGCCGCGATCGCGTCCGCGGTGTCGAGCCAACGGGCGGTGCCGTGCACGGCGGACGACGTGCTCGTGACGCGCGGCAGCCAGCAGGCGATCGATCTGGTCGCGCGCGCGCTGGTCCGGCCGGGCGACGCGGTCGCCGTCGAGGCCCTGGGCTATCGACCGGCATGGGATGCGTTGCGCCTCGCCGGCGCCGAGCTCGTCCCGGTCCCCGTCGACGCCGACGGCCTCGACACCACCGCGCTCGCCCGCGTGCTCGAGCGCCGGCGCGTGCGGTTGGTCTACGTCACGCCGCATCATCAGTATCCGACGCTCGCGACGCTCGCGGCGACCCGCCGGCTCGCGCTGCTCGCCGCGTGCCGTCGTCACCGCGTCGCGATCCTCGAGGACGACTACGACCACGAGTTCCACTACGGCGCGCGGCCGGTCGCGCCGCTGCGCAGCCTCGACGCGCACGGCGTGGTCATCTACGTCGGGACGCTGTCGAAGGTCCTCGCCCCGGGGCTGCGCATCGGGTGGGTCATCGCGCCGCGTCCGCTCCTCGCGACCATGACCCGCATCCGCCGGGTGGCGGATCGCCAGGGCGACCTGCCGCTCGAAGCCGCGATCGCGGAGCTGTTCGACGACGACACCATCGGCCGGCACATCCGCCGGATGCGGCGGATCCACCTCGAGCGCCGCGACGCCGCGACCGCGGCCCTCGAGCGGCATCTCGCCGCCAGCGTGTCCTTCGCGATCCCCCACGGCGGCATGGCGCTGTGGCTGCAGGTCGACCCGTCGATCGATCCCGACGCGTGGGTCGCCGCGGCCGCGCGCCGCGGGGTCGCGATCGCGCCGGGCTCCGCGTTCGCCCTCGACGGTCGGCCGCGCCCGAACCTGCGCCTGGGCTACTGCCGCCACGATCCGCGGGAGCTCGACGCCGCGATCGGTCGCCTGGCCGCCGCGCGACCCCGCCCCTGACGACCCGCCGTGGCCCGGTGGTTCCGCCGGAAATTCGCGCGGCAGGGCCCACCCGTGCTCGAGTGCCCCTCGGACGACCATGCCGATCCTCGAGTTTTCAGGCGTGACGATGAGCTACGGCAACGGCGCCGCCGGGAGCCGCGGACGCACCGCGGCGCTGAAGGACGTCTCGTTCGTCACCGACGAGGGATCGTTCGTGCTGCTCACGGGCCCCTCGGGCGCGGGCAAGAGCACGCTGCTCAAGCTGGTGCTCGCGAGCGAGCGCCCCGACGCCGGCACGATCCGCGTCGCCGACCGCGACATCCACCGCCTGCGCAAGTCGAGCATCCCGTACCTGCGTCGCAACGTCGGCGCCGTGTTCCAGGACTTCAAGCTGCTGCCCGACGCCTCGCCGCTCGAGAACGTCGCGCTGGCGCTGCAGGTGCTCGGGTTGCCGCCGGCGGAGGTCGATCTGCGGGCCCGCCGGGCGCTCACCGACGTCGAGCTCGATCCGAATACGCGGCGATCGTCGCGGTGTCTGTCCGGCGGTGAGCAGCAGCGCGTCGCCATCGCGCGGGCGCTCGCGGGCGATCCGGCGATCCTCCTCGCCGACGAGCCGACCGGCAATCTCGATCCCCGACTCTCCCGCGAGATCCTCGATCTCCTGCAGGCGGTCCGCGCCCGCGGCACGACCGTCGTGATCGCGACCCACGATCCGCTGGTGTTCGAACACGTCGAGGCCTCGCAGATCCTGACGCTCGCCTACGGGCGCCTCGTCGCCGACACCGCCGCGGTCGCAACGATGCCCGCCGATGCGCCCGCGGGCATGCCGAGCGCCGTGTCGATCGCCGACGCGATGTCCGGCGCGGGGCCGATCGGGGCGGTGGCCTGATGCGCGTGCTCCACTCGATGCGCTACGTCACCCAGCGCGGTGTCCGGGGCATGGCCCAGGCGCCGCTGGTGCAGCTGCTCGCGGTCGCCACGATCGCGGTGTGCATGCTGCTGCTCGGCTGCGTGCTGCTGGTGTGGCAGAACGCGCGCTCGATCGCCGATCGCTGGGGCGTCGACGTGCCGGTCACCGCGTACCTCGTCGACGACGTGCCCGCCGATCGCGTGGCCGCCCTGGTCGAGCGCATCGCCGCGCTGCCGCAGGTCGATCGCGTCGACGTGATCACCCCCGAGCTCGCGATGACGCGGCTGGTCGAGGGCCTCGGCGACGATCCGACCTTGGTCGCCGGGATCGATCCGTCGGTGCTGCCGACCTCCCTCGAGGTGATGATGCCGCCCGCCGAGGCCGCCACCGCCGAGACCCTGGCCGCCGAGCTCGCCGCCGAGCCCGACGTCGAGGACGTCGTCGCCGCAGGCACGTGGGTCGCCCGCGCGCAGGCGCTGCTCGAGACCCTGCGCAGCATCGCGCTGGGGGCAGCGGCGTTGGTCGGCTTCGCGTGCCTCACGATCGTGTGGAGCACGATCCGGCTGGCCGTGTATGCCCGCCGCGCGGAGATCCAGATCCTGCGGCTGGTCGGCGGCACGCCGTCGTTCGTGCACGGGCCCTTCGTCGTCGAGGGCTTCGTCCAGGGCGCGCTCGGGGCCGCGCTCGCGGTCGCGTTGCTGTACTTCGGCTTCGACGCGGTCGAGCCCCTGCTCGCCGACGCCTTCGCCCTCGCATTCGCGGCCGGCGGCCTGCGCTTCCTCTCGCCGCTCGAGTGCGCCGCCGTCGTCGGCTTCGGCGCCGCGCTCGGTGTGCTCGGCAGTCGCGCCGCGGTCGCGCGCTACGTGGAGACCTGAGCCCGGCATGCGTCTGCGCCGCATCGTCACTCGCACCGCGCTGGGCATCGCCGTGCTCGCGGCCACGGGCACCGCCGTCGCCGCGCCGCGCAAGGTCCGGGATCTCGGCACCGAGCTGGTCGATCGCCTCCAGCGCGAACTCGGCCTCGTGCGTTCGTCGGCGGAGATCCACCGCGGGCTCGCGACCCTCGACCGCGAGCAGGCCAGCCTGCAGTACACCGCGGCGTTGCTCGATCACGCGAGCGCCGAGAGCATGCGACGCCTGGGCGCCTACGCCGAGGGCACCGACGGCCGCGAGGCCCGACTGCGCCTGCGGGGCCGCGCGCTGTACAAGCTCGCCCGCGGCGGCGCGGCGCGCTTGGCGTTCGGCGAGAGCCTCGGCGACGACGGCGAGGGCGCCACGGCCCTGCGGCTCGCCCGGGCCCGGAGCCTGCGCGAGGTCGTGCGCCGCGATCTCGAGGATCTGTCGTCGCACCGCCGCGCCCGCTCGCGCGCCCGCAACGAGATGCTCGCGGCGACCCGCGAGATCCAGGCGCTCGCGACGGTCGCCCACGTCTTCACGATGCAGGGCGAGGTCCTGCAGGTGGCCGGCGCCGCGGTCGATCCCGCGGTCGGTCGCGCGGTGACCGACCGCAAGCTGATGCTCCGCCGCAGCGGCAGCAAGATCCGTCGGAGCCAACGCGAGCTCATCGCGCTGGTGAAGGCGAACTGGGACGAGCTCGAGACCCTGCGCGGCCTCGACGGGGCCGAGCGCCTGCACCGACCGGTGTCGGGGGTGGTCGCCGGTCGCTTCGGCGTCCACCGCGATCGCGTGCTCGACGTGCCCTCCGTCCGCAACGGCGTCGAGCTGGTCGCGACCCGCGACGAGCGGGTCGTCGCGATGGCGACGGGCCGCGTCGTGCTGGTCACCGAGCTGCCCGAGTTCGGCGGCGCCGTGGTGATCGAGCACGGCGGCGGGCAGTACACGCTCACCGCCCGGCTGTGGAAGATCGGCGTCGTCGCCGGCGCCGCGGTCGAGCCCGGCACCGAGCTCGGCCGCGCGGCGCCCAAGGCGATCGACGATGGCCTCGGCCCCACGGTCTACGTCGAGCTGCGCCACGGCGAGAAGCCCGTCGATCCCGAGCCGTACCTCGACCGCGCGCGCGTGCGGCCCAAGGCCGAGCGCGGCCGCAAGCGACGCGGCGCAGCACCCCGGGCGCTGGACGACACATCGGAGGACCTCGTCGTGTCCGCCGACGAGGCCGCCGATGTCCCCGCGAAGCCGGGGCCCGATGCCGAGCTGGCCGCGCCCGTCGATGGGCCCGACGACGCGCCGGCGCCACGGTTCTCGCCCCTGCCATGGTGAGCCCGCGGCTTGCGATGCCCGGGCCTTGGGGCCAGGCTTCTCACCGCATGATCGGCCGACTCCGGACCCTCGCCATCGCGTCGACGAGCCTCGCCTTGGGCGTCGGGATCGGTGCCTCGCTGAGACCCGCCGCTGCGGCCGAAACTGCCGCGGCCGAAACCGCGGGGGTCGTCACCGCGGACATGCGCGCCCCGACGCCCGCGCCGAGCTCCCACTCGCGCTACCAGAAGCTCGACATGTTCGCCCGCGCCCTGTCGATCGTCGAGCAGCACTACGTGCGCCCGGTCGACGGCGACCAGCTCATGTACGCGGCGATCCGCGGCCTGGTCAGCGAGCTCGATCCCCACTCGAACTTCCTCGTGCCCGCCGAGGCCCGATTGCTGCGCGAGGACATCGAGGGCGTCTTCGGCGGCGTCGGCATGGTCGTCGTGCTCGGGCGCGACGCCGACGGCACCCGCTACCTCGACGTGCGCGACGTGATCCCCGACAGCCCGGCCGACGACGCCGACATCGTGACCGGCAATCGCGTCACGCGGGTCGACGGCAAGTCGATCGCCCAGTTCCCCGATCTGCAGCGCGCGATCACGATGATCCGCGGCGAGCCCGGCACCACCATCCGCGTCACCGTCGAGGATCCGGTGCGCGGCATCTCGCGGACGGTCGCGCTGACCCGCGAGGTGATCGATCCGCCCGCGGTCGAGATCCGCATGCTCGGCGAGGGCCTCGTGTCGTTGCGCCTGCGCGAGTTCTCGGAGGACGCCGCCCGCGAGCTCCGCGACGCGATCGCGAAGGTCCGCCGCGAGCTCGCCGACACCAAGGTCGCCGCGGGCGCGCCCAAGCCGGCGCTGCGCGGCATCGTGTTCGACCTGCGCGACAACGGCGGCGGCCTGCTCGACGAGGCGATCGAGATCGTCGATCTCTTCGTCGAGGAGGGTGTGATCGTGCGGACCCGCGGCCGCCGCGGCACCGTGGTCGACGAGGCCCGCGCGCGTCGACCCGGCACCGAGGCCGACGTGCCGCTGGTCGTGCTGGTCAACAAGGGCTCCGCGTCGGCGTCGGAGATCGTCGCGGGCGCGCTGCAGGATCACGCCCGCGCGCTCATCGTCGGCGAGCGCACCTACGGCAAGGGCTCGGTCCAGGCGCCCTTCGAGCTCGAGGACGGCAGCCTGCTCAAGCTGACGACGTCGCTCTACTACACGCCCGACGATCGACTCATCCAGGCCAGCGGCATCACGCCCGATGTCTACGTCGGGGTCGCACCGCCCGGCGCGGCGCCGGTGCTCGACTCGCGCCCCGAGATCTCGCCCGAGCGCGACGCGCCGCGGCACCTGCGACCCGAGGACTTCGGCAAGCGCATGCCCTCGACGATCGACGAGACCCCGGCCGTGCGCGCCGCCGCGGACGACGTCCAGCTGCGCACCGCCGTGCAGCACCTGGTGGCGTGGGATCGCGTGCGCCCAGCGCGAAGGCGCCGAGGGTGACGACGGCGGAATGACGGCACCGATCAAGGCGCGGCCGTGGGGCCTGGTGGTCTGGACCGCGATCGCGTGTGCAGGCTTCGCCGTCGCCGCGCCGCCCCCCGAGCCGCCCCCGATGACGCAGGAGGAGATCGCCGCGATCCAGCGCGGTCTCGATCGCATCGTCGAGTCCACGCGATCGTGGCAAGTCGAGCGCGGCGACCTCGGCGTGCCATGGGATCGCGCCGAAGGCCACCTGGCGATCGTCATCGACGACGTGGGCCGCGAGCTGCACCTGTTCGAGCAGCTGCTCGATCTGCGCTTCGCCTTGAGCTTCAGCGTCCTGCCCGGCTCGGTCTACGCGGCCGGGGCCCAGCTGCGCCTGGTCGCCGACCGTCGGCGTCCCCGGGAGATCCTCCTGCACCTGCCGATGGAGCCGCAGGACACCGCGCGGATGCACGCCGGTGACGAGGCCCAGGAGTCGTTCCTGCGCCACGACGATCCGCCGGACACCCTACGGGCCAAGCTCGAAGCCGCCCTGGAGCGGGTACCGATGGCCGTCGGCACCAACAATCACATGGGCTCGCGGCTCACCCCCGATTGCACGGCGATGTCAGCCATCATGCCCGTGCTGCGGGAGCGCGGGCTGTTCTTCCTCGACTCGCGCACGATCGCGACCAGCTGTGGCCAACGCGCGGCCGACGAGGCCGGTGTGCCGAGCCTCGCCCGCCAGGTGTTCCTCGACGACGATCCCGCGCCCGAGGCGATCGCGGCGCAGCTCGACCGCGCCGCGACGCTCGCGCGCAGCGGACCCGTCGTCGCCATCGGGCACCCCTCGCCGGCGATGGTCGACGTGCTCCGCCGACGCCTGCCGGAGCTCCACGCCGAGGGGATCGGCGTCTATCCGGTGTCGGCCCTGCTCGGGCGCGGCGCTCCCGGGGCGGGCGGCGCGGCGACCGGGTCGGGCGACCCCACGGCCGCGCGGTAGCACGGTCGTGCCGCCGCCCTTGACAGTGTTTCGGCCCGGTTCCTAACCTCAAGGTCTTGATGTCCCTACGCCTCATCATCGAGGACGACGAGGGCAGCACGACCATCGTGCCCCTGGGGAGAGACGCGATCACGATCGGTCGCCAACAGGGGAACACGATCCAGCTGACCGAGAAGAATGTCTCGCGTCGGCACGCGCAGCTGCTGCCCGAGGGGCAGACGTGGGTGCTCGAGGATCTCGGCAGCTACAACGGCGTCAAGGTCAACGGTCGACCGGCGAGCGCGCGCGTCGTGCTGCAGGAGGGGGACGTCGTGCAGATCGGCGACTACCACCTCGCGCTCACCGAGGACGTCGATCGCCGCACGCTCAACTACGATCGCGGTCGCTCTGCCGCCAACGACGGCATCGAGCCCATGCTCGCGAGCTCGAGCACCAACCTGCCCAAGCTCTCGCCCGAGGGGCTGGCGGCGCTGTCGTCGGGGCAGCACC
The DNA here is from genome assembly GCA_044344875.1 of Nannocystaceae bacterium. Taxonomy (GTDB): domain Bacteria; phylum Myxococcota_A; class Polyangia; order Nannocystales; family Nannocystaceae; genus Xiheibacterium. The sequence continues at coordinate 7,492 of JBIJCC010000177.1, forward strand.
CCGCGCAGCTCGCCGCCGCGATGCCGCCGTCGTTCGTCGACTCGGGCCAGATGCCGATGGTCGCGCGCGCGCAGGCGACCGGCGACGAGCAGCCGCGCAAGGTCGGCCTCATGGTGCTCGGCCTGTTGCTCATCGGCGGCGTGGCGCTCGGCGGGTTCTGGTGGGCGAGCCGTCAGCCCGACGGCAGCGACAAGACGCCAACCGCCTCCGCGAAGCCGGACACCACGGCTGCCAAGGTCGACGATCCGTCGAAGTCCGCACCGCCGAAGCTCGACCCGGTGCCGCCGAAGCTCGACCCGGTGCCGCCGAAGCTCGACCCGGTGCCGACGCCGGTGCCGGCCGTCGATCCGACCGGCGACGATCCCGAGCCGACGGTCGATCCGACGCCGCCCGACCCGACGCCGCCGGACCCGACGCCCGACGCGACGCCGGACCTGCCCGACAAGCCGCTTCCGCCCAAGCCGGCGACGCCCAAGCCAGCGACGCCCAAGCCGCCCAAGCCGCCGACCCCGCCGAAGCCGGATGCCGAGTCCTCGGTCGACGCCGACGCGATGCTGGCCGACGCGCGCAAGCAGCTGTTCAAGAACCCCGCGGCCGCCTACGACCTCGCGTCGAAGTCCTACGCCGCGAAGAAGTCCGCCGGCGCTGCGGGTCTCATCGCGACGGCGGCGTGCCGCATGAAGGACGCCGCGAAGGCGCGCAAGGCCGCAGCCCGGCTCAAGGGCTCGGCCCACGCCGACGCCGTGCAGGCCTGCGCGGACGCCGGCATCACGATCGATTGAGATCGCGATCGCGATCGACGCCGAGATCACGAAGGGCGATGTGGGCCGCGTTGTGGCCACACATCCCGTGCACGCCCGCACCCGGGTGCGCGTAGCTCGAGCACAGGTACAGCCCGTCGACGGGCGTACGGTAGCGGAAGTACGGGAACATCGGGCGGAACAGCAGCTGGCGATGCCACGCGTTGCTGCCCCCGCCGAGATCGCCGCCGACGAGGTTCGCGTCCATGCGCTCGAGATCGGGCGGCGCGACGACGCGGCGCGCCCGGATGATGCTGCGAAAGCCCGGCGCGAGGGCCTCGATGCGCGCGTCGATCCGATCGGCCATCGCCTCGGCGTTCGCCGCCCAGCCGCCCTCGGGTCGCGGCGGCACGCGCGAGTAGGCCCACAGCGTGTGGCCGCCCGCAGGTGCGCGCGTCGGATCCCACAGGCTCTGCTGGCCGATCACGAGGTACGGGTTGTCGGGCAGATCGCCGCCGCGGACCTGCCGGGTGAAGCGCGAGAGATCGTCGAGGCTGTCACCGGCGTGCACGACCGCGGCGCGACGCGCCTGCTCGCACGACCACGGCACCGGTGCCGACAGGGCCCAGTCGACCTTGAACGTGCCCCAGCCCTGGGGATAGCGCTGCATGAACTCGACGACGCGACCGGGCACGTACTCGCGCTCGACGAGATCGAGGAGCAGCCGCGGGGCGGAGGTGTCGGCGAGGATCGTGCGGGCCTCGATCTCGGTGCCGTCGTCGAGCTGCACCGCCGCTGCCCGATCGTTGCGGACGATCACGCGATCGACCCGGGCTCCGAGCATCACGCGGCCGCCGTGGTGGCCGAGGAAGCGGATCATCGCGTCGGTGATCGCCTGCGCGCCGCCCTCGGGCACGACGTAGCCGCCGGTGGTCGCGGTCATGCCGAGCATGAAGCCGAGCGCCGCGCCGAAGATGTCGTCGGGGCCGACGTCGACGTGCAGCGCGAGGCCGGGGAGCACGCGGCGCGCGGCCTCGGACTCGAACCATCGCCGCGCGAGCGCCCCGCCGCGCGACAGGAATACCGCGCCGAGCTTCGCCAGATCCCACGGCATCACGCGCAGCGCGGGGGCGAGGTTGGGGAACGTCCCCATCAGCAAGCCGATGATCTGCGGCTCGATGCTCGCGTACCAGGTCGCGACCTGGCGCCACCGCTCGCCGTCGGCGGCGGTGCCGAAGTGCTTCGCCGACACGTCGTGATCGCGCGAAATCGCCGCGTAGCTGCCGTCGGGGGCCGGGTGGCAGCTCTCGATCGGCGCGCCGCGCCAGACCAGCCCGAAGTCGCCGAGCTGCAGGTCGACGAACGCCGGGCTGAGGGACGCCCAGGGGAAGAACGCCGCGCCGACGTCGTGGACGTAGCCTGGCAGGGTCGCGGCCTCGGAGCCGACGGCACCGCCGGGGCGATCGGGGTTCGCCTCGAGCACCAGGACGCGCAGGCCCGCGCGGGCGAGCACGCACGCAGCGACGAGGCCGTTGGGACCGGAGCCGATGACGATGGCGTCGGGTGCCACGGGCCGGACGCTACCCCAACGGCCCGGACCGCGATACGCGGAGGTTGCCGCGTGGGTATCCGCGGATGCGCGCGCGTCGAGGGGCGCTCGCGTCGATTCCCGTGAAGCGCGGGACCTCGGTGCGCATGGAGCGGTGATGCGCACTCGATTGCCCCTGGATCTGCTTCGCCCTTGCCGCGTGCTCGGATCCGGTCGCCGACGTCGGGGGTCTGTCCGACGGGACCGGGACCACGGCGGCGGTCACCGACGGGGATTCGAGCACCACGGGCGCGTCGACGGGGACCGGCTCGACCGGGTCCGGCTCGACGGCGGCGGTCGACACCTCGAGCTCGTCGGGCTCGGCGGACGAGTCGGACACCGGGCCGGGGTTGGTCCTCGACGTCGGGTCGGGCGAGAGCGGCGGCGTCACCGACGACTGCGACCAGGACGCGCCCGCGCTGATCCACGTGCTGACGGTCGGCGACGAGATCTGGAGCTTCGATCCGATCGCGCTCGAGTACGCGTTCGTCACCGCGGTGGACTGTCCGCAGATCGAGGGCTACCCGACCGGATTCACGATCGATCGCAGCAACCTCGTCACGATCCTCAGCGCCGAGCCCTTCGTGCCGGACTTCGACAACTATCCGCCGATGAAGCTGACGCAGTTCCGCCCCGGCGATCTGGAGTGCGAAGAGGTCTTCTATGGGGCGATCGAGGAGAACGGGACCAGCCTCGATTGCGCCGACCTCTCGCTGGTGTCGATGATCGACGATCCCGATCACGAGCGGTTGTTCGCCCACAGCTGCACCGGCGGCGGGTTCGTGATCGGCGACGGGTTCCCGCTCGGGTCGCTGTTCCGGCTCGACCCGCAGGACGCCGAACCCGACTTCGCCCTCGCCGGCACCGACGACTACAGCTCGGTGCCCCTGGCCGGGACGGGCGATGGGCGGCTGTTCGGCGCGTCGGGCAGCCAGGACATCCCCAACTCCACGCGCATCCTCGAGTTCGACCAGGACACCGGGGCGATCATCGCGACCACGCCGGTGCCCGAGATCAGCCTCGGGGATTTCGGGGCGTACTTCGCGTTGGCATTCTACGGCGGCGACCTCTACACGTTCGGGCTGTCGGCTGACCTCGGCACCATCGTCACGCGCTACGACTGGGACGACGACGATGGCAACGGCGAGTTCGAGGTGACACCGCTGCCCGAGGCGGGGGTGCTGCCGTTCGCCGGGGGGATCATCGCGGCGGCGTCGCCGACGTGCATCCCGCTGACGCCGGCGGGGTGACGCATCGCGGGCGGACGCCCCGCGCGACCGTGTAGACTCCGCGGCGCCGATGTCCCGCCGCCGTGCAACGAACCTGTCCGCGAGTCTCTGCCTCGTCCTTGCTTGCCACCGCGGCGCGGGATCGGGGGCGCCGCCGGAGGCCGCCGCGTCGGGCGATGCGGAGCTCGGCGCCGCGGTCGAAGCGGCGGCGACGGGCGTCACGGATCCCACGCTCGCGGCGATCCTGCGCGATCACTGGGCGTGGGCGTTGGCGGAGGATCCGATCTTCGCGACGCGCCTGGGCGTGCACGCGTTCGACGATCGGATCGGCGATCCCAGCGATGCTGCGCGCACGCGGTCCCGCGCCACGCGGGACGCCCTCGCGACGCGGCTGGCGGCGCTCGGCGAGCTGTCGCCCGACGACGCGCTGAACCGCGATCTGCTCCTGGGCGAGCTGCGGGCCCAGGCCGCGACCGACGTGTGTCGCTTCGATCGCTGGCGGACCTCGGCGAACGACAACCCGCTGGCGCGCTGGGGCGACCTGCCGCACTTCCATCCGCTGCGGACGCGCGCCGACGCGGAGCATCTCGCGGCGCGCTACGAGGCGATGGGGCCGGCGGTCGACGTCGAGATCGCGCTGCTCCGCGAGGGGAAGGCCGCGGGGCTGGTCGCCGATGCGGAGTCGATCCGCAGGGTGGTCGCGATGATCGATGGTCAGCTCGCCACGCCGCTCGCGTCGTGGAGTCTGCTCGAGCCGCTGTCGGCGGCGGGCGTGCCCGAGGAGCTGCGGCCGCGGCTGCGCGCGGCGATCGAGGATGGGTTCGCACCGGCGTTGCGTCGGTATCGGGACCTGCTGGCCGACGAGCTGCTGCCGGCGGCGCGACCCGACGGCAAGGGCGGCGTCGGGGCGCTGCCGTTCGGCGCGGCGTGCTACGACGCGCTCATCGTCCAGCACACCACGCTGCCGATGCCGGCGCAGGAGGTCCACGATCTCGGGCTCGCCGAGATCGCGCGGATCGACGGCGAGCTCGCGGCGCTCGGCAAGAGGGCCCTGGGCGCCGTCGATCTCGCTGCGACGCTCGCGGCGCTGCGCGGCGATCCAGCGCTGTTCTTCGCGACGCCGCAGGAGGTCGAGGGCGCGGCGACCGAGGCCCTCGCGCGGGCCAAGGCCGCGATGCCGCGGTACTTCGGGCGGCTGCCGAAGGCCGATTGCGTGGTCGCTCGCGTGCCGGCGTACAAGGCCCCGTACACGACGCTCGGCTACTACGAGCCCGCCCACGCCGACGGCAGCAAGCCCGGCGAGTACTTCATCAACGTGCTCGATCCGCACACGCGGCCGCGCTACGAGGCGCGGGTGCTCGCGGTGCACGAGTCGATCCCGGGGCACCACCTGCAGATCGCGATCGGCCAGGAGCTCGACGCGCTGCCGACCTTCCGCCGCCACGCCGGCTACAGCGCGTACGTCGAGGGCTGGGCGCTGTACACCGAGCGCCTCGCCGACGAGATGGGGCTGTACGAGACGGATCTCGATCGGCTCGGGATGCTGAGCTTCGACGCCTGGCGGGCCGCGCGACTGGTCGTCGACACGGGGATCCATACCAAGGGCTGGACCCGGAAGCAGGCCGAGGCGTTCATGCTCGAGCACACGGCGCTCGCGCCCAACAACATCTCGAACGAGGTCGACCGCTACGTCGGCTGGCCGGGGCAGGCGCTCGCGTACAAGATCGGGCAGCGGGAGATCTTGGCGCTGCGACGGACGGCAGAGCAGGCGCTGGGCGAGCGGTTCGAGCTCGCGGCGTTCCATGACGTGGTGCTCGGGGCCGGGGCGGTGACGCTGCCGGTGCTGCGGGCACGGGTGGAGGCGTACGCGGGGTCCGGGGGCGACGTGCGGTAGCCGGCGGTCACGCTCTGCTCGGGCGTTGACGAACCGAGCTGATCGGGATGGCCCGCGCTCTTCTACGGTGCTGCCATACCCCCGCAGTCGACGTCATGGATGACGCTCTTCTCCGGATAGCAAGTCTTGTCATTTTGGTCGTTGTAGGTCTCGCAGTCGAGGTCCATCGCGCAGCGGTGGAAATCCATCACGCGGTTCAAGCATGCGGTTGGGAGTTTTCCGTATCCCTCGACCTGGTCGCTTGCGCACGCCTCCACCGATGCGACCCCGTCTGGGTCGCAGTTCTGCCAATCGAGGCAGAAGTCGGTGTAGAAGGCCAGGAGTTCGTCGTGCGACGGGCGCGGCTCGGTCTCCGTCGAATCCTCCGCGCAGGCGCCAGCCAACAACACGGCCAGGATGGCGAGCCGAAGAGCACGAGCCGGGGGCCGAGCGAGCGGTTGAGCGTCTGTCACGGTGCTGCCATACCACCGCAGTCGACGTCATGGATGACGCTCTCTTCCGGGGAGCACGACCGATCGTTCGGATCGTTGTAGGCTTCGCAATCGAGGTCCATCGCGCAGCGATGGTAGTCGAGGAGGCGGTTCAAGCATGCGGTGGGGAGTTTTCCGTATCCTTCCACCTGAAACTTCGCGCATCCCGCCACAGACTCGACGGCGTCTGGTTGACAGTCCTGCCAGTCCAAGCAGAAGTCGGTGTAGAACGCCAGGAGTTCGTCGTCCGACGGGCGCGGCTCGGTCTCCGTCGAATCCTCCGTGCAGGCGACGCCAACGAGCGTCCCGACGGAGAGCCCGGCGAGACCTCGGACTAGTGAGCCGACAAGAGACCAAGTGATCCAGCGCATGAAATTCCTCCCCACGAGGTGTCCTCCCGTGCCTCTCGATGAACGACTAGCAGCCTGTGGTGAAAGGGTCGATCGCGGCGCGGCAACCACGCCGGGCGGCAACCACGCGCCGCGGCAACCACGCGCCGCGTGACGGTGCGGACGGACGCCGATGCTACCGGGGGATCGTCA
>JBIJCC010000225.1:0-3832 GCA_044344875.1 Nannocystaceae bacterium
GCGCGGGCAATGACCTCTTCGTCATCAACGCGACGTGCGAGGTCGGCGCTGGCGAGGTGATCGACGGCGGCACCGGCAACGACAAGATCCGCAGCCACCTGACCCAGTCCCAGCTCATCGGCCAGGGGGCGCGGCTCGTTTCGATCGAGAGCTTCGAAACCGTACTCGCCGATCCGCTGGGCGACGAGACCTGCGCGGCTGGGCCCAGGGATGACGGGCCATTGGTCGAGCCCCGCGTGAAGCTGAGCTACGCCGCGCTGCCTTTGGCCTCGTCGACCTATTCCACCACGACGGGGTCTTTGGCCCTGACATGCGCCAACACCAGCCCCGACGCCGTGCAGGTCGCGTTGACCTTCACGCTGTTTGCCCGCGGGACGAAGACCGAGATCGTGCGCACGCCGTTTACCGTGGCCGCGAACGGTTCGACCACGCACAGCTTGGCGCTCACCGATTTCATCCCCTCCGGTGTGCACACGTCGGCGCTCCCACCAGCGTTGCTCGTCTTGCCGACGTCTGCCACGCTGACCGTACGCGCCGATCTCACCGTCGGTGCCAAATCTGCCGGCGCGTCGGTGGGGCCGAAGGTGTATGGGCACCTGCAGCCGGGCCCTGGCAGTGGTCAGACCGCCGTGCTCTACCGCGACGCAGCGCTGCGCGACATCTACAACGACGGCGACCTCGCTGCCTGGCGCAAAGGCGGCCCCTACGATAGCGGACCCGGGATTCGGCTTGGGCGCATTGAAGCGGTCGGACCCGCGGGAATCCCGGGATACTGAGGAAGGTGGAGCATGGCTCGCATAGACACCGCAGAGACATCGCGTCAATGGTCGCGACCGATTGCCTGGCTCATCGCCGCGCTCACCACGCTGACGCTTTGGAGTGCGCCCGCGATCGTCCACGCCTGCAAGAGCACGACTGTGTGCTTCGAGTGGAACACGGCGTTCACCGATGGCGGCGCAGGCGAAGATTACCTCACCGGCGACGGAGTACCCGCCGGTGGCAGCCCTGTGACATTGATCCGCCCGCCGCCCGAGGCGCCGATTTCGACCGTGTTGCCGCCGAGTGGATGCATGACGTTCGAGACGCAGTACGCGTACGGACATCGAGCTATCGTGTACGGTGAGGCGGTGATCGGCGGGGTGCGCGTTCGACCAGGTTGGACGGATGATAAGTTCACCCAATCGGGCCCGCTGACGGAAAACTTTCCCACCTATTTCTGGGAAGTCGACATCCAGGGCGTAGCGCCTGGACCAGACATGGAGACCACCGTGTCGATCACCGTCGAGGCCGACGATCCCAATCCGGACCTGCGACGCGAGTTGGTCCCACTCCTCGGCGCCGCTACGGGCGTTCTTTCTCGTTTCGACGAGATTGGCGCAATTCCAGAGGCCGCCGTCGGAACGACGTTGGTGGTCATGTACCATCGAGCCTTCAGCGGTGCTGCGTGTGACTGTGACGGTGGCGACGACGTACTCCGCGTCGGCGTGGGTGGGTCGTCACTGAAGTTCATGGTCGCGCATGAGCTTGGGCACTGGTTGCACACACAGTTGGTGGGGAGCGGGCTTTTGGAAGACGCATATGGTGGCGACTACGGTTACGGAGGGGCCGGCCTGGGCCAAGCGATCGATCCCCCGTGCAAGTTCGACAAAACCTATCTGACCGACGCACTTGGGGGGCTCGGTGGCTTCCACGGGCTTCGCTCGGCCGAGTGGGCGAGCGCGGCGATGATCGAGGGCTTCGCGCACTTCGCGTCAACATTCGCGATGAACAACACCACCAGCGAGCAAGGAGAGTTTCGATACTACAAGCGTATCGACCCATTGTATGAAGTAGAGTTCGCCGATCTCATCGCGGACGACTATGTCGTCGACGTGTCGGACGAGGCAGTCTCCGGCGGACAGAATCAATGGGTAAAGTTGCAGTGCCCGAACGACTGGGCCTACGACGTTGAAGGGAGTTTCGTGGATGAACCTGTGGGCCAGAAGGACGACATCTCGACCGAACTCGACTGGATGCGCTTCTTTTGGCGGTTGACCACGGAGCAGGACAGCGAGAGACCGGCATTGAGCCAGGTGCTTGCCTTCGTTGGAGAACAGGACTGGGAGCTGGATTGGGTGTGGCCGATTTTCGCCGCGGAAGTCGCATCGCCCGGATCTCACCTTGACGGATTCGAAGCACGGTTCGAGGACATCGGCGAACAGGAGGGAGTCAACAATGGCCTGTAGCCCCGCGATTTCTCACACGGCGCGAATGTCGGTGGCGTGGATTGGCATCGCCACCTCACCGGCTCTACTCGCGTGTTCGGACACCACCGCGACCGACTGCGCGATGGACGTGGAGAGCCTGCCTATCCGGACGGAGACCGATGTTGAGTTCGCTCGTGGAGTCAGATCAGTGTCAGGCAACGTATCGATAAAGTTGGACACTGGAGAGGTATCCCCTCGCGATCTCTCGTTCCTTGGATGCCTCGAAAGCGCGGAGTCCATTCGAATCATTGAGGCACCAGGTCTTGAGGCGACGACTGGAGCCCTCAGACTCACGAACCTTCGCTCCTTGTGGGTAACCGGCCCTGATGACCTCAAATCGCTCGACGGGTTCGACAACGTCGACAGCATCGAGAAAATCTATGTCGAGAACGCCCCCGCACTTATCTCCGTCAGTCTTCCCCACACCGAGCATGTCGGTGAACTTGAAGTTGGAATGTGCGGAGCCCCACCCGGCGATCCAGACTACCTCCCGTTCAACCCGGCACTGGTCGAGATTGGTCCGTTCGAGTCACTCCGAGACTTGAAAGACCTCGTCATCATGGGCAACAGCGTACTTACCAGTCTTTCGCTACTAGAATCCCTATATGAGAACGATTCACCGCCCCTCCGCAACATTGTAATCGGCAACAACCCGAAACTCTCGGAGAGCGAGATCGACCCAGACATCGCAGCTCTCGACGCGCGGCCTGACCAGGTCGAAGGCGGATGCGGCAACCTCGGCAGCGAGGAGAAGGTGTGTACATGTCTGTGGGGAGAATGAAGCAACGGAAGCGATCTCTTGCACGGAGCCTGGGCGCTCGTAGTGCGTCAGCGCTGCTCGCAAGTCTGCTCGCCGCGTGCAACGACGGAGGAAGCAGCACGGGAGGTGGCGCCGACTCGACGGCGGGTGCCACGACCGGCCCACCCGACTTCGGTGGGGTCTGCCTCGACGCCCCGTCGTGCAACGTCGCCGCCGACTGCTGCGCCGGCGTTCCGCCGGGTGTCACGTGCCCTGGCGCCTACCCGCACAACTGGGTCTGCCAAACCGGGAAGTGCAAGAACGCCGGTTGCACGACCAACGCCCAGTGCGCCGAACTCTACACCGGCTTCGTATGTAGTGTCACCGGAGGTATCGGCTATTGCGTCGCCCCGTGCGCCAACGACGCGGAATGCGCCGACGACCGCAACATGCCGGGCACCGTGTGCCAACCGGGCGGATACTGCCGAGAGCCGTGACACTGGACGTCCCGGGCGGACGCGCCGCTGCACCAAGTCGGCGCGGCGCGTGCTCCGAGTCGACACCACCCTCACCCGAGCATCGCTCGATGCACGCCCCGCAGCAGCGCGCGCGCCTGACCCGGCATCGGCAGCCCACACACCGCATGCACCTCCGGCGCGCGCGCCTGCCCGAGCTCCACGTCGAGCACCTCGATCGCCGCAGCCCCGCGCCGCGCGACGTGCCGCTCTCATTGCGCTCTGGACCGCGCTCGTCGAACAATGGGCGCGCCTGCGTCAGCATTTCGCGCCGGATCTCTCACGCCCGCGCGACATCGGCGGGTCGCCGGGCGGACCGAAAGGCATCTCCC
>JBIJCC010000178.1:0-13824 GCA_044344875.1 Nannocystaceae bacterium
ATCTGCGGAAGCACTCGACGCTGGGACCGGCCGGACGTCGTGCGCCTGAACCCTCAAACCGCGCGCGTCGTCGCAACCAAGTGACGAGCTAACTATGATGGGCTGCAACAATCTTGACAGTCACCGGTCCCGAATTCACTTCAAACTTCAGCTCAGGCAGAGATCCAGACCCGCTCTGGGTCTCGTCCGTTGCAACGGCTCGCGGGACGGCGCCCTCGCGATCGCGTCACTCTCCGGGCGACCGAGCTACTTCCGCGCATAGAGGTGCTCGGCTGCACCCACCTTGTCGAGTTCGTAGGTGTCCTCAATACGAAGGTCGCAGAACGCGCACTCCAGCCCGATGGGATACGTTCCTTGCGGCGCCGGCTCACCGTCGACGACATCGTAGTCCACTTCCCCATGAATCAGAGCCGTGTTGTGGCAAGCGGGGCAATCGAAGGCGACGAAGAACCGGCCTTCCTCCCTCCGCTCGCTCAACTGCACTGTCTTCTGCTCCGCCAGTTGCTTGTATTCAGGACTCGAGTGATACGAGGCCCAACGGCGCGCGTGTTCATGGAGCCGTTGGTCAAGTCTCGCCTCGGCCTCCATCCGCTCTTCCCTTTGGATCGCGCTCTCCTCCTTAGACCCATCAAGCGCACCGCGAGGAAGTGCCAACTCGTCTTCGAACTGCGTGATGATTTGCGGGGAGGCGACGTAGGTGAGCATGACCAGTTCGCCGAGATCAAGGTCGGACAGACGGCAGTGCGCGATGGTGTCGCGGACACTGGCGATTCGATATAGTGTCGCGGAGTTGTGCCGCGCGACGCCGGAGAGGAGAGCGACTCGACGCAGCGCCTCTCGAAACGTGATCGTGTCGTGGTTCGGGCTGGCTGCAAGTTCCTTCGATTTCGCCGACCCCTCGAGAATACGGTGGGAGTAGAGGGCGGTTATCGAGTGCGCAAACGACGCCTCCTTGTAGACGTACACGGGATTCACCGCGTGAAGCACGCCCTTTAAAACTCGCTCAATGCCGAGCGCGTACAACAGAATCGGCGGTACGAGCGTGTCTCCATCGCTCCCGATATGTTGTCGCTGGGCAGCCCGTATTAGCACGCCTGCGTCGCGGAGATACTCGTTTTCTTCTGTCGTCACTTGCAGGTTCCTGGTTTTTGCTTGATGCGTTGGCAGGACCAGGCTGACGGGCCTGTACATGCACAAGGCGCCCCACCCAGCCCCTTCGAGGGTCCTATTGGGGGTTATTTGATGCGCTATGTGCTCTTTCGGATTCGGTCGAGTTCGTCGCAGAATCGCTGGCGATCATCCGACGGGAGTTCGAGAATAAACGCAAGCTTCTGTCCGATGCCACCGAACGATGTCCCCACGAGGCGGGCGTCGTTCGAATCCTTAATCCACACGCGATCATGGATCTCCGTCGTCGGGAAGAATCGTATCTTACGTCCTTTGAAGGCCACCTTCTTTAATGCAGACTTCATCTCTCTGGGGGGATCTGGGAGGAAAAAGAGGTCGATCTCTGCGACGTCACCCAGAACTTCGTGTAGCTCATGCGCATACGCTATCGCCTCAGATTTCTTGTCGCTCTTGTCGAAGCCGCCCGATCGACTAGAGTTTCCTGCGACGACATAGGGATCCGCGATCACTAGTCGCCTCGTACCTCGCACCCAACTCCTGAGATCCTTGAGGGCGACCAAACGCCCGCCGGAGCCAGTAAGCAGACGCATCATGCCGTCCGCTTGCTCCTCCGAATAGCGGCATCGGGCAACGCTGCCGAGTTCCTGGACGATCTGTGCCCTAACGCGGTCCGCAAGCCGCCGCTGCTCAACGACCAGAAACTCAAACGGGAAGTACGGCCAGAGCGTCTCTCCCTCGTCCGGACGCGGGAGGTGTAGCTCTTCCCGGAGCACCTGCCGGATCATCTTCATCAGCTCCTCCGGATCCTGCACGTTCGGCCCCTCCATCGATCGCCCTCCTTCTGCGCCGCCATGACGTTCGTCAACCGCTCAGGGGCGTTGAGTGGCGAATTCGAGAGCGTAGCGCACGAGCTCGCCCGTTGCAACGCCTCGTTGGACGGCGCCCACGGAGGTCCGAAGTACGACGCAAGCTCCGAAGAAGCCTGAGCTCCGGCAGCCCCAGCGTCAACGGTACGTCGCGGTCGCATGTTCAATCGGGAACGTCGACCAGGCATCGAGCCCTCCGTTCGCGAGGATGAGCCGGAGTTTCTCCTCAGGGGTCGAAACTCTCGGACCTACCACGATGCGACTCAAGGCCTTCGTAAGCCCTCCATCTGGAAAGCGCAGTCTCACGAATGGGGTGATGCCATATCGACCGCTTCGGAACGCGCAGACGGGCATCGATGCGCCAGGTTTCGCTCCGGGCGCGAGGAGACTATCTTGCATCGAGCGCAGTACCAAACGGTGCTCGGCCTCCTCCTCGAATCCAACGTTCTTACAGGCAGCGCAGAACGTGGGCAGAATCAGTCCCAGCCCGGCAGCGAGAAACTGCTCGTCCTGGTCGCTGAGTGAGATTGTTGAGAGCGGCGCCAGTTGCTGCAGAACGCAATCCACAAGCCGTTCCACCCTTGCTCGCTGTGTGTCAGCTCGGTAGTCAACCCGCACGAGGTACTGGATTACATCTTTTCCGTCGAGCTTGAGATTGGTCAGTTCCGCCGCTCTGAATCCAAGCGCGAATCCGTCGCCATTGTTCGCGTAGGCTCGCCACTGGCTGAGCAGATCCCGGTTTGCGCTGAATGATGTCGTGAACACGACCCCGGAGACATACGCCGGATGAGCCAGCAAGCGGGCCAAGAGATCGTAACCAGCTTCACCTTTTTTGTCCGCTATCGCAGCGTCGAGCAGGGCGCGCCCAAGCGTCAGCTCGTTTGTATCATTCATGCACTGGGCATCGGTGGCCCATATTTCGCCCTTCTGGGTCAGTATGCCGATTAGGCCGTTGGTGTCTGTATAGTGAAATAGCTCTTCCGGCGCTCCCGAGACCAGTTCGTCCAGCACCGCGCCGCCAGCCCGGGTCAAGGCGATCGTGTGTTTTAGCGTCGTCATGCTCCCGAAGTCTACCAGACCTGGGTCAGTTGTGGCAACCGGAGATTCCGCGCCGCCGAACGCTCTGCGTTTAGAGTGCTTCGACACCGTTGCTGGGAGAGCTCCGCGTTCGGGCGGCTTCAAGGGAGAATTCGCGCCTCTTCCTTCGTCCGTCCAACGAGTAGGCGTTCAGCTGCGAATCGCGCGGGCGAAGCCCGCGTGATTCGTCAGTCTGCAACGGCATGTTGGGCGGCGCCCGGGGTCGAGCGCAAACACCGAACGCTGAATCACAGCAGTGATGAGGCTTCGTCACCGTTGAAACGCGTAGGAGCACACCTTGGCCACATCCGCGACGCAGATCAAGTCTGTAGGGTCGCACCAGCCTGGCGCCTTGGCTTCAAAAGCGTATGCACAGACATCAGCATCCCGTGGATCGCAAGCGTCGCCGAGGGATCGGCGAACCTCGCACGTTCCCGTGGGAGACCCCCCCAGCCCAGCGCAGAATAGACCCGGAAGGTCGACTGAAAAGCAGCCATCCGGAGACGTGCAAGGATCCCCGGCGCCCACTTGGCGAAGGCAAGTGTTTTCCTCGCTACAGTACAGGTGCTCGCCCTCAGTCGGGCAGAGCCCGCCGAACTCGGCATATGCACAGATCTCGCCCTCAGAAGCCGGCGGCAGCACAGCTTCTTCCGTTAGGCATCGCCCTCCCCGGCAGACGAAGTCGCCAGCGCACTCATCGATTTGAAACGGAGGAGCGATGCCATAGTAGTGATTGCACGAATCACCCGCACTCGTTGCTCCCTGGAGAAGAATACACTGGGTCGCAAACGGAGCTTGCGTCGCCGTTTCACAGTCCAGCAACTCGTCGCTGCCCAACACCTGTTCGAAGCATTCGCTGTCGAATGTCAGGTTGAGCGCAAGCAGCGGCTGCAGACGCTGAGCGTATTCCTCTTCACATGCGGCAGATGAGTCGAAGAAGGAATAACAACCGCAGGCCTCCAATGCATCGCACACCGCGGCTGCGTAACGTGTGGCGGCGTCGCTAGTATCAGGGTGATGGCCGACCGACGGCCCGCACCCCAGCGATATAAGGACTGGCAGCACGAGCCTGCTTGGTTGCATCGGCATGATTTGCGGCATTAGTTCAAGGTGATGTTGATTGCGATCGTTGTCGTGCCACGTTTGACGCGAAGGACGTAGTTGGTCACCCCCTCGAGAAACAGTTCATACGCCTTGTATCCGTCGGCGAAGCTTGCCAACGGCTTACCGTTGAGAGTGAGCGGCCTGTCGCCGTTGCGGAGCCCGATCAGGTAGAGAAACTCGCCAGAACTCGCACCCGCAACCTGAAACCCTGAATGGTCAGCGAGCGGCACAAGCGTTGCGTCGTCGCAGCCCCAAAGTGGATCGCTGTTCGCGATCACAGAAGCGAGCCATGCGTCGTCCATGTAGTATGTGCTGCCGACCTTGCTGATTTGGCTCGACGGGTTCCATCCCGAGCACCCCACGACGATCGGCTCGGCGCATGGAGGATCAGCTGGTCTTCCCAGGTTTACGCCGCACGGCGAGGTGCAGTAGGCCGTCGCATCCACATTGTCGGCCAGGCATGTGTCAGATGCTCCGTTGGCGGCGGTCCACACGCCGACCCCGGTTTGGCACTCGCACGCGATTGGTCCATACTGCCCTGTGGCGCATTCTCCGCAGCCGGTCCCACCATCGGCGCCTGTCTCGGTTCCGGAAGTGTCCGAGGTGCACCCGCCGACCGTGAAGGCCATCGAGGCGAAGACCAAGTGAATGAAGCGTGCTGCTTTCGGTGACACGCGGCCACCTTGACAGGCTGAATGCTCGCGGTCAACCAGTGTTCGGCACTCTCGAGGACCCGCGCGTCGGTGCCAACTCACTGGCCGTTAGGCCGCATGCCGGCCCATCCGCGACCGGCTTGCCCCGCACTCCGAGCCTCCTGTCCGCCCAACGGATGGGCGTTCAGCTGCGAATGAGATGAGTGGAGCGAAGCGGAACTCATCTCATTCGTCAGCTGCAACGGCTTGTTGGACGGTTCGTGGCCAAGCACAACACCCCGCGCACGCACGCTCACGGACCTCGTGAAAGGACAGCGAGGTCTGGGCACGGCCTGCGGCTGCTACTCAGTCTCGTCCCTATTAGGCCACGCAGGTGCGAGTTCGGCGTTTACGCAGATCGGCTCGGCTTCGTCCGAGGTGCAGCGGCTTGTTGCAGGGTCGCAGCGGGCGCCGCTGCACGGGAAGTAGTCCAGTGGATCGCAAGCGGCGTCGATGGCTAGCTTCGTCTCGCATTGTCCGACGTCACCAGGTCCGTGCACCCCCCGGCAGTATACTGGGTCCGCATCGGAGTAGCAGCCTTGCGGGTGGTTGCACATTCCCCCGAGATCTGCCGTGGGTGCGCATGTCTCGTCGTAGTCGCAGTAGACCGCGCCTACTCCACACGCAATCGGAGTCGTCAGGCTACAAGTCTCTCCGGCGGACCTCGGCGGATACGGCTCGGCCATCGAGCCCTCAGCGATGCATGACGGCGAACCGCAAAGGAGCCCCGCACCGCACGGGTTGACCTCCAGACCCGGAAGATCGTAGTGACGCGAGCACTCTTCCCCTCCTTTGCGGTCGCCTCTCAACACCACGCAGGCTGGCGGCTCGCCCTCCAGGTCGCGACCCTGGCAGTCGCTCATTCCAGAAAGCGCGGACTCGAAGCATTCGGTGTCCAGTTCCAGCCCCTCTTCGAGTGCGGCGTTGAATCGGGCAGTGTACGCCGCAACGCAGTCTTCACTGGCCTCAAACCGCGAGACGCAGTCGCAGTCGCGGATCGCCTGACACGCCCGCTCGGCATACTGACGCGCTTCTGGACCTGGCTCATCATCTTTTTTCGTGCGCGACGGGCCACACGCTGTACTTAGTACTGCGACCAGCACCGCGAGAGTATGGGCCGACTTCATGGCGACCCTCACGTGAGCTGGAAGAGGAGCGTGATCGTTGAAGTGCCGCGCTTGACTTGAAGGTTGTAGCTGGTGACGCCCGCGAGAAAGAGTGTCGAAAATGCTGCCTGCGCCTGCTTGTAGTTTTTGAGCGTCTTCCCGTTGATGCTCAAGGGGACATCTCCGTTGCGAAGCCCAAGCTCGTACAAGAGTTCGCCGGAGTTCGCAGCATTTACCTTGAACCCGTAGCCTGGCGCCGGCTGCGCCGTCAGATAGAGGTCATCACAAGTCCAAATGGGCGCCGGGTTGTGGTAGATGCCGGAGATCCATGCGTCGTCGATGTAGCGCTTTCCCCCGCTGAGCGTTATGTGCGATGCCGGGTTCCATCCGGAGCACGACCCAGAGTCCGGATTCGACGCACACGACACCGGCTCCGCATCGCCGCCGCCGCCAGGACCAGCGTTACACCAGTCCGCGCACGCGCTGTCCGCCGCGACCTCGTCCGCCTTGCATTTTGACGGCCCCGGGCTCATCGCCGCGTCGCCACACACACAGAAGTAGAAGTTCTCGCCCGGGCCGCAGGAGTTGTTGACGCAGTCCGTGTCGCCTGCGGGCGGATCGTACGTGTCCTTCGGGCACCCGGCAAGGTTTAAGGCCGCCGTGAGTGCGAGAAGGACGTGGCGGGCGGGTCGGACGCACAGTCGAACTGAGCCCTCCCGCGCGTGGCTCCAAGAACGTGAGCACATATCCAGCACCGTTGAAAAGTTCTCCTTCGACATCGCTCGACTCCTTCGGATTTCGGTAGCGCATGGACCGCGGGTTGGTGGCAACGCGCCGCCAACTTCGCAGATCGGTCTACGCGCACGGGTGCGGGACGTCAAGGGCCTCTGCCGGTGCTCTTCTCACTGGCCGTTCGGCCATGGCCGTCGACGGTCACGCACAGGCGTCGTCGCGTCCCTCGTGTCCGTCCAACGAATAGGCGTTCAGCTGCGAATGATAGGAGTGGAGCGAAGCGGAGCTCCTATCATTCGTCAGCTGCAACGGCTGGTTGGGCAGGTCCCTCCACTGCGACGAAGGCGGGCGCGATCGGTAGACACCAACCGTGCGCCCTACTGACAAGCGACGCTCTTGGTCTTGCTCGTCACCGCCCCGCGCGCGTCAGTGGCGTACGCCCGCAGGACGTGATTACGCGTGAACGCCATGGTGGTGATGCCCGGCTTCATCCGAATCCCGTCGACCTCCCATTGCACGGGCCCAAGGTCACCATTCGGATCGCTCGCTGTGGCCGACAGCGTCTGCGTGCTCGGGCACGGAACCGTGCTCGCATTGTTGATCGTTATCGTGGGTGGCGCCGCCGTGGTTGTGGTGTTGTGAAGATCGAATTGGGCAGTCACCGGAATCGTCCCACTTCCACACGGAACGTCGAAAATGAGGCTGATGTCATCAGCGTCAAATCCGGTCCTGCGCGCGGACATGAACACGACGTCGTGCTCATTGAGCGTGCGCAGCGCAAACTCCTGACCCTCGGCGACGAAGTCTGCGCGCAGGTGAAGCCCGCCCTCGGGGATCGCTTTGTCGTTGCTGGTCAACGATCCAATCCCGAACGCCGGCTGCATCAGGCGAACCGAGAGAGCAGAGACGTCGATGGCAATGCTCGATGAATCGGGACACGTGGCCGAAACCAGCGCGCTACCGTTGCTCGCCAGGTTTAGGCTCCCGAGGTAAAACGGGCAGTTGACGTAGCCGTCGCCTTGCGGGCAGAAGGAGAATCCTGCGCTGCCCGTGAGCGCGAGGTCTGTGCTGCCTGAAGGCGTGGTGAAGGTCACCTTCGTGCTCGCACCACCCAGCGTCATTCGATACTCCTCGGTGCGCGCCAGCGCGCGCTCCGCCGGAGTGTTGCGCCGATGCTTCGCGGCGCAGACGAGCTCATCGAACACCTCGCAGCAGTCGTTCTCCAGGTCACACGCCAGCTGCTGCGTCCCGAAGACCCCGGCGCCATGCCGGCGGCTCTCGGGGATGCGATGCACTGGCCCGATCGAGTTGCTCTTTCGGAGCGTCGGCGTCGCAAACGCGGTCGACAGGCTGCAGTTGGCGCTAACCGCCGGGTCGTCCGACCACTCCAAGGCGCATGCCTGCTGGCACAAGCCTCGAATTCGGTTGAGCTCGGTCGATGTCGGACTCGCAAGGTTGCGTACCCAGCCCTTGGGCGTGTGCACCACCCAGCCCGAGAATGCGGTCGGCCAGTCGTCATCCGCTGCCACAGTTGGCTTGGCGAGCGTGGTCGTCATCCAACTCGGACAACCCGGATTGGGCTGTGCTGTGCACGAAGTCTCCTGAACGTTGAGGCTTGAGCCCGCGACGCAGTTCCACGCTCCGGCAGCAGGGCCACAGCGGGTGCCGGAGGGGTCGAGCGGGTCGTTGGTGAACTCGAGACTGTCGATGTAGACGCCGTGCGATGCGCCCGGGTCGTCCGGCACTCGGAGCCGAATCGCCTTCACCGCGTCGGTCGACATCGGTCCGTCCGGACCGTCGCAAAACGTCGCCATCGGGATCCGCACCGTGCGCAGGAACTGAAACGACTTGCACTCGGTGCCACTATTGACCGGGGTAACTAGACCAGTGCTCTGGTCGAGCAGCGGGCCGGTTGTCGTCGCGTGTACGTGCTGCTCCCCGTCGCCATCCTCGGTCACCAGCTCGATTTCCAACTCGAGGCTGTCGAGCGCCGCGGGCTCGCAAACGCTGTTGGGCAGGTCGACGTCCACAGCGGTCTCGTTGGATAGGCGGATCGACACATGGGAGTAGGCTGACAGGTCGAGTTCCGCGACGTCTTCGGCGTCATCGAGGGACCACTCGACGACGCCCCCGTCGCCGAGCGCGGCCCCCCACTTCACGAGCGCCGCGCGTGTGTTGTGCGTGTTTCGCCACGTGGTCCCTTCGGCTGTTAACGCATCCTCGGTCGTCGAATGACACACCTGGGCGCCGAGAAGCCCTTCGCCGGTTTGCACGTCGAACCCAGCGGTCGAGACACCGAGCGCACCGGCCACGTTCCCGCAGGTAGGCGGTGCCAGCTCTCCACTGGTCTGCCGATCCCAAGCGTCGACGACGTACCGCCGCTGCGCCGCGCTCCCTGCCCCCTGCTGATACGCCGCGAACACGAGGGGACGCTCGACAACGTCGTACTGGGCGAGATCCTCCCAGATTGCGAAATCCTCGAGCTCCGCTGGCGGTGCCGGGAACTCGGGCATGTCCGGCGACGGATCGAGCAGGCGCATGAACGCTTGTCGCGCCGGGATCGCCGCGCCAGAACCCGCCATCTGCCACACGAGGAATTGCGGCATGTAGTAGCGCGCTGCCTGTCGTGCACGAGCCTGCGCGTCAGCCGAAATCTGTTGGGTGCCGGTGCCGCCGAAATTGTTGTGCGCCGTGCCGTGGATCCAGACCA
Source organism: Nannocystaceae bacterium (assembly GCA_044344875.1). Classification (GTDB taxonomy): domain Bacteria; phylum Myxococcota_A; class Polyangia; order Nannocystales; family Nannocystaceae; genus Xiheibacterium. The sequence continues at coordinate 9,416 of JBIJCC010000178.1, forward strand.
TCATCTTGTCGTTTGCACGCGTCGGTGCCACTTGCACGCCCGGTGTCGCCCCGCTCAGATCGAGATCAGGTTCAGGCACCATGGTGTCGTACACGTAGCCGCCGCCGCGTTCGGTGTCCTCGTCCAACGCAGCTTGGACCACGAGCCACGGTGGCGCAGCGGCGTCATCAATCACGAGATTGGAGGAGGATGGGTCGACGGAGTCAGACGGCGACCACTTTGGAGACAACGGGATGCCCGCACAGACCTCGTATTCATCCATGCCGAGCACGGACGACTGCAGGGCCGCAAGATTGTCGAGGAGGATCGTCGCACCCCCTCCGCCGCGGCTATGGCCTGCGATCGTGGCGGCCGACGATATGCGGTTCTCGCCCGCCCGAGCCCAACCGCCGGCGTTGGGGTCCCCCTTCGCCCAGACCATCATGCACGCGAGCATCGCGGCGCGCTTGCCCGAGCTGAAGTTGTCGCCACCGCTGGTGAACGGGGGGGTGCCCGCGATCACCACGAATCCCTGTGCAGCGAGGCTCTGGAGCACTTCCGGATACCGCTCCACCAGTGGTGGTTCGCCGTCGTCGACGACTCGCTGCCCGTTGCCGGGCACGAAAAACACTACCGGTCTCGGGCCATCCGCAGGCCACTGTCCGCCAACCTCGGGGCGGTAGACGTACACGGTGAAGTTGTCGGTCTCATCATCCAGACGATTCGGACCGTCGCCAACCAGGGCCGCGTTGTTGCAGGCGTCCTCAACCTGGATCGTCCCTGCGTCTTCCACGACGACATCGAACCCACCGGCGATGAGCGTAGCGGGCACGTCGCACGGGTCCGCGTCGGGCGGTTCTCCGGTGACATCGGCACCCTCAGCACCAGTTGCGTCCGGGCCCGTTTGTTCGGCGCCGTCCGCTGCTCCCGACGATTCGAGTCCCGTGGTACCGAGGACCCCAGCACCAGCCTCATCATCGCCGCAGGCAGTCAATGACGACGCCAACGTGAAAATGGTTGTGAGGTGTCGGAAGTAACGGAGCACAAAGCCTGAACGTCCGGTCATTCTCATGGTTGCCTCCTTGCGCGGGCCATCGCCCGTCGGTTCGCGGATGATTGACGGTGGCGCCGTCACTCACGGGTAGGAAAGGAGAATCTGCGTCGCGTCGGAGTTGCTCGGATCCTCCGCTACGATATCGAGCAGCCCGTCGCCGTTGAAGTCACCGGACGCAAACACGGTCTCGCTTGGCGCGATGGCAACGGGGTTGGCCGCGGGGTCAAGACTGGGCACGCCCAAGAACGCTCGGTCATCCCAGAGCGAGGCGCTGATCAGCAAGGCATGGTCCTCGTGACCGAAGAGGTTTCCCACGGCGCGTAGACTCCACGATGCTTCGGTCGCAACGTCCAGGAACTCTCCCGCATCGAAAGTGCCGTCGCCTCGCCCGTAGAGCACGAGTCCGCCCGCGCGATCTACCGTAGCTTGAACATCGACCAGCACGTCCATGCGAGAGTCTTCGTCGAAGTCCCGCGCCCACATCGCATATCGCGGGATCGCGCCGAGTTCGAAGTTCCCTAGAACGTCGACCGTGCCGGCCTCGCTGTCGTTCAGGAAGACGTAATACCGATACCACGCTGGGTCGTACTCCGCGGGATACGGATCGCAGCCCATCCCCGAGTCGTACGCGATCATGTCCTGGTCGCCGTCGCCATCGACGTCGAGGCGCAGAGCAACCTCGAGCACACCACACGCGGCCTCAAGCTGCGTGACGTCGCCAAGCGACACCCACATCCCGCCTTCGCGCCCCACGAGTTCGACCCGGCGCGACGTCGTCAGCACGCCATCGTACGGCACTACGAGAAACTCGGGCCAGCCGTCGCCGCGGACGTCCATCGGCAGTGGCGCCTTCATGAGGTAGCCACTCGGGGTCACCGCCGGGCCGATCGACGACTCCTGCAGACTCCCGAGCTCGCCTCCGGCCGTGCTCCACCAGCGGATCGCACCGTCGTTGTCGCCATTCTTGGTCGCCAGCAGGTCGCGCCTGCCGTCGCCGTCGAGGTCGAAGTCCGTGTGCCGCTCGCCGCCGAGAAACTCGCCGGGCCGCGTCAACACGAGCTCGAAAGCACCGCGATTCTCGACGAAACGCCGAATTCCGGGGTCATCAGTGTCGCCGGACGACTGGCCGGTCACCACGTCGTCTCGACCGTCGCCGTCGACGTCAAGCGCCACTGCGTACGAGATGCGCTCGTCGAGCAGTGGGACAGGCTTGTAGCATGCAACGCCTGGTTCGATGACGCCATCGCCGCAGCCTTCGGGCATCTCGTAGACCCAGCCGGTCGTACCCGACGACCCGCTACTCCCGCCAGAGCTCTCGCCCGCCCGACTTGTGCTGCTTGTCGACGCTGCGTCCGGCTCTGTACTCGTCGCAGCGGATGTCGAGGTGGAGTCCTCGCCGCCCGCGGGAATTCCACCCCCGTCACAGACGCACGACGCGACCCCAAGGGCTACCGCAACACCACCGCGCTGGACCCTGCTGACCACGCTGCTGTAGCGTATGCCGACCGAGGCGCCAGCGTCAAGCCCGGAGGTCCCCTCCGCCGCCGGGCCGGTGATGAGCGCGCACAGCACGGTGCCGCGGGCAGCGCCTGCAGCCTACAGCAACCCGGCGCGTGCCAGCGCGTGCCAAGCCGCTTGTGGCTCCCCGACCGCGGGCCGCTGACGCTCACGATTCGTCGCCAACCCGCTGAACTGGGCCTCCGCCTGCTGCCCAACGGGTGGGCGTTCAGCTGCGAATCGTGCGGGCGAAGCCCGCGCGATTCGTCAGTCTGCAACGGCTTGTTAGCCGGTCGAATCTACGGCGTCCCAGGACCCAGCCATGCAGGTGATGCTTGCTGCACCGCGGCCAGTCTCACCTCTAATCGTCGGGCAAAGTCCATCGCGATTAGATGCTCGCCCCTGAAGCGACGAAGTATGCGCGTGATCGCGTCGGTCGTCTCCTCTTGCGACTTCGTTACCTTGAGCAGGCGGTGAGTCACCTCATCTTTGAGGCCCTTCGGCGTGAGCCGGAGCCGGTAGGCATCCTGCAGCGGATGGCTCTCGGTGTGTCTCCGATACTGAAGATATATCAACTCGTCATCGGTCAATACGCTCGCCAACTCGTCGATGGTCTTGGCAAGCGAGAATAGCGGCGCGAGGTGAGGTTGTCCAGGGGCGAGGTCCGCCACCACCGACGCCTGATGCGCGAGGTGGTCGGCGATGTCAGCAAGGATCCCGTATAGCCTCAGCCAGAAGATGGGAATCACGTCTGTGTTTCCGGCGATGACGAGCCGCGTCACGCGGAGTCCGTCGCGGACCCAGTTCGCCAGCAAGGGCCCAGAGATCTGTGCCCCATCTCGAATGTCGTCAATCAAACGCATTCTATCTTCGAGCGACAATGCCGCGGCTGCTTTCTGTATTTTGATGCTGCTCATGTCGAAGTGCTCCTGCCAGCTCGGGCATTGAACGAGGCGTTCGAGAACGCGCGGTTTTTCACCGCCCGCGTCTTATTCATAGCGCGCCACGCGGGTTACCCATTCTGCGACCATGCTCGTATAGTGAGCCCGGTTCATTCTCTCGGGATGCCCGGTAATGAGCATCCGCAGCGGCCCTCCCCAAGAAGCCTCCGCCTCCCGCTCACGCCACGGAAGCGCCTTCCGTCCACAGGCCTTGTCCGTGTTGACTGCGTCCCGCCATGGCGTTGATGCGCCGAGTGAGAGCGCTTGGACGGTGCGAGGATAGAAACTCGCCGTATACAAAACCAAGTGCGTCGGCCGAAGCAGCCGAATCTCGGCCGAGATAACGCCGAGATCGGCAGCGCAGCGTTCGACCATCACCAAGCTCGTCGTGTCCGCCGAGTGCGCTCCCGCCCCTGCGTCGACGTTCGTGCACTTGACGATGTTGGTCATCGCGATGCGATCCCATCCGGCGTCCTCTGTCCCGTGAACCAGGCGCGCGATCTCGAGTGTGTAGTTCCAGTAGGGCCAGGCCTTCCCTCGCAGCTTGGTCTCCACCATCTCGCGTGGATCGATCAGGCCGGACGGGCGTGGGGTTCCGGGCTTTCCGCGATGGGGCTTGCCCACGAACAGGACGCGTATCGGGGCGTTGGCGTAGTCACGACCTACATGCCATACGGCTACCGGGTGGCGAATCCTTGCGTCGCACGCGTCGCACGAAGGGTTCGCCAGCAGCCGGAGGTCGTCCTCGTAGACCTGTCGGAGCCGCTCGAACATCGCGTCATCCATCGGACCGAGCGGACCTCCCCGGGCACCAACGCACCGCCGAAGTGTGCCTCTCAACCCGGCCGATGTCGACGCCGCTCAGGCCGCTCAGGCCCCCGCGCCTCAACCGGCATACTGCCCCGCGCGTCAACCGCGCTTCGCGTCGCCGGCTAACG
>JBIJCC010000226.1:0-3756 GCA_044344875.1 Nannocystaceae bacterium
CACGGCCGCGGCCGCCGACACGTTCAGCGACGCGAGCTGGCCGGCCCGCTCGATCGTGACCTGGAAGTCGCACAACTCGCGGGTCAGCCGGCGCAGACCCGCATGCTCCCCGCCGAGCACGAGCACGTGACTTGCTGCCCGGCGGCAAGAGCCGCTTCGCCCCGAGTTCGCGGAGCGCACGCGCGAGGTCGCGGCGGGCGAGCTCGGCGCAGAGCACCGGTCCGAGTACCTGCGATCGAAAGAGTGCGATCGCTTCACCGTGGTCCTTTGGTTTGAGTTTCTTGGCTCATCCACCTGGGTGTGCCGAAGCCGGTCAGCGCCGCGAAGGGAGCAAAGATGGTGGGCGCGAAATCCGAAATACTCTCGGCGTGATGCGATTCAGTGGGCGTGCACGACACCGGCGAAGGCCCGACGCTCGGGCGGGCCGATCGTGACGTCGGCGAGCGCGACGATCACCAGCGTGGCCCGCTCGGCGCACTGCATGAGTGTCCAGTGTGGCTCGCCGTGCACGCATCGCCACAGCGAGCCGTCCCGCGCCGCGCGGCCCCATCGGCGGAGCGTCGTCCAGTCCACCGCTCGGGCCGACTCACGCCTCGCGGCGCCGACGGACTCGACCGGGGCGGCACCGCCGTGTCGGTCATCAGCGCGCAGCCCCACAGCCCTAGCGCGAGCACGATCGCCGACGCGGTGTAGCGCAGGTGCGCGAGCTCACCGCGAGGCCCCACGGTGATCACCGCCCCGCACGCGCGACGTCGGTAGCGCCGCTGCAGCGGCGATCGGACCTCGCCTCGGCTCGTCGGCTCTACGTCCGCCGGGCCCCAGCGCTGCCGCGCGCGCGGAGCCCGTCGCCGCACAGCATCACCTTGCCGGCCGGCGACACCCACGGCGCGCCGCAGCAAGGGCACCACGGCGGCCGACAGACATCGACCGGCGGCGGCGACTTCTCCCAGGACTTGACGTCGAGATCGAAGTGGACGACATGACTCTTGTCCTCGGCGTTGTCGATCTTCAAAGAGGGACTAGGACGAGCGGTGCGGCGAACACCGACGCGTCCACCTTCATTAGTTCAGGCCCCGGCCTGTCGGCCGTACCCCGGTCACGCCTCCGGCTCCAAGAAACACGCTCGGTGGATGCGGATGCCGTCGGCCCCGGCCCGACCCGCATCATCCAGCGTGGACGTCGACTTGGCTCCGCCCGCGATCCGGCGCGGTCGTCAACAGTTTGGCAGAGACAGCCACCGCGGCAGCCGCTTCGTCGAGCGAATCGTGACCGTCGTCGCTACGTGCCGCAGCAAGGGCGAAGCGCCTTTCGCTTCCTCGCCGACTTCCTCACCAGCATCTGGACCGCTCAGCCGAAACTCGCCCCACGCTTCCTGCCCGACTCGCCTTAGTTAGTCGGCCTTGAACGCTTACCTTGCGACCACGCGCGCCGTGCTCGAGCGACTCCACGATGCTGTACACCGCATCGAGTTCGTGGCCCGTCGCCCACACCATCCTCCAGAGGCCCGAAATCTCCGGGTATCGACCCGTGCGCAGCACCAGCCCTGCGAGCTCGGGCTGGTCGTAGCTCGCGCCGAGCAGCACCTCGCGCTGCTCCTCGTCGAAGCCCCACAGCCGGTGCTCGCTTATCTTCTCCGGCTTCACGCACGCCGAGTCCCCCACTTATCCCTCGACTAGTCATCACTGCTCGACGACAACTACTCTTGCCGGTCGCCACGCGCCGTCCGCGTCGGCCACCACGCCCGGCGGCGCGGCGCAATCACTCCGGTGACGTCCCTGGTGGACGGGTTACGCTCAAACCAGGTCGACGTCCACCACGAACCGTGGCATCACGGCCCGTCGAGTTCCGAAAGGAGCATCTCACACCATTCGAGACGCGCTTCGTGCTTGCCGAGCTGGTACTTCTTTGCCTCAACAGAATCGAGGTTCGCCTCGCTGCCTGACAGCATCGCGAGCGCCTCGTTGCACGTCGCAAGGCAGTCGTTGATCCTCTCTCGATTTACCTGAATGCGATTGTCGTCCCATGCGTCCATGCGCCAAGTCACCTCTGTGCCTTGCGGCTCGTCGGATCCTTCGGGCAGAGGTGGCAAGTCTCGTCCAAGCACCCCATTGGCTACACAACTCGCGTAAGCACGGCACTCCGCGGAGTCCGGCTCGGTCCCCGCGATGTCGGCGTACTGCACGACACTTCCCTCTCCCTCGTTGTCGTCATCGATCTCGGCCGGGGACGCCACGATTCGCACACCCAGGTAGCATGCCTCCGTGGGACGAACCTGCTCCCCGCATACCCTCGCGATATCGTCCATGAAGAAGGGGTCGGTCAAGCCGTTGTAGAAGTCCGCCCACCCCGGCTGCTCATCATCAAGCCGGTCAGGAAGGCCGACGGCAGATCTGGCTGCTTCGAAGAGCTTGTCTGCGTCCTCCTGACCCGGAAGACCGAGAATCCACTCCTCAACGAACGACGAAGAGGCGTCGGTTGGACGTCGCCGAAATACCGTCTCCACGTCTTCTCGACGCCACTTCTCCAACCTTCCCAAGCCAGCATGCTCACTCGGCGCGACGCGTTCCCATCCGGCTTTGACCTCCGAGGATGGACGCGTCAGCAACACCATCACGGCCCATGCAAGTGCGGCAGAGGCGAGGAATCCCAGCGTCACGAAGGTCCGATTCCGCATGCGTTCCCCCCGTTCCCCCGCCTCTCCCGGACTCAGTCCTGAACGCTAGCAGTCACACGTCTCGACGCCTGAGTCGCATGGACGGCAGGTACTGCCAAACCACGACTTCACCTTCGCTTTGAAACCGAGGCCAGCCTTGGCTTCGCTGACACCACCAGTCAGTTGATAGGAACCGCCCGCTAGAGCATCGATCGGTTCGGAAGCTTGGTCATTCCGATCAGTTACGGCCGGGATCGACAAGCGGCCGGCGACATGATCCGCTGGGCCTCGGCGCCGTCGTCGAGGCGGGCGCCGGAGGCACCCGTGAGCGTTCCCCGATGGATCCCCGAGATCAAGGTGAGCAAGCGCGAGGAGCTGCTGCTGAAGCGGCTCGGTCGGACGCGGAAGTTGTTCGCGTTCATGCGTGAGCATCGACGCGATCTCTTCGACGACGTGTTCCAAGACGAGCTGGCGACGATGTACCGCGACACGGGAGAAGGCAAGGAGCCCGTCGCACCGGCACTGATGGCGATGGCGTTGCTGCTGCAGGCGTACGTCGACGCGTCGGACGCCGAGGCGGTCGAACTCAGCGTGATGGATGCGCGCTGGCAAATGGTTCTTGGCACTCTCGGCTCCGACGACCCCGCGTTCTCGCAAGGCGCGCTCTCGGCGTTCCGTCAGCGAATGATCGCCCACGACATGGACCGGCGACTGCTCGAGCGCACCGTCGAGCTCGCACAGAGAACCAAGGCATTCGACTACAAGAAGCTGCCTACGACGCTTCGACTCGCCGTTGACTCGCGGCCGCTCTCGGGAGCGGGGCGCGTCGAGGACACCGTGAACTTGCTCGGCCACGCCGCCCGCAAATTGCTCGAGTGCGCCGCGTCGCTCTCGCGACGCAAACCCGCCGAACTCGCCGCAGAGATCGATACGCCCGCCCTCGTCGCCAGCAGCACCAAGCGCGGCCTCGACATCGACTGGAACGATCCCGCGCAGAAGGCCGACGCGATCAAGGTCCTGGTTGCGCAGATCGATCGACTCGAAGGGTGGGTCCACGAGCGCTTCGCCGCGGACGTAGACGGACCTCCGCTCCTCGAACACCT
>JBIJCC010000020.1:0-133652 GCA_044344875.1 Nannocystaceae bacterium
GCAACCGCCTCACCGTCACCATCGCCGCAGATGGTCGCGCTCAGCACGAAATCTCGCGCGCCCTCGACCAGCTACTCGCCGCGTGATCCGTCACGCGAGAGCCACCTCGGTATGCAACGCTGGAGTCGACCCTGCGCTGCTGTTCGTCGCCGGCGGGCCGCCGAGCGGGCTGGCCGTGGGCCCGTTCCCTGGGGCGCTCGACGGGGTCGACGTGGCCGTCGCCGTGAGTCACGACGCGGGCCTCTCGACCTACTCCGTCTTGGACGGCTCCATCGTCGGGGAGAGCCCGATCGAGGGTGGCGCGCGCGCGCCGGTGATCGACTTGCTCGCGTTCAGCGAATTCTCGGCGGAGTACGCGATCGCGGTTGCGGGGGGCTCTGGCGGGCTCTATTTGGCGACCGGTGCGAGTTTCCCCGGCGGCATGCCGCTGCTGATGGCGCCGACCGCCGCGGTTCCGCTCGATCTCGACGTCGCCTACTCGGTCGAGTTCGGGATCACGTTGATGGCCGCGGGCGGCGGCCCGATCGAGGTGTTCTCGCTCTCCGGCGAGCCTGCCCCGCTCTATACGATCACGGGGGCGCACGACTATGTGACCCTGATGTTCGGAACTCAGTACACCACCATCGCCAGCGCGAACGCGGGTCAGGTCTCCGTGTTGCTGTTCGACGATCCCGAGGCCGAGCCCCTCGATACCGAGCAGGCGGATGTGATCTCGGACTTCCAGCTCGGCGAGTTCGACGGGGTCCCCGGGGCCGACGTCGCCGTGATGGTTGCGCTGCCGAACGGCGATGCCGCGCTCCGGATGTATGGCAATCGCGACGACGGGACGATCGTCGGGCTCGGTGACATCGTCGTGCCGGGCCTGCGCGCGTTCGTCCCGTACTACAGCCCCTACCAGCCCCTCACGGATCTGATCGTGGCGTTCGAGGTCGAGGAGGGCGTCCCGGTCATCGCGCAGCTGCGTCCGACCTTCTTGGTTCCGTGACCCGGCGCCGACTCCGGCGCCGAGAGTGTCGCTTGGGGCACCGGCGTGACGCCGTCGCGCCCGGGCGCTGCCGATCGGTGAGCGTGACGCACCAAATCGGCGCAGCGACGCGCTGCGCCGGTGAGACCGATGACGCAAATACTCGCGGCGGCGCGTCGAACCACGCCACCCGTGGCCCGTACACTCCTTGGTTCGGGAGGTGCTGTCATGAGCCACGCGAAACCGGTCGGTCCGTCGTTCCCCGCGCCGGGCACCTCGACGCCGCCCTCGGCGCCGACGACCCTGCCCGCCGCCTCCACCCCGATCGCGCTCGGCGACGCCGACCTCGGTGGCGCCACGCGGCGCGCAACCGGGGTCGGAACCACGGTGGCGTGGGTGCTGGTCGGCGCCCTCGGGGTCGCGTTGGGCGTGCAGTACTTCGCCATGCACCGGCCGGTGCAGGACGACATGCGCGGCACGACCGAGCAGCCCGAGGAGGCCGGCGCGAACGAGCGCGAGGTGCTGGCGGCGTCGCTGGTGAGCACCGAGGCCGCGCTGGCATCGGAGCGCGAGACGGTGCAGCTGCTCGCGACCAAGAACGCCTCGCTCGCCGCGCAGCTGCTCGCGAGCCAGCAACAGCACCAGGTGCTCGCGAACGCCGTCGCCAGCCGGGCGGCCGCGCTCGCGCAGGCGCAGAAGCGGCTCGAGCTGAGCCTCGGCGCCGAGATCGAGAGCGGCGACGTCTCGGTGCGCAAGCAGGGCGAGGACCTCGTCGTCGGCGTCGATGATCGGGTGCTGTTCGACCGCGGCGACGCGATGCTCGAGGACCGCGGCATGAAGGTGCTGCGTCGCGTCGCCGAGGTCATCCGCGCCAATCCGGACAAGCAGTTCCAGATCGCCGGCCACACCGACGACGATCCGGTGACCGGCCAGCTCGCGACCCGGTTCCCGACCAACTGGGAGCTGTCGACGGCGCGCGCCACCAACGTCGTGCGGTTCCTGATCGAGCAGTGCGAGGTCACGCCCAAGCAGCTCGTCGCCGCGGGCTACGCCGATCAGCGGCCGCGGGCGAGCAACAAGAACCTGCGCGGCAAGAAGAAGAACCGGCGGATCGAGATCACGCTGCTGGCGACGGGCGCGGTCGAGAAGTAGCGCCTCGGCCGGTCGTGCTACGCTGCCAGCCAATGAAGCCACGCAGAGTGGGGATGTGGGCCGCAGCGGCCCTGGCGTCGATGCTCGGGTGTGCCGCGGACGATGCCGACGACAGCGGCGCCGCGACCGAGACGCCGGGCACCGGATCCTCGGGGATCGGGGAGTCGAGCAGCGGGTCGGGGAGCACGGGCGCGGACTCGACGACCGGCGATGCGATCCCATCGTTGCTCGCGCAGTGCGACGCGCCCGAGCCGTGCGACGCGTTCGCGCAGGACCCCGGCTCGAATCTCGAGGAGGTCGATCCTGCGCTCGAGTGCGCGGTGAACCAGGCGCTCGACTCCCTCGCCAACGGCACCGCCGCCGAGCTGCATTCGTCGTTCTGCGACATCGGCTGCACCGGCCAGGATGTTCTGCTCGTCGGCGATGGCACCGCGTACATCCAAACCTGGTCGACGACGGCGGAAACGAGCTACGACGTCATCCAGCGCTGCTCGCTGAAGGACGCCTCGTACTTCGAGCCGTGCGCCGGCCCCCCGCCAACGACCGCGTGCGCAGGCTGGAGCGCGTGGATGGAGAACTGCGAAGCGGTCGAATCCGTGACCTGCCCCTCGTGATCGACTGAGCGCGGCAACCACGAAAAAAGCCCCCCGCCGAAAGCGAGGGGCCCTTGCCCGGAAGCTCCAGAAGTGCCCGAAAGCTGCCCGGAAGCTCCAGAAGTCGCCCCCCGCTTGCGGGGGGCAATCCGCGCGTCAGCGCGTACCGCGAAGCCCTAGCCCTCCGCGGGGGGAAAAATCAGATCCCGATCACGTTGACCTTGATCATCGCCTCGATGTCCGCCGCGAAGCGGACCGGCACCTCGTACACGCCCACGGCCCGGATGGGCTCCGCGAGGTGGACCAAGCGCTTGTCGATCATGACCTTCTGGGTCTCGAGCGCCTCGACGATGTCGCGGACGCCGACGGAGCCGAAGAGCTTCTCGTCCTTGCCGACCTTGCGGGCGATCGACACCGCGATGCCGCGGAGCTGCTCGGCCGTCTTCTTGTACTCGGCGTGGATGCGCTCCTGCTCGCGGGCGATGGAGCGGCGGTGGTGCTCGTGCTCCGCGATGTTGCCGCGGGTGGCGACCAGCGCGAGACCGCGGGGCAGCAGGAAGTTCCGGCCGTAGCCGGGCTTCACCTTCACGACTTCGCCGGCACGGCCGAGCTTGTCGACATCTTTGGTGAGAATGACGTCCATGGTGGCGAGTCCTCCGATCAGCCCGAAGTGAAGGGCAACAGCGCGAGCATGCGCGCGCGCTTGATCGCCTTGGTGAGCTGACGCTGCTGACGGGCGGTCAGGCCCGAGATCCTCGCCGGCACGATCTTGCCGCGGTCGGTGAGGAAGTTCTTCAGCATCTGCGGGTTCTTGTAGTCGATGACGAGGTCCTTGGTCTCGCCGATGTTGAATCGCTTGCGGGCCCGGGGCTCCCGGTCGCCACGATCCTTGCGGTCGCCACGGTCTCGATCACGATCACGGTCGTCGTCACGTTCACGCATGGCTCACATGTCCCCTTCTTGATTGAACTCTTCTTCGCCCTCGAACACGTCGCCGCGATCGCGGCGAGCGTGCTCTTCGGCGGCACGGGCGGCCTCTTCGGCGGCGGCGATCTTGGCCAGCTCATCCGGGTCGGGGCCCGGATCGGTGGCGGCCTCGAGGTGCTCGTCGGTGACCTCCGACGGGCGGGCGTCGGGATCGACGTCCTCGTCGATGACCACGCTGTAGAAGCGCAGCACCTTGTCGGACAGCCGCATGTGCCGCTCGAACTCCGCGACGATGTCGGATCCGCCGAGATAGCGCCAGTACAGGTAGATGCCCTTGCGGTTGTGGGCGATCGGGAACGCGAGCACGCGCGTGCCCCAGCTGTCGAGCTTCATCAACTTCGCGCCGCGCGAAGCGAAGACCTCTTGCATGCGAGCGATGAGCTCGGCGACCTCGGGTCGGGTGATCTCGGGCCGGAGGATGATGACGGACTCGTACTCGCGTTGAGTACCGATGCGGGCGGCTTGCGAGAGCACGCGCCCTGTCGTGATGGGCTTTGCCATGAAGGCTCCTCGTGGACGAAGGCCCCCGCGCGGACGGCGGGAGCAAGGAGAGAGGTTGTCGGAGGGCGTTTTGTAGGGGGAACCGCGGCGCTTGGCAAGCCGGGGGCCGATCCGGCGGCAGGGCCGGCCGAGACCCCCCGGGGGCCCCGATCGCGGGATCTGCGGCCGGCGGGCGACCGAACGCACGTCGGCTTAAACCCAACCCCGCGTCGCGGCACACCCCGCTTCGAATGGGGAACGACACCATGACGCAGCGCGCGACTACTCCCAGCACGATGGGTCCCAGGGCGGTGGGCATGATCTCGGGCCTCTTGTGCGCGCTGCTGTTGGGGAGCGGCTGCTACGCCGGCATCGACGACGGGGCCGAGCGCGAGGGCTCCGAGCTCGACGTCGAGCCGATCGGGCCCGACACCCAGAACTCCTGCGGCCCGCTGATGAGCGTGTTCCCGGTCGCGGCGGCGCACAACATCGGCTGGGATCCCTCGTGCGCGAACGGCTGCCCGGTGAGCTGTCCCGACGAGCACGCGAACTCGGACTGGAACCCGGGAGCGTCGCACAACGGCATCGACATCTTCGCCCACGAGGGCGCGGACCTCGTCGCGGTCGCCGACGGCGAGGTCGTGGGCGTCGGCACCGTCAGCGACATCTCGGGCATCCGCGTGAAGATCAAGGACGACTGCGGCTGGTCGTACTACTACGGGCACCTGCAGAGCGCGACGGTGAGCCTGGGCCAGCGCGTCAGCGTCGGCGAGCGCATCGGCTACATGGGCCACACCGGCACGAGCTCGACGCACCTGCACTTCAACGTCTCGCCCGGCAGCTACCTCGAGGACATCAACCCGTTCGATCTGCTGGTGCAGACCAGCCCGACCGCGTGCGGCGGTGCGCCCGAGCCCGAGCCGCCGGCGCCCGAGCCCGACCCGAGCGGCGGCGAACCGCTCCCGCCCGACGAGCCGCCCGCCCTCCCGCCCGAGGGCAGCTGCGGCGCGCTGCTCCCCGGCGACGCGCTCGGCGTCGAAGAGCCGCTCACCTCCTGCGACGGCCGCTTCTCGGTGCTCCTGCAGAGCGATGGCAACGTCGTGCTCTACCAGGACGGCTCATCGGCCGCGCTGTGGAACAGCCAGACCGCCGGCCAGCCCGGCGTCGCGCTGATCATGCAGGAGGACGGCAACCTCGTGCTCTACCCCGCCGACGGCGTCGCGATCTGGCACACGGTGACGTACGGCCACCCGGGCAGCTACCTCGCGATGCAGGACGACGGGAACCTGGTGGTGTACGAGGGCGGAACGCCGCTGTGGTGGTCGGGCACCGGGGGGCACTGATCCCGCGGAGAACCTCACCGAGGCGAGTGCGCCCGAGCGTCGCGCCGACCTGGTGGTCGTGCAGCGTCGCATGGGAGAGTCGCAGCCTCGGCGCGCGCTCGTGGTCGAGGTCCAGCTCCAGCCCGACGTGCGCAAGCGCTTCGCGTGGCCGATGTACATCGTGGCCGCGCGGGCGCGGTGGCGGTGTCCGGTCACGCTCGTCGTGGTCGCGCTCGACGAGCTCACCGCGCGCTGGTGCGCGGCGCCGATCGAGCTCGACGAGAACGACTCGCGCCTGTGCCCGCTGGTCCTCGGCCCCGGGCGAGTGCCGGTCGCCGACCACGCGGTCGCCCTGCGACACTCCGAGCTCGCGGTGCTCTCGCTGCTCGCCCACCGCGATGAGCCCGGTGCGCTGCAGATCGGCCGTGCGGTGCTCTCGGCGTGCGAGCACCTCGACCAGGAGCGCGCCCAATTGTACGCTGACATCGTCATGGGCTTCATCCACGAAGCCGCCCGACGCGCCTTGGAGGTCGAGATGAACCTGCAGAACTACGAAGTGCGCAGCGAGTACCTCCGCAAGCTCAAGGCCGAGGGCCTTGCCGAGGGTCGTGCCGAGGGTCGTGCCGAGGGGCGGGCCGAGGGTCGAGCCGAGGGGCTCGGCGGTGCCGTGCTCGAGGTGCTCGACGCCCGCGGGCTGTCGGTGACGGATTCGCAGCGCGAGCTGGTCACCCGTTGCACCGACGTCGAAACGTTGCTCGCGTGGCTGCACCGCGCGGCGACGGCGACCCGCACCGAAGACCTCTTCGTCTAGCCGCGCGCCTCGGCTACCGGCGTCGCCCGTCGCCTTCGATGCCGGTGCGCTCGCGGATGCCCGCCGCCCACGCCTCGAGCGTGAGGCGGCTCGACTCGAGCAGCGCGGGGCTGTCGGCGAGGGTGGCGAGGTGCTCCTCGAGCAGGCCGCGGGCCTTGCGGAGGCGGCTCTTGATGGTACCTGCGGGGGCCTCGACGACCTCGGCGAGCTCCTGATCGGTGAGGCCCTCCCAGTACGCGAGCTCGAGCAGCGTCTGCAGCTCGAGGGGGAGCAGTCGCAGCGCCCGCAGCAGGAGGCGCTGATCCTCGCGATCGGACAGCCGATCGGCCGGCGAGGGCTCCTCGTGCACGAGGGTGGCGGCCGTGACGGTGAGCGGATCGAAGTCGCGGTGCCCCTCGCGGTAGTGGTGGAACAGCACGTGCCGGGCGATCGCGAACAGGTAGGAGCGGAAGCTCGCCCGGCCCGCGTAGCCCTCGACGGACTCGACGCAGGCGAGGAACGTCTTCTGGACCAGATCGTCGGTGCTGTGCCGGACCTTGTTGGCGAAGAAGCGGTGCACCGCCTCGAGGTGGCGCTCGACCAGCTCGTGGCCGGCGTCCGCGTCGCCCTCGCGCCAGCGGGTGAGGAGCTCCTCGTCGGTCATCGGACCCTGGGGCTCGCGTGGGCGAGGATGCGCTCGCGGATCTCGATGCCGGTCGCGACGTGCGGGTGATCGGCGCCGAGTCGCGCGGTGAACAGCGCGAGCGCCCGATCGATCGACACGAGGGCCTCGTCGTGGCGGCCGAGATGCTCGAGGACGTCAGCGAGATTGCCGTGCGACGCACCGAGATCCAGGTGGTCGGCGTCGAGCGTCGACTCGCGGATCGCGAGCGCCTCGCGGTGATGCGCGAGGGCCTCGTCGTGGCGCCCGAGCTGCACCAGCGCGACGCCGAGGTTGTCGAGGGCGGCGGCGCGGCTGGGCGAGCGCGCGCCGTTGGTCGCCGCGAGGATCGACTCGGCCTCGGTGAACGCCTCGGCGGCTCCGGCTGCGTCGTCGAGCTGCAGCAGCACGGCGCCGAGATGGTTGCGCAGGCCGCCGGTGATGCCATCGCCGGCACCACCCTCGGCGACGGCCACTGCGATCGCCTGACGCAGCAGCGCGGCCGCACCGACGAGATCGCCCTCGCGCTCGGCGAGGCCGGCGAGGCCCTCGGACAGCACGCGATTGCGGCTGGGATCGACGCCGGCCCGCGCGGACGAGCTCTGGGCGTGCTCGGCCCATCGCCGCGCGGTTCGGGGATCGCCGAGGAAGTAGCCGTGCAGGCGCACGAGTTCCGCCGCGGCTCGGGCCGCGTCGCGATCGAGGCCGGCGGCCTGCGCGACGTGGAACGCCTCCTCGAATGCGGCCGCGGCCTCGCGGTGCTGGGACGCGAGCAGCAGCAGGCGCGCGTGGGCGTGGGCGAGCTCGGCGACCAGTGGCCCGTGGTGCAGTTCGCGGGCCTCGACCAGGAGATCCGACGACAGCGCGAGGCCCTCGGCCGGGTTGGACGCGATCATCAGCGCGTGCAGACGGGACAGCCCCGACTCGATGCGGGCCACGGCGCCCGCGTCGGCGACGATCGGCGCACTGTCGTTGGTGCTCGGCGTGCGGCCACAGTCCTCGGGAGCGGGGAGCATGCGGAAGGGATCGTCGAGCGCTCGACGTTCGTCGGGCTCGAGCTCCGCGATCACCGATCGCACCGCCGCGACGTCGCCGAGGCGCCGCTCGAGGCAGTGCCGCTGCGCTGTCGGGAGCTCGACGCCGTCGCTGGCCTCGCAGAGGCGTTGCTCGGTCTCCTGCCAACGCGCGGCGTAGGCGGCCTGCGAGGCCGAGGCAGCCTGCGAGGCCGAGGCAGCCTGCGAGGCCGAGGCAGCCTGCGAGGCCGAGGCCTCGATGTCGAGTCGCCGCCACGCGGCGGCGCCGGTGAGGCAGGGATCCGGTCGCGCTCCCGCGGCGGTCGCCGCGAGGGCGACCCCGAGTCCGGCCGCACCGAGACCGAGAACGCCGAGCCGCCGCGGTCGCGTCGCGCCCTGGAGCGCCGCGATCAGCTCGCCGAGATCGCGGTGACGCGCATCGGGATCGCGGTGCAGCCCCCGCATCACTGCGGCGATCAGCCGCGGCGGCACGCCCCGTCGATCGCGGGGCACCTTGGGATCCTCGGTGCCGATGCGCTGGCGCAGCTCCTCGGTCGAGCGGACCTGGAACGGCCGCGTGCCGAAGAGCGCCTCGTAGAGCGTGACGCACAGGCTGTACTGATCCGACCGCGGGGTGCACGGGCTGGCGAAGCACTCGGGTGCCATGTACGCCGGCGTGCCCATCACGGCGCCGGTCGGCGTGAGCATCGGGTCGGACGGATCGCCCGAGCTCCGCTGCGTGTCGAAGTCATCGTCGCCGAGCGCCCGCGCCAGCCCGAAGTCGACGACGCGTGGTCGACCGTCGGTGGCGAGGATCACGTTGTCGGGCTTGAAGTCGCGGTGGACCACGCCCTGCCGATGTGCGGCCCACAGGCCGCGGGCCGCCGCGAGGACCGGCGGGAGGACCTCGGTCCACGGTCGGGGGACATCCGTGCGGAGGAACTCGCGCAGCGTCGGGCCCTCGACGAGCTCCATCACGAGGTAGGGCGCTTCGGTCGCGTCCTCGACGGTGCCGACCTCGAACACGTGCACCACGTTCGGCGACGACACCGTCGCGAGCATCCGCGCCTCACGGAGCACGCGCTCGCACTCGCGGCCCGGCCCGGTCGTGAACAGCTTGATCGCCACCTTGCGGCGCAGCTCGGGATCCTCGGCTTCGAACACCGTGCCGAAGGCACCTGAGCCGATCGCAGCACCGAGCCGATACCGACCGATCCGCCGCGGCCCGCGGGACGCGACGCCAGCGAGCACGCGGTCGCGCAGCCCGGCGAGCCCACCCAGGCGTGGGCGCCCGGCGGCGAGGCGATCCTCGAGCGGAGGCGTGGTCGCGACACTCATCGCAGGGCACCAGATTGCCGCACTTTGGCGCGTCCTCCCAGGGCCGAGCCGCCGCGGAACATCGTTCGGTGCCATGTCCGGACCGAAATCGGTCACTAAAATAGAAAGCGGACACTTTCTATCTTACCCTCGATGTTTCGGAGGTGGCCGTGAAGACGCTCATCCGCAATGGACTCTTCTTCGACGGCACCGGGGCGCCCGGGGTCGTGCGCGACGTGCTGGTGGTCGACGGGGTGATCGCCTCCGAGGCCGAGACAGCGGCGATCGACGTGGCGTCGGTCGACCGCCTGATCGAGGCGCACGGCCAGTGGGTGATGCCCGGCTTCGTCGACATGCACACGCACTACGACGCGGAGATCCTCGCGGGGCCCGGGTTGAACGAGTCCGTGCGCCACGGCGTGACGACGGTGTTCATCGGGTCGTGCTCACTGAGCACGATCCTGTCGTCGCCCGAGGACTGCGCCGACTTCTTCACCCGCGTCGAGGCGCTGCCGCGTGATCAGGTGCTCCCGGCGCTGCAGGAGCACAAGACCTGGTCGACGCCTGCGCAGTACATCGAGGGGCTCGAGCGCCGCCCGTTGGGTCCGAACGTCGCCTGCTTCCTCGGACACTCCGATCTGCGGACGTCGGTGATGGGCCTGGGACGCGCCGTCGACGGCGACGCACGACCCACCCGGGACGAGCAGGCGCGCATGGAGCAGTGCCTCGAGGACGCGCTGGATGCCGGCTACCTCGGCCTGTCGACGATGACGAACCCATGGGACAAGGTCGGCGGCGATCGCTACCGCTCGAAGCGATTGCCCTCGACCTACGCGACGTGGGGCGAGTACCGCCGCTTCCACCGGATCCTTCGCCGACGCGGTCGGGTGCTGCAGAGCGCCCCGAACATCACCACCAAGGTCAACGTGCTGCTGTTCCTCGCCGCGAGCGGTGGGTGGGGCGTGCGTCCGCCGCTGAAGACCACGCTCATCAGCGCCGCCGACCCCAAGGCGAATCCGGCGCTGAGCGATGCGATCACGGCGGTCGCGGCGTTCACCAACCGCGCCGCTGGCACCGACTTCCGCTGGCAGACCGTGCCGATGCCCTTCGAGGTCTACGCCGACGGCATGGATCTGGTGGTGTTCGAGGAGTTCGCCGCCGGCGAGGCCGCGCTCCACCTCGCCGACGAGCTGCAGCGCAACGCGCTGCTGAAGGACGAGGCCTATCGTCGTGCGTTCCGCAAGGACTACGACCGGCGGTTCTCGCCGCGGGTGTGGCACCGCAACTTCCACGACGCGGAGATCGTGGAGGCGCCGGATCAGGCCCTCGTCGGGCGCACGTTCGGCGATGTCGCGGATCTCCGCGACATCCACCCCGTCGATGCGTTCTTGGATCTCGTCGTGCAGTACGGCAGCAAGCTGCGCTGGCGCACGACGATCGCGAATCACCGCCCGCGAAAGCTCGTCGAGCTCGCCAGCCACGAGAGCGTCCACGTCGGCTTCTCGGATGCCGGCGCCCACGTGCGCAACATGGCGTTCTACAACTTCGCGCTGTACTACCTGCGAGCGATCCGCGACGCCGCGGCGGCGCGCGACCCGGTGGTGCCGCTCGAGCAGGCGGTGCACAAGGTCACCGGCGAGCTCGCGGACTGGTACGGCATCGACGCGGGGCACCTGCGGCCGGGGGATCGCGCCGACCTCGTGATCGTCGATCCCGCTGGCCTCGACGCGGCGCTGGACGACTACCACGAGGCGCCCATGGACATGCTGGGGGGACTGTCGCGGATGGTCCGTCGCAACGACGCCGCCGTGACCGCGACGATGATCTCGGGCGAGGTCGTGTACGAGCGCGGACGCTTCGTCGCCGGCTTCGGCCGCGCGCGCCGCTACGGCTCGTTCCTCCGCGTCGGCGTGAAGGCGCCGCCCGTGTTGCAGACGCCCGTGCTCCGCTCCACCGCCCTGCTGCCCGAGGAGACCTCCCATGCGCACCGAGCCACCGACGCGACGTACACAAGCCGCGCGTCGTGAGGCGACCTGCGGCAAGCTGCTCGGCGCGACGATCGATTGCCTCGCCGAGCTCGGCTACTTCGGCACGTCGATCGCGGCGATCTGCGAGCGCGCCGGCGTCTCCCAGGGCGCGCTGTTCCGCCACTATCCGACGCGTCGCGACGTGATCGTGGCCGCGGCCGACGCGATCGGCCGCCACCACCTCGAGAGCTTCGCCGCCGCCGACCTCGACCTGCGCCGCGACGGCTACCGCCGCTTCGTCGAACTCATCCGCGGCATCTGCCGCTCCCCGACCCACGCCGCGTGGCGCGAGATCATGGTCGCTGCGCGGACCGACGACGGCCTGCGCGAGGCCGCGAGCGCCGGTCTCGGGCGCTTCGAGGCCGCGATCCTCGAGCTGTGCGCGCGATCGCTCGGGCTCGGCGAGGCCGCAGCCCAGCCCGCCGCCGTGATCCTGCTCTCGGTCATGCACATGTTCGACAGCGAAGCCGTGACGGTCGTCGTCTACGGCAACGCGGCGATCGAGGCCCGACGGATCGAGTGGGCGACGCAGATGCTGGAGCGCGAGCTGGGCGTGCTGGGGAACTGAGCGCCATCGGCGTTGCAGCCGTGCGATGCTCTGGGGGCGTGCCCACGCTCGTCGAGCTGCCGGAACCGGACGTGCGCTCGAGGACGACTCTGCTCGGCGAAGAGTCGTCCTCCGCCGTGCGCCGACCGCCGGTGCCGGAGCTCGCGACGGGCGACATCGTCGGTCGCTACGTCGTCCTCTCGCGCGTCGGCGCGGGCGGGATGGGTGTCGTGTACGCGGCGTATGATCCCGAGCTCGACCGCAAGGTCGCGCTCAAGCTCCTGGCCGCCTCGACCGGGGCTGCAGCGAGCAGCGACACCCGCAGTGGCTCCCGACTCCGCGAGGCGCAGGCCTTGGCCAGGCTCGCCCACCCGAACGTCGTGGCCGTGTACGACGTCGGTACGTTCGAGGGGCGCGTGTGGCTGGCGATGGAGTTCGTCGCGGGGCGCACCTTCGCCGAGTGGATGCGCGCCGAGCCGCGATCGTGGCGCGAGGTGCTCGACGTGCTGCGCCCGATCGCCGTCGGACTCGCAGCCGCCCACGCCTCGGGGTTGGTGCACCGCGACGTGAAGCCCGACAACGTCATGCTCGCCGCCGATGTCGACGGTGGCCGCGCCCGGCTGATGGACTTCGGTCTCGCCCGCGCGACGGCGTCCACAGACGTGCCGACGGAGGCCTCCGATGCCGTCGAGATCCCGCACGTGCCCCGTGCGAGCGCCCGCGCTGGGACCCCCGGCTACATGGCACCCGAGCAGTGGCTCGGTCTACCCGCCGATCCGCGAACCGACCAGTTCTCGTTCTGCGTGATGTTGTGGGAGTCGCTGTTCACCCAGCGCGCCTTCGCGGGGGAGACCGCGGCCGAGTTGGCGGCGAGCGTCCTGGCCGGCAACCTCCGGCCGGTGTCGCGGGGCCAGGCCGTCCCGGGGTGGTTGCGCCGCGCGGTGCGGCGTGGACTCGAGCGGGATCCTGCCGCGCGTCACCCCTCGATGCTCGCGTTGCTCGAGGCGATCGATCGCGGTCGTGGCCGAGCGCGTCGACGCGCCGCGCTTGCGGTGAGCGGCGCGGCACTGGTCTTCGGCGTGGCTGCGCTCGGGATCCGTGCCGCCGCGCGGGCTTCGCGGGTGGCCGCATGCGAGGCCGAGGGCGCCGCCATCGCCGAGGTCTGGAACCCGGAGGTGCGGGACGGCCTGCACGCGGCCCTCGCAGCCGCACCGGTCGCGTACGCCACTGCCACCGCAGACAAGGTCATGCCGTGGTTCGACGCCCACGCCGAGACGTGGCGTCGCACCACCATCGGGGCGTGCCTGGCCACCGAGGTCGAGGCGACGGCGAAGCCCGAGCTCCTCGACCGCGCGCGATGGTGTCTGGAGGCGCGGCGCATGGAACTCCAAGTGGTGCTCGAGCAGCTCGGGCGCGGCGGCGCGAAGGCGACGGAGCGCGCGGTGACGATGGCTGCCTCGATGCCTCGGATCGAGCCCTGCGGCGACGCCGAGGTGCTGGCCCGAATGCCCTCGATCCCCGAGGCACGCGATCACGTCCACGCGATCCGCCGCGAACTGCAGCGCGCCGCTGCGATGGCGTCCGCGGGCGACCACGCCTCGGCCTTGACGCTCAGCGAGGCGGTCGAGCTGCAGGCCCGCGACGTCGCCTGGCCGCCGCTGGTCGCCGCCGCCGAGGCACGGATCGGGCGCGAACTCGAGGCGAGCGGGAGGTTCGCAGAAGCCGAGGCGAAGCTCAGGGAAGCCTACTTCACCGCGGCTGCAGCCGACGATCCCGGACTCGCCGCCGACGTGGCCGACGATCTCGCGTTCGCCGTCGGGGTCCGGCTCGAGCGCTTCGCCGAGGGACTCACGTGGTCGAGGCACGCCGAGCTCGCACGCGCCCGGACCGTCGATCCCGGCGGCGTGGACGAGGCGCGACACCTCGCCACCCTCGGCAACATCCGCTCGGCGAGCGGCGCCCTCGCCGAGGCCCAGGCGTTGCACGAGCGCTCGCTGGAGATCCGCGAGCGTGTGCTCGGCCCCGACCACCCCGAGACGGCGGGCGGCCTCAACAACCTCGCGAACGCGCTGTTCCGCAGCGGCGAGCTCCAGCGCGCCGGCCAGCTCTATGAGCGCGCGTGTGATGTCATGGAGGCGTCGTTCGGGCCCGAGCACCCGTCGGTGGCGACGTGTCTGGTCAATCTGGCCAGCATCGTCAACGCCACGGGCTCGCCCGAGCGCGCGCGACCCTTGTACGAGCGCGCGCTCGCGGTGCTCGAGGGCTCACTCGGCGCGACGCACCCGTCGGTGGCCTCGGTGGTGGTCAACCTCGCGCACCTCGAGCTGCGCGCGAAGGCGCTGGATTCGGCCGCGGCGATGTACTCGCGGGCGCTCGCGATCTGGGAGGGCTCGCTCGGCGACGTCCACCCCCTGCTCACCCATCCGCTGCTCGGACTCTCCGACATCGCACGGCAGCAGGGGCGCCCGGCCGACGCCGTCGCGCTCGCCGAGCGGGCGCTGGCCCTGCATCCCGACGCGCAGAGCCAGCCCGATCTGGTCGCCGCCGCGCGCTTCGGACTCGCGCAGTCCTTGGGGATGGCCGACGCCGATCGACCGCGCGCCCGGGCGCTCGCCGAGCAGGCCCGCGCGTATCACCTCGAGCGCGGCGCGGCCGGGGTGGAGCTCCTCGGGGACATCGACCGGTGGTTGGCGACGCACCCCGCGTCGATCACCGGGGCGCGGGACGCCGCCGACGTCGCGCGATCGCGATGACGAGCGCGGCGAACCACGGTCCTCGACCGCCGTCCTGCGAGCATCCGCAGCCCTCGGCATCCACGTCCTGCGCCGCGCCACCGCCCGAGCTCTCGCCCGAGCCGGTGGAGGCCGGCTCACCGGTATCCGGATCGACGGCGCCTCCCGACGACGACTCGCCGCCGCCCGAGCTGTCGGCGGCGGCGGGGCGGACCTCGATCACGATGGGCTCGCTCTGCGCCGAGTTGGGCCCGTCGCGGACGACGAAGCCGAACAGGTACTCACCCTCGGGGATGTCGCTGACCTCGTACTCGTAGTAGCCCGTCTTCGGGTTGGGATCGAAGACCTTGAACAGCGGCAGCGGCTGGTCGTCGACGCCGATGATCTGCAGGTAGAGCTCGGCCTCGGTGACGGCGCGATCGTCGGTGGCCGACGCCTGGATGATGAAGTCGGCCCCGACCTCGAACACGTCGCCGTCGCCCGGCGATACGATCTCGACCGCCGGGGGCGTGATGTCCAGGCCGAAGGGCGCCTCGGCGCACTCGACCAGCCCGATCGCACCGCCGGCGGACTCGGGCAGTGTCCCGTCCCCGCACACCGGCTCGCCGCTGCCGCCGTCGGGGAACGTCACCTGGATCGTCGCGTGCGTGCCGAGCATCTCGACGACGGTGAACGACACCGTACCCATCGGATCGGTGAACGTGTCACCGACGCCCATGAAGTACGTCTCGTCGCCGCTCTCGTCGGTGCCCGCCTCGATGATGTAGGGCGACGGCGAGTACGGGTTCTCGTGGCGCGACCAGTGCAGCAGCACCGCGTCGAAGCCCTCGTCGACGCCGTACGACTGGCGGTACTCGACGTAGTAGTTGAGGTCGGGATCGTACGAGGGGAACTTGAGCGCCTGCGTGCCGTTGCACGGCAGTTCGGTCGGCGAGACGTTGAACAGCCCGTCGGACGTGGTCTCGACGATGTTGCAGCCCTCCAGCCAGCCCATGAAGATCTTCTGGGCGACGTTCATGTGGTTGCAGCCGCCGCCCATCGGATCGAAGGGATCGCCGTACTCGACGTGGTTGCACTCGTCGGCGGTGGGCACGATCGTGCCGTCGGGGCAGGCCCACGAATGCGAGTGGCCCATGCCGTAGTTGTGGCCGATCTCCTGGGCCCGTACCACGCAGCCGAACGTGCCGTTGTACCAGGTGTCACGGCCCGGGGTCAGCACGCCGCCCGAGTTCGCGAGACCGGCGAATCCACAGTCGTTGCGGCTGGGGAAGTGCCACATGAACTGCTGGTATTCGTCGGGGTCGTGGCCGTTGTCGATGAATCGCAGCAGGCCTTGCTCCGCGAGGTACGAGGTATTGCAGCTCGTCGGTTCGGGGATCTCGTAGGGGCCGAACACGTTGCCGGCGATCGTCTCCTTGCCGTAGGAATTCTCGCCGTAGAAGACGTTGGTCGAGTCCGCCGAGATGAACATGTCATTCTTGGCTTGCTCGTTGCTGAGGGCCTGTTGGTTCCAGAACAGCAGGACCGTGGCGATGCGGCGGTGCGGGTACGCCTCGGGATCGATGAGCGGCTGCGGCGGCCCGCCGAGCACCTCGAGCTCGTCCAGCACGAAGTCGTAGTCGCCCTCGAACTCGCCCCACACGCGCACGGGGGTCCGGTAGGCGAGATCGAACACCTCGTCCGTGACGAGATCCTTCACGCCGTCGGGCGTGCGCACGTGGTAACTGACGCGCGAGCTGCCGTCGTACATCGACGCGACGCGCTGCTCGAATTGGCCCTCGATCGACGGCGCGGTGAGGCCGAGCGAGCGCAGGACGTCGTCGCGCGCGTCGCCCTGCCCCGCCTCGCACGCGGTCATGCCGAGGGCCACGGACAGGACGGCGGGCAGCCGCGTGAAACCACGGGATCGACGAAGGGGAACGCGACGCATGGGCACCTCGATCGGAAGAGTACAGGTGATGGGTCAGCGCGGGGGGCCGCCGGCCGCAGCGGAGGACGGGGCCACCCCGCCAGACCGGCACCAGCGCCGCGATCCCGAGGGCCCGCGCCGTGGCGCGGCTGGCATCCCAGGTGCAGTGCCGAGCTGCGATCGGGATCGAACCCATGCACGCACCCACGCCAAGGACCGCCGCGTCGCTCCTCCTGCTCGCCGTCGGCTGCCGCGGGGGCGAGGCCGCGGAGGGATCCGGCCACGCCAGCGAGTGGGGCGCCGACAGCGGCAGCACCGCGGCAACGGGGGAGGCATCGGGGGCCGTCGACGGGAGCACGGGCGGGCCAGGCTTCGATCCGATGATCGAGCCCGCGTGCGAGCCGAACCCCGGGACACCCGACGCGTCCAAGATCTACACGATTGCCGCGGGCGCCTGGTCGGACCCGACGATTTGGAGTTCCGGTGCGGTGCCCGGCGCCGGCGCCGACGTCGTCGTGCAGCGGTGCCATCGGGTGAGCTATGACCGCGTCGATGCCGACGCGCTGCACACCCTGCTCGTCAACGGGCAGCTGACGTTTGCGACCGACGTCGACACGACGCTCGCCGTCGGGCTGTTGGTGGTGACGCCCGATCCGACGTTCGACATGGGCCAGGCCTGCGCCGCGCACACCGGCGAAGGGCACGATCACGGCACGGCCGGCGACGATCCCCACCTCGCGGCGCTCGAGGTCGGAACGCCGACGCAGCCGGTGGCCGCGGGCGTGCGTGCCACGATCGAGCTGACTTCCTTCGCCGATCTCGACGCCGACTGTGCCCCCGCGCTCGTGGCCCAGGGCGGTCGACTCGATCTCCACGGCGCGCCGCTGGGCCGGGCGTCGAGCGAGCTCGACGTGACCGCGGTCGCGGGCGCGAGCACGGTCACCCTGCGCGACGCGGTGCAGTGGCGCCCGGGCGATCGCGTGTTGCTGTCGGCGACGGACTTCAACGACACGGGGCGTGATGCGAACGCGACCTACCGCGGCGGCGAGCTCGAGATCGACTCCGAGGAACGGACGATCACCGCGATCGACCCCGCGGGCACGACGCTTTCGCTCGACGCCCCGCTGACCCACGAGCACGCGGTGCTGCAGGTGCCCCAGGGTGATCTGCGCGGCGAGGTCGGCAACCTCACCCGCAACGTCGTCGTCACCAGCGCCGACGCCGAGGGTCCGTTCGGCCACGTGATGATCCACCACGGGAGCGCGGGCAGCATCAGCTGGGCCGAGTTCCGCGATCTGGGGAAGCCTGGCACGCTGGGCCGCTACGCGCTGCACTACCACCGGCCGCAGGACAGCATGCGTGGGACCTCGGTCGTCGGCGCGTCGATCTGGAACGCGCACAACCGGTGGATCGCCCAGCACGCCATCGAGTACCTGGTGGTCCGTGATCTGGTGGCGTACCAGTCCGTGGGCCACGGCATCTTCCTCGAGGACGCCAGCGAGCAGTACAACCTGCTCGATCGCTCGCTGCTGGTGCAGGCCTACGCCTCCGTCCCGGTGCCAGGCCAAGCCCTCGACTACGACCAGAACCTCGGGGCCTGCTATTGGTCGGCCAACGCCCGCAACTTCGTGACCGACACCGTGTTCGTCGAGTGCGGCGACTCGCACGAGTCCTTCACGCTCGACTATCGGCCCGACGACCAGCCGATGCCGACGGTGATGCTGCAGCCCGATGGCACTCGCGCCGAGGTCGACGCGCGCACGGTCAGCGCTGGGCGCTACGAGGGGCTCGAGTTCCACAACCACCGCGGCTGGGCGTTCTGGATCCGCGGCGGCGCGTTCCCGGCGGACGAGCCGCTGCAGGTGGTCGACCTGACGGTGTGGCAGAACCACTACGCGATCGATCTGAGCGGCGACAACGTGATGGTCGATGGCGTCGCGGTGTACTTCACGCCCTACGGCTTCTACAACAACTTCCCCGGATCGCACCGCGTGCGCGACGCGTACATGTACCGGGCCTGCGGGCACGGGGCGTTCATGACGTACCTCGGCGGGCACGGCGTGCAGATCTACGAGGGCCTGCGGCTCGAGGAGTGCGCGCCCAATGCCTTCCGCATCGACGCGACCAGCGAGGTGGGGGCAGCCGGCGTGCCCATCGAGATCCACGCGCGCGACTACCAGATGCTCGCGGCCGATCCGAACCTCGCGCTGAACTGGGCGGGCACCGTGGACGCCAACTCGCGGCCCGATCCGATGCTCATGCTCGTGCTGCACGACGCCTTCGGCACCGATGACGACGCGGTCGTGCTGCCGGCCACGCAGTCGCCCAGCCTCCCCGGCGTGCCCGAGGGCCTCGCGTTCAGCCCAGGCGACACGGTCGCGGGGCCGCAGGGCCTGTACTTCGCCGGACGCGGCGCGACGCTGGTGGCCCACGGCGACGTCGCGTTCCCCGAGGAACATCCGCTGATGCACCCGGTCGATCGCGTGCCGCCGGCCACGGTGATCACGTGGCCGACGGCCGGCGAGCGCGTGCGGCTCGGACCCGACGGCACGCTCACCGTGCGCGGCGTGAGCCTCGACGCCTCGAAGGTCAGCGAGGTCATCGTCAACGGACAGGTCGCGACGCTCGATCCCAACGGCATGGACTGGAGCGTGACCTTCGACGACGTCCCCGAGGGCGGCATCGTGATCGAGGCCAACGCGACCGACACCGAAGGCCTGGTCGAGGCGCTCCCGCACGCGCTGACGGTGTGGATCTCCCGCGACTAGCGGCCTGAGCGCGGTCGCTCGAAGAGCGCCGCGATCGGGATCGCGCTGAGCTGCGGGTCGAAGTGGTGGACGTGCGCCCCACCGTGCAGCACGACGCCGCGGACGAAGCGACGACCCACCGCATCGCGGAGCCATCGCAGGCCCCGCGCATCGTCGACGCCCGGATGCGCCGTTGCCTTGATCTCGATACCGACGACGCGGCCCTTGGGATCCTCGAGGACGAGGTCGACCTCGTGTCCGTCGTGGGAGCGTAGGTGGAACGCCTGGGGTCGACGCTCGAGGGCGCCGCACTGCTTCAGGACCTCCAACACGGCGAAGCTCTCGAGCAGCATGCCATCGTGGGGGCCGGGCGCGTCGGCGTCGTCGATGCCGAGCAGGTGCGCGAGCAGCCCAGAATCGGTCGCGTAGAGCTTGGGCGCCTTGACGAGGCGCTTGCCGAGATTCGCGTGCCAGGGTGGGAGCGAGTGCACGAGGAAGATCGCCTCGAGCAGCGCGAGGTAGCGGCGCATCGTCGTCTGCGGGACCTCGAGCGATCGCGCGAGGTCGGCGAGATTGAGCGTCGCGCCGCTGCGGGAGGCGACCAGTCGGAGGATCCGCGGGAGCGTCGAGACGCCCGCGATGTCGGCAACGTCGCGGACGTCGCGGGCCAGGACCGTCGAGATATAGGACTCGAACCACGCCGATCGTCGTGCGGCGCGGGGTCGCGCGATGACCTCGGGATAACCGCCGACGATCGCCCGTGCGCGCCAACCATGGTCGGTCGAGCTCCGGCGCATCGGCGTCTCGAGTTCGGCGGCGAACAACGATGCGACGAGCGCGCTCGGTTCTTCGGATCCGGCGAGCTCGACCTGCGCGAGGGGCCACAGGGGCAGCACCTCCATTCGGCCAGCCAGCGACTCGGACACCCGAGGGAGCGTCAAGACATTCGACGATCCAGTGAGCACGTAGCGGCCGGGCGTTCGGCGGCGATCGATGCGGGCCTTGATGGCGGGGAGCAGGGCCGGTGCCTTCTGGATCTCGTCGATCGCCACGGGGCCCGCGAACGCAGCGAGCCAACCCTCGGGATCGTGACTCGCGGCCGAGAGCGTGCTCGCGTCGTCGAGGGTCACGTAGGGCATGGTCTCGCCGACGAGCTCGGTGACGAGCGTCGACTTGCCGGCTTGGCGAGGGCCGACGACGAGCAGGGCCGGCGTGTCGGACAACGCCTCGCGTGCCCGAGCGAGGACGAGACGGGGGAACATGGCTCCCGCAGCGTATCAGCCCCGGGCCAGGTGGTGGAAAATCCACCACCAAGTGGCGGATTTTCCACCACCTGGCCCCTCGAGCCCCTCGGCCCCCTCGAGCCCGACGTGGCTTCGCCACGGCGGTCAGCGAGCACGATCGCCCGCGCCAGGAAGAGCGCCGGAGGGCGCGACCAAAGAGTCCGCGACCAAACTGGTCACGGACTGACGCGGCGCCAGGAGAGGTCGGCCATCAGCTCGTAGCTGCCGACGAAGCTGTGCGGGGGCGTGCCCCAGTCGGCGGGGGCGAGCATCGAGAAGTACTGCGTCGTATCGGGACGCTCGTACAGGTGGTAGATCGCGCCAGGCCGGCGCCGGAAGTTGCACGCGGCGCGGTGGAGCTCGGCGTCGCGGTGGGCCGCGGCGAGGACCTCGCGGGCCTGGGCCTGCAGCGCCCGGATCTGCTCTGCGATGACCTGCAGCTTGCCGTTGGCGACCGCGCCCAGCATCGCGTCGGCCTCGGCGATTTGCCGCGCGGCGTCGATGAGATCGTGCACCGGGGCCAGGCGACTGGTCGGGTACGGCGACGCGTGGGCCACGCCGACGTGATTGCTACCTGGGTGTCGCGTGAGCGCGTCGTCGGCCATCGGTCGATTTCGAGGCGAGTATGGCACGGGATCGCCGAATGGCGAGGCGACCGCCTCATCGCGATCGCGCGCCCTCGAGGGCGAAGGCGACGCACAGCAGGAGCTGACCGGCCGTGACGATCCCGAGCTGCACCGCGGCCGGGCTCGATGCGACGGCGGGGATCAGCTTGGCGATGAACGCGGCCGCGATCGCGCCGAGCAGCGCCGGTCCGAGCCACGCACGCCGTGCTGCGACCGCGCGCATGGCCGTCGCTTGCATCGCGCGCGCGCCGGCGAAGCTCACGACGAGCGTGACCAGCGTCGCGGCGAGCCAGCCGTAGCGATCGAGCGCCGCCAGGGGCAGCACGGCGGCCACGAGGGCGATCACCACGTAGTGCAGCGGCACGACAGCCAGGCTGGCGAGCCCGGGCAGATCGAGCAGGCGACGGGTTCGCTCGCCGCCCCAGCGCGCGGCGACGAGGGCGAGGCCGAGCGCAGCGGCGATCGCCGCGAAGCCGACGAAGTAGAACGCGAGCGAGACATAGCCCCAGCGATGGATCGCGCGGCCGGTGGCGACCAGCACCCGGGTCGCGCCGACGTTCACCGCGAGCACGATCGCGAGCCCCGCGAGCACCCACGCGAAGCGGCGATCGATCCATGCGCGGGCATCCTTGGCCACCGCGCCGACCACGAAGCCGGTCAGGCCATAGGCGATCCACGGCAGCACCGGGTACGAGACGCCCTCGACGGGGTCGATACCGAGGGCGATCCGCAGCGCGGCATTGGTCGGGGTTTGCGGCCAGCCCTTCACCGCCTCGCCCACGCCGAAGCGCAGGATCGTCACGAGCACGATCCCTCCCAACGCCCACCGCAGCGGGTGCCGAGCGTGGCGCAGCGGATCGAGCGCGAGCATCGACAACCCGATGAACCCGAGGAAGTCGAGCCCGTACCACTGCGTCGGCGACAGCCACAGCAACGCGTCGGCGAGGAGGAGGATCGCGACCTTGCGCAGCAGTCCCAGGCGATCGGGCACGCGCGTCGAGCCCGAGCCGAGGCCATGCCCGACGCCGCTGGTCGCGAAGAACACCACGGGCGCGCAGCTGCCCGCGAACACCAGGGCCGAGATCGCGGGATCAGCGAGCTGCGCTTCGTTCAACCACTTGTAGCCGGTGTGGTTGACCACCATCAGCGCGCCCGCGACCCCACGCAGCAGATCGAGCTCGTCCCAGCGGACGCGGGCGCGCGGCGGGCCGGCGCGGTCGGGCATGCTCACGGCGGCGACGATACCCCGCTGGCGCGCGTGCCTGCTGGACCTGCGGACAACGTCGTAGACTGCGGCGCATGAGCGACGTTTCCCGGTGGGTGGTGGTGGGTCTGTTCGGCCTGGGTTGCGGGAGCGACCCCTCGGGCGACGACGGCGCGGGGGATTTCACGGGACTCGCGACCTCCGAGCCGACGGCGTCGAGCGGGTCGAGCGACGCGAGCATGAGCAGCACCGCGCCCGGGACGCTGACGGCCGACGACAGCGGTACCTCGAACGGTGCGCTGTTCGACGTCGGCGGCGGTGACTCGGGCACCGACTCGGGCCCGCCGCCGAACCTGTGCAAGGTGGACGACGGCGAGATCAGCGGCGTCGGCCCCTGCGAGCAGGTCGCCCCGCCCGACAGCTTCGCGCCCGACGTGCAGTGGTCGTTCACCGGGCCCAACGGCTTGGTCGCGTGCATGACCTCGCCGCTGGTCGCGAACCTCACGGACGACAACGGCGACGGTGCGATCGATCTCTGCGACATCCCCGACGTCGTGACGGTGATCGGCAACCAGGGTGAGTCCGGGCCGGGTACGATCGTGTCGATCGCCGGCGACACCGGCGTGCTGCAGACGATGTTCGGCCAGGGCGCGCAGCTCGGGGTCACGCCTGCGCTCGGCGACATCGACGGCGATGGCCTCGTCGAGATCGTCACCGCGCAGGTCGGCGGTCAGATCGTCGCGTACGAGCACGACGGCAGCCCGAAGTGGACCAGCGTGGGGGTGTGGGCGTCGAGCCAGACCGGCGCGATCGCCCTGGCCGATCTCGACAACGACGGCGATGTCGAGATCATCGCCGGCAGCAACGTCTTCGATCACGAAGGCGCGACGATCTTCACCGCGCCGTTCGACGGGATCTACAGCGCGTCGACGGCCGCGGATCTCGACGGCGACGGCGACCTCGAGGCGATCTTCGGCCACGCGGCGTATCACCACGACGGCACCGAGTACTATGTGCGCGCCGATCTCCAGGCCAGGTCACGGCGATCACCGCCTACCCGCAGGTCGCGAACCTCGACGCCGATCCCCAGCCCGAGGTCCTCGTCGCCAGCGAGATCGGCAT
Source organism: Nannocystaceae bacterium (assembly GCA_044344875.1). GTDB lineage: Bacteria > Myxococcota_A > Polyangia > Nannocystales > Nannocystaceae > Xiheibacterium. The sequence goes on from JBIJCC010000020.1 coordinate 23,477, forward strand.
CTGGATCCTCGAGCACGACGGCGCGGTGAAGTGGTCGAACTTCGCCCCGACCGGCGAGGCCGGCGACTGGAACCGCCCGGTCAACGTGCACGACTTCGACGGGGACGACGAGCCCGAGTTCGCGATCAGCTCATACCAGCACTACGGGGTGTACGACGCCGATCAGACCCCGGTGTTCGTGGCGAACGTCGTCGACTTCAGCGGCCAAGCCGGCGGCACAGCGTTCGATTTCCTCGGCTCGGGCATCGCCCAGGCGATCTACGCCGACGAGTCCACGAGCTGGGTGTTCGACATCGACGGAACCGTGCTGATGTCCACCCCACGTTCGAGCGGCACGTGGACCGAATACCCGACGGTGGCCGACATCGACAACGACGGCTCGGCAGAGATCCTCGTCGGCTCCGACGGCGTCGGTAGTCCCACGCTGCAGGCGATCCGCGACGCCGAGGATCGATGGATCCCGGCGCGCCGCATCTGGAATCAGCACACGTACCACGTGACCAACGTGCGTGAGGACGGCACGATCCCACAGTTCGAGCCACCGAACTGGGAGACGCTGAACACGTTCCGGACCCAGGCGCAGATCGCCCCGGGCGGCGGCGTGTGCAAGCCGCCGGCGGGGTGAGCACGGGGTTGCAGGCGGGCGATCGCGTGGCACACTGCGCCGAACCAATGCGCTGCTTCGCCTTCGTCGCCCTCTCCTCGCTCCTCGTGACCCTCGCGTGCCAGCCCGAGGCGACGCAGCCGCCGGCCGAGCCGGCGCCCACGACGGAGCAGCCGGGCGGTGGTGAGCCGACGCCCGCGCCGACCGAGCCCGTCGCGGTCGAGGCTGGTCGCAACTACGATCTCGTCGTCAGCTTCTTCAGCCCCGGCGACGGCACCGATCACGCCGCGGAGCAGCGGCTCGCGGCGGCGATCGCCGGTGTCGCGGGGGTCGTGCACGCGCGCGGCCACTGGGGTCGCGAGGGCGAGCACGACGAGTGCTTCGTGCTCGGGGCGCTGTCGGCGGAGGATCGGGCCGCGTTCATCGCCAAGGCGAAGGCCGCGGTCGAGGGCAGCGAGAAGGTGAACGTCAGCGAGAACGCGGTGTGCCAGGACCGCGGGAGCTGAGCGTGCGTTCGTCGGTCCGCGACGATGCCGCGGACCCGGCGACGATTTCCCCACGGTTCGGGGTCTGCGGGCGACGCCCTCGGACATCCGCGGGTACACGCGGCTGTGGGCCGGGGAGATCGCGATCGCCGAGGTCGGTGGTCTCGCGGCGATCGCCGGGACGGTGCTGCTCGCCCGCGTCGTCAGTCAGCGACGCGTCGCGCGTCGGCGGCGGGTCGAGCTGGATCTCGCGCCCGGTCGAACGGGTGCCGGGTTCTCGCTACGCGGCCGCTTCTGAACCCGCGATCCATCGGCGACCAGTCGTCACGCACGGACGTCTCGTCCGCCGCTGTAGCTGGTCGGCGCCGGCGCGCTGCGTGGGGGATGAGCGGACCTGACGTCGGCAGGGAACCACGGGCCGCGAAGCTGCACGGCTCGGGCATGGACACCACCACGCAGCTCCTCTCCATGGACGACGCCGACCTCGACGCGACCACCGGCGGCATCGACTACTCGCAGCTCGCCATCCCGCTGGTCCTCCTCATCCTGCAGGGGAACCCGACCGATCCCGCGCCCGACGCGGACTGCTGAGACCGGCCACCGCGGCGCCCGCCCCCGCGCGGAGATCCGGTCGAGGGATCCCACGGGCGTCTGCGGGGACTACCCATCGTGGTCCTCGCAGCCTCGGTCGCGTCGATGCTCGCAGCGAGCTCGCCCAGCGTGACCGCAACCGCGCGCGTCGATGCCCCGACCGCGGGCTCCACCACACGAGACCACCGCGAGTACCAGGGACCACGCGCCGTGTCGGCGCCGCTCGACCCACCACCACCTCCGCCGGTGTCGAGGCCGTGCGTGCAGGACCCTCCGAGCGAGGGGCGCACGCGCATCCCAGAGCGTCGCCGTCACTTCGGCGAGGTCTATGCAGGGCTCGCCGCCGGCACCTGGGCGATCGGGCTCGGCATCGCCGCGCGCCGGTGGTGGACCACGCGCTGCCCCTCCTACGCGACGATCGGCGACGACTGTGACGACGTCGGGGACGAGTTCTTCGCGGTGCTCCAGACCGTCGCGAACCTGCACGCGCTCGCCTTCGCCGGCGCGTCGTCGGGCATGTTCGGTCGTCGCGCGCACGACTCGCGTCGCTCGCGGGTCCGGCAGGTGGTCGCGGGCACGACGAGCTTGACCCTCGGCGCGGCGTTCGGCGTCACCGCCTACGTGTTTCGGTTCGTCGCGGGGCCTTCGCCTCAGGACATCCGCGGGTACACGCGGCTGTGGGCCGGGGAGATCGCGATCGCCGAAGTCGGCGGTCTCGCGGCGATCGCCGGGACGGTGCTGCTCGCCCGCGTCGTCGCTCAGCGACGCGTCGCGCGTCGACGGCGGGTCGAGATGGATCTCGCGCCCGGTCGAACGGGTGCCGGGTTCACGCTACGCGGCCGCTTCTGATTCCGCACCCCATTCGCGCGATGAGCATCGCCGCGCTCGACTCGTGATAGCGTCGGCTGGGATGGACGACCGCGCGCTGCCCCGCATCCGCACCCCACAACTCGAGGCGCTCGCGGTGGCACGCCTCGCCCCGGTGATCGAGCCCCTCCGCGCGCGGCTGCGGCGCGAGCTGGCGGCCGAGCTCGCTACCACCTGACGAGTGAGCACTGCCGGTTCCACCGCGCGGATGCATTCGTCGAGGCCATGGTGTTCGGCCAGGTCCGGTTCCGAGAAGACGTCACGACGCTGTTGATGGCGCGGCCACTGACGGCGGAGGCGCACGCCGAGATCGAGAGCGACCTCGGTGACACTCCCACGAGCATCACGCGCCGCACTGCGTTGCTGGGCAAGGCCATCCGCGACCACATCAGTAGGCTCGACTGGGGTGCGAGCGGCCAGGACTACGACGACATCATGAGTACGAGCGCGGCCGAGTGGTCGCGGCCGGAGAACGCCGAGAAGAGCGCCAAGTTCTTCGCCGGGCGCATCCCGTTCGCGGTGCTGCACCCAGTGTTCGCGAAGCTGGGCGGGGTCCGCTGCGCCTGGATCGGGAGGTTCGTGGACGCGAACCGCGACAAGGATCTACGGTCGTTCACGTACGCGAACCTCCCCGTGAGGCTGGCGAAACTCCTCACCGCCGAGGAGCTCGGCATGCTCGCGGGCTATCCTTCGGTTGCGATGTTCGCCAATGCGCGGGACTTCTGTCGCCGCAACAAGGTGCTCCTCATCACCGACGACATGTACTCGCCGGACCACGCCGTCACCTATGCAGACAAGGACCAGCTTCCACTGCCCGCCCGCAGCACCGCGCCTGTGGTGGTGCCGACGGTCCCACCGTTCGCGGAGATCCTGGCGAACACGAACGTCTGATCGGCGTCGGCGATCAACGCCGTCGGCGACGACCCGCCAGCACGACGAGCCCAAGCGGTGCGCCCCACCCCGCGCCGCCGCTCCGGCAACCGCACCCACCACCATCATCATCTTCATCCTGCGCGCCGCTGCCCGCCGTGCCCCCGCCGGTGTCGTCCACCGCCGACGTCGTCGCACCACCGCCCGCGCCATCGCCCCCCGAGCCCCCATCCTCCGATCCCCCATCGCTCGCCGTCCCGTCGACGCCCCCGCCGTCGTCGCTGCTCCCGCCACCGTCGTCCCCACCGCCGCAATCATCGATCTGATCATCCAGCGGTCCGCACGGGTTCTCGCCCGCCCCGGCATACGCCCCGCGGAACGTGAACTCGCCCTTGGACGCGCCGTTGAAGTCGCGATCCCATGCGCCATCCCCCGCGAACTTCCCCAGATCCAGCGGCGTGCCCTCGACCGCGTCGGGCAGCGGATAGAAGTCCATCGCGCCGAGCATCGCCACCGGGTTGTTCACGAACCCCGCCGCGTCGGCCTCGGCGCCGACGACGTTGTCGCGCGAGTCCGCGATCGGGCCCGAGATCGGCGTGCCCGCGAATACGAGGTTGCCGACCACGCCGTCGTCCTCGCTCGCCATCTCGGAGAACGCGATGCCGGTGCCGCCGCCGAACACGGTGTTGTTGTAGACGTAGCCGAGGGCGACCGACTTGCCCTGGTGCGCCGTGACCACCAGCGCCGCGAAGCCGGGCGACCCGCCGATGAAGAGGTTGTCGTGGATCGACACCCGCCCGGTCGCCTGCAGCAGCGCCTCGCGCGGGTTGCTGAACAGCAGGTTGCCGTGGATCTCGTAGATGTCCTGCGCGCCCGGGCCCGCGCCGGGGAACCCGCCGACCAGCAGGCTGGGCCGATCGCCGTCGGGGCTCTCGCGATCGTCCTTGAGGAAGATGTTGTTGCGGATGACCGTGCGATTCGGCCCCGCGGGCATCTCGGGCGCGAGCGTGTAGTCGTTCTGGTGCTTGATCTGCATGCAGTAGCCGACCGGGTTCACGATCACGTTGCCCTCGATCGTGCCCGCGATGAACGGCGTGTCGCCCTCGGAGCCGCCGAGGTAGATGCCGGTCCCGGGCTCGACGATACGGTTGCCGCGGATCGTCCAGTTCCACACCGTCGTCTTGGTGTTCACGCCGACGATCTGCTGCTCGCCGGCGGGGAACCCCTGCATGAGGTTGTTCTCGATGAGGATGTCGTGCGACGGCGTATCCTTGGCGTTCACCGCGTCGACGGCCAGGCCACCGACGTCGATCGTGAGGTTGCGGATCGCGACGAACGCCGCGTCGTAGAGCTGCACCGTGTTGCAGCAATCCTCGCCGACGATGACCGCGGGCTCGCCCGTGCTCGGGCCTTCGATGGTGATCCACGCGTCCGCGGTGCCGTGCAGCCCGGAGATCGTCAGGCGCGTGTACGTGCCCGGCGCGAGGACCAGCGTGTCGCCGGGCTGTAGCGTCCCGAGGAGCTCGGCGTAGTTGCTCGGGTCCGCGGGGATCTCGGCCGCCGCGGCGTTGCGGGCCCCGAGCAGGGCTCCGAGCAGGGCGACGACAGGGACGACGGGGGTGAGCCAGGGGAGGGCGCGCATCGAGAGCTTCCTAGTCGATCGGGCCCTCGCAAACGGCTCACCGTCGCTCTGCTCACGCGGCGGCGCGGAACGCCCGCCAGGAGGCGGCGATCCTCGCATGCTCGATTCCGGCGCGGATGAACTCGCCCGAGGCCATGTCCAGCACCGTGGTCGCGAGCCGACCCGGGTTCTGGTAGCGCACGGGGCCGCCGGGGATGACGAGGTCGACGCCGTGCTTGATGGAGTCGGGCACCTCGTCGAGGGTGTAGTTGTTGCCGGCGAACGCGAGGTTCGCCGACGAGCCGAGGACCAGGCGTCCGTCGGCGAGGGCGAGCTCGGCGATCGCCGAGACGAGGGCGCCGGCGTTGAGGAACGTCGCGATCGTGCCGTGGCTGGTGGCCTGCACCCGCGCATGGGGGGACAGCCGCTCGAGCAGGGCCGAGTGGCGGCGCACCGGGTTGACGACGGCGATCGGTGTCTGGGTGCGGATGTCGTCGAGCCATGCGCGTGCCCCCGCGTCGGGCAGCACGGCGACGTCGTCGAGGATCGCCGCGTTCGCGACCGTCACGCACGGCTTGCTGCGGGGGCGGCCCTTCAACTCGTAGATCCTGGCGATCGCGGGGTCGGTGCAGGCGACCAGCCCGTAGCCGACATCGGTGGGCAGGAGCACGACGCCGCCGTCGCACAGGGTTCGATAGGCACACGCTGCGTTCGCCCGGTCATGGCTCATTCTGCAAAGAGTCGCGGACGATCGCCGATGTGACGCGACCGTCGGGGCTCACAGCGCGGGCGTCACGCGCAGGCGCTTGCCACCGAGGGAGCGACCATCGAGGGCGAGCTGGGCATCGATCGCCGCGCGTGGCTCCTCGAAGCGGACGTAGCCGAAGCCGCGGCACTGCGCGGTGCGACCGTCGCGGACGACCCGCACCGATGCGATCTCGCCGAACCCCTCGAACAGGGACCGGAGCGCGCCGACGTCGGCGTCGTGGCCGATGCCCCCGACGTAGAGCGTGTAGCCGTGGCCGCTGGCGAGCACCGACTTGGGTGCCCGAGCACCCGGTTCCGTTACAGCTTGGGGGCAACTTTTTCTCGGGCGGGGTCGGGGGCGCGGTCAGGCGCTGGCCGCGTACGCCGCCGATGAAGGACTTCCAGGGGTTTGCCATTCACCGGCAGCGAGGGGATTCGGATGACGCAGCATTGGCTTGTTTTGCGGACGATGGCGGTCGGAGCCGCTGTCACCATGGCGGGGTGTGGGGGCGATGGCGGTGGTGCCACGGGCGGGGCCGAGCAGGGGGGCACCGGTCAGACCACCGGCGCCGAGACGAGCGGAGGCACGACGACGACCGCGGGCAGCGCGGATGACGGCGTCGATCCGACGACGCCCGCCGACAGCTCCTCGTCCGCGGGCAACCCCTGGGATCCGCCGACCAACTTCGACGTGGCCACGCTCCCCGACGCGCCGCCCCAGGTGTGCGGCGGCAAGGGCGGTGGTGGCGGAGGCGGGGGTGGCGTCGACCTCTCGTACATCTGGATCGCGAACTCGTTCCAGGGGACGATCTCGAAGATCAACACCCAGACCATCGTCGAGGAGGGCCGATACACCGCGCGCCCGTCCGCCGGCGACCCCTCTCGCACGTCCGTGAACCTGAACGGCGATGTTGCGGTCGCCAACCGCAACGGTGGCGTCGCCAAGTTCTACGCCCGCGAGGCTGATTGCCAGGACAACAACGGCGTGCCGGGGATCCAGACGTCGAGCGGCGCCGGCGACGTCCTGCCGTGGGGCGAGGACGATTGTCTGGCGTGGTTCCTGCCGCTTGCGTGCAGCTCCAATCGCCCGGTCGCGTGGACCCGGGGCACCTTCAACGAGGCGACCTGCAGCTACGAGGACGCCAAGCTCTGGACCGTCTGCGACGACGAGACGCTCCTCGTCGACGGCGAGACCGGCGTGATCGAGGAGACCATCATCGCGCCGCCCGGCTCGTTCGTCTACGGCGGCGCGGCCGATGCCGATGGCAACTTCTGGGGCCTGAACGTCGGCGGAGGCAACGGGATCTACCGGGTCGACGCCAACGATTACTCGGTGCTGTCGTTCCCGCTGCCGCCCAGCGGCGGCTACGGGATCACCGTCGACAAGGAGGGGCGCCCGTGGGTGTGCGGCGGCGGTGGAGCCTCGCGCTTCAACCTCGACGACTCGACGTGGACCTCGACTCCCGGCGGCGCCGATGGCATCGGCGGCTGCATGACCGACGGCGACTCCACGCTGTGGCACAGCAACCCGGGCGGCACGCTGCTCGGCTACGACATCGAGTCGCTCGAGCTGGTCAACTCGGTCCCGCTGCCCGAGTACGTCCACGGCGTCAGCGTCGACTTCGAGGGCTACGTCTGGGGCGTGAGCTTCGCCGGCAGCAACGCGTACCGGGCCGATCCCGACAGCGGCGCGGTCGACACGTACAACGGCCTGACGTCGGCGTACACGTACAGCGACATGACCGGCACGGGCCTGTTCTTCGCCGGTGGCGGCGGCGTCCCGCCCAGCTGAGCGACCGGTCGGGGGGGCCCGGGCGCGGGCCGCCCGAGCCCCGAGACCGACGTCGTCCCCTCTGATCACTGCCCGATGCGGAGCGCGGCGAGCTCGTTCAGGTAGACCTCGACGTTCGAATAGCCGCCGTCGACGATCACCGGTCCGTCGCTGGGATCCGCGGGATCGAGGCCGTGCTCGCTCTCCCACGCATCGGGCATGCCATCGACGTCGCCGTCGGTCGGCGCGACGTCTCCGCCCTCGAGCAGCGCGTCGTCGTTCTTGCCGAGGCCACCGGCGCCGGCCTCGACCTCGGCGACGGTGCGCGCGTTCATGGCGTCGCGGGGCCACGCGCCCGCCCACGCGAGCACGTCGTCGTACGCCTGCGCCGCCGACGTGGTCGTGACCGGCGGGAAGCCGTGGCTGGTTTCGAGCAGCTCGCCCTCGAAGTACGGGGTGAGGATCGTGGTTTGGCCGACGTACACGTTGTCGTCGAGGTACAGCGCGCCGTCGAGCCCGAAGAACATCGAGTCGGCGGGGGTGTTCGGCCCGCTCACCGCGTAGTTGCCGACCAGGTCGAAGCGCAGGCCGGTGCCGGGGGACTCATCGGCGCGGTAGATCTGCTGGAAGCCGCAGTTGTAGAAGACGTTGTTGCGCAGATCGAGCGCCGCGCCGCCGTCGGGCTCGGCCAGATCGCCGGCCCAGTGGAACTGCGCCCCGCAGCGGCCGCCGTGGTGCGCGCTCAGGTTGTGGTGCAGCGAGATGTTCGAGGTCGGCTTGTACGCGAGCAGCGAGCCGTAGTTCTGCGAACCTTCGCCCGCGACGCTGTTGGTGATGGTCGACCATTGCACCGTGTAGTCATGCGCCGACGTCACGTCGAAGCACTCGTCCGTGCCGCCCGAGAAGTCGCAGTGATCGATGACGAAGTGGTGGGCTTCCGACAGCGAGATGTTGTCGTAGGCCTCCGGGCCGCGCAGCCGCAGGAAGCGGAGGATCGCGTCGTGGAAGTCGGTGTGATAGTTGCTGAGCGTCCCGTTGAGGATCGTGATCCCGCCCGGCGAGGTCTGGCCGGCGACGGTGACGTACGAATGCTCGGCCTGGAGATCGATGCTGCCCCCGGCCATGTCGATCACACCGGAGACCGCGAACACGATGATGCGTGGGCCCGGGGTCAGCATCGCCTCCTTGAACGAGCCCGGGCCGTCGGCGGCGAGCGTCGTGACCACGAGGATCTGCCCGCCGCGCCCGCCGGGGGTGTCGGTGCCGAAGCCCTCGGCGCCCGGGAACGCGCACGCCTGATCGACGCAGCTGCCGGCGGGCGGCGGCGGATCGCCGGTGGGATCGCCGGTGGGATCGCCGGTGGGATCGCCGGTGGGATCGCCGGTGGGATCGCCCGTCGGCTCGGCCGTGGATTCGCCGAGTGTGCCGGCCTCGGCCCCACTGGTGGCCCCGCCGGGACCAGCGTCGCTCGCCGCCTCGGCGGCGCCCGTGTCGTCGCTGCTGCCTGCGGCAGCACTGTCCGCGTCCGAACACGCGCCAGACGCCGCGAGGAGGGACACGAAACCGAGGGACGCCAAACCGAGGGACGCCAAACCGAGGGATGAACGGCGAGTTCGAGGCATGAGCTGCCGACCAAGAGCAAGCCAGATGCCACTCGATCCGCGCGCAGAACCGCAGTGCGCCGGGGGTGATCTGCCCCGCACATTGGCAGGGTGCCGCCCGCCGGAGCTGATAGAGTCCCGCCGCATGCGTCGAACGGTGATTCGAGTCGTGGGTGCGTCGTGGGCTGCGATGGTCGGGTGCGGCGAGCCGGCGGACGATGGTGCCGCGGCCGGTGCGTCCTCGGAGTCGTCGGCGAGCGCATCGACGGCCGGATCGAGCAGCGCTGGCGCGACCTCGAACGGGACCTCTGCGACCGCCACGGCGACGACGACGGTGGGCACGACGACCGCGGCGGATGACACGACCACCGCCGAGCCGACGACCGCGACGACGGCTGGCGGCGACACGACCACCGCCACCGATCCGACCGGCAGCCCCGACGCCAACGGCTGCCCGGGCAACGCGCCCGCGTCGTGGATCAGCTGCGAGGACTTCGACGCGATCGACGACGCCCCCAACCAGATCGCCCAGTGGTACGAGATGGGCGACGGCTTCGGCGTCGAACCCGACGGCGACGACCCGACCGATCTCGCGCTGCGCATCACGTTGCAGCCGTCGATGGTGTTCGGCGGCTGGGTGTCGCTGCGATGGGGCAACGGCCCCGACGGCCCGGGCGTCGATTCCCCCGGCGAGGATTTCGACGAGGTCTGGGTCCGCTACTCGTTGCGCACCGGCGACGACTGGCCGGGCTACGAGATCGGCGACGTCGGCGAGATCATCGCCGCCAACGGGCCCAACTGGGCGATCGCGACCGAGACCGCCATACGCGGCGACGCGGCCGGCCGGCTGCGGCCGCTCGGTTGGACGTGCATCTTCGACGGCGTGCTCGCGTGCAACGGCAGCAATGACTGGAGCGGTGCGCTGCAGCTCATCTGGCAGGAGCAGGGCCCCTCGACGATCTTCGGCGGCGACAGTGCTGGGCAGACCCGCTGCCTCGAGGCCCACATGCGACTCAATACGCCGGGGGCTTCCGACGGCGAGGCCCACGTGTGGATCGACGGTGTCGAGGAGATCGCCAGGACCGGCGTCGACTTCCGCGGGACCTGGACCGACTACGGGCTCAACGCGCTGCGCTTCACCAACTACGCCAATCCGCCGGCCACGCCGCTCGACTTCTGGGTCGACGACGTGGTGGTCGCGACCGAGCGCATCGGCTGCGAGTGACGCGTCGCTACCAAGCAATGGGAAGGGACGGCCCGTCCCTTCCCTCCGTCGGGCAAAGCCCGCCAGAACCTCCTATCCCTCCATCGCCTCAGGGCTCGAGGATCGCGACCGGCGACGGCGTGTCCGCGTAATTCTCGACGCCGACCTGACCGACGGCGTTTTCGCCCCAGCACCACAGCGTGTCGTCCGCGGTGCGTCCGCAGCCGTGGTTGCCGGCGATCGATAGCTCGGTCCAGTCGTCGCGCTCGCCGACCTGGACCACGCCGTCGCGCGGCTGCACGATGCCGACGCCGAGCTGGCCGTGCTCGTTGCTGCCCCAGCACCACAGCGTGCCCGCCTCGCGCAGGCCGCAGCTGTGCGCGGCACCGCTGGAGATCGCGACCCAATCGCGATCGTCGCCGACGCGGCGCGGCGTCGAGCCACCGCCACCGCCGGGCTGGCCTCCAGTCTGGCCGTAGGTGTCGTCGCCCCAGCACCACAGCGATCCCTCGCGGGCGATGGCGCAGGTGTGTTCCACACCCGCGGAGACCGAGCGCCACGCCGACGCGCCGCCCTGCACCCCGGCGGGTCGCGGGTCGGTGTCGTCGCGGCCGAGCTTCCCCGACACGGCCTCGCCCCAGCAGTAGAGCGCGCCGGCCTCGTCGACGGCGCAGCCGTGCCGTGTGCCGTAGTCGAGGGTGATCCACCGGTGGCGATCCTCGATCAGGCGCGGGGTGCTCTGCGTGCTGACGTCGGTGCCGAAGCCGAGCCGCCCGTCGCCGTTCCAGCCCCACGTCCACAGCCGACCGCGCTCGTCGAGCGCGACGCTCACCGTGATGCCCACCGCCACGCGCGTCGCCGCGAACTCGAGGGCGGACGGTGCGGGCGTCGGCGAGCCGCCACCGACGGTACCATTGCCGAGCTCGGCGTCGCCGTTGGTCCCCCAGCACAGCACCACGCCGTCGTCGTCGATGCCGCAGCTGTGGCCGATCTGGTAGCCGCCGGTCGCGATCGATCGGAGCGTCACGCCGTCGATCGGCCTCGGCCCCGCGTCGCCGTCGTCGTGGCCGAGCTGGCCGCCGTCGTTGCTGCCCCAACACCACGGCACGTCGTCGATCCACAGCGCGCAGCTCTGGGCCTCGCCGGTCGCCAGTCGCGGCAAGGCGTCACCGGCGAGCAAACGCGCGTCGAAGTCGAGCAGGCACCCGGACTGCACGCACAGCGCCGCGATCGCAGCCGCGCGAATCATCCCAGGCCGTGCCGGCGCAGGAGTTCGGTCAGGTACGTGCGATCCATCCGGGCCTCGCGTGCCGCGGCGCGCACGTTGCCGCCGACGCGCGCGAGCAGGGCCTGCAGGTAGCGGACCTCGAAGTGATCGAGCAGGCTGCGTCGCGCCTCGCGGTACGGCATGTCGACCAGGGCGTCGACCGGGTCGGGGCCTGCGCCAGCGGCCACCGCTTTGCGCATGGGATCGGGCTGCGGCGCCTCGCCGGTGGCCTGGGCCCGCAGCACGACGTTGCGGAGCTCGCGGATGTTGCCCGGCCACGCGTACTGCTCGAGCGCCTGCAGATCGGGCGTGCTGAACAACGCGTCGGCGGGCATCGGCTTGCCGGACTGGGCCAGGAAGTGCTCGATGAGCGGGCGTACGTCGATGCTGCGCTCACGCAGCGGCGGGATCTCGAGCAGCACCACGGCGAGGCGATAGAACAGATCGAGGCGGAAGCTGCCGGCGTTGACCCGCGCGCGCAGATCGCTGTTGGTCGCGCTGACGATGCGGACGTCGACGTCGATCTCCTTGGAGCCGCCGACGCGACGGAAGCGACGGCGCTCGAGCGCGCCGAGCAGCGCGGCCTGGAGCGGCTCGGGCAGCTCGCCGAGCTCGTCGAGGAACAGCGTGCCGCCGTGGGCCCGCTCGAACGCGCCGACGTGCGTGCGATCAGCCCCCGTGAACGCGCCGCGCTCGTGGCCGAACAGCTCGCTGGCGACCAGCGTCGGCGACAGCGACGCGCAGTCGACCGTGACGAACGGGGCGCTCGCGCGGGGGCCGAGGTCGTGCAGGGCTCGGGCGATGAGCTCCTTGCCGGTGCCCGACTCGCCGAGCACGAGCACCGCGACGTCGCTGGCCGCGAGGCGCTCGACCTTGGCCATCAGCTGGCGCATCGCTGGGCTGCGACCGACCAGGCCGCCGGCGGTGTCGCGCAGCTCGAGCATGACGACGCCGCCGTCCTCGAGCACGAGCTCGGTGTCCCCGATCTCGATGCGCGTGCCGAGCGGCACCGACACGGCGCCGCCGCGCACCATCGCCGGACCGACGCGCGTGCCGTTGGTCGAGCCCTGGTCGGCGACGCGGACCTGCGCGCCCATCGGCGCCAGCTCGACGTGGTAGCGCGACACCTTGGGATCGGTGAGCACCAGGCCGTTGCCCGGCGCCGAGCCGATGCTCAGGCCGTCACCGTCCGAGGTCGCCGACGCGCCCGCATCGGGGCCCCGCTCGACCACGACCCGGAGCTTGCGCACCGGCAGACCGGTGACATGGCTGGGCAGGGTTCGGATCTCGGGCACGGCCCACTGTATCAACTGTTTCGGCGCCGCGACTGCGCCTCAGCGGCGGGCGCGACGACGGGCGACGCCGAAGCGGATGAGCTCGGCCATCAACAACACGCCGCCGGTCGCGGCGACGGCGATCGACGCGTTGGCGAGGTTGCGCATCGCGAGGCCGCGCGTGCGCCCCTGGTCGGTCGGATCGGCCTCGTAGTCCTGGTGCAGGGCGTTCGCCCGCAGGCCGAAGCCGATCACGCCCGCGCCGCCCACGGCCCCGAGGCCGACGCCGATCCAACCCAGGGCGCCGAAGCGCTGGGCGCCGACGTGGTGCGCTCGGCGGGTCGGCGGGCCCGGCACCTCGGGCTCGACGCGCGGGAGTGTGACGCCTCGGGGCACCACGAGGCGCACACGCGCACCGGTGCCCGACGTCAGCGTCAGCGACTGCGCGGGTCCGCCTTCGACCAGGACGAAGCGATGCTCGCCGGGGTCGAGCGCGAGCGCGCACGGGGTCGTGCACGACTCGCGATCGTCGATTTCCACCAGGTGCGTGCCGCCGTCGTCGGCGACGACCTGCACCATCGCGAGGGCGCGCTGCGACTGGGCGAGGTGCTGCGCCGCGACCTCGCGCTCCGCCGCCGTCAGCTCGCCGCGGGCGATCGCGGCATCGAGGGCCGTGATCGCCTCGCGGTGTCGACCGAGGTCGGCCAGGCACAGCGCGATGTTCGACAGCACGTTGGCGTGCGGCACCAGATCATGGGCGCGCTCGAACGCGACGAGGGCCGCGGCCGCGTCGCCGCGCTCGAAGGCCGCGGAGCCCTCGGCGAAGGCGATCGCGGCCTGCTCGCGGCGCCGGGCGAGATCGCTGGGCTCGGGGTCGGGGGCGAGGATCGCCGCGAGCACCCACGCGAGGACGGGCGTCATGGTTTGTACGGGCTGCCGAACAGGCGCTTGGTCGGGGTGGCCGCGCCGGCGTCATCGCGCGTGCGCTGGCGTCGGTTGCGTCGCGCGGGCTCGGGCGTCGGTGCGGGACTCGGCGCGGCCGCGGGACTCGGCGCGCCCGTGCGCGCGTCCATGGTCGCAGGCGCGTCGGCGGCTGGGGTCGGCGCGGTCGGACGCGTCGCGGGCGTTGGCGTGATCGCGGGCGTGATCGCGGGCGTGCTCGGTGGCGCGGGGGTGTCCGAGGCCGCGGTCGCGATCGCCGGGCTCGCCTCGGGCGCTGCGACGGTCTCGGCGACCTCGGGCTCGGTTCGATTCGATCGCGCGGCGAAGGCGACCATCGATACGGCGCCGACGGCCGTTGCCCCGATCCACGCCGCGATCGCACGGCCTCGACGCCGCGTCGGCGGGACGACGGCCGCGCTCGGCTCGAGCAGCCTCGCCCCCGACAGCGTGCGCTCGAGGGCACGATCGTCCGCGAGCTTGTCGTCGGCGAACCGCTCGGCCATGAACGACGCGAGTGCGGCCCGCGGATCGCCGAGCCCCCGGCGTGCGGCCTCGCCGAGCACACGCACGCAGGTCTCCATCGATGTGCGGCGGGCCGGCTCGCGCTCGAGGCAGCCCATGATCACCTCGGCGACCTCGGCGTCGTCGATTGCGGTCAGCGCGGGCACGTCCTTGTTGACGACGTTCCACATCGTCGCGGCGTCGTGCTCCTCGGCGAACAACGGCCGGCCGGTGATCGCCTGGTGGGCCATCACGCCGAAGCTCCACGCATCGGTCGCCGCCGACACCGGGTGGCTGCCGGTGATCTGCTCGGGCGCGAGGTACTCGAGCTTGCCCTTGACCGTGCCGGCGCGGGTCGAGCTCAGGCGACCGCGCGCCGCGGCGATGCCGAAGTCGACCAGTCGCACCTGGCCGTCGTACGCGACGTGGACGTTCTGCGGGCTGACGTCGCGGTGCACCACCGACAGCGGCAAGCCATCCCTTCCGCGGGCGCGGTGGGCCGCCGCGAGCCCCTCGGCGGCCGCCGCGAGCACGGCGACGCGCAGCGGCAGCGGGCAATCGGCCGCGAGCACGCTCGCGAAGGATCGCCCGTGGAGATACTCCATCACCATGCACGGCAGGCCTGCGTGCTCGACGACGTCGTGCACACCGACGACGTTGGGGTGCTGGATCTGCGAGGCGATGCGCGCCTCGTCGAGGAACATGTCGAGGAAGTACCGCTCACCCGCGAGGTGCGGCAGGATCACCTTGAGCGCGAGCAGCTTGTCGAACCCACCCAGCGACGTGCGCTGCGCCGCGAAGACAGCCGCCATACCGCCGGTCGCCACCGCTGCGATCACGCGGTAGCGATCGACCACGTCGCCCACACGGGGCAGCTCGGGCACGGCGCTCACCCTTCGCGGGATCGAGACTGCCACACTCCCCGCACGGGGGCGACCGCGTCCGGGCGTCATCCGCGCGAAGGGTCCTCGCGCCGACGAATTCCCATCGATCGCGACATTCTGCCCAGGATCGGTGCGGCGTCTCGGGGCGGCCCGGCCCGCGATCAGAAGTAGAACACCAGGCCGGTCTGCCCGCCCGCGGCGATCGACGTCGCCGCGCGCACCTGCGTCAGCCCGTCGAAGATGTTGGCGCCGACATCGAACTGGCCCTGGAACAGCAGGCTCACGCGATCGCCGATGTAGAACTCGGTGCCGATGACCGGGCCGATCGAGAAGTTCACCAGCCAGTTGTTGTCGCCGGTGGGTCGAGGTAGTGCAGGTGGAGCATGCCGCCGGCGTAGGGCGAGATCCGCCGCCAGACGCGGAACGGTTTGAGGAGCCCGACGCTCGCCGCGATCCCGGCGTCGTTCTGCGAGCTGCCCTCCTCCGGGTTGTGGTGGAAGACCCCGGCGCCGATCGAAAACGGAATGATGAAGTTCTCGGTGACGCGACGGAACCCGAGCTCGGTCATGAGCAGGCGATTGACGCCGTGATCGCGGACGCCCGCGATCGACAGGGGTGCGAGCCCGCCGAAGGTGAATTGCATGCCCCAGTCGCCCTCGCCGGCCCGTCGGACGGTGCGTCGCCGACCGCGGGTATCGTCGTCGTCGTCGTCGTCGTCGTCGTCGTCGTCATCGCGATCCTCGGCTCGGGGCGCGACCTCGGTGTCGCGGGCGGGCACCGCTGCGGGCGGCGTCTCGGCAGCCGGGGGCGCCGGCCCGTCGAAGGGGGAGGGCGTCGCGGGCTCGTCGACCGTCGCGGGCTCACTCGCGGGCTCCGTCGCCGTCGCGGGCTCACTCGCCGCCGATTCCTCGGGCAGCGGCAGGGTTGGGGCCGTGCCGACGACGAACGATTGCCACGCGAAGCATACTGCGAGCGGTACCACGGGCGGCAGGCTATCGAGGCTCGGCGCGGGGCCAAAGAAACCGGCGAAGCCGACCGACCCGGGAATTCGATCGCGTCGCGGTCGGCGTGCTAGCCTCGGCGTCGTGGCTGGTGCAGCGCAAGGGGTTCGGATTGGCTTGGGCTGCGCCGCCGCGGCCTGGGCGTCGATGATCGTCCCGACCGCCTGCGGTGGCCCGGACGGCGCGGGCGAGCTCCAGTCGCTGCAGCCGCTCGAGCGGGCGCTCTGCGAGAAGGTCCGCGCATGCGGCTGCGGCGAGGCCTTCGCGGCCGCCGGCGTCATGCCGCCGCTCGACTGCGAGGGTTGGTCCCTCGCCGACCTGCGGCCGGGCCTCGACGAGGGCTACTACTACGCCTACGGCGACGACTACGACGCGTACGAGTCCCTGCCCACATCGATCGACGAGGAATGCGTGCGGCGGCTCGCCGAGCGAATCGATGGCACCGATTGCGACCTGTTCTTCGCCGGAGCCCCGCAGGACTGCCGCGATTATTGCTCGATCGTGATCGGGCCGGGGCTCGAGGGCCAGAGGTGCTTCCGCCAGGAGCACTGCGGTCGGGGGCTGCGTTGCCACCTCGGCGAGTGCACCGATCCGTGCGCCGTGCAGGCGCCCGCCGAGGGCGACCGGTGCGAATCCTTCGCCTCCGACTGTGGCGACCAGCTGGTCTGCGCCGTCGACGAGGGCGAGCAGGGCTTCTGCGTGGCGCTGCCGGGCGTGGGCGCGGCGTGCCCCGACGGTCTTTGCGTCGCCGGGGCGTCGTGCGGTGACGACGGCGTGTGCTTCGAGCCCGCGGCGGACGGCGAGCCGTGCACCGGGCACCGGCAGTGCGCGTCGCGGTACTGCCCGGCGGGCCATTGTGAGTCGGCCCCGGCCCCGAATCAACCGTGCGGGACCGACGGCGCGTGCGCGCCGGGCAGCGAATGCGTCACCGAGGGCGACCGGCAGGTGTGCCGGTCTTCCGGTTCGCAGGAGTGCCTCGCGTTGGTCGACGCAGTCCTGCAGGTCGCCGATCTCTACTTCTGAACCCCGTCGCACTCGCCGGAGCCGGCGATGTCCGACGAGCCCGGATCCCAGGGGAACGGCCGCGCCTGCTTGATGAACAGCGTCGGCGGGTTGCCCGGGTCGAGCTTGTCGTCGAATTTGAACTCGACGTCCATGCCGTACCAGTCGCCGTCGTTGCCGTACACCGGCAGGAACCGGCTGTGGATCGCATCGAGCGCGACCCCGAGGTCCTGGATCTGCTGGTTGGTGAGCACCGTCTGGCCCACGGGGATGAGCGTGCTGTGGGTGATGTACGTGACCGGCTGGCCGGGATAGTAGAAGTAGTGCAGGTACGCGTCCGGCAGCACGCCGGGCTCGGGCTGCACGACCTCGTTCTCGCCGATCTGCACGTTGACGTAGAAGCCCGGCTCGACCCCCGAAGTGTCGAAGATGTTGTTGGTCACCGCGACGCCGTTGGCCTCCTCGTCGGGGAAGTTCGGCGTGGTGAGCAGCGCCATCGCGCAGGCGTGCTGATCGATGCTGTAGTAGCCGCGCTCCTCGTAGGCGCGCGGGTTCCAGATGTTGAGCCACGCCTCCTTGATCGCCCACTCGACGCTGCCCTCGGCGCCCGGCGGATCCTCGGTGTCGCCGGTCTGCGAGTTGTAGAGGCCGGCGCCGGTGAAGGTGCCGAGGTCCTCGGCGTTGGTGCTGGAGCGGAAGCGGATCTTGTGCTGGCCGGGGAACTTCGCGTTGAACTTGGCGATCACCGCGGCGAGGAACGCCTGGTCGATCGGGGCCGCGCGCAGGTCGGCCTGGAACGCCAGCAGCTGCTCCTCGCGGAACACCGGATCGCCCCACTCGGGATCGGCCTCGAGCGCGGTGAGCTGATCCCAGAACCCGTTGTCGTTCATGAACTGGTCATAGTAGTAGAACGGGATCACGAACCCGTCCTGCATCGGGATGACCGCGGGATCCATGTCGAAGAGCGCCGCGTAGTTGGTGCCCTTGGATCCGAACTTGGTCAGGCCCTCGTCGATCGCGGTGGCGAGGTCCGCGTCGTCGTCGACGACGTCCTCCATGTCCGTCAGATCGGTCTCGGTGAGATCGAGCTGCGGCACGCCCAGCGGATCGGGCTTGTTCTCCTCCCACCACGCGTCGGCCTCCTCCTGGGTGACCTCCTCGATGGTGTAGCCGAAGGCGTCGACGACCAGCTTGACGTTCTTGCCCTCGAGGGCGAGGAGCTCGGGATCCTCGTGGGCGTTGCGCAGGCCCATGTTCGGCGTGCCGCGGTTGACCGAGAGCACGTTGATGTGGGCCAGCGGCGTCTGGAACTCGGCGGTGATGATGCCGGCGGTGATCGAGATGTCGATCGGCACCGCGTCGAGCACCGCGATGTCGCGGAACGGGATGTACGTGCCCGCCACGTCGTCGGCGTTGTAGAACGCCAGGCGGCCGTAGGTCTCGCCGAGGTTGTAGGCCTGGTACTGCACGCCGGCGAACAGCTCGTCGGTGGTGATGATCTTGATGTCCTCGTCCAAGCTGGGGATGAGGGCCTCGATCGCGCTCGACGTGGGATGGAAGACCAGCTCCTCGCCGAAGTAACTGTCGTCGCGGATCTGCCGGTACGCCTGCATGATCATGTCGGCGTCGGCGGTGTCGTAGGGCGACAGCTCGTACGTGAACTTGTTCGGGCCCTCGTAGTACGTGAGCGCGCCGAGCAGGAATCGGCGGTTCGGGCTGTAGTACTCGGTGCTGTTGAACGTGCCGAGATCGGGCACCGGCGGCAGCCCGTTCCCCGAGAGGAACACCGAGGCGAAGTTCCAGTGGATCGGGTAGCAGCGGCTGTTGGCGAAGTAGAGCGCGTTGTCGCCGCTGCGATCGATGAACGTCTTGATCGAGCGCGCGCCGGCGATGCTCGCGTCCAGCGGCAGCGAGGCCAGGGCGTCGAAGTCGTCGCGGCAGCCGAGCTGCTGCGAGTAGTCCTGCGAGAGGCCCTCGGTCACGACGCAGGCCCACGGCGAATCACCGGTGGAGCCCGACGAGCTCGTGTCGGCCGACGTCGTGCTCGGGCCGGAGGTCGCGGTGGTGTCGGCCGTGCCGGCCGTCGCGGAGCTCGATCCCGTGGTCTCGTCCGGCGTCGCGCTGGTGTCGTCGCCGCACGCGGTGGCGAGGGCGAGCGCGGACAGGAGGAGTCGGGGGGTAAGGCGATGCGTCAATGCTTGGATCATGGCGGACTCGTGGGGCGCATCAGCGCCAGGTGCGAACCGTGGATCCCGACGGGACCCCGAGGAGGACCTCGTTGACGGAGAGGCCGTTGTACGGTTGGGGGAGGTAGATCGCGTGATCCTGCCAACCACCGATGCCACTGCCCCACTCGAGGCCGTGGCCATAGTGCGGTTGGCCCGCACCGCCGCCGGAGTACACGGTCGTCACCGTGCCTTCGGGATCTACGCGGTACAGGCCCGAGCTGCTATAGTCTGGAACGTAAAGATTCCCACAGGCGTCGATGCCGAGGCCGTCGTGGTAGCCGAGGCCGACGTTGTTGGCGAACACGTAGGGCTCGTCGACGGGGTCGAGGTCGTCGTCGACGGCGGAGAAGTAGACGGGGGACCCCGGGCCGAGCAACGTCGACATGTACACGCCGGTGCTGTCGAGGTTGAAGACGATCGCGCGCGGGGTCACCGGCAGCGTCAGGAACGTCGATGCGTCGCCCGAGTCTGGATCGACGCGTGTGACCGTGCCGCTGTGGCACGCGTACGCCATCTGATCGGGGCCGACCGTGACACCGTAGCCGCCGTAGAGCCCGCTCGCGACGACCGACACCTGTAGATCCGGCGTGACGCGGCGCAGCTCACCGCTGTCGTTGAGGTAGAGCAGGTCGCCGTTGGCGAGCACGTCCATGCCCTGCGCCCCGTTGACGCCGGGGAGGAACACCGAGACGTCGCCGTCGTAGGTGACCTGCACCAACGAGTTGAAGTCGTAGCCGATGATGTGCCCGAGGTCGTCGAAGAACACGTCGTGGTAGCCCTTGGCCCCCGCGATCTGCATCTCCGCGATGAACGGCGTCGTGAGGTTCTCGCAATCGTAGTCGAGCGGTTCGACGCCGGTGGTGCCGTCGGTCGTGCCGGTGGCCATGCCGCCGCCGACGTCGAACAGGAAGCCCGTGCTCTCGCCGCCCTCGGGCGCGCTGCCCGAGCTGCTGGTCCCCGGCGTGCCGGTGGTGCTCGGGTCGGGCGCGGCGGTGGTCTCGGGGCTCGGCGTCGAGGCGCCGGTCGTCGGATCGGACGGGCCCGAGCTGCTGCCGTCCGTCATCGAGTTCGCCGAGGTGACGACGCCACCGCACGCGGTGGCCGAGGCGAGCCACGCGCAGAGCACCGGCGTCCAGGATCTCGATCGCATGGGTCAACCTTAGTCGCGAACGCGGGCCCGCGGTGCACGGATGCGGATCATCCCTGCGATGACCGGGCCCGACCGTGCGTGTTCGCGCGGTCGGGAGCACGGTGCTCGATCTCCATGGTGCGGCGCGCCGACGCCCTTCAGCGGGGCTGCCGCCGTCGGCGGGGCCGACCCGCGGCGGGTCGTGCGGTGTGCTGTGCTACCCTGCGCATCCGGTGCGCTGGCCCATCGTCCTCTTGCTCTCCTGTCCGGCGATGATGGCCTGCAGCGAGCCGGCGCGGGCGCCGGAGCTGGTCGGGCCGCGCAATCTGAAGGCGCTCGCCGAGCCCGGCGCGCTCGTGGTCGAGCGCGTTGTGTACGTCCCGATCTACTCGAGCCTCTACCTCGCCGATCACGCCGAGCCGATCGATCTCGCGGCCACGCTCAGCCTGCGCAACGTCAGCCAGTCGACGCCCGTCGTGATCACCGCGGTCGACTACTACGACAGTGACGGTGTCCTGGTGCGGGCGATGCTCGACGCGCCCGCGGAGCTCGGGCCGCTGATGACCGCCGAGTTCTTCGTCTCGCGGGCCGATCGCGTCGGGGGCAGCGGTGCGAATTTCCTGGTGCACTGGGGGCTGCGCGAGCCGGGGCCGGATCTGCTGGTCGAGGCGATCATGCACGGGCGGGATGGGAACGCGGGGGTGTCGTTCTTGACGGAAGGGCGCGTGGTGGAGGACGCGGTCCGCAAGTCGCCGACGAAGTAGCGCCACCGCGAACGCGTCAGGTTGCCTCGCCTCGGCGTGGACTCCACAGCGTGGAGTCCAGTGCTACGATCACCGGGGTGCGGGGTTGGATCTTCGTGTTGGTGTCGGTGCTGGGGTGCGGCCCAGCCGTCGAACCCGCGGCGGGGTCCGACGAGACCAGCGCAGGGACCTCCAGCGCCAACCCCACGGGCACCAGCCCCATGGACACCGGCGCCGCGGCGACCTCCGAGCCCACGACCAGCGCCGCGGACTCGACCACCGGTGACGCGGGCACGTCGTCGGAGGGGGCGCCGTTCGTCCCGTCGCCCGACGGCGGCACGGACGAATGCGACATCTGGGAAGAGGACTGTCCACGCGGCATGAAGTGCATGCCGTGGATCGCGGGGCGCGGGAACGTGTTCGATGCCTATCGTTGCTCGCCCATCGCCCCCGATCCGGCGCAGGTGGGCGAGCCGTGCACGGCCGAGGACGGCGGCGCGAGCGGGATCGACGATTGCGCGCTGCATTCGATGTGTCTGTTCCTCGACGGGGCGGGCATGGGCGAATGCGTCGGGTTCTGCACGGGCTCGATCGCGGACCCGACGTGCCCCGAGGGCGGGACGTGCAACATCACGGGCGGTGACATCCTCGCCCTGTGTCTGTTCACCTGCGATCCGCTGCTGCAGGACTGCGCCGACGGGGAGGCTTGCCATCCCGTCGACGATCGCTTCGAGTGCGATCCGGACGACTCCGGCGACGGCGGGGCGATCGGCGATCCGTGCCTGGGATCCGGCGCATGCGATCCGGGAACGTTCTGCGCGCCCCCGGGTGGGGTGCCGTCGTGCGCCGAGGAGTGTTGCGCGGCGTTCTGCGATGTCTCGGATCCCGAGGCGAGCGAGGGGTGCGCTGCGGCGGCGCCCGGGACCGCGTGCGTCCCGTGGTACGCGCCCGGCGAGAGCCCGCCGGGGTACGAGTGGGTCGGGGCTTGTCTCGCGCCGTGAGTACCACCGTGCCCGAGCTCGGATGATCGTTGCCGCGCGGGTGATGCTGCACCCGAACTCGGCACGGGTGTCCGGCATGCCGCGGCGATACGCTCTCGGTCCATGATCTCGCGTCACGACGATCCCCGCGCCCGTACGCTCCTCTTCGCCTGCGTCGTCGCCCTCGCCGTCGCCTGCGGCGATCCTGCGGACGACGACGCGACGACCGACGTCGGCACCGGGTCGACGACCGGCACCTCGGCCACGACAGCCCCGGGCACGACCGCGCCCGCGAGCACCGAGTCGTCCGGCGCGCCGTCCACGACCGTCACCGACACCGCCGATCCCACGACCGACACCGCGTCCACCGAGACGGGCTCCGTCGACAGCAGCACCGGGGCCGAGGATCCGATCGAGTACGCCGGGGCGATGAACGGGTATCGCTGGGAGCTGCCGTGCGCCGACCCGTCGGCGCGCGACACGTGCCCGTGGGATCCCGCGGTGCTCGAGGGGGCGATCGAGGATCCCGCGTACACGCTGCACCGCGAGCTGCAGGTGGCCTTCGGCGGCGACCCGGCGATCGTGTACGACGTGACGATCCGGATCCGCGGGCTCGCCGAGCCGAAGAACTTCACCGACGGCGAGGTCCAGCAGGAGCACTTCCAGATCGGTGGCACGCCGAGCGTCGACGACTACAACATCTACGGGATCGACGTCACCGACCCCCCGCAGTCGTACACGGTGAACCGCCACGAGACGCCGCACAACCACTTCGTGTTCGTGATGGACTACACCGTGACCATCCCGATCCGCGGCGGCGCCACCGTGACGATGAAGATGCTCGACCCGAACGACGTGGCGATCGCCAACCCCGGCGGCGCGAGCGGCTCCGCGGATCCCTACGTCGTGCCGGAGATCCCGCCGTTCCCGGATCCGTTCTACGGGCAGTTCATCCAGATGGACGTGGTCTCGGTCGTGGCGCAGTAGCGGCTGTGCGGCGGTCCCCGGGTCGCTTGACGATGCCGGGGCCGCCGACGATCCTGAACGCATGGTGGTCGTGAGGTTGGGATGTCTGGTGGTGTTGGTCCTCGTCGCGTGCGCCTCCAAGGCCGAGCCGCCGGACGGTGGGTCCCCGCAAACGTCGACGTCGACGGGCCCGGCGTCGACGTCGTCCGGGACCACGACGTCGACGGGCGCGCCGCCGGCGTCCTCGGGCGCCGCCGAAGAGGGATCGTCGGGCTTCGTGTGTAGCGGTCAGCCGGATGGATACTGCGCGGCCAAGGCAGAGCAGCAGGCGAACGCCTACATCCTCGAGAACCACAGCGCCGCCGAGGGCAGTCATGCCATCCGCATCACCCAGGACCATGTAATGGCCTGCGCAGCGCGGGAGTACGACATCCGCGGCGACGCGGACCATTCGCATGTCTTCACTCTCTTCGAGGGCCACTTCGGTCTGCTCGACGTCGGTGGGTCCATCGAGTTGGACTCGACCGAGGCGAACGGGCACACCCACGTGCTTTGGGCGGACTGCGAGTAGAGAACCCTACGTGGTGCCCGGGATCCCGTGGCCTCGGTCGCGGCGCAGTCGCGGCCCACGGATCCCATCGCGGATTGGTCGACGATCGGTTTGATGGGATTGCCAGCTTCGGGGCAGTCGATGGTGATGAACCACCGTCGACTCGGCCCCTCGCAGCTTTCCATCGCACTCGGCGTCGCCCTCACTGCGTGCGGCGGCGCGCCGGAGACGGTCGTCGGCGAAGCGTCGACGACCGACGCATCGACGACGACCGGCGAGCCCGCGGGGGACTCGGGAGCGGAGTCGCCTGCGGCGTCTTCGGAGGGAGGGTCGTCGTCCAGCGCAGACACCGGCGAGGCCGACACCGGTGCGGGGTTCATCGTCGATCCCGATGGGGGGACGAACGCCTTCGCGTGTGACCTCTGGGCGCAGGACTGCCCCGAGGGCGAGAAATGCATGCCGTACGCCTCCGATGGAGGTGCGGCGTGGGACGCCACGCGGTGCTCACCGCTCGACGCCAGCCCCGCGCAGGTCGGAGATGCGTGCGCCGTCGATGGATCGCCCGCGTCGGGGGTCGACGATTGCGAGCTCGCATCGGCGTGCTGGAACGTCGATGCGGAGACCAACATGGGGACCTGCGTCGCGTTCTGCCAAGGCTCGCCGGACAATCCGGTCTGCGACGATCCCCGCACGGTGTGCACGCTCGCGAACGGCGGCGCGCTGACGCTGTGTCTGCCGACGTGCGATCCGCTGTTGCAGGAATGCACCCCGGGTGAGGCCTGCTACCCGGTCTCCGATACCTTCGCCTGCGCGCCCGACTTCAGCGGTGAGGAGGGAGCCTTCGGCGACCCGTGCGGCTACATCAATGCGTGCGACCCCGGCCTGCTCTGCCTCGAGGCCGGGACGCCCGACTGCGCGGCGAAGAGCTGCTGCACCTCGTTCTGCGACACCTCGGAGGCCGACGCCAGCGCGGCGTGTCCTGGCGCCGCCGGCGGGCAGGAGTGCGTGCCCTGGTACGAGCCGGGGCAGGCGCCGCCGGGGTACGAGTTCGCGGGCGCGTGCCTCATCCCGGAGTGACTCGATCGGCGCGGGAGATGCGGTGGCGACCGCGTCGCCATGCGACGATCGCCCACGCGCTCCAGAGCGCAGCCCACCCGCCGCCACCGCCCGTCACGCACCCGCAGCCTCCGCCCCCGTCCTGCGCGCCGCTCTCTTCTGCGCTCGACGTCGCGGCGTCGCTCGATCCCTCGCTGTCGAGCGGGACGGGAGCGTCGCCGGTCGTGCCATCGGCACCACCGCCGCTGTCACTCGACGCCTCGAAGCAGCTCTCGGGCGCGGTCGCGGCCAGCGATGCACCACCCACCCGCCAGCCGGCGCTGCCGTACTCGACGCGGACGGCGAGCTCGGGTGCGTCCGTGGTCAGCAGGACTGGACGGTGCAGCTCGGGGGAGAAGTCGACGTCCCAGGTGCCGTCGTAGTCGAGGTCCCAGCGGACATTCGGCGCATCCCAGGTCGCGTCCTCGACCGTGACGGTGGCAACGCAACCCTCGGAGGTGGCGACGAAGGCCACCGAGAGCTGAGCGTCGACGAACGCCGGGGGCGGTCCCGCCGGTGTGTCGAAGATCGTCGCGTGGAGATCGAGGGCCCCCGCGCCACGGGCGTGCACGTCCTGTTCCGGGGTGAAGCCCGCGAGCGATGCGCCGGCGGCCAGCCGCGTCCGCGCGGTCTCGGTGTCGAGGTCGGGATCCACCTCGAGCATCGCCGCCACCGCGGCGGTCAGTACCGCCGAAGCGCCGCTGGTCCCACTGAAGTGAAACGAGTTGTTCTGCGCGAGCGGTCGCTCGTAGCCGACCGACCCCGCGTCGGTCGAGGGGTACGGGACCAGCGGGTCGCAGGGCGCAGCGAGGTCGATCGTCCGCCCGCCGTCGATCCGCGGTCCGCGGGAGGAGTACGCCGCCAGCTCGCCCGGGAAGTCGAAGTAGTTCTCGACTCGGAGGGCGCCGATCGACAGACACGCGTCGGCGGTCGCGGGCGCGCTGAGCGTGCTGTCGGGCGTCGCGCCGACGAAGCTGGTGGGTCCGCGGGTGAAGTCCGCGGAGTCCTGCAGGAAACCATGGACCACGGTGCCCTCGGGAGCGTCGTGGGAGCACTCGAGATGCCATTCTCCGGTCAACGTGCCGCTCAGGAATCGCGTCACCTCGATCCCCAACCACGTCACGTCACGCTCGGTGTACGCGAGCCATAGCTCGGCTTGGCCGCCGTCGAAGTCCACGGCCTCGTCCTCGATGAGCGTGATCACTTCGCCCCACGGCGTGGCGAGGACGCACGTCGGCACGAGATCCGGCGCGAGCCAATGCTCGAAGATGATCATCTTGGGGATCGACGATCCATCGTCGTCGTTCTCGACGGCGACATCGAGCGCCAGTGGCTCGCCATCCACCGTACGGCGGATGTGCTTCTCCGAGTTGCCGGTGTTGCCGGCCGCGCAGACGGTCAGGATGCCGTCGGCCTCGTTGCCGTCGACGATCCCGTCGAGCGGACCGGTGCCGTCGAGCTGGGTGTCCCACGTCGCCACCTCGAGGAGCATGAGGTTCGTGTCGGTGTCGTCAGCCCACTGCTGGGCCTCGACGAAGGTCCCGCCCTGCGTCAGGTCGAACAGGCGGACCTCGGCGTCGATCGCGAGCCCGCGCTGACGGCGGAACACGCGGTCGTGGCCGCCGACGAGGGTGCCGAGGGTGGCGGTGCCGTGGCGCGTCTGGCTCACCAGTCGGCGCCCGAGCTCCACGAGATCGACGCCGCGTTCGAAGATCCGTGTGCCGTCGTGGACGGCCGCGACCTTCGAGGTCGACAGCAGCAGCAGCCGCTCGTCGCCGGTGATCACGCCGTCGCCGTCGGCGTCGTCCGGCAACAGCAACGGCTCGCCATAGCCCGGGGTGTCCTCGGGGAAGCCCGGGCCGTAGGTGCGCTCGCCGTCGCCGTCGAAGTCTACGAACAGGTAGTCGACCGCGGGATCGAGCGCGCCATCGGGCCCCACGTACTCGACCGCGCCGTCGACCACGTACCGCGCGCCGTGATCGAGCAGGCGCAGGACCTCGTGGGGCGCAACCTCGCCGTCGACGTCCGTGTCGATCGCATCGATCCCAGGGGTGAGGGCACCATCACCGTCGACGTCGATCCATGGGTACGCGCCGCCGTCGGCCTCGAAGAACTCTGGGTGGTACACGTCGATGCTGCTGTCGAACACCACGATCCGCACGCCGCGGCCGCGCGGGCCGTCCTGGGGCAGCGGACCATGTGCCGCGGTCGCGTGCAGGCCCGATGCCTCGCCGACGCTGGGCTCCGGCGAAACGAGGGTCGGCTCGACGGCGATGGCCAATCCGTCGGCCGCGGCGCGCAGCAGCGCCCGCGGGGTCCCCTCGATCGGGACGAACCGACGCGCCAGGATCGACGACGGCGGCTCGATCCCCAGCGCGCGCAGGCGCGCCGCTTGGTCGGCGACGCGGACGTCGTCGTCTGCGGGCTCGAAGACCGCGGTGATGGGTTGGTCTGGGCGCCGCAGCGCCGCGGCGCGGAGCAAGGGATCGATGCGTCGCCACGCGCCATCTTCGACCTCGCCGACGAACTCGGCGCGGCGCGAGCCGCGGTGGGGCGACGCATCGGCGGACACCGCCGCGAGCGAGGTCAGGGCGCACAGCACGACGGCGGAGCGGAACGATGAGGTCACCACCTCTATCGCCGCCGAGGCCCCGCGGAGCTGACAGTCGGCACTCCCACGCGCGATCGCGGGCCGTCGGTCACGCGTGGTGTCGGCGTCGCCACGCGACGATCGCGGCGAGGGCCCAGACGGCGGTGAAGGGCGTCTCGCGTCGTTGTCGGCACCCGCAGCCCTGCGCGGTCTCGTCGTCCTGCGAACCACCACCTTCGCTGCTGCTCGACGCGTCGCCCGTGGGACCGGCGCTGTCGTCGGCATCGTCGCGCACCACCGACACCGTGACGGGCGCGCTGACGCCGACGTTCCCAGCGGTGTCGGTCGCCCGCGCCGAGAGCTAGAACACCCCCTCGGGCACGTCGACCAAGGTCCACCCGTAGGGCGCGTCGGCGTCGGTCATCGCCGCTTCACCGTCGAGGAGCAGTTCGACCACCGCGATCGCACCGTCGTCGGTCACCGTGAGCTCGATCGGCAGCGGATCCCCCGGGGCGAACGCGTCCCCGTCGGATGGGGAGGTGATGGCGATCGTCGGCGCGCTCACGTCCGCCACCGCAGGCCCGAAGATCGCGAGCAGTTCCTGGTGGCTGTTCTGCCCGCCCTCGGGGCAGACGCTGGCGTGGACCGCGGGGCACGCGGCCTCGGCGTTGCGCAGCGGGCTGCACTCGTCGAGGAACGAGGGGTCACCGGCGCCTTGGCGATCCATGATGTCGCCGGGCCGGTCGACCTGTTCGAGGCCGAAGGTGGAACCGGCCTGCTGGCTGATGATGGTCGCCTTCAGCCCTGCCGAGCGGCCGTCGGTGGCGCTGAGGAACGCAAACCCGATGTTGTTCGGCTGGCCGTCGCTGCAATCGATCGGGGCGACGCCGACGAACGAGCCGCCGACCGGGTTCGTCGGTGAGACCACGACCATCGTGTAGCTGCCGTCCATCGGTCGCTCGGCGACGACCGCGACGTCGTAGGGGGCGAAGTCGGCAGTGACCGCCGCGAGGATCGCGGCCCGGTCGGTGTCATCGCCGTCGTAGGGGGCGAAGGTCTCGCCGAAGACGCTCGAGCTGTTGGACGGCGCCGCCTCGCCGCCCAGCGTGGTGGTGACGCCGTCGAAGTTGACGTAGAGCACGCCGGGGCGGGCGAGCGCGGGTTCGCCTTCGGCGATGACGGAGCTGGCCCCGGCGGCGCGCGGTAGTGCGGTGAGCACGACGAGGGCGACGAAGGAGGCGCGAGACATCGGGGCCACCTCGGCTATCTCCGCTGGTACCGCGAGGACCTGACCGACGCTCCGTCGATCGGGTGTTGGCCCCGGTCATGACGCAGGCCTCGGTTCGTGCGTCGCGTCGGCCCAGGACTTCGCGGCGTCAGTCGTCGTCGTCGGGATCGGGTCGCGGCGCGCCAGGCGATCGCGCCGCTCGGTCTCCGGGCGTGGGCGCGCACGAACCCGAGCGTGCGGACGATGTGCCGGGCCGCGGCGCCCCGCGTCGCGCTCGCGACCGCCACGATCGCGCGGCCGACCGTCGCCGCCAATGCGCCGGCGCTGCACGACGCGGGCAACACGGCCCAGAACCCGTCGGCCGAGGGGCGCAGGCGGGTCGACGGATCGGCGGCGTGGGCGATCGCGACGATCGGCAGCGTGCGACCGTACTCGGCGAAGCTCGTGCGCACGGCACCGCACAGCGCGAGCCCCTCGCCGGCGTCGACGTCGGCCACGATCGCATGCGGCCGGATCTCGTCGACCATGCGCAGCGCGTCGGCCACGACCCCGACATCGACGACGTCGAAGCCGCGCAGGCCGAGCTGACGCGCGAGCGCCGAGGCGCCACGGTGCACCACGAGCACGCGGAGCACGGCGTGATCCCAGGGGCGTCCAGACGGCGCCCGGCTGGACGGGGCGGTGGGGCGAGAAGGTGTCACGCGAGTCGACCCATTGTCCCGATTCTTGGCCCGGATCGGTATCCTGGTCAAGTGCGACGTGACTCACTCAAGAGTTACGCTTTGATTCCGCAACCATGCCACGGGACCGCCACCGTCGTGCCGCGAGGGTGTACCGTGGTCGACGATGACCCGGCTCGGTTGGTTCCTGGTGTCGGTCGCGGCGTGCGGCGCTGCGGAGCTCGAGTCGACCTCGGTGGGCACGACCACCGGTGTCGGTGGTTCGACCGACGGATTGACGTCGACGACGGGCGCAAGCGGGACCCCGAGCACCGGACCCGCTGACGTCGACTCGGGCGACGTCACCGACGCGGGCGGCGACGACACCACCACGGGTGGCGGCGACCCGCAGGCGCTCGACGCCGCCGAGCAGGTGATCTACCTCGTGATGCCGGATCGCTTCGTCGACGGCGACGTCGACAACGACGATCTCGGCCCCGAGGGCTGCTTCGATCCCGGCGACGCGCGCAAGTTCCACGGCGGCGATCTCCAAGGTGTGCGCGACCGGCTCGATCACCTCGGCGCGCTCGGTGTGACGACGCTGTGGATCACGCCGGTGTACGCCCAGTCGCCGGATCGCTGCGGTTACCACGGCTACTGGGCCGACTTCGCCGACCCCGACGACGGCGCGATGCAACCCACGCTCGGCACGCTCGAGGATCTGCAGGGCCTCGCCGACGATCTCCACGCCTCCGGCCAGTGGCTCGTGCTCGACATGGTCGTCAACCACGCCGGGCCGGGGGCGCGCGTGGTGCAGCAGCGCCCCGAGTGGTTCCACGATCCCGACGGCTGCGGACAGCTCGGCCCCGCGGAGGTGTACTGCCCGATCGGCGGCTCGCCGCTGCCCGACTTCGCCCAGGAGCTCCCCGAGGTCGCCGACTACCTCGACGCGCAGAGCGTGGGGTGGATCGAGCGGGTCGCGATCGACGGTGTGCGCATGGACACCGTCAAGCACGTGCCCGTCGAGTACTGGGCCGACGCGTGGATCCCGGCGGTGCACGGCGCGAAGCCGGATCTGTTCGTCGTCGGCGAGGTCTTCGACACCGGCTCGACCGCGAAGCTGGTGCCGTACCTCGACGCGGGGTTCGACTCGCTGTTCAACTTCCCGTTGATGGCCGAGCTCGGCCACGTGTTCGGCGGCGGCGGCTCGGT
The DNA here is from genome assembly GCA_044344875.1 of Nannocystaceae bacterium. GTDB lineage: Bacteria > Myxococcota_A > Polyangia > Nannocystales > Nannocystaceae > Xiheibacterium. The sequence goes on from JBIJCC010000020.1 coordinate 54,089, forward strand.
GAACCCGCTCGCGTCGCGCGTCGCCGAGCAGGTCGAGGTGCTCGGGCAGGCGAGGCTTCGCGCGCTGACCAGCTTCGTCGACAACCACGACGTGCCGCGCTTCACCAGCGCCGTCGTCGACGCGGCGCCCGAGGAGATCCACCGCCGCTACCTCTTGGCCCTGGGCGCGCTGTTCACCCTGCCGGGGATCCCGATGCTCTACTACGGCGACGAGGTCGGCCTGCTCGGCGCCGGTGACCCCGACAACCGCCGCGACATGCCGAGCTGGGCGTTCACCGCGGACGGCCGCGCGGTCGATCACCCCGACGACGCGCTGCCGGGCGCCGACGTGACCTTCGCGCGCGTGCAGCAGCTCATCGCGCTGCGCCGCGAGCACCCGGCGCTCGTGCACGGCGACTACGTCGAGCTGTGGCGCAAGGGCGGCCAGGCGGCGAACATCTTCGCGTTCGTGCGCACGGACGTGGCCGATCCGATCGTCGTGGCGTTCAACAACGGCGCCGATGTGGCCGGTCCCGTGGACATCCGCGTCGCCGCCAACGAGGCGCTGTCGGCCGCCGACCTGGCGCTGTTCGCCGACGGCACCGAGCTCGTCGAGCTGCTCGGCGCGGGGGGCTCGAAGGGTCTGACGATCACCGAGGGCGAGCTGCGGCTGTCGCTGCCGGGGCGCACGATGGCGGTCTACGCCCGCGCGCGTTGAGGCCAGGGTCCGCGATCGATCAGGGCTCCGGCACTTCGAGTGCGATCAACATCGATCGCGCGACGGTGTCGTAGGTGTCGCCCGCGATCGGCGGCTCGTCGCCCGGCGCGGCGACCTCGGCCTGCGCGGTGTCCAGCACGCGCACCCACGCGTGGCCTGCAGCGGGCGCGGGCAGGTGCGCGATCACGGTGCCCGTCGAGCCGTTGTAGCCGACGTAGATCGACCGCGCCGGATCGCCGAGCTCACGTCCGTCGATGCGCCAGGCGAGGAAGTGCCGGGTCGGATCGTCGAGGTAGCCGCCGCCGGTCGTCGTGCCCGCGTCGGTGAGGAACGACCAGCCCGCGGGCACGCCGTCGATCCACGCGCGCGGTCGCAGGGCCGGGTGATCGCGGCGCAACTGCAGCACGGCGGTGGTGAACGCGGCGTGCGTCGCTTCGTCGTCGTCGAGCGACCAATCGAGCCAGTTGGTCGCCGCATCGAGGTTGTAGGGGTTGTTGTTGCAGCCGATCGTGCGCAGGGCCTCGTCGCCGCCGGTGATCATCGGCGCGCCGGCCGAGGTCGCCAGCAGCGCGAGCCCGGTGCGCGCCGCCTGGCGCTGGCGCGCCGGATCGCCGCCGTGATCCCAGCTGAGGTTGTCGTCCGAGCCGCCCGGTGACGGACCGAACGGCCACGGCTGATCGTTGTCCTTGGCGTTGCACGAGAACAGGTCGTGCAGCGTGAAGCCATCGTGGGCGACCAAGAAGTTGATGCTCGCCGCGGGGCCGCGATCGTCCTCGTCGAACAGCTGCGGTGACCCGGTGATCATGCGCACGAGCTCGCGCGGGGTGACGTTCGCGACGCCGAGCAGGTTCATGTCGCGGCGGAGCGTGTCGCGGTACACGCCATTCCACTCGGCGAATCCCGCGGGGAAGTTGCCGAGCTGGTACGTCCCCGCGCCGATGCCCCACGGCTCGGCGACGAGATCGACGCCGTCGCCGCCGTCGACCGGGCGCGCCGGGAGCTCGGCGACGGCCCGCCGCAGGATGCCGTCCTCGGCGTCGGGCTCGAACATGAAGCACTCGCGGTCGCAGCCGTTGCCGAGCACCGACGCGAGATCGAAGCGGAAGCCGTCGACGCCCATGTCGTCGTGCCAGTACGCGAGCGAGTCGAGCACGAGGTCGCGGAACATCGGGTTGGCGGCGTTGGTGTTGGCGCCGACGCCGTTGTTGTCGGCGTAGTGCCCCGGGTCGGCGTCGATCTCGTAGTAGCCGCGGTTGTCGAGCCCGCGCAACGAGTACAGCTTGGCGACGTCGGGATCGCCGACGCCACCCTCGGCGGTGTGGTTGTAGACGACGTCGAGCCAGACCTTGATGTCCCGCTCGTGGAGCGCGGCGACCATGGCCTGGAACTCGCGGGTCGGCCCCCCGGGCGAGTCGTCGCAGGCGTAGCGGCGATCGGGCGCGAAGAAGCCGAGCGTCGAGTAGCCCCAGTAGTTGTCGCCGTCGGTGCCCTCGGCGACGTCGTTGGTGCTGTTCGTGGTCTCGTGCACCGGCAGCAGCTCGATCGCGGTGACGCCGAGGGCCGCGAGGTAGTCGGCCTTCGCGGCGACGCCGGCGTAGGTGCCGCGGCACGCCTCGGGCACGCTCGGATCGGCCTGCGTGAAGCCGCGGACGTGGACCTCGTAGATCGTGTCGTCGGCCAGCGCGCGCGTGGGCCGGGGCCCGAGCTCGACGGGCCGCGGGGGTGCGAGCACGTGCACCGACTTGGGCGCCGACGGGCCGCTGTCGATCGCGCGGAACTCGGGGCCGGTGCGATACACGCCTGCGTCGCCGAAGCTCGGCGTGATCGGATCGTGGCTGAGCTCGCGGGCGCGCGGATCGACGAGCAGCTTGTTGGGGTTGAAGCGATTGCCCTCGTCGTCGACGTCGACGACGAAGCCGGCCTCGGAGCCGGGGACCCAGCGCGGATCCTCGGGCCAGTTGGGCCCCCACGCGCGCAGGCCGTAGTACAGCACGTCGCCGACGCCGGCCGCCGCGAGCTCGTCGGGGTCGAGCGTGACCTGGAACGCATCGCCCTCGCCGTGCTCGAGCGTGCGGACGAGGACCTCGGCCGCGTCGGTGGGCGCCGCGTAGACGTACACGTCGATGCGAGTCGCGCGCTGCGAGTGGATCACGATCTCGACGGGCGCGACTGGCACCCCGACGTCGGCGCCGGGGCCCGTGTCCGCAGTGTCGTCGCCGGTGCCCGAGCTCGACCCTACAGTGGAGGGATCGGACGCGGTCGTCGTGATCGTCGCCGCGGTGTCGTCGCCCGCGCCCGAGGTGCCGGCATCGATCGATGCCGGGCCGTCGTCGCCACAGGCGGTGAGGGCGAGGGCGAACAGCCACGGTCGGGACGGGGCCAACATCCCACCAGCGTAACTCTGGGGTGAGTGTCGCTCAAGCGCGGGCACGCGGGTTCCAGGCGCGTCGTACGGTCCGTGCAGTCACGGTAAGCTGGCGCATGGTCACCGTCGCGACCTGGAATGTGCTGCACCGGATCCACGCCGAGAATTGGGGCGAGGCCGTCGTGCACCGTCACGTCGACGAGGCCGCGCGGATCGAGGCGATCACGGCCCGGTTGTGCGCCCACGCCGAAGAGGTTCTCGCGCTGCAGGAGGTCAGCGGCGACCAACTCGCGAGCCTCCGCGACGCCCTGCCCGACGCGACGATCATGACGCTGCGCTACCCGAGGGTTCCGCGGCCGCGCCGGGGACCCACGGCGCTGCGCGATCCGGCGGAGTACCTGGTGACGATCGTCCGCGGCGCGGCGGCCGCGGTGGTCGCCGAGGCCTCGCGCGACGATCCGGGCAAGGGCCTGCTCGCGGTCGACGTCGGCGGCGTGCTCGTGGTCAACACGCACGTCACGTTCGGCGACGCCCGGGTCGCGCAGCTCGCCCGGCTGCGCGAGGTGGCCTGCGGTGCGGTGGGTACCGCGATCGTGCTCGGGGACTTCAACGCGGACCGCAGTACAGTGGCCGCGGGGCTCGGCGACGGCTTCGACGTCGCGCTCGCGCATGCGGACGCATTGCCGACGCGCCCCCGGATCACCGGCGACAAAGCGTCGAGCATCGATCACGTGGTCGTGCGTCGGGGGACGATCGAGCGGCACGCGGTGCTCGACGCGGGCGGGCTGTCGGATCACAACCCCGTGGTCGCACGCGTGCGAACGTAGCGGAAGGAGGGGGAGTCGAACCCCGCGCCCGTGGGCGCCCTCCGGTTTTCGAAACCGGTCGCCGACCGTCGGCGGCACCTTCCCATTGCATGCAGTGCGATCGCGTCGCGGAAGGGGGGAGGATCGAACTCCCGCGGATGCGCACGCGCACCCGGCCACCGGTTTCCGGCCGGACACCTTGCCGCTCGGTCACCCTTCCATGTCACGCGATTGCGGAGGGAGGGAGGATCGAACTCCCGCCTACCTTTCGGCAGGACCACGGCGTAGCAAGCCGGCGCCTTACCACTCGGCCACCCCTCCATGGGCACGACGATTCGGCCGACGCGACGCGAATCACGTCACGACCGGACGGCGATGATTCATCCGACCGCAGGCGCGGGCGAGACGTTCACCGACGCGACGCGGCGGCCGAACTCGACGGACTGCGCGACGACGCCAGACGAGATGAACGCGCAGCGGCCCGGAGGGCGGCGCAGCAATCACAGGTCAGGGTGCGGTCGAACGGAGCCATCGGATCCTCGGTCGAGCTGTTATGCGAGCAACGCACGGCCGGCGCAAGTGGTTTCTCGCGATGTGCGATCAGAGACCGCATTTGTGTCGCCTCCGTCGCGTCCCCTCACCACGGTAGCGGTTCGCCGCTGGCGTGGACGAACCGACCGGTCGTCGCGAGCGTGAGATCGTCGATGCGCGCGATCAATCGCGCGGCGGAGTCATCGGCCCGCTGCATGCCGTCGGGATGACCGAAGCGCGCGGTCATGTCGGTCGCGACCATGCCGGGGTGCAGGAGCACGACGGCGATGCCGCGGCCGGCGAGGTCGCGGGCGAGGGTGACGCCGGCCATGTTGAGCGCGGCCTTGCTCATGCGGTAGCCGTAGGAGCCACCCGAGCCGTTGTCGGCGATCGAGCCCATGCGGCTGGTGACCAGCGCGACCTTGCTGCCGGCGTGCAGGCGTGGGAGCAGGGCCGCGGTCACGCGGAGCGGACCGATGGCGTTGATCTCGATCTGGCGGCGCACCGCGTCGAGGTCGAGGTGACCGAGGCCGTCGGGCTCGAGGACGCCAGCGTTGTTGACGAGCACGTCGAGCTGCGCGTCGCCGAGGGCCTCGTCGAGGCGGGCCATGCTCGCGTCGTCGGCGACGTCGATGTCGGCGATCACCCGGACGCCGGTCTGGTCGAGCTCGTGCGAGCTGCGCCGGACCACCGCGATGACGTCGTCGCCGCGGGCCTTCAGCGCCCGCACGAGCTCGAGACCGATTCCGCGATTGGCTCCCGTGACGAGGGTGGTGGTCATGTGCCGCGGCAGGGTACCAGCGCCGGCGGACGAACTGACCCGGCGTCGCTCACGGCAGGAACGGCGACGGTTCGGCCTCGCCCCAGCGCAGCGGCAGCGCACCGGGCCGGTGCAGCACCTCGCGGACGCGCAGCCGAAGCAATCGCACCGCCCCCGCGTACGCCTCGAGCTCGGGGCCGTCCCACACGATCTCGACGTCGGTGGCGAGGTGCCAGAGATCGCCGCGCTCGAAGTCGATGAACAGCAGACCTGCGCGCGGGTCCACCATCAGGTTGCCGAGGGTGTTGAAGAAGAAGTTGCCCGAGTAGTCCGGCACCGTGAGCGTGTCGCCGTCGACGTGGATGAAGCCCGGCTTGCCGCCGCGGTGCGAGACATCGATCCCGACGTCGGGGTGCGCGCTGGCGATGAAGAACGTGTCCGCGCTGCGGACGACCGCGCGCGCGTCGTCGTCGAGTCCGGCCGTGCGCCGCAGGCTCGGCGGTCGGATCCGGCTGGCGTGGTAGGTCGCGCGCCGTGCCTGGATGTACTTCGGGCAGTTGCCGAAGCTCTCGCGCACGTCGATCACCATCGCCTCGGGGTCGAGGGCCGCGACGACGCCGTTGGCCCGGTTGCGGCGGCGCGTGTGCGGCTCGAGGCCGAGCACGCCGATGGCCATGCCCGGTTGCGCCGCGCCGAGCACCGGATCGTTCGGGTCGCGCGTCGCGTCGATCGTCAGGCGCTGGGGCGTGGGGGAGTCGACGAAGCCGGTCGGGCCTGCGATCGCCGAGGCCCACGGCTGGCCGCCCGCATCCGCGCCGCCGACCAGGACGAACGGCAGCAGTCGGAAGAACTCGCGGTGCTGCTCGGGCATCGCGTCGCGGATCACGAAGGCGCCGATCTGGCCCATCCGCTCGCGCACGCCGACCTTGGCCTGGGCCGCACGCTCACCGTCGTGGAATCGCTCGGTCATGGTGGCGCTCACGCGTTGAGGCCGACCGGCGAGGGGACCATCGGCACGAAGCCCGGCAATGCCTCGACGCGGCCCAGCCACGCGCGCACGGCCGGGTAGTCGGCCAGGCTGACGCCGCCCTCGGGCGCGTGGGCGACGTAGGTGTACAGCGCGACGTCGGCGATCGTCGGGTGGTCCGCGGCGAGATACGGGGCTCCGGACTCGAGGTGGCCCTGCAGCACGCCGAGCAGCGCGTGCGAGCGGGTGATGAGATCGGCGGCGGGTGGCGACGCGCCGAAGACGTTGGCGACTCGCGCGGCGGCAGGCCCGTGGGCGAGCTGCCCCGCGGCGACCGAAAGCCATCGCTGCACCGCCGCGGCGCCCAGCGGCGTCCGTGGCAACCACGACGGATCGCCGTAGGTGCCGGCGAGGTAGACGAGGATCGCGTTCGAGTCGGCGAGCGTCACGTCGCCGTCCTGTAGCACCGGGATCTGGCCGAACGCGTTCATGGCCAGGAAGTCCGGGGCTTTGTGCGCGCGGGTGCCGAGGTCGACGTCGACCAGCTCGTAGGGCAGGCCGAGCAGCGCGAGCATGAGCTCCGCGCGATGGCTGTGGCCGGACAACCGGTGGCGATGCAGGCGCAGCGGACGGGACGGGTGGGGAGCGCTCATGGACCCGAGCATGGCCCCAGGCCCCGAGCGGAGTGATGGGGCGGGCCGCACAGGACTCCTGCAAGAAATGCAAGAATCGCCCGGTGGACAAGCTGAAGGCCATGAACACGTTCGTGCACATCGCCGACGGGGGCAGCCTGACGGCCGCCGCGGCCGCGCTCGAGCTGTCGTTGCCGGCGGTGGTGCGCTCGCTCGCCGCGCTCGAGGGCCAGCTCGGCGTGCGGCTGGTCAATCGCACCACGCGACGGCTCGCGCTCACGGCCGAGGGCCAGGAGTACCTGTCGCGCGCGCGCGCGGTGCTGGCTGCGGTCGACGATGCCGAGGCCGCGCTGGCGGTCGGCGACGCCGAGCCCCGCGGGCAGCTCTCGGTGACCGCGCCGGTGCTGTTCGGGCAGTTCTTCGTCGCGCCGGCGGTGACGCGGTTCGTGCAGCGCCATCCGCAGGTGCGTGTGTCGATGCAGCTGCTCGATCGCGTGGTGAACCTGCACGAGGAGCAGATCGACGTCGGGGTGCGCATCGGCGATCTGGCGGATTCGTCGCTGGTGGCGTGGCGCACTGGCGCGGTGCGACGCGTGGTGGTGGCGAGCCCGGCGTACCTGCGCAAGCACGGCACCCCGCGGCATCCGCGAGAGCTCGCGGACGCCAACTGCGTGCGATTCCGGGGCCCGTCGGGCCCCTGGTGGGTCTTCCACGAGGGGGGCGAGGCCATCGACGTACCGATCCGCGGCAACCTCGAGTTCAACCACGTCGCGCCGGCCGCAGACGCCTGTGTCGCGGGCGTCGGCTTCGGGATGTTCATATCTTACCAGGTCGCGCGACACGTCAGCGAGAAGCGCCTGACCATCGTCCTCGAGGAGTTCGAGCCGCCGCGCCGGCCGATCCACGTGGTCGTGCCCCACGCGCGCCTTCTGCCCCGCCGCACGGCGCTGTTGGTCGAGTGGATCTGCCGCGAGCTCGGTGCGCTGAAACTCTGACGTCGGCGGCGTCGATCCGAGCGCGTCGGCGCGTCGTACCCTCGCCGTGCGTCGTCCGCTCGCGGTCCTGCTCGCTACGCTGGCCGGCTGCGCCCATCCGCCGGCGGCCCGATCCGAGGGGGGCGAGGCCAGCAGTGGCGACCGCGCTTCCTCGGGCGCGGGCGGGGGCGACAGCAGTGGCGACGACGACGGCGACAGCAGGGGCGCGCCCACCCGTGGCGAGGCCGAGGTGTCGGGCAGCTTCGTCGTGCGCGGCGCGACGGTGATCGGGCACGGTCGCGTCGATCTGCGGATCGAGGACGGTCGCATCGTCGAGCTCGGGGCGCTCGCGACCTCGCCGTTCGACCTCGACGCGCGTGGGCAGTTCATCGCGCCGGCGTTCATCGACAGCCACGTGCACCTCGCCTATGCCTTCGACGCGCCGACGCTCGCGGCCGGAGGGATCGCGGCGGCGATCGACCTCGCCGCGCCGCTGTCGTTCCTGGACGAGGACCACGCGCCGCTGCTGGTGCGCGCGGCCGGCCCGATGATCACCGCGACAGGCGGCTATCCGACGCAGGGCTGGGGCGCCGGCGGGTTCGGCCTCGAGGTCTCTGGCGCCGATGCGGTGCGCGGGGCGGTCGATGACGTCGTCGACGCCGGCGCCGCGCTGATCAAAGTACCGATCGGCGAGGCCCCGACGCTGGGCGACGCCGAGCTCATCGCCCTCGTCGCGCAGGCGCACCGTCGCGGTGTTCCGGTGGTCGCCCATGCGCTGACGGACGCCGACGCGAGCCGGGCCGCGATCGCCGACGTCGACATCCTCGCGCACACGCCCACCGAGCGCCTGGCCGAGGCGACGGTGCTGGCGTGGTCCTCCCGCGCCGTGATCTCCACACTCGATGCGTTCGGCGGGACGGCCGACACGATCGACAACCTCCGACGGCTGCGCGAAGCCGGCGCGACGGTGCTGTACGGCACGGATCTCGGCAACACCGGCATTCCGGCCATCGACCGCAACGAGCTGGCCTTGCTCGCCGCCGCAGGCCTCGACGGCGCGGAAATCCTCGCGGCCGGCACCACGACGCCCGCCGCGACCTGGGGCCTCGAAGGTCTCGGTGCGCTCGACGTCGGCGCGCGCGCGAGCTTCCTCGTGCTGGAGTCCGACCCGCAGATCGATCCGCAGACGCTGGCGAGCCCTGTGGCGGTGTACATCGACGGGCAGCTGCAGCACACGTGGACGGCCGGCGACGGGATCAAGAACTGAGACGGGGGACGCGCCGGGCAGGCGCCCGGCGGTCGCCCACGGGCCGCTCTAGTTCGCGGTCGTCTTCCACTCGCGCATCGCCTGATCGCCGGGGCGATCGACGTGCACCTTGTCGTCCACCGACTTCACCCAGCTCATCGGGATGAAGTGGTGTTGGCCCTTGGCGTCCTTCTGCAGCTTGATGGTGGCGTTGCCCTCCATGTGGTCGACGACGGCAAACTGACCGCCCTTCGAACACACGACGGGGATCCCGGCCTTGATCTGCTCGGGCTTGATCTGGCCATGGGTCTGCTTGGTCTGGTCGGGCTTCATCTCGTCTTGCTTGATCATGTGGTTGTCTCCGCGGCCCGAGAGAGCACGTCGCGTGCCACGATCGCGGCGGCAATGTCGAACGATCTCGATCGGGCGCGCGTTGCGTTGCGGGCGGATCGGCGCGAGGGCGCACGTCCGCCACGGGCGGCGGTCACTGGAGCCGGCGGCCGGTGCGGGTCTGGTGTCAGTCCGTCGTGCGCGCCGCGTTGTCGTCGCGTGCGTCCACCGTGGTGCGTCGGCTTCGTGCTCGCGGGCTGCGGGTGGATTCCCGAGGTCGCGATCGTCGGGCCCGATGACTGCGGACCGCAGCCCGTCACCGCGACCGATGGCGCCGCCCAGGTCGACGCCCCCCGCGGGGCCGGTGTGGTGGCGCTCGCGATCGAAGCGGCGACCCTCGAGACCCAGGCGATCGTCGACGCGACCGAGGAGGCCCTCGTCGAGCGCGGTTACCGGGTCGAGCGTCTGCAGACCTCGCAGGGCGCCGCGCGTGGCCCACACTTCGCGTTCGTCGTGACGGGCACGCTCGCTGGCGTCGGCCGGTCCTCGACGATCCTCGTCGCGACGACCGGGGCCCGCGAGTTCCATCGCATCGAGTGGACCCAGCTCGAGTGGGACGCGGTCGCGCCGGTGATTCTCCCGCGGGCGATCGCCGAGGTGATCCTCGACCACCAGTCGCCGCCGCCGCCGCCCGATCCCTGGGTGCTCGCGTGCGAGCGCGAGCCGGAAGAGTGCGAAGCAGGGCGGCGATCATCGCGGTGGGCGAGTCAGGACGCCGGCTTGGCGTGGCGTCGCGGGGACGTCGTCGTCCCGCTCGACGATGACGACCTCGCCCGCTCGCTGAGCCGCGTCGAGCGGGCCATGCTCCGGCGTCGACGCGCCGAGCATCGGACGCGTCTCGACGCCGAGCTCCTCGCGCGGCCGCGTACGCGCGCGCGCGTGGATGTGATGGTCTTCGAGGCGATCGTGCACGGGGCGCCCGTCGCCCGTTGCACGGCTCCGCCCTCGCAACTCCATGCGCTGGCGATCGAGGTCCGCGGGGCCGACCACGTCGCGATCGTCGATCGTTGGGGCATGGTCGTCTCCGTTCCGCTCGGCGCGCTCGATTGACCGCCAGGCCCCGAGCCGTTCGGCGCCGACGCCGGCCACCGCCATCCCCGCGCCGCTCGGGTATCCTCGCCCCGTGACCGTCGCACGCATCCTCGTCCCGACCCTCGCGGCGCTCGCCGTCGCCAGTCTTGCGTCCGCGAACGCGAACGCGTCCGCCAACACATCTGGCGGCCTCGCGATCCCACCGTCCGCGCCGCAGGTCACCGGCGGCATGGAGGTCACGACGTGCGGGTGGCCCGACACGGTCGCGGTGACCGGCGGTGGTGGGCTGTGCACGGGCTCGCTCGTGCACCCGCAGGTGGTGGTCACGGCGGCGCACTGCGGCGACGGGGACAAGACGATCCGGTTCAACGAGGACGCGAACTCGGGCCTGTCGCGGCAGGCGCAGTGCACGGTCAATCCCGAGTACAGCGGCACGAACGAGCAGGGCAGCGACTGGGGGTTCTGCGTGCTCGACGAGCCCGTCACCGAGATCCCGTTCACGCCGCCGTTGTACGGCTGCGAGCTCGACAGGATCGACGCGGGGCTGCCGGTGGTGATCGCGGGCTTCGGCGACGGCGGCCCCGATGGGTCCGCCGGGACCAAGCGCTGGGGCATGACCGAGATCGTGAGCACCTTCGGCAACACCGCGAACATCGGCGGCGGCGGGATCTCGACCTGCCAGGGCGACTCCGGCGGCTCGGCGTTCGTGGCGATGGAGGATGGCACGTGGCGCGCGCTGTCGATGACCTCGACCGGCCTCATCGGCTGCGAAGGGACCACCGGCGTGCACGCGCTGATGCACCCGGCGATCCCGTGGATCGAGGAGACGTCCGGCATCGACATCACGCCGTGCCACGACGTCGACGGCACGTGGAACCCCACGCCCAACTGCGATGGGTTCTTCGCCGGCGGCGCCGAGGGCTTCGGCACCTGGGACAACTGGTGCGACGGCACGCCGCGCGGGGTGCCGTCGACCTCGTGCGGGGCGGCGTTCGACGCCGAGGACGACAGCGATCCGCCGATGGTCACGATCACCAGCCCCACCGACGGGGACGAGCTGGACACCGGCGCGCTGGTCACGATCACCATCGACGCGGTCGATCCCGGCTGGGGCGTGCGCGAGGTGTGGCTGTCGATCGGCGGCGCCGAGCAGCCGGTGCGCGACGCGGTCCCGCCGTACGTCTTCGCCGACGTGCCGTTCCCCGATGGCGTCTATGAGATCGTCGCGTATGCCGAGGACTGGGCCGGACTCGTCTCCATGTCGACGCCCGTGACGATCGGCGTGAACGCCGAGGTCCCGGACGATCCGACCGGCGCCGACACGAGCGGCGGCGCCGACACGTCGGGCAGCGGCACCGCGGTGCCCGGGGACACGGGCGACGGCGAGGGCAGCAGCGCAGGCGATGGGGGCGGATCGACCGGCGTGCCTGCGAGCGACGACGGCGGCGGCAGCTCGGGCTGCGGCTGCACGGGGGCGACGCCGGCGGGCGCGCTGCCCCTGCTCCTCGTCGCGGTGGGATCCGGTCGGCGGCGCCGCCCGATCCGATCGTAGTCGTCACACCGTCGCGCTGAAGCGCACCGTCGGTGCGCTCGCGACCGCCGGCGCGGGCCCATCGAGGTACGCGTCGAACGTCATCGCGACGTTGCGCACGAAGTAGCGCCCGAGATCGGTCACGACCAGCGTCTCGCCGCGCCAGCGCACCAGGCCATCGCCCTGCAGCGTCTCGATCGCGAGGCGTGCACGCCCGCTGGCGAGCAGTTCGACGCCGTGCTCGCGCGCGATCCGGCCGAGATCGACCTCGCCGTAGCACATGAGCGCGGCGATCACCGACTCGCGCAGCACATCGTCGTCCGACAGCCGCATGCCCGCGACCACCGGCGAGTGACCCGCGTCGACGCGCTCGGCGTACTCCGTGGCGGTCTTGGCGTTCTGGGCGAAGTCACGGCCGACGCGGCTGATCGCGCTGGCCCCGAACGCCAGCAGATCCTGGCCAGCGCGGGTCGTGTAGCCCATGAAGTTGCGCTGCATCGTCCCGTCGCGGCGAGCCCGGGCGAGCTCGTCGTCGTGGCGCGCGAAGTGGTCCATGCCGATCATGTCGTACCCGGCGGCGGCGAACCGCTCGCTCGCCGAGCACATCAGCTCGACGCGCGTGTCGGCGTCGGGCAGCGCGGCCGGATCGATCGCGCGCTGGTGCTTCACCCGCTCGGGCAGGTACGCGAAGTTGTAGACGGCGACCCGATCGACGCCGAGCTCGATCACTGTGTCGATCGTGCGACGGAACGAGTCGAGGGTCTGCTCGGGCAGGCCGTAGATGATGTCGACGGTGATCCCGTCGATCCCGAGCGAGCGCGCGTGGGAGACGATCGCCGCGGTCTGGGCCACGCTCTGGTGGCGAGCGATCGCCCGCTGCACCGCGGGATCCGTGTCCTGCACGCCCATCGAGAGCCGGTTGACGCCGAGCTCGCGCAGCGCGTCCAGCTGCGCGAACGTGGTCACCCGCGGATCGACCTCGATCGATTGCTCGCGATCGGGCAGCAGTTCGAACCGCGAGGCCACGGCGGCCTGCAGCGATCGCAGCTCGTCGGAGGTGAGCCATGTCGGCGTGCCGCCGCCCCAGTGCATCTGACTCACGCGGAGGCGGACATTGCCGATCGCATCGGCGACGTCGTCGATCTCCCGCCGCACCGTGTCGATGTAGCCCGCGGCGCGGTCGTGCTTGCGCGTGACCACGACATTGCACGCGCAGAACAGGCACCGCTTCTCGCAGAACGGCACGTGCACGTAGAGCGACACGCCATGGGCCGGGTCGGCGAGCGCCTCGCGCCCGAGATCGGCGAGGGCCTCGCGCCACGACGCCACCGGATACTCGGCCGGCCAGTAGGGCACCGCCGGATAGCTCGTGTAGCGCGGACCGGGTCGCCCGTACTTGGCGATCAAGGCAGCGGAGGGCGTCACGGACGCGATCGTGGGTGGCATCGTGGGGCCCTGGCGCGGGAGAATGGCGCCAAGAGAACGTAGCGCTGGACCTGCGCCCTGGACCCGCGCTGATTTTGCCGGGGATTCGATCCTCGCGGTCGCGTCACGGCACGAAGCGTCGCACCATGCTCTCCGTGTTCGAGACCCGGCCCATCACCGTGGCGGGCGTCCCCACCGCGGTGCACGTGCGCGGTCCCGCGGACCGCCGCGAGTGCGTGGTCTTCGTCCACGGGAACCCCGGTCCGATGGACGACTGGACGCCGATCCTCGAGGCGTTGCCACCGACGACGCGGGCCCTCGCGATGGACCTGCCCGGGTTCGGTCGCGCCGCGCGGCCCAAGGATTTCGACTACGGCATCGGCGGCTACGCGGCGTTCCTCGGCGAGCTGCTGCGCATGCTCGAGGTCGATCGGGTCCACCTCGTCGCGCACGACATCGGTGGGGCGTGGGCCACCGCATGGGCCGCGCAGCACCCCCGTGCGGTGGCGTCGATGACCCTGGTCGCGACACCGCTGCTGCCGAGCTTTCGCTGGCACATGTGGGCGCGGATCTGGCAGACGCCCGTCGTCGGCGAGCTCTTCCAGCTGTGCGCGACGCCGGCCACGATCGCCGCGGTCATGCGCCGCGGCAACCCGCGACCGCTGCCCGAGGCGTTCGTCGATCGCGTCACCGGATACGCCGATCTCGCGCAGAAGCTCCGCATCCTGGCCCTGTATCGGTCGGCACGGGATGCTCGGGCGAGCTTCGGACCGCTCGCCGCGACGCTTCGATCGCTCGGCGTACCCGCGTGCATCGTCTGGGGGAGCGACGATCCCTACGCAGGGGCGGAGTACGCCGAGCCGACCGCCGCGTTGTTCTCTGCGAGCGAGCTGCACGTGATCGAGCGCGCGGGACACTGGCCGTTCGTCGACGAGCCCGCCCGCGTCGCGGCGATCGTCGCGGCGTTCCTCGCCCGCCACAGCGAGTAGCGCCGCGGATCACACCACGCGGAAGTCGAGCCCCGCGCGCTGCAGTCGCTCGAGCAGCGGCACGTGCAATCCCGTCGCCGGCGTGAGCACGCCGCCGCGGTGCGGCAGTCGATCGCGATCGTGCACCAGCGTGAGCGCCGACTCGGCGAGCATGACCGCGGTGAGTCCATACCCGGGATCGCGACCCGAGACCTCGGTGCGGATGCTCTTGCCGTCGCGGTGCCCGACGAAGGTGACGACGAACTTGCTGCGGGCGCGGACCTCGTCCGAGGGGCCGTCGCCCTGGGCGCGCCAGCGCAGCAGGAGGTCGCGCGTGGGTCGGAGCTGGGCCATCGCGACGACGGCCGCGGTGCCGGCGAGGAGCTTGGCGAGCTTGGGCAGCGACGCGACCTGCAGATAGTGGTGATAGCGGAAGCCGTCGCCGAACTCGGGCGTGAAGCGGGCGCTGCGGCGCACGACCAGCGGATCGACGCCCGGGAAGGGGACGACCCACTGATCGACGGCGGCCTCGTGGTGGATGCGAGGACCGGGGTCACGCGGCCCGCCGGGCTTGTCGCCCTTGCGGTGCCCGGCCCTCGTCTGGCGGAGGTTCGCCATCGCGTGGATCGCCGAGGCCCACGTGCCGCCCGAGGGCTCGCCGCTGGCGCGCACGAAGCCGTCGAGCTGCAGCGCGCCGTCGCCAGGCAGGTGCTGCGCGGTGTACAGCGCGCCGAGATCGTGGGGGATGCTGTCGAAGCCGCAGCACGGCACGACGAGGATCCCCCGCTCGCTCGCGTTCGCGTGGTGGCGATCGATCGTGCGGCGCCAGAACGCGGGCTCGCCGGTGATGTCGACGTAGTCGGTGCCGGCCTCGACGCAGGCGTCGACGAGGGGATCGCCGTATTGATCGAACGGGCCGACGGTCGTGGCGATGACGCGGGTCTGCTCGACCATGCGCCGCAGCGTGTCGGGTGCGTCGCTGCGCGCGACGATGATCGGCACCGCGCCGTGGGTCGGCTCCTCGAGCGCGAGCTGGTCCCGCAGCGCCTCGAGCTTGCCGCGGTCGCGACCCGCGATCGCCCAGCGCGCGCCCGAGGCGGTGGCCCGCGCGGCGAGCTGTCGCGCGACCAGACCGCCGGTGAAGCCGGTCGCGCCGAACAGGACGACATCGTAGGGACGCATGCGCGGCGGAGGGTAGCAGTGACGCGGTCGAGTCGCGGGGCAACCCTCCGCGGCCGCCTGGCCCCACCGCGTGGCGGGGCCAGACCCGCCACGCAGGGGGCAAACCACCGACATCGCGTCGGCTCGCGCCTTGCACCGCACCGCCGCCGTGCTGGCCTCGAACCACCTGCGCTCCGTCCTCGTCCGATCCCTGGCCTTTGCCCTCGCCGCGTGCACTGCCGGCGACGACGGCGACGCGTCCCCGGGGAGCAGCGGCGCGACCGCGTGCGACGCGGCGAGCTGCCTCGATGCGACCGACGGGGAAGCCACGAGCGCAGAGGCGACGTCGACCGCCGATCCTCCGGGCGCCGAGTCGAGCGGAGGCGAGACAGACACCGCGACCACCGGAGACGACGCGACCGCCGACTCGACCGACGGGGGGACCTCCACCGATCCGACCGGCGATCCCGTCGCGGGCGAGTTCTGTCCCGCCGACGCGCCGTGCCGCATCCTGCCGCTGGGTGACTCGCTCACCGAGGGCGACTCGCAGGGGGCGTATCGTCAACCGCTCTTCGCGATGACCGTGGCCGCTCGCCAGCCGATCATGTTCGTCGGCAGCATGAGCAACGGGCCTGACACGGTGAGCGGCTTGCCGTTCCCGCGCGACCACGAGGGCCACAGCGGCTACTACATCGACGCCGAGCACCACCCCGACATCAACATCGCCGACCTCGTCGACGACGCGATCGCGACCCACGAGCCGCACATCATCCTCCTGATGATCGGGACCAACGACGTGATCCGGGCGCACTTCCCCGACTCGGCGGAACGACTCGCCGGCCTCGTCGACCAGATCCTCGCCGCCGCCCCGGGGGCGCTGCTCGTCGTGGCCCGCATCCCGCCCGCCGGCGAGCCGTCGGACAACCCCGACGTCGAGACCTACAACGCCGCGATCGGCCCGATGGTCGCCGCGCGGGCCGACGCCGGCGCGAACGTGATGGCCGTCGACATGTACGCGCCGTTCATCGCCGTGCCCGACTACGCCACCGCGTTGCTCGTCGACAACGTGCACCCCAACCCCGAGGGCGACGCGATCGTCGCCGCCACCTGGTACGACGCGATCTCGCCGTATCTCGATTGAGCTGCGGAGCCACGCGCGGCCGCGACTGGCTCGCGGCAAGTGTACGCGCGTTGTGATGCTCGGCACCGCCTCGCTTGCGCCGGAAAATCGCGACGCGCCGACCCGCGTCTGCTCGGTCATGAACGAACGACGGGTGCAGTCGAGTCTGGTGTGCGTGGTGATGGCGATGGTCGCGTGCGGCGGTGACGGCGATGCGGGAGTGGCGGGCGACAGCAGCTCGGGCGCGGGGCCTTCGGGGTAGCACAACGGGTCCCGGTGGAAGGACCAACTGCCCGCTCACCCGCCGTCTGGCAGTGCGCCGCCGCATAGGCAGTAGCACACGCGCGGAACTGGACCGAACTTCTCGGTCCCGCAGATCTCCCACGCGGGGGCCGGGCAACACCGAAAAGGAAGTGCCACCGCCAGCGGTCGAAGGAGGCCGCGTTCGACGGCCACGCCGAACGTGTACAGGCGACTGCTGACGAGTTGTACGCCGAGCTGGCGCGGGAGACGTTCGCGCAGTTGACCTTCGAGGAAAAGCTGGCACGTCGACCTGGCGTACGCGTCGTGACGCTGGGCGACGGTACCGGGAGATCCGGAGTCGGCTCGACGACATCGTCGAGAGCGCCTGGGACATCGTCGACTTCTCGCATGTCACGGAGAAGTTGGCCGCGGCGTTGTCGGCCGTCGCGGAGCCTCTCGGTGCGACTGGCACGCTCGCGCGCTGGAACGGGTGGTTGCTCAACCTCGACGATGCAGCTCACAAGGTCTACGAGGAGTTGACCCCGCACGCCGGACGCAAGCCGGTCGACGATGCCGTCAGGTACCTGGAGAACCACGGGCACCAAATGGACTATGGAGCAGCGCGGCCCGCCGGGCGGCGCGCGACCGCGGACGGGATCCGGGTCTTCGGTTGGCCCATGCCGCGATGGCTGCGGGCCGTGACCCGCGGCGTGACATGGCGCCCGCGGGATCCGAACGCCGAAGGCAGACCCTCCAACGACGTTCGCGCGGGGAGGATTGACGCGGCGCGTATGCTGCGGTCACGCTGAAGGCATCGTGAGGACGCGTGCCATGGCACAACGCTTGTCATGCGCGCCTCCGGTACAGCTTGAGCCGTGGATCGATCGCGTCGTAGTCGCGCTCGTATACCGTGCCGACGAGCGACTCCTTGAGCCCGAGCACCAGGGTGCCGAACCGCCGCAGGCTCCCGAACAGCAGCCCGTGGACCGTCCGACGCGGTGCGGGTCGTGGGCGTTCGCGAAGAGCGTGGGTGATGCCGACGGAGACGTCGAGAGCGCCCGGTGGCGCGTGGACGGGGTGCTGATGCAGGAGGGGATCACGAGCATGGCGTTGACGCAGCCGCACCTGTTGGAGCTGGTGGTCCGCGACGCGCGGGGCGCCACGGTCACGAGGCAGCAGAACGTGGGGTGCCTGTGAGACGCGGGATAGCACTGGTGATGGTGGCATGGCTCGCCGCGTGCGGACCACGGCGCGGCGACGAAGCGCCCGAGGACCAGCTGTGGATGACGGGGATCTGGTCGAACGTGCTGAGGACCGAGGAGAACACGGGCCCCGTTTCCGACGGTGGGTTCGACAGCGATCCTGGCCACCCGGCGAGGTACGAGATCTTCGAGGATGGGAGGTACGAGCTGTTCAGACTGGTCAGCCCCGGCGAGTACGGAACGTTCGGCAGTACGTGGGAGATGGTCGGAGAAGGCGAGGTCTTCGCAGAGCCAACCGAGCCGCTATCGTCCACCGAGGAGTCGCTCCGCGGCTACCGCTGGGAGCCGGGGACAGGCGAGCGTGGGTGCGACACGATCGTTCACACCGCCGTTACCGAGACTGGGGAGCGCAAGCCGTTCAACCTCTATCGCGGCGCGGTGTGCAGCCTTCAACCACAGCCCTGCCCCCAAGACGCATACCCGTGGGACAGCTGCTGGCACTGGATCTACGCATGGTGCGGCGAGCAGGGCACCAACGAGCCGTGGCGGGAGGAGAAGATCGGCCCCGACAGGTACTGCCACCTTCCCGGCTACGAGGAAGAAGGCGATTGAACAATGCGACGCCGGGCGCGCTCGCGCGTCGTCGCGTGCGCGACGCGCACGAGCCATCGTCGTCGGCCAGCCGCGCCGATGGCCCGCGCGCCGCTACGCCGGTGTCGGCCTCGCTCAGTGGGACGATCGGCTACTCGCTGTGCGAATCGGGCAACACCGCTGCGCCATGTCCGTTCCACCTCGGCTCGTTGGCGCTCGACCTCGATGAGCCACTCGTGCTGCCGGTGACTTGCGGCGGCACCACGACGACGCACACCCTGTCGGAGCTGTCCGTGCGACTCGAGCAGCCCGCGTTCGGAATCGCGGAGCAGGGCACGTCGTGGAAGGCGTTCCCCGCGGGGGCGATCGTGATCGACGCTGCGGGCGTGGTGGACGGCGTGCCGTTCCATGTGCGGCGCCCGAACCAAGAACCGCTGAAGCTGCGGGCCGGCGAGGCGTGGGTGCTGATGCAGGGGGCCGACGGCGCATGGCTGGAGTTCGCGGTGCCGTGCGGCGAGGACGACATCGAGGTGCTGATGTGGCTCGGCTACAGCAACGTGGCGATCGACGACTCGCCACCGGTGGCGTCGATCACGGGGGCGACGAGCGCGACGTGCCCGAGCACGTGGGCGTTCGCGAAGAGCGTGGGTGATGCCGACGGAGACGTCGAGAGCGCGCGGTGGCGCGTGGACGGGGTGCTGATGCAGGAGGGGATCACGAGCATGGCGTTCACGCAGCCGCACCTGTTGGAGCTGGTAGTCCGAGATGCGCGGGGTGCGACAGTCACCAGGCAGCAGAATGTGGGGTGCCTGTGAGACGCCGTGTAGCGTTGGTGACGGTGGCATGGCTCGCCGCGTGCGGACCACGGCGCGGCGACGAAGCGCCCGAGGACCAGCTGTGGATGACGGGGATCTGGTCGAGCGTGCTGATGACCGAGGAGAACACGGGCCCCGTGTCCGACGGTGGGTTCGACAGCGATCCTGGCCACCCGACGAGGTACGAGATCTTCGAGGATGGGACGTACGAGGTCTTCGAGCTGGTCGGCCCCGGTGAGTACGGGACGTTCGAGAGTACGTGGGAGCTGGTCGGAGAAGGCGAAGTCCTCGCACAGCTGGTGGACCGCCCGGGCGTTGTCGAGGCGTTGCGCTGGGAGCCGGGGACCGGCGAGCGCGGGTGCGACACCATCGCTCAGACCGGCATCACCGAGACGGGGGAGGGGGAACCGTTCAACTTCTACCGCGGAGCCGTCTGCAGCCTTCAGCCGCAGCCGTGCCCCGATGGCGCAATCCCGCCGGACAACTGCTACCATTGGATCTACACGTGGTGCGAGGGTCAAGGCACGAACGAGCCGTGGCGGGAGGACCTCTACAACTACAACCGGTACTGCCACCTTCCCGGCTACGAGGAAGCGGAGGAGGACTGAAAGGCGAGCGCCGGCGGGTGGTCGTGGTCGGGACGATCGCCGTGCAGGCCTCGAGCGGTGGCGCACCGGTACCTCGACCTCCGCGACACCGTGGTCGCCTGGCATCCCGACGGTGACCTCGTGCTCGTGGGCACGACGTACATCGACGACGAGGGGGTCGGCGCCGTGTCGAAGATCGCCGCGCCGTCGTCGACGCGGTAGTCCGCGCCACCGGCCGCGGCCACGCCGAGGTCGGCGTGGACGCGGCTGGGCGGCCCCGCGATCATGCGTCGCTCGGGCACTCGCAGGGCTCGCACTTGCAGGCCGTGCCGCAGGGGCACGCGTCGCAGTCGCAGGGGTCGCAGGCGCAGGGCGAACAGCCGCAGCCGGCCGAGGGAGTCGATGTGGTGGGGGCGAGGGTGTCGTTGGTCATGCACTGCCGACGCGGCAGCGCCCTGGGCATTACGCGGTCGGTCGCGAGGTCGCGCCGCAGCTGCAATCGAGGCAGCCGTGCTCGGCGCAGGTGCCACAGCTGCGCGCCACCGCACGGCGCAGGCTCTCGCGGGCGCGGAACAGCCGGACGCCGGCGTTGTTGGCGGTGATCCCGACCTCGGCCGCGAAGTCCTTCACCGCGGCGCCCTCGAGATCGACGCGACGGATCGCCTGGGCCTGATCGGGCGACAGCGTGGCCGCGAGCTCGCCGAGGCACGCGCACACCGTCGCGCGCTCGTCGGGCGGCGGCTCGGCGTCGTCGACAGCGCCCGCGGTCAGGCGCTCGAGGCCGCGGAGCGCCGTGCCGCTGCGGCGGTGGTGATCGACGACGGCGTTGCGCAGCAGGCGATAGAACCACGCGACCACCGACTCGTCGTCGCGCACCTGGTCGATCCGCTCGATGCCCCGCACGAACGCGGCCTGCAGGAGGTCCTCGGCGACGGCGCGGTCACCGACCTGCCGCTCGAGGAAGCCGAGGAACTTGCGGTGGCCCGCGACGAGGACGTCGGTCGGGGAGGCGGTGCTCGCGGCGGTGTGGCAGGCCATGGGGGAATCCTAGACGCGCGGGGGGCCCGGGGCATTACGGCCCGTGACTCCGCGCACGACCGTCGCGCGCGGGCGGGCCTTCTCGACCCACGGCAACGGGCGTACAAAGGATCCGTGCGTCGCTCCGCCCCCGCCCTCGTCCTGTGCCTCTCGAGCCTCGCGTGCGCCGCGACCGACGCCGCGGGTGACGGCACGTCGACCAGCACCACCTCTACGAGCAGCACATCGTCGTCGAGCGCCACCACTTCGGGTGCCGACGCGTCGACCACGGGCACGACGACCACTTCGGGTGCCGAGTCCACCTCCACCGGAGCCCCCGAGCCCGCGACGCGCGTGCTCTTCATCGGCAACAGCTACACCTTCGTCAACGATCTCCCCGCGATGGTCGAGGCGGTCGCCGACGGCGCGGGTCATCCGGTGCTGACCTCGATGATCGCGGTCGGCGGGGCCACGCTCGCCGATCATGTCGCGAACCCGGAGGTCACCACCACGCTCGCCGAGGGCTGGGACGTCGTCGTCGTCCAGGGCCAAAGCGTCGAGCCGATCGTGCAGACCGACGTGTTCGTGCAGGGGGCCGTCGACCTCGCCGCGATGGTCGAGATCGGGACACCCGGCGCGGCGCTGCTCCTCTACGAAACGTGGGCGAGGCGCGCGGGGGATCCGGTGCTCGACGAGCTCGGCATGGACGCGGCGCAGATGCAGCAGGCGTTGACGGCCGGCTACGCCGACGCGGCCACGGCGAGCATGGGCACGGTCGCGCCCGTGGGGCAGACCTGGGCGCTCGCGTTGACCGAGGCGCCGCGGATCGATCTGTTCGCCGCCGACGGCAGCCACCCCTCGCCCGCAGGCACGTACCTGGCGAGCTGCGTGTTCTTCCGCGCGATCGCGGGCACCGACGCGGCCGCAATCGACACCGCCGTCGCGGGGATCGATGCCGCCGACGCGGACACGTTGGAGTCGATCGCCGACATGCTCGTACCGTGAACGTTCTCGCAGGCGCCGACGCAAACGCGACCCCGTTGTCGGGCGTCCGCGCTGCGTGTTCTACTGCTGCCATGCGGATCTTCGCCCTCGTGTTGGCCGTCGCGCCCCTCCCCGCCTGCGTGATCACGAGTGACGGCGACGGTGACGACTCGAGCTCCTCGGACGCGAGCGCCGGATCGGTGAGCGCGAGCGCGAGCCAATCGACCAGCGCGACGGCGGGCAGCGCCTCCGCGACCACGGCGTCCTCCGCCGGCGACGACTCGAGCGGGGGCGGCATGTCGGGCTGCGAGTCCGGTCCGCTGCCCGAGCCGATCGCCGGCTGCACCCCGACGCCGCCCGCGAGCACGGGTGACCCCGCGCAGGACTGCGTCGATCGCATCAACCAGTTCCGCTGGGAGTGCCAGTGCCTCCCGCCGCTCGAGCGCTGGGCCGACGCCGAGGCCTGCACCGACGAGCAATCGGGCAACGATCAGTCGACCAACGTCCCGCACGGCAACTTCGGGGCGTGCGGCGAGTTCGCCCAGAACACCTGCCCCAACTGGGGATCGGAGACCGACGTCGTGTCCGGCTGCCTGCAGGCGATGTGGGACGAGGGCCCGGGCGAGCCCTTCGAGGAGCACGGCCACTACATCAACATGTCGAACCCCGACTACACGAAGGTCGCGTGCGGGTTCTTTGCGTCGGAAGAGGGCGTGTGGGCGAATCAGAACTTCTCGTCGTGAGGCGGGGGCGTGACCATGGGGTCGTGATCGCCGGCGTGCGAAGGAACTCGGAGCGAGATTTCCGGCGAGTCTGATTCTGCGAGGGTCGCGGAAGCGACGGGACGACCGGGACAACCGAGTAACTGCGTTCCGCTAGGGATCGCGGTTTTCGTGGCACGACCCTTGCTATTTTTTTTCCTGATGCGCGCACGATGCTGGAATGCAGGAGGCATCGAAATGACGGCGGCCGTGCGGGCGAATCTCTGGATGTGCGCGACGACGACGGAGCGCGCCGCGCTCGGGACGTCGGTCGGCTTGCGACTCGGTGATGTGGCGATGGTCCAGGGCCAGGGCTTGTACCGAAGTCTCACGGTTCTCCCCGCGAGCTCGACATGGCAGGTGCTCGCGGGGCTTCCGGTCCAGGGCGTCTGGGCACTGGGTGGGCGGAACATGGCCGCCGGGCCGGGGCTCGCGAGTGTCTATGCGCGCAGCGGCTTCGGCTTCCACACCCCGCTGTCGCCCTCCAGCGTGTCGATCTCGGTGACGGCGAACTCGGGGTGGGCGACGGCTCCGACGGTAGCGTTCTTCAACGCCAACGGCTTCGTGCTGGAGGGGACCTCGGATGCGGTCGCGACCGGCACCAACGTCTGGGCGTACGGGACGTTCACCGCGAACCCGTAGTCGCGAGGGCGCCGCGAGACTGCGGTCCAGCCCTCTCGAGTTGAGCCCGCTTCGTTCGAAGGATCCATCCAAGGAAGGAACTCACCATGCCCGCTCGTCTCGTTCGAACCGATACCATCGTCGACATCGCCGACTTCGGCGCGTTGCCCGGGAGCGATGGGACGCACGCCGCCACCAACGCCACCGCGTTCGCGGGTGCATTCGCGGTCTCGACGAAGGTCGCAGTCCCGGCGACGGGGCTGGGTCAGTTCTACGCCTTCGCCCCGATCACGTTGCCGCTGGGCGCCGAAATCTTCGGCCAAGGTCCCACGCTGACGCGACTGCGGTACTATCCGGGGGCGAGCAGCGCCCCGGCGCTGCGCTTTGCCACTGGGTTCTCGCGCGGCCGGTTGTCTGGGTTTCAGCTCATCGGCCCGGTGGCCTACCCCGCCTCCACGCACACGGGGATCAGCTTCGACCGCTCGCAGTTCAACTGGGTGAGCGACGTGTGGATCGAGGACTTCGCGACCGGCGTCACGTTCAACATCGACGCGGCGGCGCCCTACAGCGCCCACAACGTGCTCGAGCGGTTCGAGATCCAGCGGATCACGAGGGTGGGTATCTTCCTTGGGGGCGGTTCGAACGCCGAGACGGTGGGCCCGGGGCGCTGCCAGAGCATCATCAATGCGGCCGGGACGGATGGCGTGTCCATCCATCTGTCGGGGAAGTTCACGCTGCCGCTCGGCGTCGACGGACCGAACGGCATCGTGATCCGCAGCGTGGCCTGCGACACCGCGTTCGAGTGCCTGCGGATCGAGAATGCCCGCGGAGTGTTGGTCACGGGCTGCTACTTCGAGCCGTACGACGGTACGCCCCCGCGGCGCATGTTGAACATCGATGCGGCATCGGAGGACATCAGCCTCGTTGGCAACGCCTTCTCCCCGCCGAGCGCGCCCGCGGAGCCGGCCGAACGCACGCCCAGCTTCGTGCGCCAGGTGCCTGAGGCGCGTGGGCCTGCGATCGAGGCGCCGAGCTTCTCCGCGATCGGCTACTTCAACGCGCGCACGCAGGGGGCCTCGGTGTCGGGGCGACGGCGGCGTACTCGAATCGCATCAAGAACGGGGACATGAGCCGCGGGACGTTGTTCTGGCCGACGGAGAATGTGATGGGTGGGACGCAGGTCGTGTCCAACCTCTTCGTCATCGGCGGGAAGTCGCTGCTGCTCACGGTCGGTACGGACATCAACTTCCGGATGTACCAGGACGTGGTGCTGGACGGCGGCCTGCGCAGCATCACGGTGAACGTGCGGTACCGTCTCATGACCGCAGGCACGAACGGTTTCCGGATCGAGCTCCTCGACCTCGCGAGCGGCACCGTGCTGGGCTACTACTCCGACCCGTCGTCGGGCGGCGGCTCGTCGACATGGCAGACGCGTTCGTTGACCGCGCGGTTCGAAGGACTCGCGGGTGGTGTCCAAGGGCCCCGGACGATGCGGGTCCGGATCTATCCTTACTTTCGCGCGGACTTTGGTCCGACCAGCCAACAGGTACTCGTCGACTCGGTGTGGCTCGTCGATGGGGAATACGCGGCGCCGTACCGACCGTACACGGAGGGCATCGAGATCCTTCGCGGCGACGACCGCCAACTTCTCACCAACACCACCCCCTACACAGCCGCCCAGGCGCTCACCACCCTGTCGTTCAATCGCGTCCCGTCGAACGCGGTGGGCGTGATCCTCGACGTTCGGATTTCGGCGGTGGCGGGCTCGACCACCAACACGTACGTGTTGCTCGACGACAACGAGGGCACGGGCGCAGCTCAGCAGGAACGCATTCTCAGCGCTCCTGCGAACGGACGCTGGGCGCAGACGGATACGCTGCTCCCATTCAATCCTGGCACTCCGAACATCCAATGGCAACTTGTCGGCGCGGCCCCGTTGAACGCGACGACGGTCGTGATTCGCCTCAAAGCCTGGGTTCTGCGGATGTGATGCAATCAGGGGGGATAAACGGCGTACTGCGCATCTCGGTCGTAGGGGAAGTCCAATTGGAACACGCCGCCGACGGCGATGCGCCCGTCGAGCGCTCGCGCGACCGAGATCCAGGCATCCTGCGCGCCCAGGTTGATCGTTCGCGACCAGACGAGGTTGCCGTCCGCGTCGTACCGTCGCGCGATGCTCATGCTCGATCCGGGCGTAGGCGTCGTCGCGCCGACGGCCCAGGTGTGCCCCATCAGCCCACCGACGCTCGCGTTGAACGCGTCCGCCTCCAGCGCGCCGCCATCCTCGAGCACGGTCCACTGCTCGTTGCCTTCCGCGTCGTACTGGCGGAGCCAGAAGTCGGGATACAGAGTGTTGGGATCTTGCTCCATTCCGGCGACGACGACGCGCCCCCACACGTCGACGCTCAGCCCCAGCGCCCAGTCCGTCAGCGGTGTGATCTCGTCCTGCGCCCAGATCAACCCGCCATCCGGGTCGTACTTTCGGATCGTCATGTCGAGGCCGGTGCCTCCGGCACCGTACTGCCCGCCGCTGACGACAATCGCGTCGCAGGGGTCGATGCCCACGGCGAGCGCAATGTTCGCTTGATTGTTTCCTCCCGAAAGGAACTCGGACCACAGCGGTGCGCCGTCGTTCGTGTACTTCAGAACGACAGCCTCTGCTCCATTCACCGGATTCTCCCGAGCGCCGACGATGATGACCGCGTCCTGATTGTCGACGGCGACCTTGCGTGGGTAGTCGTTTCGCGTCACCGGCCCATCGAGGGTGTCGGTCCACAACTCCATGCCATCGGGATCCAGCAACCCGAACAGCCAATCCGCGTTCGGCTCGGCCCCGGCTGGCCCCGCGAACGCGATGTTGTCGTTCGAGTCCACCGCGAGCGGGACGTAGCAGCCCGCCCCGGGGTGTCCGTCGTAGATCACCGTCCACAGCTCTTCGTAGTTGACGTCGTACTTGCGGATCCAGATGTCGTCCGAGATGTAGCCACCGAGGATCAGGTTGTTCTGCGAGTCGAACGCGACCCCGCTGCCGCAGTCTGGGTACCCGAACGGTCCGCCCATCGACAGCGAGAACTCGGGCAGCACATCATCGCTGCTCGTGCAGTCGTTCTCGCAGCCGTCGCCGCCGATCGCATTCCCGTCGTCGCAGAACTCCCCATCCTCGACGATCGCGTTGCCGCAACCGCCGTCGACGCCCAGATCGAGCGGTACGCCATCGTCGCCGCCGTCGCTGCTCTCGTCGGGCAACACGCACGCGGGGCTCTCGTCTCCGCTGGAGGAGCTCGAGCCATCTCCGGTCGTGGTCGACCCGCCGTCGGTCGTGCCGGTGGTGGTGCCGCTGCTCGAGCTCCCCGAGTCACTCGACGCGTCGACGCCGGAGCTGGTGGAGGTGTCCGAGCTCGTGGAGCTCGTCGAGCTCGTCGTCTCGACCGCAGCCGTCGTCGTCGGACCTCCGCCCGTGGTGGAACCGGTCGCACCCGTGCTCCCGCCGGTCGCATCGACGGCGGGAGCACCGTCGTTCGAACACGCGGCAGCGAGCATCCACCACGTGGTCCTCCGAAGTCTCACCATGCAACGAGCATGGCGCACGCATGCCTGCGATGCACGCGCGAACGGACGTGGCCCCGTCGATCGTCGTCGTCGCAACGCGGACCCGCTCGCTCGAGCGTGGCGCTGGACGCGTTCGGCGTGCGCGACGCTCCCGTGCTAGCTCGCGCCCTGCTAGCCCGCGTCCAACGTCGCGCGCTCTACGAATCGTCGCGATCGCCCGCGCCGCCGTCACCCGTCACCCGTCGCTCGCGGGGCACCGCGTACGGCACGACCACATCCAACCGACCCGTCGCGGGCAGCCAGAGCACCGAGCGACCAACGTCCCGCACGGCAACTTCGGCGCGTGCGGCGAGTTCGCCCAGAACACCTGCCCGAACTGGGGCTCGGAGACCGACGTCGTGTCCGGCTGCCTGCAGGCGATGTGGGACGAAGGCCCGGGCGAGCCCTTCGAGGAGCACGGCCACTACATTAACATGTCGAACCCCGACTACACGAAGGTCGCGTGCGGGTTCTTTGCGTCGGACCAGGGCGTGTGGGCGAATCAGAACTTCTCGTCGTGAGGCGAGGTGCCCTGCTAACTCCCCCCCAACGTCGCGCGCTCGACGATCGTCGCGATCGCCCGCGCCGCCGTCACCCGTCGCTCGCGCGGCACCGCGTACGGCACGATCACATCCAACCTCCCGGTCGCCGGCAACCACAGCACCGTGCCGAAGGCGTCGTGGACGAACTTCACGCAGCCGTCGGTGACGGGCGTCGAGCGGAAGCCCAGCTTGCGCAGGCCGCCGACGAGGGTGCGCACGGGCATCGGCGGCAGGTGGGCGCGCCACGTGGTGAGCGGCAGGGGACTGGGCTGGAGCTGGACGTCGATCATGGCGTGCTCTTGCGAGAGTGCTCTTGCGAGAGTGCTCGTGTGAGAGTGATGTGCGAGCGCTCAGGTGATGCTGGCGGTGATGACGATCGCCGTGGCGCCGCCGACATCGGTGGACTCGAGGCGGCAGGACGGGGGCGCGCGCCCGGTGTTGCGCAGGCCGTGGGCGTGCTCCGCGATGCCGAGGGCGCAACACTGGGCCCACGGCGTCGGGACCTCCGCGGCGCGTCGCAGCGCGCGGCTGCCCCACGCGCGCGTCACCGCGACGGTGATGCTCCGGAACGGTCGGAGCTCGACGATGCGACAGTGACCCCAGCGGAGGCCGCGGAGCACCGTGGCGCCCGCGGCCGCACGCGCGGCCGGATCGCCGTAGCCCTGCGTCGCCATCGATTCCCACTCGGGCGAAGCGACGATCTGTCGGAGCATGGTGCCCGTCGTCTCGCGGGCGATCTCTCGGATCGCGCTGTGGACCATCGGATCGCCGTCGGCACCGAGGCGGGCCATGGTCCGGAGATCGGCGGTCGCGAAGCGCCGGGCCGCGAGCATGCCGAAGGCCTGCACGACGCCGTTGTGATCGGGGCGCAGCTGCAACGCGAGGGCCTCGAGCGCGCCGCGTCGACCCGCGTCCTCGGGCTCGGCGATGCACAGCTCGCGGGTCGAGCCGGCGACACGGGCCTCGGGCGTGGCGGCGCGCGGTCGATCGGCGGTGCAGGCGAAGTCGAGCGCAGCGCCATGCCGGGCGTCGACGCCGCTGACCTGGGCGTGCGCCGTCGGTCGATCGCGGTCGTGCAGCGCGTCCTCGAGGGCCGCCACGAACGCGGCCGCCACCGGGTCATCCGCGGTCGCGACCCCACTCGGGCTCGACTCGCTCGCTGCCAACATCCCGTGCAGCCAGCTGCCGCGCGCGTGGAGCCTCGCGTCGCTGCGCGAGGCGGTGCGGCCCGCAGGCGCGAGATCGAGGTTGCCGAGGCCGGCGCGGTTGAACAGCGCGCAGGCCAACGTTCGGCGCTCGCGGTCGGTCGCGACCCGGCCGATCGCGAAGACGTGCCGCAGTACGGCCAGCCCGGCGTCTTGGTGCTCGTCCCGCAGCACGTCCATCGCCGCGCGGGCGCGGGCCAGCTCCGTGATCGCGTGCGTGAACGGGTGTCCCATCCACCACGTGGCGTCGTCGAGAGTGAGCTCCAGCGGATCGGCGGCGGTCACGTTCGAGGCCCGCTGAGCAAGAGGCATGCCACGGCCGCGCGCAAACGAACCGGCCGATCGGGCACTGCGACAACGGGGCCGAACGCCCCGCCGAGGCAACTTCGGCGCGGGCATCCGCGCTTGGCCGGTTTCTGGCGCGCCTCGGCCGCCGGAGTAGAGTCCGCGCCATCCCATGCGAAGCTCCGTCCTCGTCGCCCTCGCCCTGTTCCCGTCGTTGTCGGCCCTCGCAGCGGGGTGTGCCCACGGACGCTCGGCGTACCCGACCGCCGAGACGGATCTCGCGCTCCGGCGGGTCGTGCTCTACCGCAACGGCATCGGCTACTTCGAGCGGCACGGCGACGTCGACGGCGACGCGCTGGCGATCAAGGTCCGCCGCGACCAGATCGACGATCTCCTGAAGAGCCTGACCGTCATCGACAAGAGCACCGGCAAGGCCGTGAGCGTGTCCATGCCGCTGGATCCCGAGAGCTGGGCGAACGCGGCCCTGGCCCTGCTCGCGCCGGGGCGCGGGAGCCTGGCCGAGGTGCTCGACGGCCTGCGCGGCACCGACGTCGTGCTGCACACGTCCTCCGGTCGCATCCGCGGCCGCATCGTGATGGTCGAGCGCCTGGTCAACGAGCCCGATCCCACCGCGCGCAAGCAGCCGTCACCCGAGGCCGCCGCGCAGGTCGATCACCGCGTCACGGTGCTCGCGGGCGACGACATGAAGTCCGTGCGCCTGTCGAAGATCCGCGGCGTCACGCTGCGCGACGGCGACCTCGCACTGCAGCTCAACCGGCGGCTCGACGCCAGCGCCGGCCAGGGGATGTTCCAGCAGGTCGAGATCGTGATCCGCCTCGCCGGCAAGAAGTCGCACGACCTCGCGGTGAGCTACGTCGTCGCCGCGCCGATGTGGAAGCCGACCTACCGCGTGGTGCTGCCGGAGCAGGGCAAGGGCAAGGCGCTGCTCCAGGGCTGGGCGGTGGTCGACAACACCAGCGGCGAGGACTGGACCGACGTGTCGCTCGGGCTCACCTCGGGCGAGCCGATCGCGTTCCGCTATGACCTGCACACGCCGCGGACGATCGAGCGCTCCGATCTCACCGAGGCCGGCGTGTCGAAGCGGGCGATCGTCGCGATGGGCGAGACCAGCTACGACGACGTGATCGAGTCCGAGCCCGCACCGCCGCCGAGCGCCGCGCCGATGGGTGGGGCCATGGCGGGCGACGGCGAGCTCTACGACCTCGAGAAGTCGGCCGAGGAGAGCGGCTACGGCGGCGGTTCGAACAAGACCGCGTCCAAGCCCCGGGCCGCGCGCCGGATGGACGCGTCCGAGCCGGCGAAGGACGCCAAGCCCGAGCCGCAGAGCATCGACTACGAGGCCCTGCGCCGCAGCACGATGGCGAGCGCGCGCAGCAAGCAGGTCAGCGGACTGACGAGCTTCGATCTGCGCGAGCGCGTCACCGTGCCCAACGGCAACTCGACGATGGTCGGCATCCTCAACGAGAGCGTCACCGCCGAGCAGACGTTCCTGTATCGGCCCGGCGGCGCGGGCATCGGCTTCGAGGCCAACCCATACCGCGTGGTGCGGTTCCACAACAGCACGCCGTTCGTGCTCGAGCCCGGGCCGATCAGCATCTACTCGGGCGACAGCTTCGTCGGCGAGGGCCTGGCGGAATCGGTCGGCGCCGGGGTGAGCGCGACGCTGCCGTTCGCCGTCGAGCCCGGCATCATGGTCAGCTCGAGCGCGACGTACTCGGGCGAGCAGATGCAGCTGCTGCGGATCGTCCGCGGCGTGCTGGAGGTCGAGACCTTCGCGCGCACGACCACGCAGTGGTCGGTGAAGGCGCCCTCGGCCATGGGTACGTTCACGGTGCTCGTTCGCCACAGCAAGGCGGGCTGGAACTACAGCCTGGTCGACAAGCCCAAGGGCACCGAGGAGCTACCGGACGCGTACCTCGTGCCGGTGGCCGTGACGAAGGCCGGCGAGGAGGCCAGCGTCACGCTCGTCGAGCAGACGCCGTCGACGACGACGCTGTCGATCTGGGACGGCCGCGCGCTCGGGTTGCTCGAGGGGCTCGTCGCCCAGGCCACGCTCACCGCCGACCTGCGCAAGAAGCTCGAGCCCGTCGTGAAGCTGCGTCAGGAGATCGGCCGCATCGACACCGAGGTCGAGGGGCTGCAGCGCCAGAAAATCGAGCTCGACCAGCGCGCCAGCGAGACCCGCGAGAACCTCGAGGCGATCAAGAAGGACCCCGCGGCGGGGTCCCTGCGCGCGAAGTTGAACGGCCGGCTCGACGACTTCACCAAGGACGGCGATCGGATCGGCCGCAAGATCGTCGAGCTGCAGAGCCAACGCCTCGAGAAGAAGATCGGCCTCGAGGATCTCCTGCAGACCCTCGAGTTCGAGGCCCCGCGCAAGTAGACCGGCGGAAAGTCCGCCCGCGCGACTGCGGGCGAGGCATGATCGACGACTCGCGTGTCGGAGCACGAATCCCCGGACCCCGCGCCGCCGGACCCGCTCGGCGAGACCCGCCCCGACGCGGACGATCCGCTGGCCTCGATCCCATCGCGCAGCGCACCGGTACCCCGCGCGTTCGGACGTTACGCCGTGCGGGCGCGGATCGGCGCCGGTGGCATGGGCTCGGTGTACCTCGCGGTCGATCCCGACCTCGAGCGCGAGGTCGCGATCAAGGTGCTGCACGCGGACATCGCCGAGGAGCACCGCGATCGACTGTTCGCCGAGGCGAAGTCGATGGCGCGGGTCATCCATCCCCACGTCGTCACCGTGTTCGACCTCGGTGAGCAGGCCGGGCAGGTGTTCGTGGCGATGGAGCGGATCGACGGCGGCACGCTGCGGCAGTGGCTGCAGGACCACCGGCCCACCTGGCGCGAGATCGCGGCGAAGTTCTCCGACGCGGCCCGGGGCCTGTACGCGGCGCACCGCGAGGGCATCGTGCACCGCGACTTCAAGCCCGACAACGTGCTCGTGGGGCGCGATGGTCGGGTGAAGGTCACCGACTTCGGGCTCGCCCGGCTCCGCGACGCGCCGGGTGCCACGGGCGAGTCGATCGGCACGGGCACGGGGGATGTCGGACAATCGCAGGGCCGGCTGTCGGGCTCGCCGTCGTACATGGCGCCCGAGACCATCCGCGGCGGTCGAGGATCCGCGCGCGCCGATCAGTTCAGCTTCTGCGTGTCGCTCTACGAGTGCCTGTGCGGCGTGCGGCCGTTCCAAGCGTCGTCGATCGTCGCCGTGTTCGCGCAGATCACCAACGGCCCGCTCCCGCCGCGGCCCAACGTGCGCCTGCCGGCGCGGCTGTGGCAGGTGATCGAACGCGGCCTCGAGCGCGAGCCCGAGCGGCGCTTCCCCTCGATGCTCGCCGTCGCCGAGGCGCTCGACGCCGCGCTGGTCCCCCCTTGGCGGCGCTGGGCGGTGCCGATGGTCTCTGCCGCGGTGGTCGGCAGCGCCGTGGCCGGCGCGGTGTGGGGCCAGTCCAGCTCGGACAGCCCCTGTCGCGATGCGGCCGCGCGTCTGAGCGGTGTGTGGGATCCCGCCCGCGCCGATGCCCTCGACGCGGCCATCGGTGCGGTGGCCGTCCCGTACGCCGACGCGACGCGCGAGCAGGTGCGCCGTCGCCTCGACGCCTACGCCGGCACGTGGATCGAACGGCACACCGATGCGTGCGAGGCCACGCAAGTGCACGAGGTCCAGATGCCCGACGTGCTCGCGCTGCGCGTGCGCTGCCTCGACGAGCGACGCGCCGAGCTGAAGCGCACCGTCGAGCTGCTCGAGGACGCGGACGCGGCGATGATGGAGCACGCCGTCGACATGGTGGCGGAGCTGCCCGCGCTGTCGCGGTGCGACGCCGTGGACGCGCTGCAGGTCGAGATGCCGCCGCCCGACGATCCCGAGCAGGTCGCCGAGCACGACGCGCTGCGCGAGCTGTTCGCGGGGCTGCGCGCGCAGCTCCGGGCCAAGCGCGTCGTCGATTTGCTCACCGATCTCGACGCGCTGCGCGCCCGCGCCGATGCGCTGGGGTATCCGCCGCTGCAGCTCGATGCGCAGCTCCTGTGGGGCGAGGCGCTGCGGCACGAGGCTCGGTTCGCCGACGCCGAGCGCGAGCTGACGACCGCCTATGAGCTCGCGCTCGCCCAGGGCAACGTCGAGGACGCGGCGGCTGCGGCCAACGGGCTGACATTCGTCGCGGGGGTCCAGCTCGCGCGCAGCGACGCGGGCCGTGCGTGGGGTGTCACCGCTCTTGCACTCGGTCGACGCGTCGATCCCGAGGGCCCTGCCTTTGCGCATGCGCTCAACAGCGTCGGCATCGTGCGCGCGATGTCGGGCGATCTCGACGGGGCGCAGGAGTGTTTCGAGCACGGCCTGCGGATCTGGGAGGCGCAGCCCGGCGAATCGACCCACGAGCTGGCACCCGCGCTCGACTCGCTCGGCAACCTGCGCAGGCTGCAGGGCCGCTACGATGAGGCGATGGCGGCGTACCGACGCGCCGAAGCGTCGCGATCGAGAACTTCGGTGCGCAGCATCCGACCGTCGCGAGCACGATCGTGAACATCGCGATGGTCGAGCACGCCCTGGGTCAACCCCAGGCGGCGCTCGCCAGCTATGCCCGGGCGCAGGCGATCCAGGAGCGGGCGCACGGCCCCGATCATCCCTCGGTCGCCCATAGCCTCAACAACGCCGCCGTGATCTACGACGAGCTCGGTCGTCCGGCCGAGGCCATGCCGCTGTACGAGCGGGCGCTGGCGATCCGCGAGCGTGCCCTCGGGCCCGATCACCCCTTCGTGGGTGAGACGCTCGACAACATGGGGCTGTCGTTCCAGATCGCCGGGGACCACGGGCGCGCCATCGAGTTCTTCGAGCGGGCGCTGGCGACGTTCGAGCGCATCGGTCACGCCGGGGTCGACGGGGTGCGGTCGCAGTGGGCGGGCTCCGAGCTCGCGCTCGCCCAGGAGCGCTGGGCGAAGGGCGATCGCGCGGGCGCGCGGACGTTGGCCGAGCGGGCGCGGGCGCGGGTTCCCGCGGGCGAGGCGGCGCAGGTCGCTCAGCTCGAGCAGTGGTTGGCCGAGCACCCCGCTGGCTGAGGGAACCTCGAGGGCCCCCCGGGCAAACCCCCGTGGGGGCGACGGAACGAATGCGGCGAACGATCCTGGGACTGGCGTGGATTTCACTCGCGATGGCCTGCGACGAGGCGGGCGGCGCCCGCGGGATCGGTCAGGTGTCCGGCAAGCCGCGCCTGGTCGAGGAGGGCAACTACGGCCCGATCGCCCAGTACCTCGTCGACAACGCGGGCAGCGCCGCGCCGGGCTCGGATGGGACGGACGGAGCCGAGGGTGGTGGCGACGATGGGGCCGGCGGCGACGATGGAGCCGGCGGCGACGATGGAGCCGGTGGCGACGATGCGGCACCGGGGTGCGACGGCTTCGCGTGCAACGACGGCGAGTGCATCGCCGCGGACTGGCGCTGCGACGAGATCACCGACTGTGCCAGCGGCGAGGACGAGCAGGGCTGCGCGGCGGATCCGGGCGCACCCGGCGGGGACTCCTGCCAGGGCTTCACGTGCAACGACGGCGCGTGCATCGACGCGGCGTGGCAGTGCGACGACTATGTCGACTGCACCGGCGGCGAGGACGAGCAGAACTGTGCGCCGGGCACGGGCGGTGGCGACGACGGTGCCGCGTGCGACGGCTTCACCTGTGACGACGGCGCGTGCATCGAAGCCTCGTGGCAGTGCGACGACTACGTCGATTGCACCGGCGGTGAGGACGAGGCGAACTGTGCCGCCGCGCCCGCGCCGCTCGGCCTCGCCGCGGCCCCCGAGATCCAGGCCGGCGGGGCGATCGATTGCATCGCCCAGTGGACCATCGGCGGCGCGGGGGCGGGCGTGGTCGCCGGCGAGCTGGTGACCAAGGGTTGCGAGGCCGGCGGTGTGGTCGTCGGGCTGGCGACCGCGGGCGGTGGCTTCGCGGCGGCGACGGTGTGCTTGGGCGCCGACGTCGTGCAGATCGACGCGGTCGTCGGTGGGATCTCCGGCGCGGTCGCGGGCCTCGTCGGCGGTGTCGCCACGTGCGAGGGCAATGCCCTGGCCGAGGCCGGCGCCGCCCTGATCTCGCTGGTGACGGGCGGCGCGTCGGTGCCGACCTACCAGGTCGAGGCGTCGGCCAACGCCGATGCCAAGCAGTGCGGCATCCCGCTCGAGGTGCCGCTGTCGGGCGACGAGGCCGAGTGCAGCGCCCTGCACGACGAGATGAAGGAGTTCGACTCGACCAAGCCGCACAGCTGCAACGTCGACATCGGCAACGTCGGCAACGACGCCGCCTCGATCGCCGCGGCGTGCGAAGAGATCCGCACCGCGTTCGACAACGCCGCCACTCTGGCGGACAAGCGCCTCGCCATCGGCGAGCAGTGCTACGACAACGGCAACGTCGGCCCGATGGGCAGCTCGGATTTCGGCCACCAGTTCGCCTGGTGCTCGGTCCACCAGGCGATGCAGCGCTGCCTCACCCAGGCGCAGCACCCCAAGCTCGCGTGCGAGCTGAGCCAGACCATGGCCCAGCACTACCTGCCGGGTGGCTGCGAGAACGTGCTCGCCTGCCAGTAGGTCGACGGGGGCGGGGACGATCCGCCGCGGATCGTCCCCGACCGAGGCTCGGCGCGACGCCCGGCGCTCACTCCTCGACGGTGAACGGCACGATTTCCGCGTTGGGGAGCCGCCCCCAGATCAGCACCGAGGCCTTCGAGCGAATGGTCGCCTGCGTCCGCAGCCGGATGCTGCCCACGATGTTCATGCTGGTCGGGGACCACTCGATCGTGGCCGGGATGATGTCCTCTTGATCGAGGGTGATCATGAGTCCGGTGTACCCGAGGTGCCCGGGCACCATCACGTCCACGTCGATGAAGTTCTGCCCGCGCGCGACGACCCTCCCGCACGCCGGGCACGCGGCGTATGACGGCTTGCCGTTGGTCGCGATGAGGCTCGACGACTCGACGTAGAGGTCCATCGGCTCGGCCCACTCGTCCACGCGAAGCTCCGCGTCCTCCGTGTCGCCCTCCGTGTCCGAGTCCTGCGCCGACTCCACGCAGCCCGTCGTCATCCATGCCCAGAGCAGACCCACCACCAGCCGACGGCGCTGTCCAACCACCTGCTTCACCCCATCTCGCATCGCCAACTCCTTCCTCGTTCATCCACCGTTCGATCGCGCGTCCGCACCATGCGGCCGCGGTCTCCATCATGGCTCCCACACCCGGAACGTCGCCCATGCTGCGGTCGGATCCTGCTCGCGCAGCTCGAGTTGCGCGACGCGGAGCGCCGCGCGGAGATCGATGGTATCGGCGCCCGCGGGTGCGCCGTTGGCCAGCCGCTCGGCGACGGCGACCGCGAGCCCGGGGGCCACGTCGTCGCCGGTCGCCACCACGGTGTGGGCACCGCGGATGATGAGGGCCTGGGGCAGCGTGATGCTCCCGGGTGGCAACGACGGATCGACCGTGCCGGTGCCGCACCCGAGCAGCGCGACCTGCCGAGGCGCGCCGCCTGGCGAGGAGAGGAGATCGAACGCGTCGAGCCGCTGCTCGCCGGGGAGCAGCAGGCCGATCGAGGACTGCCACGGCACGTCATCGCCGGCGCGCGGCGGCGCGGCGTGGCCGAAGTCGATCCACGCGTCGACATCGGCGAGGACGCCGAGGAGCTCGTCGACGCCGTCGGGCTCGGACCACGCCGTCGGCCGAGCCGCCGCGAGTCCACGCTGGACCGCGAGCATCGGCCCGCGGAACTCGGCGAGGGAGCGCAGCGGATCGGCATCGACGAAGCTGACCGTGATCCCCGTGCCCGCCGTCGCGGTGGGAATCGGGAGGTCCAGCGCGTACGTCACCGGCCGCGCGACGATGAGCGCGGCGGGGCCCCACGGCAGCGCGTGGAGATCGACCGTGTTCCAGGGACCGGTCGGCAACACGCGGATGCGGGCCGCCCGCTCGACGAGTGCGGAGAAGGGACCAAGGACGCGGGCCGACAGGGCGTGCGCGTCGTAGTCGGTCGGGGCGCCGGCGATCCACGTGGTCTCGATCGCGCCGTCGAGCGCGGCGAACACGGTCCATCCACCACCCGTCGCGGGGTGGAACGCGAGCACCAGCGTGCCGGCGGGCACCGATGGGCCGCAGTCGTCCGAGGTTGCGTCGGCCCGCGGCGTCGCCCCCTGCAGGCCGTTCGCGAGCTCCACCGCGAACGCGCGGACGAGCGCCGCGCGTCGCTCGCTGCGGATTCGCTGCGACTCGCGGTCGGCACCCGGGACGGCGCGCGCGACCTCGGCGAGTCGATCGCGGTGCTCGCCCAGGCGCGCCGCCACGGCGGGATCGTGCATGCGCCAGGTCGCCGCGGCCGTGGCGAGCAGCGGTCGCCGACGTGCGCGTCGCATCGTGCACCACGCGGTGTCGCGATCGCCGGCCGCCAGCGCGCGCGCGACGAGGCGCGCCGAGCTCTCGGGGTGCGGCCCCAGCAGGGGACCCGCGGCGATCCCCTGGGCGAACGACGCGACCATTCCATCGAGCGCGCGCTCGGCCGCGACGTCGTGGTCGCGCGCCGCCTCGGGGTCACCGAGGGCGTCGGCGAGGCGCGCCGCGAGGACCCGGTCGCGCCAGATCGCGTCGTGATCGTCGCCGTCATCGCTCGACAGCGCCACCGCGGCGAGCCACGCCGCAGCGCGCTCCGGTTGCGCCTGTGCCAGCGCCACCGCGGCATCGAGTCGGTGGAACCACCGCGCCCGCTCGGGATCGAGGCGCGACGGATCGATCGCGGTGAGCTCGGCCTGCGCCCGCATCGGATCGCCGAGCAGCAGCGCGCCATGGGCGAGGTCGAGACGGAAGGTCTCGGCGAGCAGCGGCATCGCGTCGGCGCAGGCGTCGAGCCCGGCGAGGCCCTGCTCGAGCAGGGACTCGGCGCGGCGCAACAGCGGAGCCGATCCCTCGGCCTCACCGCGCAGCTGCAGAAGCCAACCCTGGTTCAGCGCGAGCATGACCCACGGGCAACCCGGCGCGGTCGAGATCGCGATGCGCTCGAACTGCCGCTCAGCGGCGACGGTGAAGCCGGCCTCGCCCAGCACGGTCGCGTAGTAGACCGCGTATGCGTGCGCCTCGGCGTCGCGGCCCAATCGCGATGCGCCGCGCCAGGCACCGTGCAGGTGCTCGAGCGCCTCGATGCGACGGCCGTCGCCGACGCGCACCACCCCGCGGTAGTACGCCGCATCGGCGGCCGACTCGGGGACGCGGGCATCGCACCAGCGCGTGACATCCAGCCACGCCAGCGCGCGCGCCGAGTCGCCGCCGAGGTGCTGCGCCGAGAATGCCGCCGCCTGCGCGACGCCGCAGGCGGTCGACCACTCGCCGTGGGCGAGCGCGACCACATGACTCGCCACCGCGAACTCCTGGGCCGTCTTCGCATCGCCGGCGGCGTGGGCCGCGGAGAAGCCGTCGCGTAGCGCCTGGGCGCGCCGTGGGCCGGGCAGCGCCTCGACCTCGTCGATGGTCGTCGGCGCCCCGTCGTCGCGCGGGATCGGCTCGCGGCGGACGATCGGCAGCGTCCACCGCGAGCGTCCGTCGACGTCGAGCATGCGCAACGTCGATACGTCTGGCGCGATCGACAGCCGGAACCGCCGCCCGCCATCGAGAAGCGCGTCGGGCCCGTGGACGCCGCCGCGATCGTCGACGATACGCAGCGCCGGGTCGGCGTCGTCCACCCACGCGACGAGCGTGGGCGTGCGGGAACCCTCGATCGCGCAGCCGCCCGCGACGACCGCGTCGCAGCCGCTCCACTGCACGGTGAGCGGATCACCCTCGGGGGCACCCGACGCGCTGCAGGCCCACGTCAGCAGGGCGAGTACGGCGAGGACGCGGGCCGCGGGCCGCGTCACGGATCGACCTCCACGTCGACCGACGGTTGCTCGCAGCCGATCGCGGGGCGATCCCATGCGCAGTCGTCGTCGCCGATCAGAAACTCCAGCGTGTGTCGACCCGGCCCGCGGTCGACCGTCAGGCGCAGGATCACGGCGCCGCCGGGTTGGTGTTCGCGCGCGACGTCGAGGTCCACTGCGGCCTCGCCGGACCAGCGCGCGCGGACGTGGGGCGTCGGCGAGGGCCGGGCCGGCGTCGCGCGGATCACCATGCGATCGCCCCGTCGCCGGTGGGGGGCGGGCTCGGCGTCACCGAGCTCGGTCGCGGGGCCTCCGAGCTCGAGGCGGTACTCGGCGGGGACGCGCGGCGTCGCCGGAGCCGTGGATGTCCCGGGCCGCGCGAGGATCAGCACGGCGACCGCCGCGATCGCGATCGCCACCGCGATCGCCGGACGAACGATCGTCTGCGTCGTCCTGGGTGGGGCCGATGCGAGGGGCGTCGACGCCGGCTCCGGGCGCGGCCCCGCGGCGAGGCGCTCGGCGAGCGCACGGCGGCGGGGCGACGGATCCGCGGCCGCGTGCAGATCCTCCGGGTGTGCGGCGCCGAAGGACTCCGCCGCCGCGCGGGCCAGCGCGCCGTGCTCCACGTCGTCGCGATCGAGGTCGGACTCAGCCATGGCGCAGACTCCCGCCGCGCGGTGGCGTCGCCTCGGGTTGGAACGACGGGGCGCCCGGACCCAGCGCCGCGGCGAGCCGCACTCGGAGCCGACGCAGCCGTTGGTGCACGCTGTTGCCCGCGATGCCGAGCTCGCGCGCAAGGTCCTCGGTGGTTCGACCCTCGAGGTAGTACGCGAGCAGCAGTGTGCGATCGCCGTGCTCGAGGGTCTCGACCGCGCGCACCAGCGCGAGTCGCAGGGCGACCTCGTCCTCGAGCGAGAGGTGAGCGAGCGCGGGCGCGTCGGCGATCACATCCTCGGCACCGTCGCCCGACCGGCCGCCGCCGAGGATGTGCAGCGCCCACGGACTGCCGCGCACCGTGCTGAGGCGTCGCCGCAACCAGCTGTCGGCGAGCAGCCCGACGTAGGACTCGAAGCCGAGGCCGGCCTGCGGATCCCAACGCCGCAGCGCGCGGGGGTAGCGGTACAGGAGATCCTCGACGAGGTCGTACTGCAGCTGCTCGAGCTCGGTGGCCCCCGCCGCGCCCGCGCGGGCGCGGTGACGCTGCAGGAGGCCGGGCAGCCGCCGCTCGGTCGCGATCAGCAGCCGCTCGGCGAGCTCGGCCAGAGCGACGCGCTCTCCGTCGAGCGCGAGGGCCACCATTTCACGCGTTACCTCCACCATCGAAACGGGCTCGAGTCGCCCATCCCATCCTCTACCTGTTCCATGGCCGGAGCCCAGGCGTCCGTGCAGGTTTGGGAGGAATTTCTTCGTCGGTCAGGTTTCGTCTCGTCACCGTCGATGGTCATCGCAGGCGGGGTGTGTGGGCCGCCCGCGATGGCCGTTCGATCGGGGCGGCGAGCCCCGCGTCAGCCGTTCACCGACGCCAGCGACCGCGCGTCGTACCGCTCCCCCGCGGCCGCGCCGAGCGGTGCGATCCGATCGAGCTCGGCGAGCTCGTCGGCGCCGAGCGCGACGTCGGCGGCGGCGAGGTTCTCGTCGAGGCGCGCGATGCTGCGGGTGCCGGGGATCGCCAGCACGTGCGAACCCCTCGACAGCACCCACGCCAGCGCGAGCTGGGCCGAGGTCACGCCGCGGGCGGCGGCGAGCGTGCCGATGGCGTCCACCAAGGCGAGGTTGCGATCGAAGTTCTCGCCCGACAGGCGCGGTGCGGCCCGGCGGTAGTCATCGGGCGCCAGGGACTCCGTCGATCG
Source organism: Nannocystaceae bacterium (assembly GCA_044344875.1). Taxonomy (GTDB): domain Bacteria; phylum Myxococcota_A; class Polyangia; order Nannocystales; family Nannocystaceae; genus Xiheibacterium. Next base: position 94,882 of record JBIJCC010000020.1, read on the forward strand.
GATCGCGCCGGTGAGGAAGCCGCGGCCGAGCGGGCTGTACGCGACGAACGCAATGCCGAGCTCGCGACACAGCGGCAGCAGCTCGCGCTCGGGCTCGCGTGACCACAGCGACAGCTCGGTCTGCAGCGCGCTGATCGGGTGCACCGCGTGCGCGCGGCGGATCGTCGCTGGCGAGGCCTCCGACAGGCCGAGTCGCCGGACCTTGCCGGCCTTCACCAGGTCCGCCATCGCGCCGACGGTCTCCTCGATCGGCACCGATCGATCGACGCGGTGCTGGTAGTAGAGATCGATGCAATCGATGCCGAGCCGCGACAGGCTCGCATCGCAGGCCGCCGTGACGTACTCGGGCCGCCCCGAGATGCCGACGAACGCCCCCGACGCATCGCGCTGGATCGCGAACTTGGTCGCGACCTTGGCCGTCGCGCGGCGATCCGCGATCGCGCGGCCGACGAGCTCCTCGTTGCGTCCGGTCCCGTACATGTCCGCGGTGTCGAGGAGGTCCGCGCCGTGCTCGAGGGCGTGGTGGATCACCGCGATGGACTTCGCGTCGTCGGCCGGCCCGTAGAAATCCGACATGCCCATGCAGCCGAGCCCGATCGCCCCGACCGCGAGATCACCCAAGGTTCGTGTGTGCATCGCGGGGCAGCCTAGGCCCGTGCGACGTGCGGGGCCAGGGGCGGGGACTGCGGAGGTGTTGCCGGATCCTGCGCGGTCAGGCGGGCCGTGCCGCGGCGACCGCTGCGGACTCCGACGCGCCCCCCGAGCTGCGCATGCGCTCGACGTACGCCGTCGGCGAGTGGCCGAAGTGTTGCTTGAAGTCGCGGGCGAAGTGGGCGGCGCTGGCGTAGCCGCTGCGGGTCGCGGCCTCGGCGGCCCGCGTGCCCTCGCGCAGCAGGAGTGTGCGGGCGTGATCGAGGCGCACGTGCTTGAGGTAGCGGATCGGGCTGACGCGGGCGACGTCGCGGAATCGGTGGGCGAAGTGGGACGGGCTCATCGCGGCCCGCCGGGCGAGCTGTTCGACGGTGAGCTTGCGGCCGAGGTTCTCGCGGATGTAGCCCATCACCACGGCGATGCGGGCCTCGTCGCCGCCGCGACACGCCGCGTGGCGCAGGGCGCTGGCGGCGTCCGATCGCAGCAGGCGGAAGACGAGCTCGTGCACCGCGAGCGGGGCGACCACGCGGCGCTCGGCGGGGTCGTCCATCGCGCGGACGAAGCGGCACAGCGGCTCGAGCACTCCGTCGTCCAGTCGGGCGAGGAACGCCGAGCCGTGGGCCCCCGAGGCGTGCGGCCGCGGGGGCGCGACCTCGGCGAGCTCGACCAGCGTGCGCGCCACGAGATCGGGGGGCACCGCGATCGCCAGCGAGAGGTACGGACGCTCCGGGCTGGCCTCGACCACCTGCGAGGTGTAGCTCGCTTCGCCGGTGAGTACGATGCAGTGGCGTTCGTCGTAGTGGAGATCGTCGCCCTCGATGTGCACGTGCTTGCGGCCCTGCACGACCACGCCGACCGTCAGCGTGTACGCGCTGCGCTTGGCCATCGCGTCGGGATGATCGGCGCGGAACACCCACGCGCCTGGACTCGGGAGCGGCGTGACACCGGGGGTGGCCGCGAGATCGCGGACCGCGAGGCGGAGCTGCTCGAGGGCACGTCCCACGGTCGCAGGGTAGCCGATCGCGGTGGTGGTCGGCGGCGGGGCAGCGTGTCACGGGCAGGATACAGCGAACCCCGTGTCCACCCGCGACCTGCCCGTTGGACCGGTGCACCGCCCGCGGTTGTCCGGCAGACTCGGGCCGCGCATGGACGAGCCCGTCTTCCACATCCAGCACCGCGAGACCCTGGGTCACCTCCTCGGCGAGGCCGCAGAGATCGAGCACGGGCTGATGTGCTGCTACCTCTACGCGGCGTTCAGCATCGGCGCGCCGACGCGGGGTCGCGTGTCCGAGGCCCGCGCCGCGGTGCTGTCGCGGTGGCGCGAGCAGATCGTCGACGTCGCCCGCGAGGAGATGGTCCACCTCGTCAACGTGTCGAACGTCGCCAGCTCGGTCGGGGTCGCGCCGCACCTGCAGCGGCCCAACTTCCCGGTGTCGCCGGGGTACCACCCGGCCGGCGTCGTGGTGTCGCTGGCCCCGTTCTCGCGGGCGACGATCGATCACTTCGTGTTCCTCGAGCGGCCCGAGGGCGTGTCGCTGCCCGACGGCGAGGGCTTCGCGTCGCCGCGTCGGTATCGCCGCGGCATGGCGCCGGGTCGACTGACGCCGAGCGCCGAGGACTACGCGACGGTCGGTCACCTCTATCGCGGGATCCGGGCCGGGCTCGATCAGCTCGCCGATCAGATGGGCGAGTCGGTCTTGTTCTGCGGCAACCCGGCGCTGCAGCTCGGCGCGCCGCCGGTGACCCTGCCCGGGACGTCGTCGGTGCTCGACCTCGAGGGCGCGCACCGGGCGATCGACGTGATCGTCACGCAGGGCGAGGGCGCCGACGATGCCGGCCACGAATCGCACTACTGCCGCTTCGTCCGCATGCGCGACGAGCTCGCGGCGATGCAGGCCGAGGATCCGAGCTTCGATCCAGCCGCCCACGTCGCGCGCAATCCGGTGATGCGTCGCCCGCCGGTGCCCGAGGGTCTGGTGTGGATCGACGCCGAGCCGGCCGCGTCGGTGCTCGATGTCGGCAACGCGATGTACATGCTGATGCTGCGCGCGCTCGAGGTGCTGTTCTCGCCCGTGGCCGCGACGCCGGGCCTGCGCGGACCGCTGTACAGCCTCGCGGTCGCGTCGATGTCGGCGCTCACGCCGATCGGCGAGCTGCTCACGTCGTTGCCGGCGTCGGCGAGCCACCCGGGGATCTTCGCGGGCCTCAGCTTCGCGACGTCGCGCACGCTCGCGGTGCAGCCCGATCCCCGTGGCGCGGTACAGTCCTTGGTCGAGCTGTCGCGATCGATCGCCCGCGGCCTCGAGCAGCACGTGCTGCCGCTGGCCGCCGACGCACGTCCGGTCGCCGAGCGCATCGGCACGATCGGGGATCGCCTCGCGACGCTGGCGACGACGCTGTCGGCGAGCCACGCGCCCGCACCGGTCGTCGTTCCTGTCGCCGCGGCCGCGTCGGCGCCGGCCGTCGATGTCGCGGTCGACGTCGATCGGGCCCGCGGCAAGCACCTCGAGATCCACTTCGACACCAAGCGCTGCATCCACTCGCGACACTGCGTGCTCGGGGCGCCGCGGGTGTTCCTCGCCAACGTGCAGGGCCCGTGGCTGCACCCCGACGAGGCCTCGGTCGAGGCGCTCGTCGGCATCGCCCACACGTGCCCCTCGGGCGCGATCACCTACGAGCGCCTCGACGGCGGTCCGCCCGAGCCGGTGCCCGAGGTCAACGTCATGCGCCTGCGGGAGAACGGGCCGTATGCGGTGCACGCCGACGTGCGCCTCGCCGGCCGCGGGACCCTGCGCCGCGCGACGCTGTGCCGCTGTGGCGCGTCGCAGAACAAGCCGTTCTGCGACGGCTCCCACAACGCGGCGTCGTTCCGCGCCAGCGGCGAGCCGGCGACGATCGACACCGCGCCGCTGGCCGAGCGCGGCGGCGCCCTCGAGATCACACCGCTGCCCGACGGCCCGCTGGAGATCGGCGGCTCGGTGGAGATCTGCGCCGGCACCGGGCGAACGATCGCGCGGGTCGAGTCGGCGCGGCTGTGCCGATGCGGCGGCTCGGCGAACAAGCCGTTCTGCGACGGCACACACGCGCGGATCGGATTCCGCGCGGGCGGGTGAGCGGTCGTCAGCGCGGGGCGAGGCGGAGCGACGCGAGGTCGATCGCGGTCGCGGCAGCGTCGAGCAGGGCCTCGAGCGTCGGGACGTCGGTGATGGACGCGATCGCGGCGCGCTGGCCATCGTCGACGGAGAGGCCGCGCGCGGCGAGGACCCGGAGGACCGCGGCGATCAGAGTGTCGCGCCGCGCGTCGTGGGCCGCATCGGCGCGCTGGGCCTCGATGGTCGCGACGAGCACCGGGTTCTGCTTGGCGAGCAGCGCCCGCGCCACCGGGTCGTCGGCGTGGGCGGCCGCGACGAGGTCGTGAACCGGCAGCGGGATCACGAGCGCGGGATCAACGATCACCGCGTCGGGCCCGAGGATCTCCCAGCCATCGGTCGACACCGACCACTCGAGGCCGCGCTGGCGTTCGACGTCGATCGCGAAGACGCGACGCACGCCGCGGGCGACGAGCAACGTCGCCTTGCGCCCGGCGTGCGCGAGTGACTCTGTGCTCACCACCTCGAAGGCGAGCTGCTCGAGCTGCCGACCGCCGGTGGCGGGATCGCGAGCGAGCGGATAGATGCTGGCGTCCGGGGCGAAGTCGTCGAAACGACTGGTGCGGGTGAGCATGTCGCACGCGGCGTTGAAGCCCGGGGCGACGAAGGCCTCGAGGATCGCGGACAGCTTGGAGTGCCGGCTGCCGTGGGGCTCGTGGGCCGGGCTCACGGCGAACACCTGGCCGTCGACGATCTCGTGGTCGCACTCGGGCATGACGAGTCGCTCGTCCACCGCCGGTTGCTCGGGCATGATCGATCGGGTCGCCATGGTGATCCGGGCCGAGGTCGCGTCCGCGTGATGGACGACGCGTCCAGGGTAGCAGCCTCCATCGTGCCCTCCACTGCGAGTGCAGTGCCGCGCGAAGTTCCGCGGAGTTGCGCCGAGCGTGGGCCACCGGTGGCCCGTGAGCGGGCCACGCGTCGGGACGGGTGGCCAGCGGACGGGCCACCGGATGATCGGGGCTCTACCAGCGAGCACTCGCGCAACATTGCCTGCCACGGGCAGTTGTCACCGCCGCGCGCCTGCCAGTACCCTCCCGACCGTGCTGCGCCTGACGGGATGTGACGGGCGCGAGGTCGCCGACGCGCTCGCGGATCGTCTGCTCGTCGCGGGCATCGACGCCGAGGTGCGCGGCGACGGACCGTGGGAGGTCTGGGTGATCGAGGAGGACGACCTCGCGCGCGCCGAGGCGATCCGCGCCGTGCCCGAATCGGCCGACGAGCGTCGCGCGGCACGGGCGAAGGCCAAGGCGATCCGCGCGCGGCGTACCGCGGCGGACGCCGGCGCCGCGAGTCGCTTCGTCGCCGTGCGCGACGGCTGGAACCCGGTCGAGGACATCGGCCTGCAGCCGGTCACCGCGGCGTTGATCCTCTGCTCGCTCGCGGTGGCGTGGCTGACGAAGCTCGGCGATCCGAGCATCGTCGCGCTTCAACAGCTGTCGATCGAGCCCTGGGACTCGCACGAGTTCCTCGGCCATGTGCGCCGCGGCGAGGTGTGGCGCCTGTTCACGCCGATGTTCATCCACTTCGGCCTGTTCCACCTCGTGTTCAACATGATGTGGATGCGCCGCCTCGGCCCGCAGGTCGAGGTCCACCACGGCATGCCGGTGATGATCGCGGTGGTCCTCGTCTCCGAGTTGCTCGGATCGCTCGCGCAGTACGCCCTCGTCGGCCCCACCTTCGGCGGGATGTCGGGCGTGGTCTACGGCCTGTTCGGCTTCGTGTGGATGCACGCCCGCTTCGGCCGGTCGGGTACGTACGTGCTCTCGGATCGCGACGTCGTGCTCTCGATGCTGTGGTTCGTCGCGTGCGCGACCGGGTGGCTCGGTCCCGTGGCGAACCTCGGCCACGCCGGTGGGCTGGTCGCGGGGCTGCTGTGCGGCCTGCCGCCGTACCTGCGACACCTCCGCGACCGCCGCTCGTCCCTCGCGACCGTCGAGCACAGCTGGGCGCAGACCCAGGGCACCGGCTGGCAGCGGTTCCGCCGGCGGGTGCTGATGCCGTACATGCCGGTGTGGTTCCTGGCGATGGCAGCGGTGGTGATCGCGGTGGAGCTGTCCTGATCGACGCCCGTCACCCCGGCAGCACGCACGAACCCACCGCCGCTGTGCACTCCGCCACCGCCGCGGTGAACTCCTGGCATACCGTGCCCGGCAACGCCGCGCAGCCCTCCCCATCCGCGGGATCGCACCACGGAGTGCAGCAGCTGGCGCCGTCGCACGCGGGCAGCTCGGCCGCGCCGGCGCAGCGCAGGCCGGGGTCGCAATCGGCCGCGGCCTCGCACGGATCTCCGAGCCCCGCGCCGCCTGAGACGAACGCGGGCACGCACTGGAACGACTCCCCGAAGATCGTGCAGATCTCGTCGGCGCCGCAGTCGTCGCCCGCGGGGTGGCACAACGGGAGGCACAGGGTGATCACGCCGTCGTTGGTGATGATGCAGCGATCGCACGCGGCCGCGCAGCTCGGGTCGGCCTCGCTGCCGGTGCACATCGCGACGCAGGTGCCGGTGTTGGTCTCCGGGTCGACGTTCCAGCACATGACGCCGAGGTCGCAGGTGTCGATGCCGCTGACGCCGCTGTCCTCGACCGTGCACGGGTCGCCGGGTTGGCCCGGGTTCTCGGCGACGGGCGAGCAGCGCTTGGCGTTCCACGTCGAGCCGCCGTCGTTCGCCCACGGCATGCACTTCTCGCCCTCGCCGCAGTCCTGCGTCCACAGATCGCACTCGTAGGTGCAATGGGCGAAGCACGGGGGGTCGGGGTCGATGAAGGTCGCGCCGTCCTCCGACGAGCCGGTGTCGGGATCGACGGTCGGATCGGGATCGATCGTCGTCGCCTGGGTCGGGTCCTGCGTGGGGTCCTGGGTCGGGTCCGTGGTGGGGTTGCCGTCCGTGATCGGCACCGTCGAGGTGCCGGCGCCCTCGCCGGTGCTGCCCATGGGCCCGTCACCGTCGCTCCCGGCGTTGCCGACGACCGGCCCGCACCCGAGGACTCCCAGAACCACTGCACTCCAGCCCATTCGACCCATGCACTGGCTCTACCACGCTCGGCACGCGCGGGCGATCGCCGCGGGACGGGACCTGTAAGTTCCCGGCGACGCAGGGTGTTCAGCGTGCTGATGCGCCGGATCCCCGCCACGCGATGCGTCGCTGTGCTCCTCTTCTCGGCCTGCGCGAGCCGGGCGGATGCGGATGAACCCGAGGCCCCGGCGCCCGAGCCCGTCGTGGCTCGCCCGGAGCCGACGATCCCGCGCGAGTCGGCCCGCGACACCGGGCCCGCACCCCTGCCGGACGACGCGCGCATCGAGCTCGCCCGCGGCGCGTGCTACGGCCCGTGCGCGATCTATCGCGTGGTGCTCACCGCCGACGGCGAGGTCCGATGGCACGGTGAGCGCCACGTCGCGACGCTCGGTGACGCCACCGCGAAGATCCCCGTCGCCGCGTTCTCGCAGCTGTGGCAGGCGGTTGCCGCCGCGCCGTTCGGGATCCTGCCCGACGACGAGCGGGCCGATCACCCGGTCTGCCCGCACGTGTTCAGCGACTCGCCCACCGTCGTCGTGACCCTCACGGGGACCGGCGTCGACGCGCGGGTCGTCGATGATCACGGCACCGACTGCGCGCCGCTGACCGCCTTCCGCGAGCTCGAGGCGCAGATCGACGAGGTCGCCGGGACGCGGCCGTGGATCGGCGAGCGCTGAGGCGACGGCCGCGACCACCGTCACCGCACCAGGGCACCGAGCCGCGCCGCGCGGGCCCCGTCGCCCGCCAGCGTCGCGCGCCTGGCCGCTGCGGCGACGACCTCGCGCGCGCCCGTGGACAGCGGCCGATCCGCGGGCTGACGCGCCAGCGCCGACTCGATCGCGTCGGCGACCTCGATCGCCTTGATCTGATCGGCGGCCACGTCGCTGCGGTGCACCGCGGCGCGCCCGAGCATCACCAGCCCATCTTCGATGCGACCGAGATCGGCGTACGCCCGCCCGAGCATCACCTCCGTGTTGGCGAGCGATGCCGGACCGGCCTCGGCCGCCTGCTTCAGGGCCAGCGCGCGCTCCAGGGCGACACGACCGTCCTCGGCGTGGCCCAGCTCCACGTGGGCGTGCCCGAGGTTGTTGAGCGTCGTCGCGAGCCGAGGGTCTCGGGGACCGTACGCGCGCTCGCGGAACCGCAGCACCTCCTCGTACGCGGGGATCGCCGCGGCGAAGTCGTCGGCCATGAGTCGAGCGTCGGCCAGTGCCTGACGCAGGCCGTGGCTCTCCGGGTGATCCTCGCCGTAGAGTCGGCGCGTGATCGCCAGCGCCTCGGTGTAGCTCGCGGTGGCGGCGTCGATCTCGCCGTGCATCAGGAGGTTGTTGCCGAGGTTGTGCAGCGCGTTCGGGAGGTTCGCGTCCTCGTCGGCCTCGCGCCGCAGCGATGCCACGACCTCCCGCAACGTCGCGATCGCACCGGCGCGATCACCCTGGGCGCCCTGTGCGGCGGCGCGGACGTTGAGCAGGATCACGTGGTAGCCCGGGTCGCCCAGGCGATCGGCGGCGGCCTCGGCGGCGGAGATCAGCGAATCGACCTCGTCGTAGTGTTCCAGTGCCACGACGCGCAGCCACGCCAGCTCGGTGCTGGCCTCGACCAGCACGCGATCGTGGCCGAGGCTCTCGGCCAGCCACGCGGCGTCCCGGAGCAGCTGCTCGGCCAGCGCGAGGTCGCCCTCGCTCGAGGCCGATTCTCCGTACGAGAGCCGTGCCTCGGCCAGCAGCGGTCGGTAGTCGAGGCGCTGCGCCTGCGCCTCGACGTCGCGCGCCAGCGAGTACGCCGTCTCGCCGCGGCCGAGCTGGCGATACACCGTCGCTTCGGCCAGCCGCGCGCGGAGCTCGAGCACCTGCGAAGCGAGGAGCGGATCGTCGGGGAGCATCGCCGGCGCCGTGCCCTCGGAGCACGCGCTCGCCGAGGGCAGCGATACGATCGCCTCGCGGGCATGCTCGAGCGCGGCTCCGCCCGAGCGTCCCACGACGCGCGCGAACGTGTCGAGGTGTCGACGGTGATCGGCGACGCACGCGAGCCGGGCGGCGAGCGCGTCGTCCGAGAGCTGCCCGTCGGCGTGGGCGTCGCACGTCCCGCGGCGCGCCGCGTCGATCTCGGCGCTCGCGCGCTCGAGGCGTTCCACCACCGCATGGCCGTCGTCGCCCTCCCCGTAGGCTGCGAGGATCTGCTCCCGCGCGTCGCGATCGAGGCTCGCGGCCGGGGCGAGGTCGGCGGGGTCGCAACCGGCCCCGCGGTTCGACGGCGAACGCGGAGATGCGAGCACGACGGCGAGTCCGACGGTCAGCGCGGCCACCGACGCACCGAGCCAGCGCTTGCGCCCGCGTCCGCGTCCGCGCTCGATCGCGGTCGCGAGCGCGGCCATGCTCGGGAAGCGATCCTCGAGGCGGGCCGCGAGGGCCCGATCGAGCAGGGCGAGCAGCCACGGCGGCGCGCCATGGTTCCGCGGCCACGGGACGCGGCGATCCTGGACCACCGCCGCGCCGATCTGCGCCGAGGTCTCGCCGGCGAACGGGCGCACGCCGAAGACGGCTTCGTGCATCGCGACCGCCCAGGAGAATTGATCGCTCGCGGCCTCCGTGGGCAAACCGAGGTGCTGCTCGGGGCTCATGTATGCCGGCGTGCCGAGCCGCTCGCCGGTCCGCGTGATCGAGGGCGCCGCCGGATCGGATCGCTCGGCATCGTCACCGGTCGACTCGCCCGCGCGCGCCAGGCCGAAGTCGAGCACGCGTGCCCGACCGTCCCGCGCGACCATCACGTTCGCCGGCTTGAAGTCGCGGTGCACGATGCCCGCCGCGTGGGCCGCCGCGAGGCCCAGGGCAGCCTGGTGCATGACGTCCAGGACGGCGGGCAGCGGCCGGGGCCCGGCGTTCTGCCAGCGCCGCAGATCCACGCCGTCGATCCGCTCCATCACGATGTACACGTCCTGCCCGTCGACGCCGACGTCGAACACCGCGACCACGTTGGGGTGCGAGATCGCGGCGATCGCTTGGGCCTCGCGGAGCAGGCGGGCGCGTCGGCGGAGGTCGACACCCTCCGACGCCGGCGCGAGCAGGAGCTTGATCGCGACGTCACGACCGAGCTCGTCGTCGCGGGCGGCGAAGACCTCACCCATCGCGCCGCGGCCGAGGGCCTCGAGCAGGGTGTAGCGCCCGACCCGATCGCCAGGCCGTCGTGTGCCCGAGCGTCCACGCGCGGGCGCCGGCTGCCGTGGCGCGCGCCGCTTCCCCTCCGCGGTCAGCGTCACCAGCGAGCCGTCGGACCGCGGGTCGAGGTTCGGCGTCGCGCCGGGTGTGGACCTCTCGCTTGCGGGCACGGCGGCGATCGAGATCCCAGCATAGCGCAGCCTGGAGTCGCCGCGCACGCACGCCACAGTGGGCGGTCGCGCCCCAGCGCCGAGTGACGTGCCGTCTCGGGCGTTGGCTGAATTCCCCCGTCGCGGACCAGGCACGCGATGTGCTCTGCCGGGCGCGTGCGTCCGTTCCGCGAGACCGTCCACCGCCCTTGGTTTCGCCGCACCGTGATCGCCGTGGCGCTGCCGCTGCCGCTGTTCGTGCTCGCGGGCAACGTGATGCTGTGGACCGGAGCGGTCGAGGCCATCGTCACCCGCGACGATGGCGCGACGACGCTGACGCACGGCTTCGCCTGGCTCGTGTGGCCCACGCAGGTGCATGTGCACGACGCCCACCTGACGATCGACGGGGCGAGCTACCAGCTCGACCTGCGGGTCGACGCGGCCGTGGTCGACCTGCGGCTCTTGTCGCTGTTCGAGCGTCGGGCCCACTTCCAGTCGATCGACGCCACCGGCGTCCGCGCCGAGTACCGCGTCAAGCTCGACGCCGCGCACGCAAACGACCCCGCGATCGCGGCCTATCCCCCGTTCGACGGTACGCCGCCGCAGCGCCGCGCGAGCACGCCGAAGCCCGCGCCATCCTCCGCCGAGGCATGGACGGTGGATCTCGACGACGTGCGCGCCGACGTCGACGCGCTGTGGATCGACGAGTTCGCGTTCGAGCCGGGCGGCCACGTCCACGGCGGCCTGCACTGGACCGACGCCGGCCCGTTCACGGTCACGCCGACCGTCGTGCAGCCCGACGGCGCGGTGCTGTGGCTCGGACCCCACGCGGCGGTGCGGTCGTTGGTCGGCGACGGCACGCTGTCGATCGCGACGGTGGATCTCGGGGCCGCGGAGCCCGGGGCGTTGACCGCGGCGTTGTCGTTCGACTACCGCGGTGCGGGCGAGCTCGCCGACCCGGGCGGACTCGCGATCTGGTGGCCGCAGCTGGACGGCATCGTCGCGGGCGATCCCGGCCCGATCGCGATCGACGTCGCCGCGCGGGACGGTGTGCTCGTGCCCGGCGGCCGGGTGCACCACCACACCACGCGCGCGGATCTCGGCCCCTCGACCTCCATGCTGCGCAGCGAAGCCGATCTCGTGCTCGCGATCGAAGACGACGGGCGTCCCAGCGCGACCGTCACGCTGACCGACGCGCGCCTGCAGCACGACGGCGTGACGCTGGCCGAGACCGCGGCCGTGCGCGGCTTCGTCATCGTCGCGCACGGCGATCTCACGCGGGCGTGGACGCTCGAGCGGACGCACGCGCAGACCGAGGAGGTCGTCGCGGAGGACCTCCGCCGGCTGTCGCGCCTCGCGCCCCCGGATACGTGGGCGTTCACGCGGGGCAGCGCGCGGGGGCACGCACGGCTCGACATCGCGGCCGACCAGATCCCGATCGTGCACCTCGACGCGGCCCTCGATGCGGCGGTCTTCGCGGTTGGGTCAGTCCACATCGGCGCGAGCGTGCGGGCCCAGGGGCGCGTTCGCGACGAGGCCGGCGAGCTCGTCGCCGACGGGCTCGGGGCGCGGACCGATGCACTCTCGCTTCGCACCGATCGGGGCAAGAGCGACGGCACCTGGGTGCGCGTGCGCGACACCACCGTGCGCTACGCCGAGGGCGAGCTACGGATGGACAGCCACGCGACGCTCGAGGACGTCCGCCCGGCGATCATCCACCTGACCCGGCTCGACCCGGTCATCGAGGCGGTGCCGGACCTGCGGCGCATCCAGCCGATCGCGGTGCACGCCACGATGTTGGTCCGCGGTGACCTCCTCGAGATCGACGTGGTCGACGCCGAGCAGCTCGGGCTCCACGTCGCCTCCGTGTGGCGCAAGCAGGGCGACGACTGGCGGCTCGCGGTGCTGGCCAGTGGCCTGACCGCGTTCGGCTACACCATGAACGCTGGGCAGCGCCTCGGACGCCCGTTCGTGCTGGTGGGCCAGTCGTGGTACGCCGAGCAACGCGGCTGGGTTCGAGCCCTCGGCGCCCGCGGTTAGTCACGCGTACGTGGTCGCGCCGACGGGGCTCGAGACGACCGCGACGCGCAGCTTGTCGAGCGCTCGGTTCTGCAGCTGGCGGATGCGCTCGCGCGACAGGTCGTAGCGCTTGCCGAGCATCCCGAGCGTCATCACCTCCGCGCCCCGGAGACCGAAGCGCTGCTCGATGATGTCTCGCTCCATCGGGTCGAGGACGTCGAAGACCTCGCTGGTGACCGCGAGGTTGCGCCGCTCGTCGATCGCGGCGTCACGCTCGGCGGCGCCGTTGCAGACGAGCGCCGGCCCGAGGGCGCCGTCCTCTCGACCGGGCTCGTCGAGGGCGACGATGCGGGTCTCCATCGCCTCGCGGGCGTCGATGAGCTTCTCGAGGGGGACGTCGATCGCCGTGGCGATCTCGTCGAGCTCGGGCTCGCGTCCGAGCTCGGCGCGCAGGGCCTGCTCGGCCCGTCGCGCCTGGCCGACGATCGCGTGCAGGTGCGCGGGGATGCGCACGCTGCGGCCACGGTTCACCAGCGCGCGGGTGATGGCGAAGCGGATCCACCACGCGGCGTAGGTCGAGAACCGGTAGCCGCGCTCGGGGTCGAAGCGCCCGACCGCCATGAGCAGCCCGAGGTTGCCCTCCTGCACGCGGTCGGCGAGCGACATGCGTCCGTCGGCGTGGCGCGACGCCATGCGGACGACGAGCCGCAGATTGCTGCACGCGAACCGGTTGCGGGCGCGGCGGTGCTCGGCCCCGATCTGCAGCGCCGGGACATCACACGCTGCGGTGAAGCGCGGGTCCGCGGCGATGACCGCCTCGAGCCGATCGGCCAGCGCGCCGTCGAGGTCGAGCGCGTCGACGGCCACCGCGACCGCGTCGCGCTGCCATTCGGTGTCACGCTTGCTCTGCCACCGCTCACGCAGCAGCGCGACCGCCTCGGGCGGGCGCGCGGTGTCGGCCGCCGTGGAGAGGATCCACGCGCGCACGGTGTCGAGCGTCGGCGCGCCGAGCAGCGCATGCCACCGCGCGCGCCGCAGCTCCACGATGGCGCACAGCTGCGCCCGTTCGGCGTCGGCCGTGAGCAGATCGTAGTCGCCGGTCGCCTCGAGGTACATGTCGAAGCTCGAGCGTGGCTCCCGTCGCCGTGAGTGGTCGGGAGTTCTTCGTGTTGCGATGGAAGCCATGGCAGTGTCCTCTGCAGCCGTCGTGCGGTTGCCCGTGGAAGGTCGTACTCGCGAGCGCGGGATCAGGACGCTCGACTCCATGCGCCGAACTCGTCGACGCGCAGCGCGTTGTCGCAGGCCCGCACTTGGGGCATCGACCACGCGAGATCCTCGACCAGCAGCGCAGTGACCCGATCGCCGACCGATCCGAGCAGGCGCACACGGCCGCCCACCACCTCGATCTCGAACATCGCTGCGTCGAACTCGTGCTCCGCGAGCAGCTCGATGAGCCTCGCGCGGACGTCTGCGTCCCCGTCGAGCATCCGCTCGAGCTCGGCGAGCTCGACCGGGTGCAGCAGATCCGCGATGCACACGGAGTTCGCCGACGACCGGGTCGTCGGACGGCGTCGAGCGCGGGTCGTGCGTCTGGCCATGCCGACCCGTTGAGCAACCCGCGTGCCGAGCGTAGGGCCGCGAGATCCCGCGGATCAGCGACCGCTCGAGGCGTGCGCGCTCGCCCGCCGAGCGCGGCCGCGCGGGCGATCCTCGCGCCGTTCGGAGGAACCAACGCGACGGCCCCCAGCCGCACAGAGGTGCGATCGGGGGCCGTGGTCGTTCCCGCGGGGGCTCACATCTTCGCGTCGGCGAGCGCCACGTACACCTCGCCGAGCTCGCGCTGGGCCTCGTTGATCTTCGTGCCCACGCCGATGCGGCCTTCGTCGAAGAACTTGCCCTTCTTGGCGCGCAGATCGTTGAGGTGCTTCGTCGCCTCGTCGATGGCCGTGCTCGCCTCGCCCACGTCGTTGGTGAGGTCCTTGGCGGCGCCGCTCGCCGTCGAACGCTTGCGCGCCGCGTCGAGGTCGGTCTTCAGCGTGGCCAGGGCGCCCTCGGCTCGGGTGGCGAACGCGGCCTCGGTCTCGTCCTTCAGGATCTCGAACCGGGTGTAGCGGTCCGCGGCGTTCGCCTTCGCGGCCTCCTTGTCGGCGGCTGTGACCTCCTTGCTGCCCTCGACGACCTTGTCGGCGATCTCCTTCTGCGCCTCGCCGACCTTCTCGCCGTACTCGACCTGGGCCTCGTTCAGATCCTTCTTGGCCTCGGCGATCTCCTTCTTGGCGTCCTTGCCAGCATCGGCGACCTCCTTCTTGGCTTCGCTGCGTTCGTTGGCCTGCTTCTCCGATGGGCTGTCGCAGCCGATCGCGAGGGTGCCCAGTGTGACCAGGGTGAAGAGAGTCGTTGCGGTGATCGGGGAGCTGGCGCGGAACATGGTGGTCGTCCTCCGCCGGTCGCACGCGGCGACTTCGGCGTCGACAAGGTGTCACCCAGCGGACCCGCGGCAACCGCCGGCCGCGCGTGATGACGTGCGTCAGGACCGGGGTCGTGACGCACGTGCGATCACGTCACGGCGTGCGCACGGGCGCGGCCCGCCGAGGCAACCGGCGTCTTGACCGAGCGGACTCGCGTCGCACACTGCGGCCGATGACCACGACATCCGGTGACGACAACGACGCGATCCTCCCCGGCCTCCGGCAGCTCGCGGACCAGATCCGCGTGCGCATCCACCTCGCAGGGCTCGAGGCCAAGGACGCGTGGGCCAAGGCCGAACACAAGCTCCACGAGCTCGAGGAGAAGGCGAAGCAGGCGACGGGGCGGGCGAAGGAGCAGCTCTCCGAGCTCGGCGGCACGCTCGAGCGAGAGCTCCGCGAGCTCGTGGGTCGCCTCCCGAAGGACGATGCGAAGGGGGACGCCAAGGACGCGTAGCGCGACGCGGTCCGAACCGAGCTCAGGGTTTCCACTGGCGTGCGATCCTGACACGGTCGATCCGATTCTGACACGGTGGACCCGGCCATCGATTCGGCCCATCGGTTCTGCCAATCGATGATTGCCGCGATCGACGGCGTCGACCGGAGCGGCGAGTACCTGCTCGCGGAGGTCCTCAACGTCTGGACGATCGGTCCGCGGCTCGGCCTCGCGCCGGCGGCAGCGGTGGACGACGGCCGGCTCCACGTCGTGTTGGTCGGGCCGGATCACCGCGCCGCGCTGGTGCGCTACCTCGAGGCGCTGCGCAGCGGCGATCGTGCCGCGCCCGACCTCGAGGTCGTGTCGGCCGATCGCGTCGAGCTCGAGTGCGACGTGCACGACCTCCACGTCGACGGCGAGCTGTGGAGCGGTGACTCGGGGTTGGTGCAGCCCGGCGAGCGCGCCAGCCTGCGCTTGTCGGTGCTGCGGCGCGCGGTTCACTTCCTGCGACCGCCGATCGCGTGAGCATGGCCGCACTGCCCGCGCGGCTGCGGCGAACGCGAGGCGCGAGCTCGGGTCGCGGACGAAAAAATCGCCGTGCGTGAGCCGTCCGCGGGGCCTGGCGGAACTGGGCCCCGATGGGCAGCGCCCGAACCGATCGCGATATGAGAAGCGCCCGAGCCGTGGGGGCGCTGCACCTCGTCGCGTGGCTCGGTTGCTCCGATCCGGCGGCCACACCGGATGGGGGCGTGGGCGTGACCACGGGCGCGGCCGACAGCGCGTCGAGCAGCGGGGCGACGGTGACGAGCGCGGCCGCGAGCTCGGCCGCCTCGGGATCGAGTGACCCGAGCGACGGTGGCTCCGCGGACGGTACGACAGACACCGGCGACGACGACGGCCTCGGCCCCGCGGAGTTCGACGAGGGCGAGCTCGACGATCCGTCGAACGGCGGCACGATCACGTTCGCGCCGATCGGCGCGGCCGGGTGGTACCCGAGCCGCCGCGATCCGGCGGTCGGCCCGTGCGACGCCTACGAGGCCGATGGGTGCTGCATGGCGCGGCACGAGGTCGCGGGCGATCGACTGACGCCGTGGGACGAGGATCTGGTGCTCACCCTGCGCGGGCCGATGTTGGTGAAGCAGCTCGCGGTGTACCGACCCGAGGGCGCCGATGCGGGGGAGTGGCGGCTGGTGTCGGGGTGGACGCAGGGCTCGGCGCAGGGCCGCGATGGCTTTGCCTTCCACGGCGACGCCGTCACCGGGGAGGGCGGGTTCACGGGCGCGGTGGGCACCGAGTGCCTCGTCGACGTCGCGACCGATCGCGACTTTCCGTGCGGCGCGGGCAGCGAGCCGTATTGCCCGCCCTCGTCGGATCCTCAGCACCTCGGCTGGGAGGGATCCAAGCTCTTCGTCGTCCTCGCGACGATGCCCCACGTCGACCAACGCGCCGTCGGCGAGCCGTGCTCCGAGGGCAGCGGCGGCAATTGGTGGGACGCGCCGTGGATGGGCCTGAGCCTCGGCGAGCTCGCGCGCGCAGGCGCGTTCTCGGATTGTCAGTGCTACGCCAAGAACCCCGAAGAATGGTGGCTCGGCGACGGGTGCGGACAATTCAACGTGTTCGAGGTCGTGAACGACAACAACGAGTTCCGCAACCTCGATGTCTTCAGCACCAACTTCTTCGGCTACGCCGGCTATGTCGGCGAAGGCCCGTGCGGGGCGCAATGCGATGTCGCCGCGCTCGGTCCCGAGGTCGATCTCATCGACAAGGCGCTCGACGCCGAGGCCGCCTCGGGGGCCGAGGCGAGCCCGATGCAGGGCCCCGGCGCGGCGTTCCGCCGCCCGACGCAGGGCTATCGCTACTTCTTGATCCTGATGGACGCCGAGGCGCGGACCGTCCAGCTCGCCGTCGTGCATCCCCTGCAGATCCCCGCCGCGGTGGCGACGCTGCTGCCCGGGCTGCCGTTTGCCCTGCCGCGCGACGCCGTCGATGCGGTGCTCGACCTGCGCCTGCCGCAGTGATGCCGCCCCACCCACCAACCGGAACTCGAACGTCATGCCACTTCGCGACTCGACTCGATCGACGATCCTCGGGCTCCTCGCGCTCGGCGGTTGCTACCAAGGTGCGGGCGCGGCGTCCCAGGCCGAAGGGGCCGAAGGGGCCGAAACGAGCACGGGCGGCGTCGACGACATGCCGTCCACCGACGAGGACGTCGGTCGGATGGCGTTGCATCGCCTCACGCGCGTCGAGTACGAGAACACGCTGCGCGATCTGTTCGGTGTCACCTTCGCGGACGCCGAGTTCATCCGCGGCGGCACCGGGGCCGGCTTCGCCAACCAAGCCGACCTGCTGCGCGACATCCCGGCGGACCTCGCGGAGGGCTACATCGTCCACGCCCGCGACGTCGCCGCGCAGGTCTTCGCCGCTCCCGACGCGCGCGCCCGCGTCGTGACGTGCACGCCGGGCGGGGCCGACGACGCCGAGTGCGTTCGCGGCATCATCACGAGCTTCGGTCAGCGGGCATGGCGTCGGCCGCTGGAGGAGGCGGAGATCGACCGGCTCGAGGGGCGCTACCACGACGCGGTCGAGGTCGGTGCGACCGTCGACGAGGCGCTCGCGCTGCTCGTGCGCATGTTCCTCGGCTCTCCGCACTTCGTCTTCCACGTCGAGATCGATCCCGATCCGGCCGACCTCACGCCCCACCGACTCGGCGCGTACGAGCTGGCGAATCGGCTGTCGTATGCGCTGTGGAACTCGATGCCCGACGACGCGCTGTTCGCCGCCGCGGCCGACGGCACGATCCTCGAGGACGATCCGCTGCTCGAGCAGACCGAGCGCATGCTCGACGATCCCCGGGCGGTGCAGTTCCGTCGATCGTTCCTCGAGTCGTGGGTGCGACTGCCGCTGCTCGACGCCCAATCGTCGCTGATCGACGTCGGCGCCTATCCGAGTTGGTCGCCGGAGCTCGGCCAGGACATGCGCGCCGAGATCGAGGCCTACCTGCAGGAGTTCACCGACGCCGAGGCGCCGTGGTCCGAGTTCCTCACCATGGATCTCAACTTCGTGACGCCCCGCCTCGCTGCCCACTACGGCATGCCGGCGCCGGACGACGGCAACATGCGCGTCGAGGATCACCCCGACGAGCGTGTCGGGTTCCTCGGGCTCGCAGGCTTCTTGACGTACACCTCGCGGGGCGACCGCACCGCGCCGACGCTGCGCGGCAAGATCGTGCTCGAGTCGCTGCAGTGCATCGCGCTGTCGGTGCCGCCGGGCGTGCCCGAGCTCGAGCCGGTCGACGGCGCGGAGACGGAGTTCCCGTCGATCCGCGAGCGCCTCGAGCAGCACCGCGCATCGCCGGACTGCGCCGGCTGCCACAACCTGCTCGATCCGATCGGCCTGGCCCTCGAGAACTTCGACGTCATCGGGCAGTGGCGGGACACCTACGAGAACGGCCACGTGATCGACGCGACCGCCGACTACCAGGGCACGCCGATCGAGGGGCTCGAGCAGCTCGCGCACAGCGTCGCGGCCGACCCGACGTTCCTGCACTGCCCGACCGAGAAGCTGCTCTCGTATGCGCTGCGACGCACGCCGCGCGGCGATGATCTGGACCTGCGCGACCGACTCGACGAGGCCTGGGCCGCGGGATCGATCCGCGAGCTGGTGGCGCTCGTCGTCACCAGCGATGCATTCCGATTCCGCCGCGGCGAAGTCGACGAGGAGGGGACCTGATCATGACGAGACGACGTGACGCCGCGAGGCGACTGCAGACCCGGGCGAATCTGATGTCGCGGCGCAACGTGCTGCGCGCGGCGAGCGGTGCATGCCTCGCGCTGCCGTTCCTCGCCAGCATGTCGCCACGCTCGGCACGCGGCGCGGGCGAGCCGGTCAAGCGGTTCCTGCCGATCTTCTTCCCCAACGGAGCGTCGCAGCACTGGTGGACCGGGCTCGAGACCTCCGGCGTCGGCGACCAGTGGGCGCTGTCGAAGGTCCTGTCGCCATTGCAGGCGCTCAAGTCGAAGGTCATCCACATCCGCAACCTCGGCAACTACCGCGCGATGCAGGACACCCGGCAGGTCGAGCCGAGCCACGCGCGCTGCGCCGCCGCGTACCTCACGTGCACCGACGCCGACGCGCACGAGCAGCGCAACGGGGTGTCGGTCGACCAGGTCGTCGTCGAGCGCGCTGGGTTCGCGACGCCCATCGCGTCGCTGCAGGTGGGGCTCGGCACATTCCCCGGCTTCTTCGACGGCCGTCCGTGGCACTACAACCAATCGATGTCGTGGCGGCCCAGCGACGGCACGTCCCCCACCGAGCCGCTGCGTCGCGTGGTGAGCCCGCGCGAGGTGTTCGAGGACTTGATCCCGTGGGCCAAGCCGAGCGACCCGACCAGCGGCGCCGATCCGCGGCTCGAGGCGAGCGTCCTCGACGAGTTCCTCGCCGAGAGCGCGGCGCTGAAGGGCAAGCTGAGCCGCTCGGACGCGCTGGTCGTCGAGCAGTTCGAGGCCCGCGTCCGCGAGCTCGAGATCCTCACCGGCGAGATGGGCGACTTCGACGTGGTCCCCGGCTGCGTACCCTTGACCGACCCGCCGTTCCACGTCGCCGACTCCGACCAGGAGCAGCAGGGCGAGGCCAGCCAGAACGGGGCGCCGATCGAGGGCGGCGAGTACCAGCGGGAGGCGCACGCCGACGTGATGAACCAGCTGATCGTCATGGCGTTCCAGTGCGACCTGACCCGCGTGATCAGCCACATGCTCGACGACGCCCGCAGCCCGTTCGAGTACAGCCACGTCACGATCGAGGACTTCGGCGGCACCCAGGGCAGCCTCAACTACCACGACGGCGCGCAGCACAACGCCGATCCGCTCAACAACGCCTACGCCAGCATCTCGCAGTGGTTCGTGCGCAAGACCGCCGAGCTCGCGGGCATGCTCGACGCGATCCCCGAGGGCGACGGCACGATGCTCGACAACACGCTGATCCTGCTCGGTTGTGGCATGCACAGCGACGACCACGACGCCGCCGACCTGCCGATCGTGTTGATCGGTGGCGGGGACACGTTCGTGCACGACCAGAACGTCGTGCTGCCGGTGTACCCCGAGGATCGGCAGCTGCGGGACCTGCACTTCACGATCCTGAATCGGTATTTCGAGCTGGACGTGGCGTCGTTCGGGGAGGATCGCGACGGGGCGCCGAATGCGGTGATCGACGAGATCCTCGCTTGAAGAGGCGGCGGCAACGTCGAAGCCGGGCGCGTGCCGAGGCTACTGCGCGTCGAGGAACACCGTGAGGCACGCGTCGTCGCTGCACGTCGGCGCACAGCCGATGAACGTGCCGATGCTCTCGTCGCTCGCGATCTCGCAGGTGTCGCGGCACGTCGCGTGCTGGACGGGATCGATGCAATCGAAGAAGAGCATCTGGTCGCACGCGCCCAGGCACCCCTCGTCGGTGGCGCCACCACCGACCTCGCCGCCACCGACCTCGCCGCCGCCATCGTCGAGGTCGATGTCGAAGAGGCCGGCGCACTCCTCGGGCAGCACACAACCTTCGGCGCGATCGAGGCAGTAGGTCACGAACGATTGCTCGAGCGCGCTGAGCGTCGCGCACAAGCCGGCGCAGTCGGCCGGTGGCGCGCAGCCGTCGGCGATGAAGCCGTTGCACGCGTCGACGCAGGTCGTGCCACCACCGCCTTCGCCACCTGCCTCACCGCCGCCCTCACCGCCGCCCTCGCCCGAGGGCGGCGTCGCGGCGCCGACGAGATCGGTCGCGCACTCGGGATCGCAGGTGTCGGCCTGCACGCACGACACGAACAGCTCGATCTGCGAGCTCGATGCGTTTTCGCAGGCGACGAAGCACGCGGCATGGTCCGCCGCGTCGTTGCAGTCGAAGAACTTGAGCTGGTTGCAGGAGTCCTTGCACTGACCTTGCTCGGACGACGAGGCGCCGCCACCACCTCCGGCCGTCGGGTCGCCGCCCTCGCCGCCACCGTCGGCGCCGTCGCCACCACCGCCGTCTCCACCACCGGGGCTGTCACAGGCTGGCGTGGCGATCGATGCGAAGAGACAGAGCGAAGCACACAGCGCGGCGTAGGCCGCGGATCGTCGAGGTTGCATGGCTGTCCTGGGTCTGCCGCCGCAGCAAGGGCGGGCTCGGCTCCTCACGACGCGACACGGCCGCAGACCGTCGCAACAATTCGACCGACCGCGTGCGACCGGGGGCCTGGACGGCTGCTATTCGTCGGCGACAGGCACGACCAGCCCTTCGTCCACCAGCCGCTGCACGAGCACGGCGGGCAGCAAGACGAACACCTGCCCATCTCCCCACGCGGCCTCCACCGCGATCGCGCCAGGTGCCTCGTCGAGTGAGAGCCATGCGAGCTCGCCCGCGGGTGCGTCCGCGATGCTCTCGCGCACCGTGGCGAGCACGGCCATGTGCGCCTCGGGTGGACGGGACTCGTCCGAGTCTCTCGCCTCCGAGAGATCCATGACGTCGAAGTCCTGCCAGCGCGCGTCGTTCCATCCGCCGAGCGCCGGGACCTGGGCGGCGAGGCGAGCGAACCACGCACGAAACGGCAGCCGAACCCCGATCTCGACCGCCTGCTCGAGCCGTCGCACAGCACCGGGCACGCGGTCGCCACGACGCGAGATCGCCCATTCCACGTCGACCGGCTCTCCCACGCGGGGCAGCAGGAGATGCCGCCGTTGCTCGGAGTCCTGCATCGCACGGCAAACCACTGGGTCGCCCGGCCACCACACCTCGACGTCGAATCGGGCGTCTTCACCCGTCTCGTCGCTCCGGACCTGACCAAAGCCCCGCTCCGCCGAGAACGAGGCGATGCGCCACTCCGACTGCATGGTCGCGAGCGTAGGCTGGACCGTGGGCAACGGCGAACTCCAGCGTAGTGCGGCCGGCTGCTAGCTCGCCTTCAGGTCGTAGCCGAGCTGGTGGATCACCCAGAAGTTGAAGACGATCCCGGCGATGCCGATGAGCAGCGCGAGCAACATCGTCACCAGCCGTAGGCGGTTGCCGAACAGGCTCTCCCCCACACCGAACCCGGTCACGATCCAGCCGAGGAGGAAGGCTGTGCCGGCGATCATGGAGTCCTTTGCCTCGACCAAGGCCGAGATCGCGACGATGCCCAGGGTGACGGCCTCCACGGCCAGTCCGATGAGGATCGTGCGGCGGCCGTGACGACGGGCGGCGGCTTGCTCGGACGGGTCGGTAGCGGGGCGGACCATCGAGGACAGGACGCGGCCGCGGGCGCGAGGTTGCACGCGGCCGTTCGATCCTCGCGATCTACCGGATCAACCCGCCCATCTCCCGTCGCTCCGCGAACTCGATCCCAAAGGTCTGCGCGATCAAACTATACACATCCCCCTCGCGCTTGATCGCCCCCGGATCCGCCTCCCCCGTCGCCCCATCGAACCCATACGTCAGCAGGGTCTTCGGATCCACCCCGCCGAACACCCGGTTGCCGCGCAGCAGCGGCGACACCAACAGGCTCCCGTTGTTGAGGTGGTGCGCGCTGCCCCACGCGTTGCTGCCCTCGGGGCGCCGCTTGTCGCGGCCGAACTCGGTGGCGACGTAGATCAGGCTGCGATCCCACATCTTGCCCAGGCTCGGATCGCCGAGGTAGTCCGTGGTCTTCAGCAGCGAGATCAACCCGTCGAGCACGAGCATCAGGCGGCCCCACATCACGTTCTGACCGATGCGGTGGTTGCTGTGCGAGTAGTCGAAGGCCAACGGCGTGCCGACCACCTCGTCGTCGTGGAAGGCGGGCTCGAAGTCCAGCGAGATGGTGTTGGACGCCGACAGGCCGAAGTATGCCAGGAGGAACGCCAGCGCCGCCTGCTGCTCCCACTTGTCCGTGGTGAGGTGGCCGAAGGTCTCGGGCAGCAGCGCCTGGATCGGTGACGACGACAGGCCGTACTCCGCGGGCAGATCGCCCTGCGGGCGCAGCATCAGCTTGGTGATCAGATCGAGCTGCTCGAGCCGCGGCGACAGATCGGCGCGGCCCGACAGGTAGTCCTGCCGCAGCGGCGCGTCGCGGAACGCCTGACCGAAGGGGCTGACCGCGTCGAGGCGCTCGCGGACCGCACGGGCGCGGGCGATGCCGGCGTCGTCGGGCGCACCAAGCACGCCGCGCGAGCCGTGGGTCGACAGCGCGAACATCATCGGGTCGGTCACGAGCTCCGAGCGCGCGTACGCGGGCAGCGTCGCGTCGTCGCCGGGCTCGACGTAGCCGCCGGTGGCCATGTTGACGTTGGGCAGCGGCAGGCCGATGCCGTGCCGTGCGGCGACGGCCTCGGCGATCGTGCGGCCGCCGTGGATCCCCGCGCCGGTCATCGCCCGCTTCTGCGCGACGCCGTGGTTCACCGATGTGACCTCGTGGGCGACCACGACCATGTCCTGGTAGTGGCGCTCGAGGAACGTCGGCAGCGGGAAGCTGTTGGCGAACACGAAGTACGAGCCGATCGGCGCCACCGCCCGCAGGTTGCTGCCGGCGGGCTGGACCACGAGATCGTCGGGGTACGCGTTCAGACGATCGGCCAACGCGTCGTCGCCGACCTCGCTCACCGCCACGGGCAGGAAGCTGTCGACGATGCTGCCGCCGCCCGAGGCGCACACGACGAAGAGCAGGCGTCGATCGGGGTCACCGATCGCGGCGGGCTCGTCGGCGCGCGCGCGACCGATTCCGCCGAGCGCGGAGGCGCCGAGCAGACCGGCCGCGCCGCGCAGGAAGTCGCGACGATGATGCGAACGACGGTCACGCGAAGTGGAGGATGCGTTCGTCATGGCGTGGGTCCTACAGGAAGAGGAACTCGGCGGTGGTCGAGACGGTGAAGCACGCCAGGGTCGCGAACTCGTCGGCGGCGATGGGATCACCGTCGCCGTCGACGAGGAGCTCCGTCAGCGCGTCGAACTCCGCGTCCACCGGATCGCGGGCGAGGAAGCGGCGGTACAGCGCGGTGACCGTGTCGCGGTAGGCGGCGGAGTCGGCCGCGGGCGCCTCGCCGTCGAGATCGATCGCCGTGAACACCACCGCCGATCCCTCCCGGTCGAGGGCGACGCGCTGACCACACGCGGCCAACGCCACGCGATCGAGCACCAGCGGCGTGGTCACCAGGGGCCGATCGACCGGGCGATACAGCCCCTGCGAGAACGGGTCGTGCCCGCCGAGGCTCGCGAGGTGGACCCGCTGCACGCACGACAGGCTGCCGAGCTCGGTGCACACCGCCTCGGGCGCGAGCTCGAGGGCGCGCGCGAAGTCCTGCTCGACCGCGTGCGCGCGCTTCCACAGCAGATGATTGCGGGTCGAGGCCGCGGCCTCTTCGGGCGGTGGGTCGTCGTCGCCGCAGCCGATGATCCCGGCGAACGTGATCGCCACGACGTAGCCGAGCACGCGGTTGGCGAGGCTGAAGAGCCCGCGGCCCGGAGCCGAAGCGCCGCAGCGCCGATCGATTGCGGTGGTGCGTGTCATGGGGTGCCGAACCCTTCGGTGTCGACGATGCGGTGGATGAGGCGATTGGCGGAGTAGCCGTCGGCCGCCAGCGAATCGACGAGCTCGCCGAACGCCGCGGACTCGTCGGGCGTGGGCGCGCGGCCGAGCGCGTGGGTGTAGAGCGTCAGCGTCATCGAGCGCGCGAACGCGGGGCTGTCGGACGCGGCGCGGCCCCAGTCGACGACGCTGCTGACCGTCTGCCCGAACAGCGTCGAGTCGCGCGGCGCGTCGTCCCACGACGCGATGAGCTTGGCCGGTCGCTCGGGGTCGTACGTGCCGGTCTTGCCGCCGTCGAGGATGATGCCCTCGTAGCTCGCGAACACGTACGCCAGCGGGTCGAGCGTGCTGTGGCACTGGGCGCACGCCGGCGCCGCGACGCCACGAGCGTCGACGTCTGCCGGCTCGCCCGCCACCGGCGAGATGCCCTCGTGCTTCGAGATGTCCATGCCGAGATACGCGCGATACGCCTGCGCGGCGGTGGTGCGCGGCAGCTCGCTGAACATCGTGTTCGACATCAGGAACCACTGCGTGGTGAGCATGCCGGCGCGGTGCTCGGGCGAAAGCGGCTGACCGCCGTCGATCGCCAGCGGATCGGGCCGCGGGATCGTGCCCTCGACGGGGCTGAGCAGCCCGGTCTGCGCATCCTCGACGACGTGGTACTGGGCGGTGAGCAGCGCCCGCATGTCGCGATCGTCCGCCATCAAGTAGCGCCACAGCCGATAGTCCCAGTGGTAATCCGCGAGGATGACCTTGAAGTCCTCGATGATCACCGTGGTGTCGGCGCCGACCGACTTGATCGGCTTGACCTTGGGATCGGCGAGCTCGCGCAGTCCGGTCGTGCGCCAGTACGGTGCGTCGAGGCACGCCGCGAGATCGTCGTGCAGGCGGGCGGTGGCCGCGTCGTCGTCCAGCTCGCGGATCCCGGCGAGGTCGTCGTAGGACGGCGAGCGTCCGCAGTACAGCACCATCGCGCGGCGATACGCGAAGGCGACGTCGTACTCGCCCAGATCGTAGTGAGCCGAGCGGCCCGTCGGCGTCGGGATCGGATTCCACAGCGACTCGGCGCGGCCGGGGTTGGTGCCGAGCTGCAGCTCGTCGAGGTTCGTCGCGCCGTCGCCGTCGCTGTCGGCGTCCTCGATGCTGCGCAGCGCCGAGCCCAGCCCGGCGTCGAAGTCATCGCCGGCCAGCGCCGTGAGCAACGCGAGTCCGTAGGGGTTCCACGCCACGGGATCGGTCGACGCGTGGCAGGTCTCGCAGGTGACCAGCGCGCCGTTGCACTCGGGGTGCTCGGGGTACGCCTCGCAGAAGAGTCGCGGTGCGACGGGCTTGGCCTCGGCCTCGGCGGCACGGAGCGCGCCTGCGCCGAAGATCACCGCGGCGGCCCATCGCCGCATCCGCGCCGTCGTTTCGAATCGTCGCTCGCCCATGCTCGCCAACCCCTCGCCGGTGAGTCGCGCGACCGCTCGCGATTTCGGGCCGGGCCCGTGATCCACGTCAAGGGCGGTCAACGTGGTCCCAGTGGTGGTGCAGGTGTTCGGGGCCCGCCAACAGCGGCCCGGCGACGCTGGCGACGATCACCGCTGCGATCACCAACCACACGAGCACGCTGCCCCATCGCGCGAGGATCGGCAGCTCGGTCGGCGTGCCGCGGCGCACCGAGCGGAGCACCACCGCCGCGAGCACGACCTGCGTGCCCGCGGTGCCGGAGATCATCGCGACCACGCCGAACGGCAGCCCGAGCCAGCCCGAGAGCGCCGCGACCGCAATGCCGAGGCTCATCAGGGCGCTGAGCAGCAGGCCCCACAGCTCCAGGCGCGACAGGCCGATGATCCCGACGATCATCGCCAGGCCGCAGAGGCCCGCGGCGGGGTGGTACCAATAGCTGCCGTTGGTCCACGCGACCAGCGTCTGCGCGTCGGCGACCGCGAGGATCATCATCAACGTCAGCACGCCGCGGTGCGCGACCGGGGCGAACGCGCCGGTGTAGCGCTCGGGCTCGAGGCCGTGCTGGCGCAGGATTAACAGCGCACCGCCGGCGACCACGCCCGCGACCGCAGCGGTGACCGGCACCACGCCGGGCTCGATCACGTTGACGAGCGCGCCGAGCAGCGCGGAGGACCACAGCAGCGCGCGCAGCAGCACCTGCCCGCCCGCCGAGGTGCTGCGGACCAGCCCGATCGACAGCAGAATGGCGGCCAGCGGCAGCGCGAGGATGATCGCGACGTCGAGGCGATCGTTGCCGGGGCAGGTGCGTCCCGGCCAGATCGGGAAGACCAGGATGTTGAGCACGGCGACCACCGCGAGCGCGCCCAGTCCGGTCTGCACGACGGAGTTGCGGCGACGGGCCTGGCGATCGCCCCGCGCGACGTGCCCCCAGAACGCCTCGAGTTCGCGCGGCTGCACGTCGTCGCTGGCCGCACAGCACTCGGCTTGGGCGCGGCGGACGAGGTCGTCGTAGCGCGGGACCAGTGGACCGGGGGTCTTCGGCGCGTCGGTCATGTTCCCTCCATGCGCGCGCGGACGATCGCCTCGGCCCGCGCGACGCGGCCGTGTAGGGTCGACATCGCGACCTCGAGTTGTTCGGCGACCTCCTGCCACGGGCGTTGCTCGAGTACCCGCAGCACGAAGGCCTCACGCAGCGCGTCGGGCAGCTCGCGCACGGCGGTGCGGAAGCGGTCGAGGGCGATCTCGGCGGCGATCTCCTCCTCGGGGCCGGCCGCGAGCTGCGGCGTCACCTTGGCGGCGTGGCGCTCGTCGAGGCCGGCGCGACGCAGGCGCTTGTGCAGGTGCGTGCGCGTCACGTTGATCGCGATGCCGTGCAGCCACGTGCCGATCGACGAGCGACCGTCGAAGTGCTCGAGCGATCGATGGGCCCGCAGGAACGTCTCGTTCACGAGGTCGTCGACGGCGGTGTCGTCCTGCAGCAGCGCGCGGATCTGCCGGGCGATGGCGCCGCGGTGGGTGCGGTACAGCTCGTCGGTCCGCGCGCGATCCGGCCCGGCCACCGCGGCCGAGTGTACGGTCATGGGCCGCGCCCGCAGGGCGCTCGACGCGGCCCGGTCGCCGCGCGGGGCGGTGAGCTCGGTCCAGGGGCACGTCGATCCGTCGCTCGGCACACCGGGTCTCGGGCGGTGAGTCGCACGGGTGGCTGGGATTTCGGCGGGGTCCAAGATTTCTTTTGCGCCCGGGTGCTCCGCGTCGCGCCGGGATTTCGGCCGCCTCTCCCGATTTGGGGCCCGGGTGCCCGCTGCCCCGCCTGTAACGTCCCTGCCGCATCGGGCACCCTGATTGCGACCCCGATGGATGACCGCGCGCCGACACCGCTCCATTCCGTTCCCATGTCGGGCGCGGCCGGCGGCGTTGGTGGGGCGCCGGGGCTCGCCGAGGAGTTGGTGGCCCGGGCCCGCAGCGGCGACGGCCGAGCGTGGGCGCGGCTCTACCAGCTCCACTTCGATCGGGTGTTCCGCGACGTCGCGTACATGGTCGGGGCCAACGCGCTCGCCGAGGAGATCGTCCAGGAGAGCTTCGCCGCCGCGCTCACCGGCCTGCGCAGCTTCGACGGTCGCGCGAGCTTCGAGTCGTGGTTGCGGGGCATCGCGCACAACCTCGTGCGTCGGCACTGGCGCACGCAGGCGCGACGCGGCCGCGCGTACGATCGCCTCGAGCACGTCACGCCGTCGGCCATGGGCGCGCAGCCCGGGGACCCCGAGGCCGCGCACGTGCAGGATCGCCGCGCCGAGGTGCTGAAGGCCGTCCTCGAGGAGCTGCCCGCCGCGATGCGCGAGGCGTTCGTGCTGTGCGACGTGCAGGGCCTCTCGGCGGCCGACGCCGCGGCGCGCCTCGACATCTCCGAGGGCAACGTGCGCGTGCGGGCCAGCCGGGCGCGCGCGCTGATCCGCACCGAGCTCGAGCGACTGGGCTGGATCGATGCGCGGGGCGTCCCGCGGGGTGGGGCGTCATGATCGACGACGAGGGCGTCGACGCGACCGTGCACCCGGGCGACGATCCCGCCGACGATGCTGCGTTCGACGACGTCGGCCTGCACCCGTGGCTGCCCGCGTTCGGCGGCGCGGCTGCGACGGCGACCGAGCGCGACCTCGGCGAGTTCGTGCCGGTGCCGGATCTCGCCGACGTGCTCGCGCGGGCGCGAGCCATGGATCCCACGGCGGTGCCGGCGGACTGGGACGAGTTCGCCCGCGGCTTCGAAGATCCGGAGCACGCGTGGCTGCCGGCGTTCGGCGCCGCTGCGGTCGCGTCGACCGAGCGCGACGTCCTGGCGTTCGCGCCCACGCCGGATCTCGCCGACGTGCTCGCGCGGGCCCGCGCGATGGACCCCGCGGCGGTACCGGCCGACTGGGACGATCTCGCCGACGACATCGACGATCCGGAGCACCCGTGGCTGGCGACGTTCCGCACCGCGGCCGCGGCGTCGACGGATCGCGACATCAGCCGGTACGCGCCGGTGCCGGATCTCGCCGATGTGCTCGCGCGGGCGCGGGCCATGGATCCCGCGGCGGTGCCGGCCGACTGGGACGACCTGGCGCGCGACGACGTCGGCGTCGTGCCGCTCGCACGCAAGCGGGCGCTGCAGCACGACGTGCCCGATCCAATGGTGGGCGTGTTCGCGGCCGCGCTGCGCGGACAGGTCGAGCAGGGATTGCACGAGCGTCAGCTCGCGGCGATCCCCGAGGCCCCGCAGCTCCCGCGTCGCCGTCGCGTCGCCGTGGTCGCGGCGGTCGCGTTGATGGCCGCTGCGCTCGTCGCGTGGTTCGCGGGCCCGCAGCTGCTCGCGCAGCTGGCCCCCGCGCCGCGTCAGGACGATTCCGCCGCGCAGACGGTGGTGCCGGACGAGGACGTCGAGCCGTGGTCGCGCCGCGAGCCGCGGCCGGTCGTACCGCGGGCACCGGTCGTCGCGCCGACGCCCGAGGTGACGCCCGAGGTGGTGCCCGAGGTGGTGGTGCCCGAGCCGATCCGCCGACCCACCGCCGATCTCGACGCCATCGAGCGCGAGGCCCTGACGGCGTGGCGCGCGGGCGATCTGGCCGAGGCCGAGCGCCTCTTGCTGCGCATCGCGAAGAGCGGTCGCAGTGGCCGGGCCGAGCTCGCCTACGGCGATCTGTTCTCGATCGCGCGGCAGCGCCGCGGTACCGCTGGCCAGGTCGCGATGTGGCGCGCGTACCTCGAGCGATTCCCCCGCGGCCGGTTCGCCGACGACGCCCGCGGTGGCGTGTGTCGCCGGGCCGACGATGCTGCCGTGGCACGCACGTGCTGGGCGGACTATCTTCGCCGCCATCCCGGCGGGGCCCATGTCGCCGAGGCCAAGCGGTGGCAATCGAACCCATGAACGCACGCCCCATCGTCCCCCTGGTCCTCCTGCCATTGCTCGGTCCCATCCTGGGTTGCGCCCTGCAATACGTCGTGCCCGAGGATACCGATGGCACCAGCGACGGTGCCACCGACGGCGATCCGCTCCAGTGTGAGGGCCTCGAGCTCGCGTGCGACGGGACGTGCGTCGACGTGGACGAGGATGAGAACCACTGCGGTCGTTGCGACGCCGCCTGCGGCGACGACCAGGACTGTGTCTCGGGGGAGTGCGTCGACGTGTGCGGGTTCGAGGCCTGCGGCACGCAGTGCATCGACATCGACACCGATCCAGCCAACTGCGGGATGTGTGGCCGGTGGTGCGACTCGAGTTCGGCGTGCGTCGACGGGGCCTGCGTGCAGGTGTGCGCGATGTCGTGCGACAGCGACGCGGAGACCTGCATCGACGGGGCGTGCGTCTGCCGCGACGGCCTGGTGCCGTGCGACGGCGAGTGCGTCGATTCCGCCACCGATGACCAGCACTGCGGCATGTGCGGCCAAGACTGCGACGACGACGAGGTGTGCAACGCCGGCGAGTGCGATCCGGCGGGCTGCGGCGCGCTCGACCAGTGCGAGGATAGCTGCACCGATCTCGACACCGATCCGTTGAATTGCGGGGTGTGTGAGCGGACGTGTCACGCCAGCCAGGCGTGCGTGGACGGGGTCTGTACGAGTCCGTCATCATGATCGGGGGCGCGATCGTCGTCTCGCTCGCGGTCGTGCTCGCGCCCGCGCCGGTTGCAGCTGCGCCCCCGGTGGACGGCCCTGCGCCGAGCGTCGCTGCGCCCGCACCGACGACCGACGTGCCGCCGCCCGAGCAGGGACCGCGGCCGCTCGTCGTCGCGGTGCGGGGGGCGTTGTCGACCGCCGAGCTCCGCAGCGCGCTGTCGCTGCGCCTGTCCGATCGCCCGTTGCTGCCCGCCGAGGCGCCGCGGCCGACGACCACCGACTTCGTCGAGATCACCGCGGCCGACGACGGCACGCTGGCGTTCACGCTCATCACCGCCGAGGGCCTCGCGTACGATCGCACGCTCGCGGCGGAGCCCGGCGGTGACTCGGTGCGCGCGGTCGCGGCGACGATCGCCAACCTGACGTTCGCGATCGAGGCCGGCACGATCCAGCCCGATCGCGTCGACGTGCCGCAACCGCCTCCGCCGGAGCCGGAGCCGGAGCCGGAGCCTGTGCCCGCGCCGCCGCCGAAGCCCGCGCCGGAGCCCGTGCCGCCGCCGAAGCCCGCGCCGAAGCCCGTGGAGCCGCCGCCGTGGGAGCTCGCGCCGACGATCGACGGAGGCGTGGTGATCGGCGTCGCGCCGAACACCGGCGCCGACGCGCTCGGGGCCGGCTACGCGCGCATCGGTGTGGACGCGCGACGTCGACGGGGGGCGCTCGTCACCGGCGGTCTTCGCTTCGGCGCGCGCTCGACCCACGGACTGTCGCTGCTGCGCGTGCGCATCGATCTCGGCGGTGGTTGGGCGTGGCGGTGGAAGCACGCCGAGCTGCTGCTGGCCGGCGCGGTGACGGTCGAGCCGTGGGCGTTGAGCGAGGGGGGCTCGCGCGCGACGTTGATGCTCGGCACGACGAGCGCGTCGCGACGCCCGCTGCTCGGCGGTCTGGTGCGCGTGTCCCCGGCGGTGCGCATCCGGCTGCGAAAGGAACGGCCGCTGTACCTGCGGCTGGGCCCGAAGCTGGAGCTCGCGGGATCGTTCGTGCCGGAGTACGGCGCGCGCACGGTGGACATCGCGAGGGAGGATCGGGAGCGGGTGCGATCCGTGATGCGGCTCGGGGGATTGGAGCTGGTCGCGGGGTTGGAGCTGGCGCTGTGGTTTCCCGTGGGCAGGCGCTGAGGGCCGGTCCCTGGGCGAGCTCGAGTCCCCCCGCGCCTGCGCTACAGTGCGGCGGTGAACCGCGTTCACTTTCTCGCGCTGGCGCTCACGCTCGGTGCCTGCGATCCGCCCAACACGCCGCCCACGCCGCCCGACGTCGCCGCCGTGCCGTCGGGCGTCGAGATCACGGCGTCGGGCCTCGCCTCCCGCGTGCTGAAGCCCGGCACCGGCACCGAGCACCCCGACATGAACAGCACCGTCACCGTGCACTACTCGGGCTGGACCACCGACGGCAAGCTCTTCGACAGCTCGGTCCGTCGCGGCGCGCCGGCGACCTTCCGCCTCGACCAGGTGATCCCAGGGTGGTCCGAAGGGCTGTCGCTGATGGTATTCGGCGAGCAGCGAAGGCTGTGGATCCCGGAGGAGCTCGCGTACCAGGGGGCGCGCGGTCATCCGCACGGGATGCTGGTGTTCGACGTGGAGCTGCTGGCGATCCAGTAGCTCCGTGGAATGACCGTGCCGCCATGCCCACCCGCGCGGCACCGCCCACCACCGCCCCGCAGCATCCGCGCTGGCGCGTCGCCGACGAACCAGGCACCGTCCCCCCATGCTCCGTGGCCTGCGTGATCACCTCGCCTCGGAGCGCCATCGCGGCGGGCGCGGGGCGTGGCTGCGCGCCGCGGTCCTGGGCGCCAACGACGGTCTCATCTCGACCGCGAGTCTGATGGTCGGCGTCGCTGCGGCCGACAGCTCGCGCGCGGCGATCCTCGTCGCCGGCGTCGCGGGGCTCACCGCCGGCGCGCTGTCGATGGCCGCGGGGGAGTACGTCTCGGTGAGTTCACAGCGCGACACGGAGCGCGCCGACCTCGAGACCGAGCGCCGCGAGCTGGACACGGCGCCCGACGCCGAGGTCGCCGAGCTGGCGATGATCTACCGCAAGCGCGGCCTCAGCCCCGCGCTCGCCGAGCAGGTCGCCGCCGAGCTCTCGACGCAGGATCGCCTCCGCGTTCACGCCCGCGACGAGCTCGGCATCGACGTCGACGCGCTGGCCAACCCCATCCAGGCCTCGCTCGTCTCCGCGGCGAGCTTCGTCGCCGGCGCGGTGGTCCCGATCGTCGTCGTCGTGCTCGCGTCGGCGGGCCTGCGCGTGTGGCTGACGATGGCGATCGCGCTGGTCGGCCTGGTCGCGCTCGGGGCCGTGGGGGCGCGCCTCGGCGGCGCACCGGTCGGTCGCGCGTCGGTGCGCGTGCTCGTCGGCGGCGCGCTCGCGCTGCTGATCTCGCTCGGGATCGGGCGGCTCACCGGCACCGCCCTCTGACCGACGGGAACCGCGGGCCCACGGCCCGAGCTCCCCCACCACCAACCCTCGAGGCTCGGTTCGCCGTGGCGATGGAACAGCACGCCGGGTGGGGTCGAGGCCGCGCGACCGAGCGGTTCCGCGGTCAGCTGCGGGTCCGCGGTGCTCGGGGTGAGGGCCGACGCGAACAGGAAGGAGCACACGAGGGCGAGGAGCAGGAGAACGGGGATGCTCATCATGGCGCCTGGGGAAGGATGGCTGCGGCGCACCGGCGCGGTCATCGGTTCTTCCACCCCCATGGCAAGGCAATCCCGATGGACCGGCCCCCACCGTGCCACCGGCCGGCTGCGTCAGCCCTCCGGCCCGCACGACACGCTCTGCAGCCCCCAGCCCGTCATGTCGGAGTACGTGTACGGCCCGATGAGCCCGGCGTAGGTGTCGACCTGGAGCGTGTCGGGGTCGAAGCGGTACGCCGTGTTGTCGTAGCGCGCGGTCGACCACACGTTGCCATCGAGATCGATGCTGATCCCGCGGCGCTCGGTGGCGGCGATCTCGAACGCCGGGCCGACCTCCATCGTCTCGACATCGATGTACGTCAGCCCGCCGCTCATCCCGCCGTCGTACGTCCAGTAGTTCATCCACATGCGCCCGTCGGCGTCCTCCTGGATGCCCGACATCACGTTCGCGACGTGGTTGTTGGCGAGGTCCCACTGCTGGGTGGCCGGGGTGTAGCGCGCCGCCGAGGCGTTCTGCGCCCCCACCCACTGGGCGAGCCACGGTCGCCCCTCGTGATCGACGGTCATGCCGTACGGGGTGATCGGTGGCGTGATGACCTCGAACTCGAACGTCGCCCGATCGACGAAGCCGAGGCGATCGTTGCCGGGCACGAGGTTGGTGAACCAGAAGTCGCCGGCGGCGTTCACTGCACCGCCGTACGGCGACAGGCTCGAGCATTCGAAGCCGACGATCTCGATCATCTCCTCGACCACGCCGGTGTCGCCGTCGATGTAGTTCACCGTGACCCACGGATCGCCCGATGCGACCGAGCAGCCCGCCGTCCACACCTTCTCTTCGCTGTACGTGCACGCGCGTTGGTCGAGGACGCCCGGGGCCCAGGCGACCGGGCGCTGGGTGTCGTAGGGGAACGGGGTGTGCCACTCGACGCAGTCGTCCTCGAGGAAGGGCAGCACGTCGGCCGCGCCCGTCGAGGTCTGCAGGCCGGGCTGGCCGTTGTTGGCGGGGTCGCACTCGACCGCGCGGATCTTCGTGAGTCCGCCGCCGCGGTTCGCGACCGCGACCGCGTCCCCGCCGAGGTTCACCGACGTCCGCGACGGGCCGGTGTCGCCGAACGGCTGCGCGGCCATCGTGCGGTACCGGGCCTCCTCTTCCATCGTCACGGTGTTGATCTTCGCGACCGAGCCGTCGTCGGTGTTCGCGATCCAGATGTAGCTGAAGCCGAGCTGCGACCCGCATTCGCAGCCACCGGCCTCCGCGTCGGGCAGCACGCCGATGTCGAACTTCGGTCCGTCGCCGCCGTCGCCCGCGCTCGACGTGTCGGCGCTCGTCGCCGACGCCACGGTCGTGCTCGGTCCGTCGCCGCTGCCGCCCCCGGTCGGCTCGGTGGTCGCCTGCCCGCTCGAACCATCGGCCGTGATGCCACTGGCGTCGGAGGCCGAGGCCTGGCCGCCGTCCGCACGCGTGCTGCCGCCGCCACATCCACACGCCAGCGCGAGCACGCACGAGTACCGGGTCGAGGTCGGCATCTCGGCAGACTAGACGACGGGGTCGGCCCCGTCAAGATCGATGCGAGCGCGAGCGGCCGTCCGTGCGTCGCGTCGTGCCGGGGTGTTGCGCCCCCATGCGCGGGCAGGCGTCAGGCGTCAGGCATCGCGCCGCGGCGCGCCGTTGCGATCGAACCGCACGCCGCGGGTCGTCGACATGCCCGGATCGATTCGGTCCGCGAGCACGTGGTCCGGCACGGGATCGGACGCGAGTGCGACCGCGACGGCGAAGAAGGCCGCGATGGCGAGGAACAGGAGAATCGTGATGCTCGTCATGGCTCGAAGAGCATGGCCACGGCGAGTCGGATCACCCATCGATTCTCCGACGCTTCGCGCAAGGCAATCACGATGTCGAAGACCATCGCGCAACGCGATGACGCGATGGCGAAATCCCGATTTGCGCGCGCGCATGGACGCGTCACAACAGGAGTGATGCAGGTCAATCTCCGATTCCACGGCATCCGCCGGACCGCCGAAGATGTCGAGTACGTCCGCAGGCGGGCTCGGTTCGCGCTGCTCCGGTTCTCGCGACGCGTCGTGCGCGTCGATGTGTTGCTGGCCGACGAGAACGGCCCCCGCGGCGGCGTGGACAAGACCTGTCGGATCACCGCGAAGCTCGATGGGCTCGAGCCGATCGTCGTCTCGTCGATCGACGCGCGGACGGTCGATGCCGTCGATCAGGCGTTCGGGCGGATGGGGCGCACGGTGGCCCGCGTGCTCGATCGGTGGCGCGATCCCCGGGGGCCGCGAGCGTAGGCGATCTCTATGGATTCGATTGATTCTTTCTTCGTTGCGTGGGCGTCACGGATGGCGAATGGTGGTCGCTCGACCCGACCGTGAAGTGGCTCAACTACCACCACCTGCTCTACTTCTGGATGACGGTGAAGGAGGGCGGGGTCACGGCAGCGGCACGCAAGCTCAGGCTCGCCCAACCGACGGTCAGCGGCCAGCTCCGCGAACTCGAGTCGCAGCTCGGCGCGGCGCTGTTCGAGCGTGACGGGCGGACGCTGCGGATCACGCCGATCGGCCGGCGGATCTTCGAGCACGCGGACGAGATCTTCGCGCTCGGTGATCAGATCATGTCGATCGCTGCCGGCGGCAAGGACGAGCACGACGTCCGGTTGGTCGTCGGGTGCGCCGACGTCATGCCGAAGCTGGTCGCCTACCGCCTCATCGAGCCCGCCCTCCAGGGGCCCGAGCCGCCGCTGCTGGTCGTACGACAGGGCCCCGTCGACCGAATGCTCGCCGAGCTCGCCGTCGGCGCGGTCGATGTCGTTCTCGCCGACGCGCCCATGTCACCGGCGGTCCGCGTGCGGGGGTTCAACCACCTGCTCGGCGAGTCGGACGTCGGCGTCTTCGCGGTCGAGGCGCTCGCTCGCCGCCTCGAGAAGGGATTCCCACGCTCCCTCGACGGCGCCCCGCTGCTGGTCCCCGGCCAGCACACCGTCCTGCGGCGATCGATCGATGCCTGGCTCGACGCGAACGGCGTCGCGCCACGGATCGTCGGCGAGTTCGACGACAGCGCGCTGCTCAAGGCCTTCGCCCACGGCGGCATGGGGGCGTTCTTCGCCCCGATGGTCATCCGTGAGGCCGTGGCGAGCGCCTACGGGGCGCGGCTGGTCGCGACCTGCACGGGGCTCCACGACCGCTACTACGCGATCAGCCTCGAGCGGCGCATCACGCATCCGTCGGTGGCAGCGATCTCGGCGGGTGCACGCGCTGCCCTCGTCGCGCGGCCCTGAGCACGGCGCCGCTTCTCGACGGGGCGCGCGACGGGGCGTTCGTTCGACGGCCGTGGGCGGGGAGCGAGGCCGAGCGAACCGCGGAGCCGCTGGATCGTCCGCAGAGCGACCTGGCGGACCCCTTCGTGCGACATGCCGTGCTCGGCCGCGACGGCAGCGAGCGACGCACGCTGCCGCGTCAGCCCGAAGCGCGCGCTCAAGATCGACTGGGCCTTCGGCTCGAGTTCTGCGACCGCCGCCTCGAGGCGGGTCTCGAAGCGCTCGCGGTCGAGTCGGTCGATCCAAGCGTCCTCGGGCGGATCATCGCCGAACTCCCGCTGGCCGAGGTCGATCGCACGGGTGGCGGCCCGGGCGACGACGTGTTCGCTGAGGGCGAGTCGGGCGGCGAGCTCGGTGAGCGCCGGCGACGACCCGGTCGTGGCGGAGCACTCGCGGGTCACCCCGGCGATCTTCCGTCTCGCGGCCCTGACGTGCCCGGGGAGCCGGACGACGTCCCGTCCCTCGTCCATCGCGTGGAGGACCGCGTGGCGGATCCAGTACATCGCGTAGGTCGAGAACTGCGTGCCGCGCTCGACGTCGAAGCGCTCGATCGCTCGAATCAATCCGATCGCCGCCTCCTGCAGGAGGTCGGCGCGGTGGCTCGACTCGTGGCGCAGGCATCGGGCGACGAAGAGGTGGGCCAGGCCGAGGTTGTCGAGCACCACGCCGTTGCGCTCGCGAGCGTGCCGAACCGTCGCGAGGTCGTACTGCGCGAGGACCTGCCCGATGCGCAGCGGCGTCGCCACGTCCGTTGCCGCCAACGCGTCACGCGCCGCGGTCAGCCAGACACTGTCGGGGTCGAGCCGAGCGAAGTGCTCGGCCCACGCATGGAGGTCGGGTACGCCGCAGCCCGTCTCGCGCAGTGACCCGTGGTCGAACCGGCCTGGCGCGGCGTCGACCACCGCATCGCGGACGACCCTCGCCAGGGTGTGGTCCTCCATGAGGGCGCGCCACCGCTCCCGACGCAGGCGTTGCACCTCGGCGATGCGGGTGAGCAGGCACGGCGTCGGGTGGGTGGAGGGGGCTGCGCTCATTTCGGTAGTTCCGGCAGGCCAACACTTCCTAGCCGACGGATCGCGGCGCGACGACGAGGAAGAACCTCCGCGGGACCACGGAAAATCGGATGGACGCGGGCTGTGGGCAGGGGCTTCGCAGCCTCACATGCCGCAGGCCTTGTTCACGTTCTCGGCCAGGGTCTTGAACTCGGCGGACTCGGGCTTGTTCGCGTCGCGGATCTCCTCGGCGATCATCGCGGCCGTGATGCACATCGTATGCATCTTCTCCGGGGTGCTCTCCTTGATCACGATCTGCGCGCGGACCCGCGCGGGCCCGACCTTGCAGTGCGTCCAGTAGTCGGGGTCGGTCTCGACATCCTCGATCTTCTTGGACATGGCGAGATCGATGCCGAGCCCCATGCAGCCCTCGAGGATCTTGTCGAAGTCCTCGGTGGTCTTCGCGCTGGCGACGAGGCCGTCGATCTTGGCGTAGTCGGGGCCCGCCGCCTTGGCGTCGGCGGCCTTGGTGTCGCCGGGCTTGGCGTCACCGGCCTTGGCGTCGGCGGACTTCGAGTCGTTGGGCTTGGCGTCGCTGGACTTGGTGTCGCAACCGGGGAGGGCGGCGGTCAGGAGCAGGCCGAGCAGAGCGGTGGTTGTTGGCTTCATCATCACAATCGGAGAGACGATCGGGTCTCCGACGCGTTGCGATGCCGAGAGCACGCGTAGGCGTGTGCCAACGCCCTCGACTCCAGGCAATGGTGTGCCATGGACTCGAGTCACGGGCAGTCGGGCGACAGCGGCACGCACTGCGGCACCACGAACCCGTCGACCGAGGTCGCGTCCATGCAATCCATCCCCGGGCCGCAACCGGCCTCGGGGCAGGAGATCAGGCACCGCGGTCCGACGTCGCCGAGGTCCACGCAGTTGTCGTATTCGTCGCCGCACTCGGTATCGGTGGTGCAGGGCTCGCACGTGTACGCGGACGCGCTGGTGTCGCCGCCGGTCGCGGTGGGATCGCCCGTCCCCGTGCCGGCGCCGGAGCTGTCGTCGCCCGCGGTGCCCTTGGACGTGTCGCCCTGCGCCGTGCCGGACCCAGTGTCGCCCGTCCCATCCGTCGCGTCGCCGGCGGCTGTGTCGTCGCCCACGACGTAGTCGTTCACGCAGCCGCCGATGGCCAGCGCGGCGGGCAGCACG
>JBIJCC010000002.1:0-274987 GCA_044344875.1 Nannocystaceae bacterium
CTTGGTTGAGGATGGCTTGGGCAAGGTGAGGCGATCGTTCTCCGCCACTCGGCACTGAGATATCGAGAACTGACTGTCTCACACTACGTTGGCACAGAGGGGCCCGTTCACGATGGGGATGCGTACGGAGACGCTGGACGAGATCGAGGCGTTCAACAAGCGCACCGACCTCGACGAAGGCGAGGGGACCTGGAGTCCGGTCCCGCAGCGGGAGGTCGTACTCGAGCCCTTCGAGATCGATCGCCATCCGGTAACTGCGGCGCAGTTCGAGTCGTGCTGGAGCTCGGGCGGGTGCCGCGATGAACGCCTAGAAGGTTTCTCAGGAGCCGGGGAGGAGCGACACTGCGCAGCGTCGATATTCTATGATCGAGCGATTCGAGATTGGAAGAGAAGCGCCATGGAAAGTCGGAGCTCGTACCCGATGAACTGTGTTGCGCGCTGGGAAGCGGAGAAGTACTGCGCTTCCGTCGGCAAGCGTCTTCCGAGTGCTGACGAGTGGGAATACGCGGCGCGTAGCGGCGATGAATCTCGGGACTGCGCCCCAGGAAAGCGCGATGTCGACTGCTCGGTGAGCCACGGCGGCTATGGCACAGATGTGTGGAGTGCGCGGAATCCTGCGGTCTGCATGATCGCCAATGACACCACTGCACAGGGAGTGTGTGACTTCATGCATTTCGACGAATGGGTAACGGCGTCTTCGCAGCATGCGCGCGGCTACGAATGCAGGACGCACGACCGACCCGTACGCGGCAGCGGATACGCCGCTTGGGACCCCGGGGGATGCGCAGATGCCGACAATCGAGACATGATGGTCACGTTTCGTTGCGCTCGAGGCCTCGAACCGTCGAGGCTTGGAGATATCGACCGATGACGGTCTACAGACTGCCAGTGCTGCCCCATCCGGACGCCACGACCGACGCGGAGCGGGACCACCAGATCGAGCCACGTCCACCGCTGGACTGCGTCGATCTTCGCCCCGACGCCGGCAGCGAGAGAGTCTGCGCCGAGGCTTTCGCGCGCTTCAAGATTGGGCAAGGGCACCACTTCGGGTGTCCGAACCTCAACAAGGGGTGCGTGAAGGGCGCATTTCTGTATCCTCGATTCCGTCGTAGCGCTACGAGTTCACACTACCATCAAGGAATCGACATCGGGAGGAAGACCGGGCAGCCCATCGTCGCAGTTGTGGCCGGCGAGGTTGTCCATGTCGTGACCCAGGACAGTTCAAAGAGCTACGGCCGCGTCGTCGTGATCAAAGGGAGACACCGCAGCAAAGACATCTGGACGCTGTATGGCCACTGCGATGAAGTCCATGTGAAGCTCGCCGATCGAGTCGTCGAGCGACAGGTGATCGCGACCGTCGGGCACAGTGGCAGTGCTGGGAGCTTGCATCCGCACTTGCACTTCGAGTGCTCGTACGAGAGGCTGCCGCTATCCGTCGGTGACGAGACCGTGCTCGGTCAGACCGCGGGGCGATTCCCTCGGGTGGACCCGAATCGGATTCTCGAGGAACTCGGGCCTTGGGGCGGCACGGATGTCTACTTCCCCGATGGCGTCCGTCCCAACCAGACCACAGCCATCAACCTGCATGAGCAGATAGAGAGCGCGGGTGTCGGCTGCTTCCCCGTGGGGGCCAATAGCACCTGGCACGGGGGTATCCACTTCCGTCGCGCTTACGACAAGCGCCTCGTCGCCCCCTTCGACGGCGAGATCGTCGCCCTCCGCCTCGACCCCAACCCCGTGACCGCCCTGGGCGCCTTCGGCCACAACAACTTCATCCTGCTCCGCCACGAGCTCTCCGACGAAGCCTTCCGCCGCCTGCAGTGGCGCCCGATTCTCCCTCCCACGCCCGAGGACGCCGACGACGAGGCCGAGGCGCGCCAGCGTGACGGCAAGTTCGCGCAGGTCGGCCATCCACTCGCCGACTCCGCGTCGCCCCCGGCGAGCCACCCCGACGACGTCGCTTGGGTGCAGCGTCGTCTGATTCGATTCCGCGAGTACGAGGTCGCCCACCCCGAGGTGGCCGGCGGCGCGACCACGATCCCGCCCGTCGTCCTCGACTCCCAGTACACGCCCGAGCTGCGCGCGGCGATCCGCGCCTTCCAGCTCGCGCACGTGAAGTACTTCAAGTCGCACCCCAAGGAGGCCGAGGGCTACGTGACGCCGGCCGGGCAGACCCGCGTCGCGCTCGCGAAGACGTGCGCCGAGCTCTTCGAGGGCAAGAAGAAGAAACCCAAGGGTACGCCGGCACCCACGCCGGAGACGCCGTCGGTCGGTCGCGAAGCCACCAACACTCCCGCCGACGTGATCAAGGCGAAGCACGCGCTGCACGACGCCGACGGCGGGCCGTTCTACGCGCCCGCGGACCCGGCCGCGCTCGACGACCCCACCGCGGACGCCGACTTCGTCGCCGCGATCGAGGCGTTCCAGGCAACGATGCCGTATCCGTACAAGAAGGCGGGCAAGCTCTGGCCCGACGGCGTGATGACCGTGGGCGCCAAGACGTGGACCGCCCTGTTCGCCGCGCAGCCGGAGCCGCCGCCGCCCGACCCCGCGGCGGACGACCCGTCCACGGATGATCCCGCGACGCCCGAGCCGGCCACACTCGATCCCAAGCGCACCGTCTACAGCCTGTTCATGCACCTCGCGCCGCGGCAGCTCGACGCGAAGGCGGCGAAGGACTTCCCGTGGCTCGGCGAGGTGGCGCTCACGCCAACGCCCGACGAAGAGGCCGACGTCGCCGTACAGCGCCTGCGCAAGCTCGAGGGCGACGCCGAAGAGCGCGCCCGGGGAATCCTCGCGGACGTCGGCGCTCCGGGCGTGCCCAGCGACCCCGCGGACGTCACGTGGGTCCAGCAACGGCTGACGCGCTTCGGCTACTACCAGGACGACATCGATGGTGTGTACGACGACGCGCTGAAGTCGGCGATCGCGGCGTTCCAGCGCGCGCACGTGAAGTACTACGATCCGAAGGCGAAGAAACCCAACGAGCCGCCGGGCTACGTGAAGGTCGGCACGATCTCCAAGTCGAAGACGATCAAGAACGGCGACACGCACAAGCGCCTGCGCGAGCCCTACGACACCCTGTTCCGCGACACCAAGCCGCCCCTCGATCCCGTGTTCGCGGCCCGTGCCGCGGCGCTGCAGGGCGGCGCCGGCACGGTCATCACCCGGCCCGGTGTGACGGTCGGCGCAGGCCAGCCGCTGTGGGCGTCGGGCCTCGCGGCCGTCCGCGGGCCCACCGGCGAGGCCGAGCTGCAGGAGCAGGTCCACTGGGAGCTCTTCTCCGAGCACCCGATCGTCGAGCCGTGGGAGCAGTTCGAGGATCTCGACGACGATCTCACGTTCGATGCCCCGACCAAGGTGTTCGATCGCATCGAGTTCGACGGGCCGCCCGGCTTCGCGCGCGATCGCATGCTCCTGCCGGAAGAGGTGCGCGACTTCTTCGCGAGCGGCCGCGCCGAGTTCTTCCGCCGCGCGCAGTGCCGCTTCCGCAGCGAGTGGGGCCTCGACGTCGCCGCCACCGTCGCACGCCTGGACGCCCAGCACTTCACGACGGACGGCTTCGCCGAGCAGATCGCGCCCTACCTCTGGTGGGACGCGGCCAAGGCCGGCGCCGGCGATGCGATGCCCGCGGGCAAGCACGTCTGGCACTACAACCCGATCGAGTTCCTGTGGCGCTACGAGCAGGTGCTCGCGAGCATGCGGCCCGACGAGGACCCGACGCCGAAGACCCCGAGCGCGCCGGCGAGCGTCGAGGCGCGGGTCACCTACGCCGATGGCACGCCGATGTCGCAGGCGCTCGTGCACCTGATTCACGGCGGAGACGTGCTCGGCAGCCAGTGGACGGATCTCGAGGGCGTCGCGCTCTTCGGCGGCGTGCCCCCGGGAGAGTCGATCGTGTGGATCGACGGCACGCAGATCACGGACGCGGTCACGCTCGTCGAGGGCGGGCACGGCTTGGCGCACCTGCGGGCCGAGATCGCCGGGCCCGGCCTTTCGCCCGGCACCGTGCAGATCACGGTGCTCGCCGCCGACCACCTCCCGCTGCCCGACGCCGAGGTCCGGCTGGCGCACGCGGCCAGTGGCGAGCTCGCCGTCGTCACCGACGCCGCGGGCATCGCGACCTTCGAGGTGGCGCAGGGCTACTACGTCGCGACCACGGCGGCGGCCGAGGCCGCGACCATCACCGTCGTCGCCGGGGCGCTCGCGGAGGCGACGCTGGAGATCGTCGCGGTCGGCACCGTCGCGGTCGAGGTCCGCAGCACCGGCGGCGTCGCGATGCCCGGCGAGGCCGTGCTCTTGGTCGAGTCGGGCGGCCCGACGTGGGGCCGCGAGGAGACCGACGCGGCGGGGCACTGCAGCTTCGAGCAGGTGCCCGAGGGCGCCTACGACGTCGTGCTCGAGCGCGACTGGTCGGTCACGCAGGCGCTCATCGTCGGCCGCGACGCCGTCACGTCGTGCAACCTTCTGGCCCCGGTCGCCGATGTGCCGAACGTCGACGCGTCGCGCGGTGCGATCGACGTGCTCGTCGTCGGGCCGCACAACGCCCCGTCCCAGGGCGACACCGTGTACTTGCTCGACGATGTCGGCGACCGACTCGACGATGCGACCGCGGACGCCGAGGGCCGCGCGTCGTTCGAGGACCTCGAGCCGGGGATCTACGCCATCTCCAGCGAAGTCGCGGTGCGCGACGAGCTCGGCATCGCCGTCGATGCCGGCGCCCGTCGATCGCTGGTGCTCGAGGTCGGTCCACGCGACGTCCCGAAGCCGACGCCCGACGTCGGTCGCGGTGCGGTCCTCGTGACGGCATGGTGGGTGCCCTCGGGCGATTCCGCCAAGGATCGGTGGGCCAAGCTCGCACAGTACGGCGAGATCGTCCGGATGCTCGTGCTCGACGCCGAGGGCACGGCGGCGTTCGAGGACGTCGAGGTCGGGCCCTATCGTGTCTTCGTGGACGAACACGAGGGCGAGGGCATCGAGGTCGACGTGATCGAGGGGCAGAGCGTGCCGGTGCTGCTGCCGATCGCGGGCGCGCCTTGACCCGCAGCGCGCGCGCCGACGTGACGCTTCGGCCATCCCCCTGGCCCTCCAAACCAAAGTACCCTCCCCCCATGCTCCAAGCCCTCCTGGGCCACGCCCCCCACGTCGATCCCCGCGCCTACGTCCACCCCCGCGCGGTGCTCATCGGCCAGGTCACGATCGGCCCCGAGTCGAGCATCTGGCCGTGCGCCACCCTGCGCGGCGACGACGGACCGATCGTCATCGGCGCCGGCACGTCGGTGCAGGACGGTGCGGTCATCCACATGACCGCCGGTCGATCCACGACGACGCTGGGCGATCGCGTGACGGTCGGTCACAACGCGATCGTCCACGGGTGCACGGTGCACGACGAGAGCATCATCGGCATGGGGGCGATCCTGCTCGACAACGCGGTCGTCGAGTCGCACTGCATCGTCGGCGCGGGCACACTCGTGCCGCCGGGCAAGCGCGTGCCCGCGGGCAGCGTCGTGGTCGGCAACCCGATGCGGGTGATCCGGCAGTGCACCGCCGAGGACCTCGAGTTCATCGCGTTCTCGTGGCGATCCTACGTCGAGCGGGCCGCCCAGTACGCGGCCGAGGAGCGAGGGGAGCCCGCGGCGCCGTGAGCGACACGGCGCCGCGCCGTTGGCGGTTCTTCGTCGACCGCGGCGGCACGTTCACCGACTGCCTCGCCGTCGCGCCCGACGGCGGCGCGCCGCGGCTGCTCAAGCTCCTGTCGGGGGATCGCGCGCCACTGGTCGCGATCCGCACCGTGCTCGGGCTCGCCGACGACGCGCCGATTCCCCCGGTCGAGCTGCGGCTCGGCACCACGGTGGCGACCAACGCCCTGCTCGAGCGGCGCGGCCGCCCCGCGGTGCTCGCCGTGACCCGAGGCTTCGCCGATCTGCTGCGCATCGGCGATCAGAGCCGGCCCGAGATCTTCGCCCGCACGAT
The DNA here is from genome assembly GCA_044344875.1 of Nannocystaceae bacterium. Classification (GTDB taxonomy): domain Bacteria; phylum Myxococcota_A; class Polyangia; order Nannocystales; family Nannocystaceae; genus Xiheibacterium. The sequence continues at coordinate 5,974 of JBIJCC010000002.1, forward strand.
CCACACGCCGCCGGTGCTCCACGACGACGTCGTCGAGCTCGACGCGCGGGCCGACCCGAGCGGCCGCGTGCTCGTGCGGCCCGATCCCGCTGCGCTGCGATCGGATCTCGAGCGCGCCCGCGGCCGCGGCCCCGACAGCATCGCCATCGTCGTGCTCGGCGGCTACGCGGCCCCCGAGCTGGAGCGCGAGATCGCCGAGGTCGCGCGGGCCGTCGGCTTCCGCCACGTGGTGTGCAGCCACGAGGTCGGTGCGCAGGTCGGCCTGCTGTCGCGCGGCGACACGGCGATGCTCGACGCGTACACGACGCCACTGGTCGCCGACTACCTCGCGGGGCTCGTGCGCGAGCTGCCGGGCAGCGAGGTGCGGGTCATGCAGTCCTCGGGCGGTCTCGCCGACGCGAGCCGCGTGCGCGGCCGCGACGTGATCCTCTCGGGGCCGGCGGGCGGCGTCCTCGCGGTCGTCGAGCTCGCGAAGTCGTGGGGACTGACCGGGGCCATCGGCCTCGACATGGGCGGGACCTCCACCGACGTGTGCCGCGTCGAGCACGGCGAGCCCGAGCGCACCTGGGAGACGCGCACCGCGGGCGTCCGCGTCCGGGTGCCGATGCTCGCGGTGCACACGGTCGCGGCCGGCGGCGGATCGATCTGCGAGGCCGTCGACGGACGCCTGCAGGTCGGGCCGCGCAGCACCGGGGCCGATCCAGGCCCGCTGTGCTACGGCGCGCGCGCCGACGGGCCGCTGGCGCTCACCGACATGAACCTCGTGCTCGGGCGCATCGTCGGCGACCGCTTCCCGATCGCCCTGCGTCGCACACCGGTCGATGCCGCCGTCGCCAGGCTGCGAACCTCCCTCGCCGATCCGGCCCTCGACACGGACGCCGCGATCGCCGACGGGTTCTTCCGCGTCGCCGTGCACGCGATGGCCGAGGCCATCCGGCGGGTGACGATCGCCCGCGGTCACGATGTCCGCGACGACGCGCTGGTCGTGTTCGGGGGCGCCGGGGGCCAGCACGCCTGTGCGATCGCCCGCGCGCTCGGCATCGGCCGCGTGCTCGTGCCGGCCCTCGCCGGCGTGCTCTCGGCGTGGGGGATCGGCCAGGCGCCGCTGCGCTGGACGGGCCAGCGCGACCTCGGCGGCGCGGCGCTGGACGACGCCGCGATCGAGCGCGCCCGGGCACTGCTCGACGCGTTGGTCGTCGAGGGCACCGCGGCGCTGACGGATCGATCCGAACCCGAGGTGCAGGCGTGGATCGAGCTGCGGTTCGTCGGCACCGAGGGCGCGCTCGTGCTGCCGACGCAGCCCGACGCCGAGGCCCTCGCCGCGGCGTTCCTCGCCGCCCACCTCGCGGAGTTCGGCTGGGTCCGCGAGCGCGCCGCGATCGAGTGCGTCGCCGTGCGCGTGCAGCTCGATCAACGCGGGGCGCCGATGCGCCTGCCGGCCCCGACGCCGCGCGGCGCCCCGAGGCCACGGCGCCACGCCGCGCTGTACTGCGAGGGCCGCTGGCACGACGTCCCGGTGTTCGATCGCGAGGCGCTCGGCAGCGACGCGTCGCTCGTCGGCCCGGCGCTCGTGCTCGACGACGCCGGGACGTTCGTGCTCGAGCCGGGCTGGCGCGCCGAGCTCGGCGACGACGGCACGCTCGTCGCCCACGACGACCGCCCGGCGCAGGCCCCGATGCAAGCCCACCCGGGCCCGACCGCGCGCGATCCGGTGACGCTCGAGATCTTCGCCCACCGCTTCATGGCCATCGCCGAGCAGATGGGCACGGTGCTGCGCCGTACCGCGTGCTCGACCAACATCCGCGAGCGGCTCGATTTCTCCTGTGCGGTGTTCGATCGCGACGCCAACCTCGTCGCCAACGCGCCCCACCTGCCCGTGCACCTCGGCGCGATGGGCGAGTCGGTCGCCGCGGTCGCGCGCGCCCACCCCGAGCCGGCCGACGGCGACGTGTTCGCGACCAACGATCCCACCGCCGGCGGCTCTCACCTGCCCGACATCACCGTCGTCACGCCGGTGTTCATCGACGGCGCGCTGCAGTTCTGGGTCGCGAGCCGAGGCCACCACGCGGACGTCGGCGGCATCACGCCCGGATCGATGCCGCCGTTCGCGACCCGGCTCGACGAGGAGGGCGTCGTGCTGCGCGCGTTGCCGATCGTGCGGGGCGGCGCGCTGCTCGAGGCCGAGCTGCGTGCGGTGCTCGGCGCGGGACCCCACCCCGCGCGTCGCCCCGACGAGAACATCGCCGATCTGCGGGCGCAGATCGCCGCCAACCGCAGCGGCGAGCGGGCGCTGCATGCCCTGGTCGCCGCGCAGGGCCTGCCACGCGTGCAGGCGTACATGGGCCACGTGCTCGATCAGGCCGCGATGGCGGTGTCCGCCGCGCTCGCGCGGCTGCCCCGGGGTGCCCACCGCTTCGCCGACACCTCCGATGACGGGATCCGCATCGAGGTCGCGGTCGACATCGGCGACGGCACGCTCGCGATCGACTTCGACGGCACCGCGCCCGCGCAGCCGAACAACCTCAACGCGCCGCGGGCGGTCACCGTCGCCGCGGTGCTGTACGTGCTGCGCACGCTGGTGGGCGCGCCGATCCCCTTGAATCGCGGGTGTCTGCGGCCGGTCACCCTGCGCATCCCCGAAGGCTCGCTGCTCGACCCCGGCCCCACCCACGCGGTCGCGGCCGGCAACGTCGAGACCTCGCAGCGCGTCGTCGACGTGCTGTTCGCCGCCCTCGGCCAGAAGGCGGCGAGCCAGGGCACGATGAACAACCTCACCTTCGGCGACGCACGCTTCGGCTACTACGAGACGATCGGCGGCGGCGAGGGGGCGAGCCACGACGGCGACGGTCACGACGGCGTGCACACGCACATGACCAACACCCGCATCACCGACGCCGAGGTGCTCGAGGCCCGCTTCCCCGTGCGTGTGCACCGGTTCGCGCTGCGCTCCGACGGCGGCGGCGCGGGTCGACACCACGGCGGGCGCGGGCTGCTCCGCGAGCTCGAGTTCCTCGCGCCGCTCGAGGTGGCGATGATCTCGGACCGCCGCGTCTCGGCGCCGTTCGGTCTGCACGGCGGCGCGTCGGGCTCCCCCGGCCGCAACGCGCTCGATGGCGTCGTGCAACCGGGGCGCTTCTCGGCGCTGCTCGTCGCGGGCAGCCGCTTGGTGATCGAGACGCCCGGCGGCGGCGGCTACGGCGAACCCGACCGCGATCGTTGATCCGCGTCCCCGCCGCGCGGGCCCAGGCGCGCCGCCGCGCTATCATCCCACCGTGTCCGAGCGCCCGCGCCGATCGACGACGCTGATGCGGGTCGTGCCGGTCCTCAAGACCCGGTGGTTCCTCGGTGGCTTCGCCATCACCGCGATGGTCGTCGCGATGCTCGTGGGCCACGACATGCCTCAGTCCAGCCAGCTCAGCTTCGCGATCGCGGCCTCGGGGCCGCCCAATCCGGTCCGGGTCGTGCTCGATCGCGGGGGCGGCCGTGCCTTCGCCGGGGTCGACGACGCCGACTCCCTGCGCTCGGGGGTGGTCCAGCGCAACGGCTACGCCTACCTCGACATCCCCGAGTTCGCCGGCAACGCCGAGGAGTGGAGCACCCTGGTCGACTGCGTCGCCGAACAGTTCGAACCGTTCGCGGTCGACGTCAGCGACGAGCACCCCGCCGAGGGTGAGTACATCCGAGCGATGGTCGGCGGCCCGTCGCTCGACTTCGGCTTCGACGAGTCCGTCCACGGCATCGCGCCGTGGACGGGCCGCGCCGAGCGCAACGCGGTCGCCTTCGTGTTCCAGCGCTCTGACTGGGAGCCCGACCACCTGTGCGAGATCGCGGCCCACGAGATCGGCCACGCGCTCGGGCTCGACCACTCGCGCAACTGCAGCGACATCATGAGCTACGAGTGGTGCGGGTCCAAGGCGTTCGTCGACGAGGTCGCGCCGTGCGGCGAGTGGGAGGATCGGGTCTGCGGCAACGGCCGCGCGCGGCAGAACGCGTACGCGGATCTCATGCTGCGGATCGGCGCGCGCGACGACGACAGCAGGCGCGAGGCGTGGCGCAAGCGGGACCTGCGGGATCTGGTGCCCCGCGCGCGGCGGTGGGTCGGGGACGCGATCGCACGGATCCGGGCGCGGACCTGGGCGTGGTAGGAAGGGGCCCCGTCGGGGCATCGCCCCGGCGCTGCACGCCGGCCCGCACCCTGCTAAGGTCCGCCCCACGCCCATGCTGGAAGCACTCATTCCGTACATCACGGCGCCGGAGAAGACCCTCGTCGAGGATCTCCCGCTGATCGGCCCGTTGAAGCTCCAGGTCTTCGGGCCGCTGGTCGCCGTCGGCGTCATCTTGGGCTGGAAGCAGTGCCTCAAGTACGCGCGCGACCGCGACATGGACGAGGACTTCTTCCGCGACTACCTGTTCTGGATGTTGGTGTTCGCGTTCGTGATCTCGCACTGGGTGTCGGTGCTGTTCTACTTCCCGCACCAGGTCGAAGAGAACCCGATGGTCCTGTTCGCGATCTGGAACGGCCTGTCGAGCGTCGGCGGCTTCTTCGGCGCGTTCATCGGGATGATGTACTACCTGAAGAAGCACAAGCAGCCGGTCACCGTGTACGCGGACGCGACGATCTACGGGCTGCTCGTCGGATGGTGCTTCGGTCGCGCGGGCTGTTCGCTCGTCCACGATCACCCGGGCGGCGTCGTGCCCGAGGGGACGTTCCTGGCGGTGGGCCCGTGGCCCGACGGCACGTGGCGCTACGACCTCGGGCTCATCGAGCTGATGTTCGCGGTGACGCTGTGCTCGCTCATCTACTTCGTCGGCAAGCCGCTGAAGCGCCAGCCCGGCTGGCTGGTCGGCACCGTGGTCATGGCCTACGCGCCGTTCCGCTTCTTCCTCGACTTCCTGCGCGCGGACACGATCGCGAAGAAGGTCATCCCCACGCCCGACGCCCGCTATGCCGGGCTGACCCCCGCGCAGTGGTTCTGCATCCTGTTCCTGCTCGCCGGGACGTACCTCGTGTTCTTCCGCAAGCCCAAGCCCGAGGACCGCAACTACAAGCGGCGCAGCGATCGCGAGCGTGAGGCAGCGGCCAAGGACGCACCCGCAGCGGCTCGGCCGACCGCGCCCGACGGGCCGGCCGCACACGACGACTGAGTGAGTTCACGATCGCGCGGACTCAGGCCCCGCGACACGACGCGGGCCAACCAGCCGGGACGAGGCCCTGCGGGGGACCGTGCGTCGATTTGCGCACCTCGTGCAACCGGGGGCACTTCGCCCCGTCTCCCCTGCCGAGGCGGGAACGAATCGGCGGACTAGGAGCGCACCGTGCTGGGCGCTCGCCGCCGATCCGAAATCGCACCCGCCCGAGGATTCGCCCCCATGCAACGCATCACGCTCGCCCTCACCCTGCTCGCCCTGGCCGTCTCGCCGGCCGCATGTTCGAAGAAGGACAAGCAGTCCAAGAACCCCGACGACGCCGCCGAGAGCGACAAGGATCCGCTCGAGGAATTGAAGGGCATCCCCGTCGCGATCCAGGGCGAGGTCGACATGGTCCTGCAGCCGATCACCGACGTCGACGTCGTCATCGAGCAGATCTCGTCGATGCCCGGCCGCCTCAGCATCGACGCGAAGGGCCTCACCGCGATGGCCTCGGCGTCGCTCAAGGACGGCACCGTCGCCGTCAACCTCGACATCTCCGCCGAGGCGAAGGCCGAGGTCGAGACGCTGCTCAACACGGTCAAGGGCATCGGCATCGGCCTCAAGGAGCTGCCCAACCGCGTGCCGGTCGCCGCGAAGAACATCGTCGGTCACGGCGCGAAGGCGGCGGCGCTCGTCGCCAAGCTCACCGCGAAGTACCAGGCGAAGCTGTCCTCGCCCTTCACCAAGGCCGAGGAGAAGCTGAAGATCCAGGCCGAGCTCGACATCGTCGTGAAGCTCGACGCGGACATCAAGGCCACCGTCGGCACCGCGAAGGAGACCGTGATGGGTCTGCCGAGCAAGGGCACCGAGGCGCTGGCGAAGATCACCGCGGCCTTCGCCGCGGGCTGATCCCGAGTGCAAGCGGGGCGCCGTCATCGGGCCCCTCTCGACGTGACGCGGCTCGCCCTCCCGGCGGGCCGCGGTCGTTTGGGCTGGGCAATTCGCCCAGCACTGGGGGGCGGTGGCCCTGCGAAACACCGGCGCGCGGCCCTCCCTTGTGCGCATCGGCAGGGCGGAGTAACCAGAGATCGTGACCGGCACCGCGATCCCCCGTCGCCTCGCCCCCATCGTCCTCGTCGGCGCGCTGGCGCCCGCCGTCGCGTCCGCGAGCAACATGACGCACCCGCGGACCCCCGTGGTGTGGGAGGGCACGCCGTGCCTGACCCTGCACGACCGATCGGAAGATCCGATCTTCCACCTCAAGTACGGCATCCCGTTCGAGGACCTCGACGTGACCCCCGACGAGGTGCCCGGGAGCCGACGCCACCAGTTCATCGCCTACTGCCGACCGCACCACCCGCAGGACTTCCTGCCGACGTGGATCACCCAGGCCGACGTCGACGCGGCGGTCGCGGCAGAGCTCGTGGGCGAGGGCGTGGTCGAGGCTGCGGACATCCTCGAGCTCAGCGAGCACTGGGCCGACTGCTGGTTCCGCATCAACGGCGACGACGAGCGCCGGCCGATCTCCGACGCGATGGCGGACGCGGGCGTCGACTGGGACACGTCCGCGGTGCCGGCCGGCGTGTACACCCTGAACGGGTACACCTACGAGCCGGTGTTCAACATCTGGACGCTCCGGCCCGGCGTGATGAAGATCCACGACGGCGATCCCCACGCGGTCGGCCCCGCGGCGGCGATCACCACCGGCGAGCTCACGCCGTACCGCGACGACGAGGTGATGATCGAGGGCTGCGCCCACGCGCCGCCGGGCTCCACGTTCACCGCCTACTGGGCCGTCACGCCGATGCCCGACGTCGAGCCCGACTGGATCGAGTACGTCGTCGACCAGGAGCTCCCCGGCGAGGAGTTCGCCTTCGGTTTCACGCCACCCGAGCCGCTGTGGGGCGAGTCCGGTCTCATCCGCGTCGACGTGTCCGACCCCGAGGGGCGCACGTACACCGCGTACCAGGCCGACAACATGCTGGTGATCAACTCCGACAACCCCGACTCCTGCGACCAGGGTGGCAGCTTCATCGGGAGCCCCTGCGGCGGGACCGCGGGCAGTGGGGACTCCACCGGTGGCAGCGAAGGCGGCACCGCGGTCGGCACCGCGGACAGCGGCAGCGGCGAGTCCGGCGATCTCACCGACGGCGGGGCCTCCGGCAACTCCGGCCAGACCGGCGACGACGGCGGCGAGCCCAAGGGCTGTGCCTGCGCGGCGGCGCCTGGTGCTGGCGGCCCGTGGCTCGTGGGCACGGCCGTCCTCCCGCTGTTGCGGCGACGTCGGCGTGCGCCGCGGTAGTCGAGCTCAGGCCGGGACGAGGTTCGTGATCTCGACGCACCACTGATCGAGCACACCGCCGTCGCCCGCCGCCTGGTCGAGGACGCTCAGCTCCCAGGTGCCGTTGCCCGACCCCGCGACCCCCACGTACGCGTCGAGGTTGCCGAGCGGGATGAGGTCGCCCGAGAACGCCGGCACGCCGCACACGGGCAGCGCGACCGCGTCCTCGTCGAAGGTGGCGTCGAAGTCGTCGGCCGATCCGCACTGCGCGTCGGCGAGATTGACGGAGAGGTTGACCGGGACGTACCGGACGTCGAGCTGCAGATCGCCGATCCACGTGTGCGTGCCGGCGAGGGAGACGTCGACGTCCACCACGGCGCCGACGAGGCCCGCGACCGCGATGTTGCTCTGCGTGAGCGTGCCCGTCGCCGGCCCGATCGGCGCCCCCGACACGGCGCAGAACACCGACGTCGCGGCGCTGAAGCACCCGGCGGGCGACACGGTGCAGTTGGCGGCGCAGCTCGGTGTGCCCGAGTCGTACCCGAGACCGCCGCACGTCGCCCCGTCGAGATCGCCTCCGTCGCAGTCCTCGTTGCCGTTGGCGACCCCGTCACCGCAGGCGAAGCAGGCTGCGGTCTCCACGGTGCTGCAGTCGTCGGCGCAGACGAGGGTACCGCCGTCGTACCCGAGGTTCGCGCAGCTCTGGCCGCCGAGCGCTGCGCCGTCACAGACCTCGCCGACCTCGATCGCCCCGTTGCCGCACAGCGACACCAGGCAGGCCGAGGTGTCGTAGTCGCTGCAGTTGGCGAGGCAACCGAGGCTGCCCGCCAGGAAGCCCTCGGTGACGCACGTGGCCCCGCCGAGGTCGATGCCGTCGCACAGCTCCTTGCCCTCGATGTCGTCGTTGCCGCAGCTGAAGTCGACGCAGGCCGCGGTGTCGAAGGCACACGCGTCGCAGGCGAGCGTCCCGTCGTCGAAGCCCTGGCCCACGCAATCGGCACCGCCGAGGTCGTCGCCGTCGCAATCCTCGCCGGCGTCGATCGCCCCGTTGCCGCAGAGTTCCCCACCCGAGCTCGATCCCTCGGAGCTCGAGACCTTCCCGGACGAGCTTGCGCCGCTCGTCGTCTGCGGATCGCTGCCCGACGAGCTGTCGGGATCCACCGTGGGATCGCTCGCCGAGGACGATGTCGCGGGCGCGTCGCCCGACGAGCCCGTCGGATCGAGCGTGGCCGAGACGTCGGTCGCCGACGCGTCCGTCACCGACAACCCCGCGCTCAGGCTGGTGTTGCGCGCCGAGCCTCCGTCGGCGCACGCGACGAGCAGTAGTACAGGGCCGACGGACGTCCGCCTCGAGGCAAGGGTCGTAGGGCGCATGGATTCAGGGTCCAGCACGCGCGCGCGGCAGGCAACCCGGAATCCCCCGAGCCGGGGACGCCTGGCTCACCACAACCACGCGGCACCGCGCACGCCACTGCTGTCGCCGTGCACGGGCGTGACGACGCGCGTGCTGACGGCGTCGCAGAACACCCATCGGGGCAGCTGCTCCATCACCGCCTCGGCGAGGCCCACGATCTGCCCGACCCCGCCGCCGAGCACGATGACGGTGGGGTCGACGATGTCGATCACCGTCGCGAGCGCCCGCGAGAGCCGGGACGCGTGGCGGTCCAGGGTCGCGCGGGCGGTCGCTTCGCCGCGCGCGGCCGCCTGGGCGATCGCGGCGGCGTCGAGTCCACCGCCGTGGTCGCGGGCAATGCCGGGGCCGCTCAGGAACGTCTCGAGGCAGCCCCGCTTGCCGCACCAGCACGTGGGGCCGGGCAGCTCGTCGGCGTCCGGCCACGGCAGTGGGTTGTGGCCCCACTCGCCGGCGATGCCCTGCGCCCCCGCGAGCTCGCGGCCGTGGATCACGAGGCCGCCGCCGCAGCCGGTGCCGAGGATCACCCCGAACACGATCTCGGCGCCCGCGGCGGCGCCGTCCTTCGCCTCGGAGAGCGCGAAGCAGTTGGCGTCGTTGGCGACGCGGACCTCGCGGCCCAGCCGGTCGGCGAGGTCGACACCAAGCGGACGGCCATTGAGGCAGACGGTGTTGGCGTTGCGCACGAGGCCCGTGCGCGCGGAGATCGAGCCGGGGATGCCGACGCCGACGGTGAACCGCGAGCCGAGCTCCAGCTCGACGTCGGCGACGAGTCCGACGAGCATCGCGAGCATCGCGTCGTAGCCCGCGCTGGGCGTGGGCACGCGCCGTCGCAGGCAGATCGCGCCGGCGGCGTCGAGCACGGCGATCTCGGTCTTGGTCCCGCCGAGATCGATTCCGATGCGCAGCGCCGGGGTCGTCACGGCGCGAAGGATCGCACGGCGCCGCGGCCGGTGGATACAATCCCCGCCCATGACCTCGGCTTCGCGGATCGCCTGCGCCCTCTCGACCCTCGCCCTGCTCGCGTGCACCGAGCCCGGACCCGAAACGGTCCCCGACGCGAAGGCCAAGGCCGACGCCAAGGCCAAGGCCGACGCGAAGTCCGACGCGAAGTCCGACGCGAAGGCCGACGCGAAGTCCGACGCCAAGTCCGACGCCAAGCCCGATGCGAAGGCCGGGCCCGACATCGCGCCCACGACCGCCGTCACGCCCCCGGCCGCCAGCACGGAGCGGGTGTGGAACTTCGACGGGGAGACGCCGGGCGCCGTCGCGGCCGGGTTCTCACCCAAGCAGGCCGGCGAGCAGGTCGCCACGCCCGCGACGTGGGCGGTGGTCGACGAGCCGAGCGCGCCCTCGGGTGGCCGCGCCTTCGGGGTCACCAAGACCATCGGCGTGAACAAGACGTTCAACGTCGCGCTCGTCGACGGCACGTCCTACGGGGATGTCGAGATCAGCGTGATGTTGCGTTCGACCTCCGGCGAGAACAACCGAGGCGGCGGCGTGGTGTTCCGCGCCAAGGGCGAGAACGACCACTACGTCGCGCGGTGGAACCCCGTCGAGAACAATTTCCGGGTGTACGCGATGCTCGGCGGGGCGCGGGTCGACATCGCCGCTGCGCCCCTCGAGCTCGACGCGACTGCGTGGCACAACCTGCGGGTCGTCGTCGCCGGCGAGAGCATCGAGTGCTTCATGGACGACGTGTCGATCGTGCGCGCGTCCGACAAGGCCCTGCCCGACGCCGGGATGATCGGGCTGTGGACCAAGGGCGACGCAGCGACGCTGTTCGACGACCTCACGGTCGAGACGGGCACGAAGTAGGCCGCCGCGGCGGGGACCGAGCGTCCCCGTCCGCAACCGATCGGCCTCACGCCGCGCGTCGACGTCGACCGCGGACGAGGGCCCCGACGACGACGAGAAGCCACGGCGTCGTGCCACGCGATCCGTCCGTCGTGCAGCTGCAGCCCGAGTCGCCGCTGCTCTCGCCCGGCCCGGTCGAGCTGCTGCCCCCGCCATCGCCCCCCGACGAGTCGCCGATCGGCCCACCGCCGCTGGTGTCGACCGCGGCCGTCTCGCCGCCGCCGCCCGAGCCGGAGCTCTCGCCGCCCTCGGAGCCGCCGGTCGTGCCGCCGGTCGAGCTCGGATCGGTGCCGCCGGTGGACGAGGTCTCGCCAGCGCCGCCGCTGCTGCTGCTGCTCTCCTCGCCGCCCCCGGAGCTCGACTCGGCGCTGTCGAGCTGACAGCTCGTGCAACCGTCGAGGTCGATGTCGTTGCCGTCGTCGCAGCCCTCGAACCCGGCGAACACGAACCCGTCGCCGCAGCTGGCCAGCACGCACGCGCCGACGCAGGCATCGGTGTCGTCGTCGTTCTGATCGTCGCAGCCCTCGACCTCGTCCTGGATGACACCATCGCCGCAGATCGCCACGACACAGCTGTTGCGGCACGCGTCGGTGTCCACGTCGTTGCCGTCGTCGCACTCCTCGGTGCCGGTGAAGGTGTGGCCGTCGCCGCAGCTCGCGGGCACGCAGTTGTCCACGCAGGCGTCCTCCTGCACGGTGTTGCCGTCGTCGCACACCTCCCCGGGATCGAGCACGCCGTTGCCGCACGGGGAGCACTCGGTCACCGACAGGGTGTACGGACCGGTGTTGCCCGCAGCGCCGCCGACGACCAGCGAGTACGTACCGGGCGCGTAGGTGGTGCAGTCGAAGCCCGAGGTCGTGCCCACGTAGTCATCGTTGTACGCGCAGAAGTTCTCGCCGCCCGGGCACCCGTCGACGATCGCGAGCTTGGTGTCGTACTCGCTGTCCTCGAGGTCGATCTGCAGCCACGCCTCCTCCTGGACGACGAAGCGGAACACGTTCTCGGGCGCGCCGGTCGACTCCCAGCACGCGACCTCGAGCGGCTCGTCGATGTCGTCGAGGGCGCCCGTGGTGGTTCCCGTGCGGGTGACGGTGACCCCGCTGCTCTGGGTGAGCGTCGAGATGTCGACGCTCGAGCCGGGGCACGACTCGGGGGAGCCCTCGCCGATCACGAGGTCGTCGATCTGGAACGAGCCGCCCATCGTCGAGCCGCCACCGGGCAGGCCGAAGTGGATCCGCTCGATCCGCTCGGGCGCCGCGACGCCCCAGAACATCCCGGCCCCGGGCAGGGGGACGTCCTGGGTGGTGCCGTCGGCGAACGTGATGAACGCCGAATACTGGTTGCCGAGGTCGTGGCCGACGATCTGCAGGCCCACCGCGTTGATCCCCACCGGGTTGCCGATCGACGTGGTCAGGAACGACAGCTCGAACGAGCCGTTGCAGCCCGCGCAGTACGTGCCGCCCGACACGATGTTCAGGTTCATGAACCCCGTCGTGTGGTAGTCGGTCTCGTTGAAGACCGCACTCATCACGTCATCGCTCTGGATGAACACATACCCCGGGTTGGAGTAGTCGTCCGTGATTCGATCCGCGATGTCGGTCTGGAAGTCCGCGAGGCTGTCGTAGAAGATCGGCGTCGCCGCGAGGGCCTCGCCGCTCGTCGTCAGCATGGCGACGGTGGCAAGGGATGCGAGGGAGGTGACCGTGGTGAGGCGCGTGCAAGGCATGGGTGGGCTCGTGGGCCGGCGGTCGAGGGCGCCGGGGTGACCGCCATGGTCGCACCGATGGCGCGCGCGACGGCGAGCGGCGGAGAAACCGCCCGCCGTGCAAAGGTTTCGCGGCTTCACGCGCTCCCCTGCCCCGCGATGCTGCACACTGCGCGGCGATGGTCGAGGTGCTGGCGGCCAACCCACTCCTGCTGCTGTTCTGCGTCGCGGCGCTTGGGTTCGTGCTCGGCCGCATCGAGCTCGGCGGCATCGGCCTCGGGGTCTCCGCGGTCCTCTTCGCCGGCTTGGCCGTCGGCAGCCTCGATCCCGCCCTGCGCCTCCCCGACATCGTCCTTCAGTTCGGGCTCGTCACCTTCGTCTACGTCGTGGGGCTCTCGACCGCGCCGGGGTTCTTCGCAGCGATGCGACGGCGCGGGGTCCAGACCGCGGCGCTCGCCGTGGGTGCGGTCCTTCTCGGGGCCGCGCTCGTCGTGGTCGCCGCGGCGCTCGGGCTCGCCGGACCGACGGCCGCGGGCGTCTTCGCCGGTTCGCTGACCAACACACCCGCGCTCGCGGCGGTGATCGACGCCCTGGGCCACACGTCGCTCGCCGGCGATCCCGGGCCCGTGCTCGGCTACTCCCTCGCCTACCCCGGCGGCGTGCTCGGGGTGCTCGCCGTCATCGCCCTGGCGCCCCGGGTCCTCGGCTTCGATCCGGCGCACGACGTCGTCAGCCCCGAGGACGCCCCGGGCCTCGCCGGCGGCAAGCTCGAGCTCGCCGCGATCGCGATCACACGGCCGCTGCCGGAGATGTCGAGCCGCTTCCTCCGCGACCGCCTCGGTCTCGCGGTCGCCTTCGGTCGCATGCGCCGCGGCGAGCAGACCTCCGTCGTCACGGACGACGTGGTCCTGCACGTCGGCGACATCGTCACCGTCATCGGCGAGGCGCCCGCGATCGCGGCGGCCATCGCGGCGCTGGGCGAGCGCAGCGACGCGCATCTCGAATTCGATCGCAGCGTCGTCGACTACCGCCGGATCACCGTCTCCAACCCGCGGATCGCCCAGCGGCCGATCGGCGAGCTCGGGCTCGACGCGCGCTTCGGGGCCCAGGTCACGCGGGTGCGGCGCGGCGACGTCGAGTTCGTGCCGACGCCGCAGACCCAGCTCGAGCTCGGCGACGCGGTGCGCGTCGTCGCGCCGCGCGAACAGATCGCCGCGACCTCGAGCTACCTCGGCGACTCGCAGCGCGCGCTGGCGGAGATCGACGTCATCAGCTTCTCGCTCGGCATCGGCCTCGGGCTGCTCCTCGGCCTGGTCCCGATCCCGCTGCCCGACGGCGGCCGGTTCACCCTCGGGCTCGCGGGCGGCCCGCTCGTGGTCGGACTGCTGCTCGGCCGCACGGGTCGCACGGGGCCACTGGTGTGGACGTTGCCCCACGCCGCGAGCCTGACCCTGCGCCAGGTCGGGCTCGTGCTGTTCCTCGCCGGGGTCGGCACGCGCTCGGGCTGGGCGTTCGCCGAGGCCGTGCACGACGGCGGCATCGCGCCGATCATCGGGCTGGGCGCCGTCGTGACCATCGTCGTCGCGTCGATGACGATGCTCGTGGGCACGCGCGTGCTCCACCTGCCCGGCGCGGTGGCCCTGGGCGTGGTCGCGGGGATCCAGACCCAGCCCGCGGCGCTGGCCTTCGCCATCGAGCGGACCAAGAACGAGATCCCGAGCGCGGGCTATGCCGCGGTCTACCCGGTCGCGACGGTGGCGAAGATCATCGTCGCGCAGCTGCTGCTGCGCCTGTGACGGCACGCGAAGCTCTTGCGCCCACCGGGCAGCCGTTGCGCGGAGCCTTCGTGACCGCGCGCCCGACGGGCCTGCTACTCCCAGTCCCATGCTCGAGTACGGCGTTGTCTGGATCGATCACCACGAGGCCCGCATCTTCGAGGTCGGACCCGAGGGTCTGCACTCGGAGGTCGTCAAGGCCCATCCGCACCCACGGCCGCACGGCCATCGCACGCGTCAGAGCGACCACGCCGAGGGCGACGTCCACTTCTTCCACGACGTCGCCGGCGCGCTCGCCAAGCCCGACCAGCTCCTCGTGGTCGGCCCGGGCACCGCGAAGCTGCAGTTCATGCGGTGGATGCACCAGCACACGCCCAAGGTCGAGGCCAAGGTGGTGTCGGTCGAGAGCTCGGATCATCCGAGCGATGGGCAGCTCGCGGCGTATGTGAAGCGGTACTTCCACACCGACGAGCAGCCGTAGCCTCAGGTCTTGACCCGGTCGACGCGCACCGTCGTGTCGACCCACCGCACCGTGCCGGTGGAGCTGCGCATCGCGAGGGTCTGCAGGTGCAGGCGATCCTTGATGCGGCGCACGCCCTTCAACATCGGCCCGGCGGTCACGCCGGTCGCGACGAAGATGACCTCGCCGCGCACCAGGTCGCCCATCGCCAGGATGCGATCGGGCTCGGTCATGCCCATCGCGATCGCCCGCTGGCGCTCGCCGTCGTTGCGGAACGACAGGCGGCCCTCGAACGCGCCGCCCAGGCAGTGCAGCGCCGCCGCCGAGAGCACGCCCTCGGGCGCGCCACCGGTGCCGCAGACCATGTCGATGCCGCTGTCGGGCAGGCACGTCGCGATCGCGGGGGCGACGTCGCCGTCGGTGATGAGGTGTACGCGGGCCCCGGCACCGCGCAGCTCGGCGACGAGCTTGTCGTGGCGCTCGCGCTGCAGCACCACCACCGTGATGTCGCTGGTGCGGCGGCCCTTGACCTCGGCGAGCGCGCGCACGTTCTCGGTCGCCGACTTGCGCAGCGACACCACACCGATGCCCTCGGGCCCGGTCGCGATCTTCTCCATGTACGTGTCGGGGGCGTTGAGCAGGTGGCCCTTGGCCGCGACCGCGAGCACCGCGAGCGCGCCGGGACCCCCCTCGGCGCAGAGATTGGTGCCCTCCAGCGGATCGACGGCGATGTCGACCTCGGGAAAGGTCTCGTCCGCCGAGCCCACGCGCTCGCCGATGTAGAGCATCGGCGCCTCGTCGCGCTCGCCCTCACCGATGACGACCGTGCCGCGCACCGGGACGCGATCGAACGCCTGGCGCATCGCCTCGACGGCCTTGGCGTCGGCGCCGTCGCGGTCGCCACGACCGATGAGGTGCGAGCACGCGATTGCGGCGGCTTCGGTGACGCGGACGAACTCGAGGACGAGGCGGCGGTCCATGGCGTGCTCCTGGTCGACCTGAACGGTCGACGGTTGGTCAACGCGGGGTGTAACAGGATTCGAGCAGTGCGACCAGCGAGGCCGGCATGCGCGTCGGCCGGCCGTCGTCGATGCGGATGCACGCGTGGCGGGTCTGGGCCCAGAGCACCTCGAGCGGTGCGTCGAGCCCGACGCGGTCGCCCGGCTCGACCGTGATCACGTAGTCGAAGTGCACGCGCACGCTCGAGAGCGCCGAGATGCCGCAGTACACGGACATCCGATCGTCGTAGCGGGCGAAGGCGCGATAGCGCACCGCGACCTCGGTCAGCGGCAGGCCCAGCCCCAGCGGCTCGAACGCCGGCACGCTCATGCCCGCCGCGCGCAGCAGCTCGACGCGCGCGGCCTCGAGGTAGCGCAGGTACGACGCGTGGTAGACGACGCCCATCTGATCGGTGTCGGCGAAGAGCACCCGCGCCTGCAGGGCGAGACGCATGGCCGTGCGATCGGGCGGCGCGAGGAACGGCGTGGTCATCCGTCGAGGGGCTCCGGGGGCAGCAATCGCAGGCGCATCGTCGGCACCAGCGTGGTCTCGAGCGCGTCGATCTCGGCCAGGGCCCCGCGCAACCGCACGTCCTCGATCGCCTCGGTGACGAGCACCATGTCGACGGGCAGCTCGGGGCCGCGGGGATCTTGGTTGAGTCGCTTGATGCTCACGCCGTGACGCCCGAGGCAGCCGGCCACCGCCGCGAGCACGCCCGGCACGTTGGGCACGCGCACGCGCAGGTAGTTCTCGTGGCGCTCGTCGCCGTTGGAGATCGGGACCACGTCGGCGATGTTGCCGAGGGCCTCGGGGGGTGGACCGCGATCGGCGAACGCGACCACCGAGCGGCAGACCTCGACCAGATCGGAGACCACCGCGGTGCCGGTCGGCATCATCCCGGCGCCGCGGCCGTAGTAGAGGCTGCGACCGAGGGCCGCGGAGTTCACGAGCACGGCGTTGTAGCTGCCGTGCACGCCGGCGAGCACGTGGAGCGTCGGCACGAGCACCGGATGCACGCGCGCGCGCAGCCGTCGGCCCTCCACGAGTTCGGAGTGGGCGATGCTGCGGATGACGCAGCCAAGCGCCGCCGCCGACTGCACGTCGACGGGCTCGACGCGGGTGATGCCCTCGGTCGGGATCGCGGTCGGATCGACGCGCAGCCCGAACGCGACCAGGGCCAGCAGCGCGAGCTTCTGCGCCGCGTCGACGCCCGAGACGTCCATCGTCGGATCGGCCTCCGCGAACCCGGCCTCCTGCGCGGCCTGGACCGCGTCGGCGTACGAGGCCCCGGTGCGCGTCATCGCGTCCAGCACGAAGTTCGACGTGCCGTTGATGATGCCGGTGATTCCGAGGATGCGATCGCTGGCGAGGCCCTCGCGGAGCGTCCGCAGGATCGGGATGCCGCCGGCGACCGCCGCCTCGAAGTGGATCGTCACGCCGCGCCGCGTCGCCTCGGCGAACAGCTCCTTGCCGTGCGTGCCGAGCAGGGCCTTGTTCGCCGACACCACGTGCTTGCGGTTCGCGAGCGCCTGCATGACGTAGCCACGCGCCGGCTCGAGCCCGCCCATGACCTCGACGACGACGCGCACATCGGGATCGTCGAGCACGCTCTGGGCGTCGGTGACCCTGGCTGCAGCCGGGATGTCGAACGCGCGGCGCGCCCCGGGGTGGCGCAGCAGCACGTGCTTCACGACGACGCGGGCGCCGATGCGTGCCGCGATTGCCTCGGCGTTGTCCTCCAGGAGGCGCAGCACGCCGCAACCGACGTTGCCCGCGCCGAGCAGACCGATCGCGATGCTCCGCATGCCCGCGCGGACGGTACCACTTCCGAGCGCGGTCGACCCGCGCTACGCTCGGCCGCGCGCGCCCCCCACGGGGCGACGGACCGACGGAGACCCCACCATGAGCAGCATCGTCGACGTGCACGCCCGCGAGATCCTCGACTCGCGCGGCAACCCGACCATCGAGGTCGAAGTCACCACCGAGGCCGGCAACGTCGGCCGCGCCGCCGTGCCCTCGGGCGCGAGCACCGGCGAGTTCGAGGCCCACGAGCTGCGCGACGGCGACAAGACCCGCTACGGCGGCAAGGGCGTCACGCGGGCGGTGGCCAACGTGACCGATCGCCTCGCCGAGGTCGTCATCGGCCTCGACGCGACCGACCAGGCCGGCGTCGACGCGGCGCTCTGCTCCGCCGACGGCACCGCGAACAAGCACGCGCTGGGCGCCAACTCCCTGCTCGGCGTGTCGCTGGCCACGGCGCGCGCGGCGGCCCAGGACGTCGGCCTGCCGCTGTTCCGCTACCTCGGCGGCACGCTCGCGTGCACCCTGCCCGTCCCGCTGATGAACGTCATCAACGGCGGCGCCCATGCCGACAACAACCTCGACTTCCAGGAGTCGATGATCGTCCCCCACGGCTTCGACAGCTTCCCCGAGGCGCTGCGCGCCGGCGTCGAGACCTTCCACGCCCTGAAGAAGCTCCTGCACGACGCCAAGCTCGCGACGTCGGTCGGTGACGAGGGTGGCTTCGCGCCCAACCTCGCGACCAACGGCGAGGCGCTCGGGCTGCTGACCAAGGCGATCGAGGCCGCGGGCTACCGGCCCGGCGAGCAGATCAGCCTCGCGCTCGACGTCGCCGCGTCCGAGTTCTACGACCGCGATCGCAAGGTCTACACCCTCGCAGGCGAGGGCGGCCGGCAGCTGGACGCCACGGAGCTCACCGACCTCTACGCCGATCTCGCGCGGCGCTTCCCCCTGGTGTCGATCGAGGACGGCATGGATCAGGAGGACTGGGACGGCTGGAAGCTGCTGACCGAGCGGCTCGGCAGCACGGTGCAGCTGGTCGGCGACGATCTGTTCGTCACCAACCCCGTGCGACTGCGCCGCGGCATCGAGGCGGGCGTCGCGAACGCGCTGTTGGTGAAGGTCAACCAGATCGGCACGCTCACCGAGACGCAGGTGGCGATCCGCACCGCCCACCGCGCCCGCTACCGCTGCATCGTCTCGCACCGCAGCGGCGAGACCGGTGACGACTTCATCGCGGATCTCGCGGTCGCGTGCGAGTCGGGGCAGATCAAGACCGGCAGCGCGTCGCGGTCGGATCGCACCGAGAAGTACAACCAGCTGACGCGGATCCACGAACTGCTCGGCAGCAGCGCCCGCTACGCCGGGCGCGAGTTGATGCGCGCCCGATGAGGCCCGCGACACGTCGGTGGGCTCGCGCCGGGGCGAGCGCCCTGCTCGTCGCGTTCGTCGCGGCGGCCCCGGGGTCGCTGCGCGCGGCGCCAGCCGCCGCCCCCGCGGCGCCGGACACCGCGACACCGGCACCGGCGACACCGGCACCGGCGACACCGGCACCGGTGCACCCGGCCAACGACGAGCCCGCCGCGACCGAAGACGCGCCGCTGGTCGTCGACTCGGTGCTGCCGTGTGGTGTGCGGGTGATCATCGCCCAGGATCTCACGCTGCCGGTCGCCGCGATCGCGCTGGCGATCGAGACCGGCACCGAGGACGACCCCGCGGATGCCCCGGGCCTCGTGCACGCCCTCGCGGATCACCTGTTCCAGGGCAACCGCGAGTACGCGCCCGGCGGCATCGCGCGGGCGGTGCACGGCACCGGCGGCGTCACGTCGTTCGCGATCGGGCCGGCGCAGATCCGCTACGAGAGCCTCGTGCCCGCGTCGATGCTCGGCGACATGATCACCGCCGAGGCCTCGCGCCTGCGCGCCCCGACCGTGAGCGAGACGCTGTGGAAGGACTCGGTGCGGTGGGCCCGGCGCGATCGAGCGCGCACGTGGAGCGCCCCCGCGGCGCTGCGGGCCAGCGCGCACCAGGCCGAGGGGCTGCGCCACGACGGCCACGCGGTGTCCGACTCGGTCGCGGCGCTCTCGGAGCGCGCCGTGTCGTCGCAGCTCGCCGAGCGCCTCGGCTACGATCGGGCGACGCTGGTGATCGTGGCGCCCGACGCCCCGGCGCTGGTACTCAACACGGTGGTCCTCGCCTTCGGCGACCTGCCCCCGGCGCCGCGCTCGGCCCGGGATCGCACGGTGACGCCCGCGACGGGCGGCGCACCGCGGGCCGTCTCGACCAAGGGCACCGCGCCGGGCACGTTCGTGTGGCCGATCCCCGCCGACACCGCCGGCCAGGCGTGGGCCGAGGCGGTGTGCGGCGCGATGAACCGCCTGCGCCGCGCGACCCACGAGCACGCCCGCGTCCGCGTGCGCTGCTCGATCGACGACGACGCGCGCCGCGGCGTGATGGTCGTGAAGGTGAGCGGCGTCGACGATCCCCAGGCGACGATGCGCGATCGCCTGACGCGGGTCGGGAGCGACGACGAGTCCGCGCTCGCGAAGGAGCGCGCCGTGGTGGCCGAGCGCCTGCGCTACGCCGTGCGTACACCGCTGGCCCTCGCACGGCACCTCGCACGGGCGCGATCGCCCGGGCGCGACCCCGCGGCTGGACCGATGCGCCCCGCCGCCGAGCTGCTCGGCGCCGACGCGGTGCTCACGAGCCCGACGGTGCCGACCGAGTTCGCCCACCTGCTCGACCTCGGCGCGGCGACGATCGCCGCGCCTGCGGCCGATCCGAAGCCCGCGGGGAAGGCCCCATGAACGACCCCATGTCCCCGTGGCGATCGCGACGGCGCGCCGTGCTGCTCGGCCTCGGCGCCGCAACGCTCGCCGCGTGCAAGCGCAAGAGCGCCCCGACCCTCGCCGAGGTCTGGGACGAGGAGCCCGTGGTCGAGCGTGCCGAGGCCATCGGCGCCCTCGCGCCGCCGTGGCCGGCCCCGCAGCGCGGCCAGCTCGACAACGGCCTCATCCTGTTCGGGCTGCACGAGCCCGGCGGCGTCGGCATGCGCGTGCGTCTGTTGATGCCGACCTCGACCGGCGCCGAGTCGCCGCCGGGCGAGGCCGTCGCGGTCGCGGCCGAACACGCGCGCTTCGACTGGCAGCGCCGGCTGCAGCGCTTCGGCGTGACGATCGCGGTGGAGCCCGGGCCGCACCGCCTCGAGCTCGTCGCGACCGGCACGGACGCCCACCTGCCCACCACGCTCGCGGCCCTGCGCGCGACGCTGTCGTCGTCGACGCCCGCGGGCCTCGACGGCGCGCGCGAGCGACTGCTCGACAACCCCGCGGCGCGCCCGACCCTCGAGGTCGCCGCCAGCGCGGCGGTCCACTCGCTGTTCGGCATCGACGAGGCCGTCGATCCCAAGCGCCTCGCCGCGATCCCCCGCGCCGAGCTCGTCGCGCACTGGCAGCGCCTGGTCGATCCGCGGCGCTGCGTCCTGCTCGTGCACACCTCCGTGTCGGCCGAGGCGCTCAAGGCCGAGCTGCGCCGGCTCACCGAGGGCTGGCGCGGCGTCGACGGTGCGTCATCGCAGCCGATGCTGCCGCAGGCCACCGCGCGCCTGCGGCGGGCCACGCCGCCGGCACCGGGGCGCACGCGCCTGCTCGCCGATCCCGCCACGCCGATGGTCTTCGCGCCCGGCGGCAGCGGACCGGCGACGCTCGTCTTCGGCCGCACGATCCCGCTGTCGGGCCCCGAGGATCGGGCGATGGCGCGTCTCGCCCAGCGCGTGGCGCAGGAAGAGTTCGACGCGAGCCTCGCCATCTGCGGCGACGTCGCGACGTTCCTGGTCGCGACCAACATCGGCCGCAGCGACGCCGATCGCGACGTGCAGCGGGCGGTCGGCGGACTCGCGACGTTCGCCGTCACGCGGCAGCCGCGGCAGCGGTTGTTCGGCGCGATCCAGCTGTGGCTCGGCGCGCGCGTGGTGGAGGCGAGCCTCGCGGGCGAGGACTGGACCCGCCTGTTCGCGCAGGCGATCGATCTGGCGGACACCGATGCCGCCATCGCCGGCGCCCTGGCCGGCGACGCCAAGCGTCAGCTCGCCATCGCCCCGGACGCCCTCGAGGCGTGGACGCGCAAGTGGCTGCAGCCGCGCACCGGCGAGCCGGGGTGGGCGTGGGCCATCGCCGGCGCGGATCCGGCGACGGCGAAGCGACTGGAGCGGTTCGGGTAGCCGGGTGCGGAAGAACGCAAAGCGTTCTTCCGCACCCGGCTCCGTGCCCGTGCCCGTGCCCGTGCCCGTGCCCGACCGCATGGGCGGCAAGGAATCGAAGACGTTCGCGCTCACGCAGCGGCGTGCGCACTCGATCTCGACGCACGATGGCGTTCGTCGCGGACGATGCCGGAGGGTTGGTATCGGAGAGCTCCCAGTCTGCGCGTACGCGTGTGCGCCAGTGTTCGACGTCCCGTGCGGATCCACTTCGCGACGAGACCGCGACGCGCGTCGAACTCCTGTGTCGCATCGTTCAATGACGTGGTGCGCTCTGCTCCTGGGATCGGGCACGGGCATGGGCACGGGCACGGGCGGGCATGGGCACGGGCACGGGCACGGGCACGGAGCAGGGTGCGGAAGGACGCTTCGCGTCCTTTCGCACCCTGCTACCATCCGCGCGCTCGCCATGCACCGCTCCTCCCCCGTCCGCCTCGCCGCCCTCGCCCTGCTCGCCACCGTCGCCGTCGCCCCGACCGCGTGCATCGAGAAGCGACCCCGACGCGACCGGCGTGAGCCCGCGGCGGCGGCCCCCGCGGCCGCGCCGATCGTCGACGCGACCGCGGTCGACGGCGCCATGGATGCGCTCGTCGAGGGCGAGCGCTTCGTCGTCCCGATCCACGCCGACGATCCCGCCGAGGGCGCAGCCGAGCCGCTCGTCACGATCGTCGAGTTCAGCGACTTCGAGTGCCCGTTCTGCGGAAAGCTCGCGGCCAACATGGCGCAGATGGTCCTTCGCTACCCCGAGGACGTGCGCCTGGTGTTCAAGCAGTTCCCCCTGCCGATGCACGCCCACGCCGAGCCGGCCGCCCGCGCCGCCGTGGCCGCCCACGCGCAGGGCCAGTTCTGGCCGATGCACGACGCGCTGTTCGCCGATCGCACCAAGCTCGGCGACGCCGACATCACCGCCCACGCCCGCGCCCTCGGCCTCGACATGACGAAGTTCGCCGCGGATTTCGCCTCGCCGGCGACGGCGGCGAAGGTCGCCGCGGAGACCAACGAGGGCCGCGTCGTCGAGGTGCAGTCCACGCCCACGTTCTTCGTCAACGGGCGCAAGATCACCGGGGCCAAGGACGTCGAGGCCCTCGCCGCCATCGTCGAGGAGGAGCGCGCCGCGGCGAAGAAGCTGCTCGACGCCGGCGCCAAGCGATCCGAGCTCTACGCCCGCTTCATGCACGCGGCGAAGCCCGGCGCCGGCCAGGCCAAGACCCCGGATCCGACCCACAAGCGCGGCGAAGCCAGCAAGTCGACCAACTACGCGATCGGGCCCGGATCCGGTCGCACGCCCACCGGCCCGGCCGATGCGCTCGTGACGATCGTCGCGTACGCCGACTACGGCTGCAAGGAGTGCGCGTCCGCCTTCGCGACGCTCGCGGCCGCCCGCGAGGCGCACCCCGAGGTCCGGTTCGCGCTGCGGTTCCTGCCCCAGACCCCGGGATCGGAGGCGGCGTCGAAGGCCGCGCTCGCGGCCGACCTGCAGGGCAAGTTCTGGGATCTGCACCCGCGCCTGGTCGCGCTCGGCGAGGCGCTCGACGCCGCCGCGGTGCGCAAGGCCGCCGAGTCCGCCGGCCTCGACATGGCCCGCTACGACGCCGACATCGCCTCGCCCACGCTCGCGGCGATGCTCGCAGAGGACAAGGGCGTCATCGACACGATGCGCGGCACGGCCATGCCGCCGCTGCTCCTCGTCAACGGACGCATCCTCGAGAACACGGCCAAGCCCGCCGACGTCGACGCCCTCGTCGCCGAGGAATCGAAGAAGGCCGACGCGTTCGTCAAGACCGAGCAGATCACCCAGGCCGAGGGCTTCGACGCGATGATCCGGACGTGGCGCGGCTTCAAGCAGGTCGACGCGGTGCCGAAGGCGGTGCCCACCGCCCCGCCGGCCGCGGCCAAGGGCGCCGTCGCCAACACGCCCGTGCTCGGCGACGCCAAGCTGGCGAAGCTGACCATCGTCGCGTGCACCGACCTCGACTGCCCCGCGTGTGCCCGCGGCGCGAAGGTCCTGGGCGAGTTGCTGCCGAGCTACGGCACCGACGTCGCGCTGCAATTCCGCCACCTCGTGCCGCCGGGCCGCACCGATGGCGACGTCGCCCACCTCGCGGCGATCGCCGCCGGCAAGCAGGGCAAGTTCTGGGAGATGCACGACGCCCTGGTCCGCTCGCGCGCCGCCCGGAGCGACGCCGCGCTCGACAAGGTCGCCGCCGGGATCGGCCTCGACGTCGCCAAGTGGAACGCCGACCGCAAGTCCGCCGACCTCGCGGCGCGCCTGCAGGAGGACACCGCCGCATGCGGCTCGTTGGGCATGACGGGCCTGCCGTCGTGGAAGATCGGCGACGAGATCATCCAGGGCTCGCAGCCCAAGAGCCGCTTCGTCGCGGCGATCGACCGGGCCCTGGGCAAGACACCCGCCGCGAAGTGATCGGCAGGAGACGCGTCCGCGTCTCACCGCAACGTCAGTCGCAGGACTCTGCCGCGCGCACGATCGCGAGCTCGTCGTCGAGGCTGCGCCCGGCGATCCGCGGGCGCACCGCGACGACGAAGTACACCGCGGCCACCGCGAACACGCCGAGGGTCGCCGCGATCGTCACCGTGCCCGCGACGCCGTAGGCGACGCCCGAGGCCAACGCGACCACCGCGAGCGCGAGCGCCAGCCCCGAGGTCGCGACGCCGCCCGGCGTGCGATACGGCCGCGGCAACGCCGGCGCGGTGCGGCGGAGCACGATGTGGCTGAGGGCGACCGCGATGTACGAGACCAGCGCGCCGAACACCGCCACCTGCATCACGACGTCGGCGGCCGGCAGCTCGGGCCCGGTCATCGCCTCGACCCACCGGAGGATCACCCAGCCTCCGCACGCCGGCACGACGATGGCGAGTTGCGGCACGCCGCGGCGACTCGTCCGCGCCAGGAAAGGCGGCAGGTGCCCGGCCCGCGCGAGCGCGAAGACCTGCCGCGAGCACGCGTAGACGATCGACAGCATGCTCGCGAAGAGGCCGAGCAGCCCGACCCCGGTGACGACGTCGTAGAGCAGGCCGCGGCCGAGCGTGGCCGCGAGCGCAGCCGGCAGCGGGTTGGCCGAGCCCGCGAGCTCCGAGGCGTCGATGGCCGCGGGGGCGAGGACGAGCACCGCGAGCGCCAACACGACCAGGCTCGCCATCGCGGCGGTCATGCCCCGCGGCAGATCACGGATCGGGTCGCGCGTCTCCTCGGCGGCCATCGGCACGCCCTCGATGGCGAGGAAGAACCAGCCGGCGGCAGGCAGCGCGGCCATGACCCCGGTCGCCGCGGGCACCTCGGAGACCGCCGCGCCCAGGCGCGACCAGCCGGCGTCGGGCATCGCCGCGGCGACACCCACCGCCCAGGCCACGAGGGCCGCCGCTGCCAGGGCCGTCACCACGAGCAGGGCCCGCAGGGACACGGCCGCGCCCGCGAGGTTGACCGCGACGCACGCGGCGTAGGCCGCAGGCGGCACCCAGCCGTGCACCGACGCCGGATCGATCCCCGTGCCCTCGACCCACCCGGCCACGTAGCCGGCCATGCCCGCTGCGATGACGGCCGGGGCGATCGTGTACTCGAGGGTCACCGCGATCCCGGTGACGAAGCCACCGACGGGACCCAGCGCCCGCCGGGCGAACGCGAACGGACCACCGGCCACCGGTGTCGCGCAGGCCAGCTCCGCCAGCGTGAAGATGAGGGCCGTGTACATCACGCCCATCACCACCGTCGCGACGAGCAGTCCGACGTGTCCGGCGGGCCGCAGCCCGAAGTTCCACCCGAAGTAGTCGCCCGAGATCACATAGCCGACTCCCAGCGCCCACAGCAGCACCCATCCAGCGGTGCGACGCAGCGGAGCGCCGGTCGAGGTCGGCTTGTCGATCGGGCCCTCGAACGCAGGGGAAGCGGGCGGCCTCCCCCCCGCCGCGGTGAGCGGAGGGTGGCCCGGCGAGCTCACACCTTCTCGCCGCGGGCGCGGATCTCCGCGAGCACGACGTCGATGCCGCGCTTGTCGATGATGCGCATGCCCGACGTCGAGAGCTTGAGCTTCACGAAGCGCTTCTCGCTGGCGACCCAGTACCGCTTCTCGTGGAGGTTCGGCAGCAGTCGCCGCTTCGATCGCACGTGCGAGTGCGAGACGTTCATCCCCCGAACGGGGCGCTTGCCGGTGACGATGCAGACCTGGGACATGGGCGGCGGAGCGTGCCCCGTCGGCCGGGGGGGTGTCAAGGCACCCGGCGCGCCTTCGGGCGGGTCCGCGGCCGGGCGGGCCTCCGCAGGACCCCTCAGGGCTCTTCGGAGTAGGTGACCGAGCTGCGGTCGTTCTCGCGGACGGTCACGGCGCGGACGCGGACGCGCTCGCCGCGGGCGGCCTGGAGGGTCCGGGCCAGGCGCCCATAGACCAGGGCAGCGACGTTCTCGGCCGTCGGGTTGACCTCGTCGAAGGGCGAGACCTCGTTGAGGAACCGGTGGTCGAGCTCGCCGATGATCGCCCCGAGGGCGTCGCGCAGCTCGTGGGTGTCGATCCCCATGCCGAGGGCGTCGAGCTGGTGGGTCACGACCTCGACCTCGACCTTCCACGTGTGGCCGTGGATCCGCTCGCACGCGCCCGCGTAGCCGCGCAGCACATGGGCGGCGGCGAACTCGGTGTTGACGCGGACGACGTACTGCCGACGGTGGTTGCTCATGACCGGACGCGCGAGTCTACGGGTCGCGGCGCCCCGAGGGCAACCGCGTCCGAGCAGCCGTCCGCGGGGCCCGCGGGATCGCCTCCGAGTTCGGCGCACGGGCGCCCGGGGCCGGCCGGCCGATGCGCACGATCGTCGTCGCCGGCGGGCCGGCGCGCGTCGTGACGTCGAGGGGCGCCTCGCACTGCGCCCGCACGCGGCATCGGGCACAGGGCCGCCCGCGCCAGATCTCCTCGAAACGCTGCTGGGTCTCGTCGAGCATCGCCTCGTCGGTGGTGACGAGCCCGAGCTCGAAGTTGCGCCGATCCTCGGCCTTCGCCCCGAGGCCGGCGCCGGTCCAGTTGGCGCTGCCGAGGTACATCCACGCCCCGTCGACGATGACGACCTTGAGGTGCACGCGGGGGCACTGCCGCAGGGCGAGGCCGCCCTCGACCAGGCGGGGCCAGTCGTCGAACTCGTCGCGAAACGGCCGCGACGGCCGCAACTCGACGCCCGCGCGCGCGAGGCGATCGAACTCGGCGAGCACCGAGTGGTACCGGCCCCGCGGCGCGCCGTGGGGCGCGACCCGGAGCTCCTTGAGGTTGGCCGTGGCGATCCACACCGAGGTCCTGGCGGCGAGCACCCCCCGGACCACGCGGTCGTAGTGCTCGCTGCCCCACACCGAGCCCGTGGAGCCCGTGGAGCCCATGGATCTCGAGGAACTCGGGGGCCGCGGGGACGCGGGGCGGAACGCACGGGCCACGGCCGACTAGCGTACCGCCCGAGGGCGTGCGCGCCCAAACAACCGGGCCTTCGGCCCCTGGCGCGGGCGGGTGAGCATTTGAGACAGTAGGCGCCGATGGCGAACGTCACCCGAACCATCCTCACGATCTTCGCGGCGCTGGTCCTGCTGCTGTCCGGCTGCAAGAAGACCGTCGAGGGCGAACAGCAGCGCTGGGACGCGAACGTCACCGAGGTCCGCGGGTTGATGGCGAAGTACCCGGGCCTCAAGCCCGCGCTCGAGGCGAGGCTGGCCCGCGCCCAGGCGATCTACGACGCGGCCGGCAGCCTCGGCGACGAGGCCAAGATCGCCAAGCTCGCGGAGGCCAACGGCGTCATCGGCAAGGACTTCGTCGCGGATCTCGGCGGCCTCGAGGACAAGCTGAAGAAGCTCCGCGAGTCGCGGGTCGAGGCGGCGGCGAAGGCCGGGGACGAGTCGAGCCGACTCGGGGCGAAGGTCGCCGCGGAGGATGCGGCCGCCACCATCACGCGGGTCGAGGCCACGCTCGCGGCGGGCGCTGCCGACGAGGCCGGCGCGGCGGCGGTGCTCGAGAAGATCGACGGCGACATCGCGACCGCGCAGGCCGCGGTCGACAAGGTGCTCGCCGCGGATCGCGACAAGAAGGACGATGCGAAGGCGAAGGCCGACGCCGATGCGAAGGCGAAGGCCGACGCCGACGCCAAGGTCGCACCGTGGAAGTGCGGCTACTGCGGGGCCGAGAACTCGCACGAGCACGGCACATGCGCCTCGTGCGGAGCGCCCCGGGGCGACGCCAAGGCCGATGCCAAGGCGAAGTGATCCCGGCTCACGCGGCCTGACGGTGGGAGGACTCGCCGACGACCACCGAGACCACGCACGGTGTGCCCCCGACGTCGCAGACCGCGACCTCGGTGTGGGCGTGCCGATCCGACTCCACGTGACCGTCGGTGAACAGCGGCAGGCCCAGGGCGAGGCCCGGGTCTTCCCCGCTCATCGCCGACTTGATCGCGCCGGCGACGATGTTGACGAGTTCGCCGATCGAGTCCCGGACATCGTCGTGGGAGAGCTCCTGGGCCTCGGTCGCGTCCATGCCCAGCATGGCGCCTGCGAGCTCGCGGCAGCCCTCGGGGGTGGAGGCGATCATGATCGCGGTGACGTTCGTGCCGCTCGCGAGAGAGACGAGGCTGCCCCACTGACCCACGGGCGCATCAGCGCCGGGACGCAGCTCGAACTCACGGCTCAGCGAAGCCGCCGACACCTCCGCGACGCACTTCGTCGCGACCTCGATCCACTTCCCCGGCAAAATCCCTGAGCCTTGCATTGTTGTACTCCGTGCGACGGGACTCGCCGCGCTCGCGGTGGTCTTCGACCGCACCCGCCGAAGTTCGAGGGACTGGCCCGAAGTAGTCCTCTCGACCCACGCGGCCCCGCCGATGGGAGCCTTCGAAGCCATGAAGTTCCTCATCGTCGACGACAGCAAGGTGATGCGCCAAATCGTCAAGAAGACCCTCCGCGAGGCGGGGTTCGGTGACGTCGAGATCGTCGAGGCCTCCGATGGGGCCGAGGCACTCACGCAGTTCGCCGCCCACGCGCCCACGGTCGTGCTCTCCGACTGGAACATGCCCGTGAAGTCGGGCATCGATTTCCTGACCGAGCTGCGCGCGTCGGGCAACGCGGTGCCGTTCGGCTTCGTGACCTCGGAGGGGTCCGATGCCATGCGCGCCAAGGCGACCGAGGCGGGGGCGTTGTTCCTCATCGTGAAGCCATTCAAGCCGGAGGACTTCGAGAAGGCCCTCGCGCCGCTGCGGGCGGCGTAGTCCGAGTCCGAGGGTGTGGGGTTCGATCCGGGGAGCTCCGGTGTGCGTGGCACACTGGGGCTCTTCGCGATCGTGCGCCGATGTTCGCGGACGGTGGGCTCGCTCGGTACGCGGATGATGACGGGCGGCGTGTCGACCGCCGCCGCCCTGCGAGCCGGCGATGACTTGGTTCGCAGGGGCAGCCAGCGGTCACGGACTGGGCGCGACGATCTTCGCCAGCATGTCGCCGTCGAGCGGACGACACACGTACTCGCTGGCCCCCCCGCCGAGGCAGGCGACGAGGTGGGACTGCGTCGGCCGCGACACCACGACCACACGCCGTTGCGGAACGCCGGCGCCACCGCGAATCGCCGCCAGGAGCGTGAGCCCACCCGCGGGGCACGCGTCGGCGTCGATCACCACGAGCTCGACCGGGCGCTGTCGGCACGCCGCGAGGACCTGATGGTGGTTCGCGACGACCTCGAACTCGATGCCGAGCTCGCCCAGGCGCTCCTTCCACTGGGCCTGGGCCCCGGCGCGTTCGGCCACGATCATCGCCGACCCACGGACCGCGGCGCGGGTCGCCTCGCGGATCGCCGCGAGCTCATCCGGGGTCAGCAGCGGGCCGCCGGACTCGTCGCCGTCACCGTCACCGCCGGCGGACCTGCCCGACTTCGAGCGCTTCTTCTTCTTCTTCTTGGCCTTCTTCTTCGACTTCTTCTTCTTGGACTTCTTGCCGCCGGCCTCGCCCGAGTCGGCCCCGTCGCCGTCGCCGTCCTCGTCGTCGTCCTCGTCCTCGTCGTCCTCGTCCTCGTCGTCCTCGTCTTCGTCCTCGTCCTCGTCGCCCTCGCCGGCGTGCACGGCGACGAACACCGCGTCGGGGATGACCAGCTCGAAGTTGCCGCCCACCAGGTCGCCCAGCGAGAGCCGGCCGCGCCCGACCCCGAGGGGCCCGAGGGCCGCGACGTCCGGGGCCGTGGTCGATCCCTCCCGGAAGACCACGCGCCAGCCCTCACCCTGCTCGTGGCGCAGGCCCTCGTTGAGCGCGGCGCAGAACGTGTTGACGCACTCACCCATCGCGTCGACGTCGTCACCGTCGAACGTGTGGCGCTCGATGTTCTCCTTGATCGCCCGATCGGGCTTGACCATCAGGCGGCCGGCGCACGCGATCGCGAGGCCCAGCTCGAACACCATGTACAGCGTGCAGACCCGCGGCTCGACCAGCTCGAGCCGCGCGTAGTAGTAGCGCCCCTGGGGATCCCACTCGCGGGCGCACTCGATCGCCGCGAGCTTGGCCTCCTCGCCGACCACCGAGCCGAACTGCGCCGGCAGGGCCCGCCAGATCCGGGTGAGTGTCTTGTCGGCGGAGTGCCCCATCGTGGTGGTGGACGCAGTGCGCCCGCAACGGCCATCGACCGGGGCGCCGGCACGCTTGAGGCGGCGCGAGGCGGCCCGCCGCGGGCCACGGACGCTACCGTTCCAGCAGCTTCGCCAAGTGCGTGCGCTCCCACAGCACCGCCTCAGCGTAGCGCTCGAACTGCGCCTCGGCGTTGCGGAACTCCGGCGTGTGATAGACGCGACGTCCGTCGACCACCGGCATGTCGTGCACCTCGTGCAACATCTCGTGGTAGACGATCCACGCCACGAAGAAGCGCGGGACATCGGCGGCGTCCAGCACCGGATGGATCCGGATCAGCTCGTCCTCGAACGTGTAGCTGCCGAGCTTGATCGAGTCGCGGGTGCGTCGTCGACGGCCGCGCGGTCCCCAGGTGATGCGGGCCTTGATGCGGCCGCCGAAGTACGCGGCGTTGAGCTCGTCGAAGATCTCGCGGAGGTTGTGGTACTTGCCCTCGACGTCGCAGGTGACGGCGGGCGGCCCCTCGCGGCGGCGGATCACCGCCTCGTTGTGCTCGACGAAGGCGCGGAGCAGGCGCGCCGCGGCAGCGTCACGGCCCTCGGCGTACCGGGCCAGCGCGCGGAGCACCGTCGGCGGCGCCGCGACGAACATGTGGTGGAGCCGGAACGTGACCACGCCGTCGCCGCGCTTGATCGACACCATCGTGTGCAGGTTGTCGGTCAGCACGACGCGGGCCCTGCCCTTGGCGACGTGGGCAGCGAGGCGCTCCTGCAGCGTGACGCGGGCCGCCTCGTCGTCGGCGGAGGCGGGCGACAGTGCCTCGTCGTCCTCGGCCGGCGTGTCCTCGCGCTCGTCGTCGATCTCGACCGAGCGAGCCCGACGCGGCGGGATCATCCGGGGTACCGAGCGCGGCCCGCGGGCCGACGATCCAGGCGGGGGAGTCATGGACGA
The DNA here is from genome assembly GCA_044344875.1 of Nannocystaceae bacterium. Lineage (GTDB taxonomy): Bacteria > Myxococcota_A > Polyangia > Nannocystales > Nannocystaceae > Xiheibacterium. The sequence continues at coordinate 37,173 of JBIJCC010000002.1, forward strand.
CCGGGGGCGAGCGGCCGGGGCGGCCGGAGAACCCGTGGGATCAGTGTGGACCATGTCGTGGGGGCTGGCGACGCTCCCGCGGGCCACGGGACCGCGTGCGTCGCTCGGCGCCGCGCTCGGAGACCAGCTCCCACGGTCGCGCGCGGTGGGTGCCGATCTCCACGATCGGGCCGAGGGGGGCGGCGTCACAGGTGGCAACGGACATAGTTTATGATCGCAAACGCGCCGGCAGAAATTTCTCCGCACGGTCGCCGACGCCGCCTGATCGAGCACAAAGTTGCGATCGCTCCGGCGATCTGTCCCCCAACGACGCACCGAGAAACTTCCCCCGATGACCGAGATCGTGCACGAGGTCCTGTTGTTCGCCGCGCTGCGCGAGCGTGCAGGGGCGGCCGTCGTCCGCGTCGGGCTCCCGTCCCCGGCCACCGTCCGCGACCTGCTCGCGGCGCTCGCCATCGCAGTGCCGCGGATCGCCTCTGCGCTGCCCCACTGCCGGGTCGCCGTGGCGCACGCCTTCGTCGAGAACGATCACCCGATCGCCGCCGGCGACGAGATCGCCCTCATCCCGCCGGTGTCCGGCGGCCACGACGGGCCGCGCATCCGTCTGACCCACGCGCCGCTGTCCACCGACGATGCGATCGCCTGCGTGCTCGCGCCCAGCCGCGGGGGCGTCGCGACGTTCAGCGGCTACGTCCGCCGACAGAGCCGTGGCCTGCAGGTCGATCACCTCGAGTACGAGGCCTACGAGCCGATGGCCCTCGCGGTGATGACCGCGATCGCCCACCGCGTGCAGGACGAGATCAGCGGCGCCGCGCTGGCGATCCACCACCGCCTCGGCCGACTCGAGCTCGGCGAGTGCGCCGTCGTGATCGCGGCTGCGACCCCGCACCGCAGCGGGGCGTTCGTGGCGTGTCGCCTGGCCATCGAGGCGCTCAAGCGCGACGTGCCGATCTGGAAGCGCGAGTTCACGACCGACGGCGCGACGTGGATCGGCCTCGGCCCCTGACCCTCGGTCCGCTGGACGGGTGAGCATCGTCCCCGCCGACGCCCGAAGCGAGGCGCCACCGCGCCGCGCTGCAACGGCGTCGCCGCCCGCACGACCGGGATCGCGTGGCCACGGCCGGACTCGCCCCCGACACCCTGACGCTCCCACCGACGCCCCCCGTCGACCTGCCCCTGCAGATCCGGACCAACGCCGGGGCCATCGCCGACGTCGCCGCGCCGATGCGGATCGGCAGCGCACCGGGCAACGACCTGCGGGTCGACGATCGCTTCGTCAGCACGTGTCACGCGGAGATCCGACGCGAGCAGGGCCGCCTGGTGATCGTCGACGTCGGCTCCAAGAATGGCCTGTGGCTCGGGGGCACGCGGGTCGACGCGTGCCCGATCGCGACCGGCCTGGTGGTGCGCGTCGGCGCGACGCTGCTCGAGTTCGTCGCCGCAGCGCCGCGGCCGGTCGTCGACGCCGCGCCGATGCTCGGTCGCTCCGCAGCGTTCACCACCCTGCTCGCCGACCTCGAGCGCGTCGCCCGGGTCGCCCGCCCGGTGCTCCTGCGTGGCGAGACCGGCACCGGCAAGGAGCTCGCGGCGCGCCACATCCATGATCGGAGCCCGCGGTGCGATCGACCCTTCGTCGCGGTGAACTGCGCCGCGATCGTCGAAGGCCTGGCCGAGAGCGGACTCTTCGGGCACGTCCGCGGCGCGTTCACGGGCGCGGTGCGGGCCCACGCCGGCGCGTTCGCGTCCGCCGACGGCGGCACGCTGTTCCTCGACGAGCTCGGCGAGCTGCCGTTGCCGCTGCAGGCCAAGCTGCTGCGTGTGCTCGAGACCGGTCGGGTCCAACCGGTGGGCGGCGAAGCGGAGGTCGCGGTGGACGTGCGAGTGGTGGCCGCGACCCACCGCGACCTCGATCGCATGGTCGCCCACGGCACGTTCCGCGAGGACCTCTACCACCGACTCGGCGTGCTCGTGCTGCGCATGCCCCCGCTGCGCGAGCGCGTCGAGGACATCCCGGTGCTGCTCGACGCGTTCGTGCGCCGGGCCAGCGACGAGCTCGGCCGGCGGGTCGAGCTCGCGCCCGGCTGCCTGCACGCGGCGGTGCGCCACGGCTGGCCCGGCAACATCCGCGCCCTGCACAACGCCGTGGTCCGCGCGGCGACGATGGACGACGGCCCGATCACCGCCGAACGCCTGCTGGCCTCGGGGCTGGACGCCGCCGCGACGCCCCAGGAGGCGATCCCGACCCCGGCCCGGGTCCCGCCGGCGTCACCCGACGGTTCCACCAGCGCGAACGACGGACACCGGCCGACGCTGACCGTGCCCCGCGGCGACTGGGCGGCGATCGAGGGCGAGGTCCTGCGCACGTTCGTCGCGGAGCACGGCAGCATCCGCCGGGCCGCACTGGCGCTCGGGGTCCCCCGCAGCACCCTGGGCGCCCGGCTCCGCAAGCGATCGTCCGGGCGCGGTTGAACCCCACGGCGATCCTGGGCTACGGTCGCAGCCAGCTCGTGCCAGCGGCCGAGTAAGGAGTTCGACCATGGGTCTTCTTTCGCGCCTCACCGGCATGACCTCCACCAAGAAGCCGACGGACGACGTACTGCTCGTCCACGCCATGCTCCTCATGGCAGGGGCCGACGGCTACATCGACGACGAGGAAATCGCGACCGTCGAGGGTTTCGCGATGACCCTGCCTGAATTCAAGGAGCGGGACTTCGGCGAGGTCGTCGGCGACGCGCAGAAGATGGTCCGCAAGTACCCGAGCCTCAAGGAGTCGGTCAACGCGTTGACCGAGTTCTCGAGCCAGGCGCTGAAGACCAAGGCCTACGTGCTCGCGGCCGACATCGCCCTGGCCTCGGGCGACGTCGACGAGAACGAGGACGCCCTGCTCGAGACGATGCAGCGCCTGCTCAACATCGACGACCAGACCGCGCAGACCGTCGTCTGGGTCCTCTCGCTCAAGTACGCGAAGTGACGTCACCCATGGGCGCACGTACCCTGCCCGACAAGACGGTCCTGCAATCGCGCCGCGACAAAGAGTTGCGCGCGGCCCTGCAGGCGGAGCGCGACGTCCAGTTCGCGCTCAAGAAGATCGAGGAACTCTCGAGCGGCTACGGCTTCGTGGCCCGCCGCTCGCTGCTCACCGGGGCCCTGCGACTGACGCGGTCGATGGCCCCGGAGGTTGCGGACTCCCTCGCGGTGTGCCGCGAGATCCTCGGCTTCACCGCACCGGTCGAGGTCTACGTGCGCCCAGAGCCGGTGTTCAACGCCGGCGCCATCCGCAACCCGGGCGGGGGACCGCACATCATCGTGCTGTCCTCGCGCCTGCTCGAGGTCTTCACCCCCGAGGAGCTCCGCTTCGTCATCGGCCACGAGATGGGCCACATGGCGTTCGACCACTTCGGCATCCCCATGCCCGCGACCGCCGCGGTCGAGGACATGGCCGGGCAGATGGTCTCCCGCTACAACGCCCTGCGGCTGTACTGGTGGTGTCGCAGCGCCGAGATCACCGCCGACCGCGTGGGCCTGGTGTGCGCCGGCGATCCCATCGCGGCGGCCAGCGGGTTCTTCAAGCTCGCCTCCGGCATGTCGTCGCCGCGCATCGTCGCGGACCTCGAGGCCTACGCCACGCAGGTCGAGTCCCTGGCGTCGGCCCCCGAGGCCCGCAGCAAGCCGCGGCACGACGACGACACCCTCGACGCCTTCAGCACGCACCCGTACAGCCCCCTCCGCGTGCGGGCGGTGGTCGCGTTCAGCAAGAGCAAGACCTACCGGAGCATAACCGGCCAGGGCAACGACGGCCTGTCCGACGACGACGTCGAGGCCATCATCGACCGCGACCTCTCCCTGATGGAGCCCGGCTACCTCGAGGAGAAGAACGAAGAGTCGTCGTTGATGCGTCGGATGCTCTACTGCGCCGGTCTCAGCGTCGCGGCGGCCAACGGCCAGGTCGACGACAGCGAGATGCGGGCGCTGCGGACCCTCCTCGGGTCCGACGAGACCTGGGGTCCGGTCAATGTCGAGGCGGCCCGCGCCGAGCTCGAGCAGAAGTGGAACGCCGCGCTGCAAGTCCCGTTCGCGCGCCGGGCCCAGCTCGTCCAGCACCTCACGATCATCGCGGCCGCGGACGGCAACGTCGATCAGTGGGAGCTCGGCGAGATGGGCCGGATCGCCTGGCACCTGCAGGTCGACCCGAGCGTCATCGAGCAGACGCTCGCCGCGGCGGCCCACCCGATGGATTGATCCAAGGATCCCCCGCGGGGTCATGAACGCAGGAGGCGCGCCGCGCGTCCCTCCTGCGTTCTCGGGATCGAATCTCAGGGCTGGACTACAGGCAGGTCGCGTTCAACGGCCCGATGCAGGCGTTGATCTGCGAGAACGTCGATGAGCCGAAGAACCCGTCCTCGAACGTGTTGTCGACGACGTCGAACTGCGCGATCTGGGCGCCATCGCTGTCGCGGCTGACCGTCACAGCGCTGCCGGCGGTGGTGTAGTCGATCGTGACCGTGTAGCTCTGGCCCTCTGCCCAGCCAGCCGCGGTGGTTTCGGCGGGCCCCAGCAACAGCGTGGAGTTCGCGGTGTCGTTCGGGCAGTACATGTCGGCGCCGGTCAGACTGGCGAAGTCAGGCGCTTCCACGCGCTTGACCACGATCCCCGTCGGAACCGAGCAGCCAAAGAAGTCCTGCGCGATGCGCTTCCACGACAGCGAGTAGAACGTCGAGTTGTTCTGGGCACCCCAGACCAATCCGATCATGTCGTCGTCGTTGCCGTCGTTGGTCACCTCCAGCACACCCTCGAGCCTGACGTCCTGGAAGACGACCCCTTCGCAAAGGTGGAGGCCGAAGTCATTGTTGCCGTTCTCGCATGCCAGCGTGCCCCCCTGCGAGTAGGTGATCGTCGCCGGCACGGCCGCGCTCGGGAAGTCGCCCTGATACAAGTTGCAGTTGTTCTGCAGATCGAACGCCTGGGCATCCACGACGGTCAACGTGTCCGTCGCTTGGTTGACCCCGTCGTCCGCGGTCACCGTGTAGGTCACGAAGCCCGAGGGCGAGGCATTGGGGCTCTGCACTCCGGCGTCGTCGAGACCGTCCGTGGGCGTCCAGCTGTACGTGTACGTCCCGGTGCCTCCCGAGGCCACGGCGTTCAGCAACACGGGCATCCCGGCATAGTCCGAGCACGCCGGCGCCGCGACCACGATGAGTTCAGGGGCGCAGGTGTTGGTGTCGGGATCGCAGACGTCGTCGACGCAGTCGAGGCCGGAGAGGCAGTCCTCGCCGGTCTCGCAGGTGTTGCCACACGAGCCGCCGCAATCGAGATCGGTCTCGCTGCCGTTCTGGATGCCGTCGTCACATGCCGGCGGCGTGCAGGTCAGGAGCTCCGAGTCGCACACCTGCGAGATGCAGTCCTGGGCCACCAGGCAACCCTCGCCGTCGTCACAAGCGGTCGGACACGTGCCGCCGCAGTCCACGTCGGTCTCGTCGCCGTTCTGCACGCCGTCGTTGCACGAGCGCGAGGCGCAGGTGTTGCTGCCGGGGTCGCAGATCTGCGACGTGCAGTCGTCGTCCGCGAGGCAGTCCTCGCCGTCGTCGCAGTCGGCCGGGCACGACCCGCCGCAGTCCACGTCGGTCTCGTCGCCGTTGACGACGCCGTCGTCGCACGCCGGCGGCAGACAGACCATGTTGGGCTCGTCGCAGACGCCCGAGGCACAGTCCGCGTCGTCGTCACAGCCGTCGCCGTCGGGGCACGGATCGCAGACCGTGCCGCCGCAGTCGACGTCCGACTCGTCGCCGTTCTGCACGCCGTCGGTGCAGTCGGCCGCCGGCGTACAGGTCATCGTCTTGGGGTCGCAGATCGTCGAGATGCAGTCGTCGCCGTCCTCGCAGCCCTCGCCGTCGTCGCAGTCGAGCTTGCACGAGCCGCCGCAGTCCACGTCGGTCTCGTCGCCGTTCTGCATGCCGTCGGAGCAGTCGCCGCCCGGGCCGCAGGTCATGTCCGGATCGCAGTGATCCGACATGCAATCGTCGTCCTGCAGGCAGCCCTCGCCGTCGTCGCAGTTGGTCGGGCAGCCGCCGCCGCAGTCCACGTCGGTCTCGTCGCCGTTCTTCATCCCGTCCGCGCACGTGGGATTGGGGACGCACTCGTTCTCGTCCGCGTCGCAGCGGCCCGAGGCGCAGTCCTCGTCGGCGCCACAGCCCTGCCCGTCACCTCAGCTCGCGGCTCAGCTGCCGCCGCAGTCCACGTCGGTCTCGTCGCCGTCCTTCACCCCGTTGCCGCAGTCGCCCGCGCCGTCCGTCGCGGACTCCGTGTCGGTCGCGCTGTCGGTGGCATCGCCGGTGCCGGAGACCAGCGTCGGGCAGTCGCCATCCTGCTGGTCCTGCAGCAGGCCGTCGTCGAGGCAGGGATCGGCGCAGGCCCCGAGGCCGAGGACCGAGGCGATGCCCGCCCCGAGGCGCCATGAAGGGAGCCGCGCACATGAGCTTGCCCTCGGCGCCGAGACGACCGCCCCGAGGCGACATGGCAGCGGGAGATCGTGGAGGGGCCGGAGGTTCCAGGGAGTTCGACGCATGGACATGGTTAGTGCTCTCCGGTTTCGGCCGCGCTCGCACCCGACGAACTGGACTCGTCGATCCGAGGCGCGACTAGAACGCCCAGTCTATCGCAAACCCCGGGCCGCCCGCGAAATCGAGGGCGTTCGCGGCGGGGCCGAGCGCGGCCGGGGCGCTTCGCCTCGCGTGGGGCATGGCGCCCTGGGCCCATCGTCCGCGGGCGCGGCTCACCCCTCGAGCGGCCGCCAGCGCCAGGCGTCCGGGCTCGGCGTCGCCGCGGTGGCCACGCGAACGCGGGCGAGGAAGTCCTCCAGCTCGAACATGCGCGCACCGAAGCGCTCGAGGTGCTCGGTGTGGACCTGACAATCCACGATCGACACGCCCCAGTCGGCGAGGCGACGCACCAGCTCGACGAACGCGATCTTCGAGGCATCGGGGGCCGCGGCGAACATGCTCTCGCCGAAGTACGCCTCGCCGATCGCGACGCCGTACAGGCCGCCCACCAGCGTGTCGCCCTGCCACGCCTCGACGCTGTGGGCGAGTCCACGGCGGTGCAGCTCGAGGTAGGCGCGGCGCATGTCCTTGGTGATCCACGTGCCGTGCTGCCCCGGCCGGGGCGCCTTCGCACAGCGATCCATCACATCGCCGAATGCCGCGTCGAGGGTGATGCGATAGGGCGCGCGCCGCACGGCCTTGGCGAGGCTGCGCGGGACGTGGAGCTCGGCCGGCAGCAACGCGAAGCGCGGCGACGGGCACCACCACAGGATCGGCCGCCCCTCGCTGTACCAGGGGAAGATTCCGCTGCGGTACGCGAGCTCGAGCCGCTCGACGCGGAGATCGCCGCCGGCCGCGAGCAACCCATCGTCGTCGGCGAGCCTCGGATCGGGGAAGACGAGCGGGTCCGACAGGCGGAAGATCGGCATCGTTGGGGCTGCGGCCCGAATCCTAGCAGGGCCGGATCCGGGCAGGCATGGTGGGCGGGTTGCCGGGCATGGTGGGCGGGCCGCTTTGCGGCTATGGTCCCGGCGCACTCGAGCGCTGGGGGTGGCGGTGCATGTCGCGCCGACCTGAGAGAGTCCCCTCGAACCTGATCCGGGTCGTACCGGCGGAGGAAAGCGTGATGACGAACGACGACAAGCCGGGGCGACTCCGCCTCGCCGACCCGAGCGCACAGCCCGTGCGCTCGCTCCCCCCGGTCTCCGAGACCTTCCCCAACTCCCGCCGCGTGCTCGAGGGCGACCTCGGCGTGCCGTTCCGCGAGATCACGCTCGCGGGCGACAACCCGCCGGTCGTCGTCTACGACACCACCGGGCCCGAGAACACGGATCCCCGCGCCGGCTTGCCCAAGCTGCGCCGGTCGTGGATCGAGGCGCGCAAGGCCACCGGCGACGGCAACTTCAGCCAGATGCACTACGCGCGGCAGGGCACGATCACGGAGGAGATGAGGTTCTGCGCCCTGCGCGAGCGCATGAGCCCCGAGTTCGTCCGCGACGAGGTCGCCGCGGGCCGGGCGATCATCCCGGCGAACATCGGCCACCTCGAGCTCGAGCCGATGATCATCGGCCGCAACTTCCTGGTGAAGGTCAACGCCAACATCGGCAACTCCGCGGTCGGCTCGTCGATCGAAGAGGAGGTCGAGAAGCTGCAGTGGTCGATCCGCTGGGGCGCCGACACGGTGATGGATCTGTCGACTGGCAAGGACATCCACGCGACCCGTGAGTGGATCCTCCGCAACTCGCCGGTGCCGATCGGCACGGTGCCGATCTACCAGGCCCTCGAGAAGGTCAAGGGCAAGGTCGAGGACCTGAACATCGACATCTTCATGGAGACGCTGGTCGAGCAGGCCGAGCAGGGCGTCGACTACTTCACGATCCACGCCGGCGTGCTGCTGCGCTACGTGCCGCTGACGGCCAAGCGCACCACCGGCATCGTGTCGCGCGGCGGCTCGATCATGGCCAAGTGGTGCCTGCACCACCACCGCGAGAACTTCCTCTACACCGAGTTCGAGCGCATCTGCGAGCTGATGAAGCGCTACGACGTCTCGTTCTCGCTCGGCGACGGCCTGCGCCCCGGGTCGATCGCGGACGCCAACGACGACTCCCAGTTCGGCGAGCTACGCACGCTCGGCGAGCTGACCAAGATCGCGTGGAAGCACGACGTCCAGGTGATGATCGAGGGCCCCGGCCACGTGCCGATGCACAAGATCAAGGAGAACATGGACCTCGAGCTCGAGCTGTGCCACGAGGCGCCGTTCTACACGCTCGGGCCGCTCACCACCGACATCGCGCCGGGCTACGACCACATCACCTCGGCGATCGGCGCCGCAATGATCGGGTCGTTCGGCTGCGCGATGCTCTGCTACGTGACGCCCAAGGAGCACCTCGGGCTGCCGGACAAGAACGACGTCCGCGAGGGCGTCATCGCCTACAAGATCGCCGCGCACGCGGCCGACCTCGCCAAGGGCCACCCCGGCGCCCAGGATCGCGACGACGCGCTGTCGAAGGCGCGGTTCGAGTTCCGCTGGCACGACCAGTTCAACCTCGCGCTCGACCCGGTGCGGGCGCGCGAGTACCACGACGAGACCTTGCCGGCCGAGCCGGCGAAGACGGCCCACTTCTGCTCGATGTGCGGACCGCACTTCTGCTCGATGAAGCTGAGCGCGGACATCCGGGCGCTCGGCGAGGACGCGATCGAGCAGGGCCTCGCCGAGAAGGCCGCGGAGTTCCGCGATCGCGGCGGCGAGATCTATCTCCAGCCCCAGGACGCGCCGCGGGCCGCGGCCGACCCCGCCGAGTAAGTGACCCCGACGCGGCCCAGCGTGCACCTCGTCGCGCCGGCCGACATCGCGGTCGGCGTGGTCGGGGCGTGCCTGCTGCTGCCGGGGGAGCTGCTTGCGCTGAACGGCCCGGGGGCGCCGGTGCTCCCGGCCGCCGCGCTGCTGCTCGCGTGCGGGTGGTTCATCGGGCTCGCGATCGGCCTCGCGCAGGGCCTCGGCCGCGCCGCGCGACTCGGGCCGTGGGCGCTCGCGCTGGTGCGCGCGCTGCCGTCACTGGTCGCGACCGTGCCCGTCTCCCGACACCTCTTCGACGGGGCCTTCGCCGCGACGCTGCCGGGCGCGGCGTGGGCGGCGTGGTGGTTGCCGGCCGTCGCGACGCTCGCCCTGTGGCCGGCCCTGCGCCTCGCCGATGCGATCGTGCAGCGACGCGCGGGCCGCCTGGTGCTGGGTGTCGCGCTCGTCCTCGCGACCGCCGCCGTCGAGTTCGTGAACCGTCGGGTCCAGCGCAGCGAGTACCCGGACGTGCACACCTTCCTCGTCGTGGTCGCGTGCGTGACCGCGGGCGTCGCCGCGCGCCTGCTGCTCGGCCCGCGGCGGTGGCCGGGCACCTCGGCGCCGTGGGTCCACGGTGCCCGCGCCGTCGCCGTGGTGATCCTCGCAGGCTTAGGCGCCGCGGCAACGTTCGGCTTCGAGGCCGCCGACGCCCGCATGGCGGTGTCGACCTCGGGCATGCACACCCGCATGCTGGTCCGCCTCGGCCGCGGGCTCGCGGACCTCGACGGCGACGGCCACGCCGCGCTCTTCGCCGGCGGCGACTGTGACGACCGCGACGCGGCGCGCTTCCCCGGCGCGCCCGAGGTCTCCGGCAACGACGTCGACGAGAACTGCGACGGCATCACCGGCGAGGAGCCAGCGGCCCGCGAGATCATCGCGGCCAAGGCCGAGCGCAAGGTCCAGCTCGGCAAGTGGCGCGACGGGCCCGAGGTCACCGACCTGCTCGCCCGCACGCGCCCGATGAACGTCGTGCTCGTCGCGGTGGACACGCTGCGCGCGGACATGCTCGTCGACACGCCGGCCAACCGCGCCGACTTCCCGCGGCTGTTCGAGCTACTCGACGCCTCGCGCCACTTCACCCGCACCTTCGCGCCCGCGGCGGGCACCGACCTGTCGATGTCGGGCGTGCTCACCGGGCAGATCGATCCGTTCGCGACCAAGGAGTCGACCCTGGCCGAGGCCCTGCGCGCCCAGGGCCGCACCACCCACGCCGTGATCCCGAGCGAGGTCATCCGCTACGTCGGCAAGGCCATGCTCACCCGCGGGCTCGACGGCCACGACCGCCTGGTCAACGATCTCTACCAGCGCGACGTCGGCAGCTACGCGACCGGGCCGCGCACGACCTCGCTGTCGACCGCGTTCCTCGACGCGCACCGGGCCGGCGAGCGCCGCGACCAGCCCTTCTTCCTGTGGTCGCACTACTTCGACGTCCACGAGCACCACGAGATCAAGCTCGCCAACCTGCGCGACCTGGTGGGCGACGTCGGCGAGCTCGACCGCGCCGGCCGCTATCGCCTGATGGTCCGCGTGGTCGATCAGCAGATCGGTGCCCTGCTCGACGGCCTGCGCGAGCGTGGCCTCTGGGACTCGACGATCGTCGTGCTGGTCGCCGACCACGGCGAGGGGCTCGGCGAGGACCCGCGCCTGCCCGAGAACCATGGGCGCTTCCTGTACAACGCCCTCGTCCACGTTCCGATGGCGATCCGCATCCCGGGGGTGCCACCGGCGCGGATCGATCGCGCGGTGTCGCTGCTCGACAGCTACCCCACGCTGCTCGAACTCGTCGGCGCCCCGGTCCCCGACGTCGACGGCGAGAGCCTGCTGCCGCACCTCGTCGACGGTGCCCCCGAGGAGCTCACCGGCCGCACGCGACCGCTGCCCTTGAACGAGACCGATCAGTTCGGCGTGGTCATGTGGCCGCACAAGCTGCTCGTGCGCCGCGAGGACAACCTCGCCGAGGTCTTCGATCTGTCGCGCGACTTCGGCGAGACCCACAACCTCGGCGGCGGCGACCCGACCCTCATGCAGGCGCTCTACGCCGCGTACGGGACCCTCTCGAGCGTCGAGATCGATCGCAGCGGCAAGGGCCGTCGCGCGCGCGACCGCGTCGCCCAGGCCGGCGCGGACGACGACGACGGCGACGACAGCAAGAAGTAGTCAGGTCCGGTCGACGCGCGGCGCGACGACGGCGGCGAGCGCCGCCGTCGCGAAACCGCCGGCGACGATCGTCGCGAGCACCGAGGCCCAGCCGCTGACGAAGGGCACCAACGGCGGCGGACCACCCAACAGGGCCGCAGGGACGCCGGCCAGCCACGCGACGCCCAGCCACGCGCCCACCGCCGGCGCGAGCAGGCCTGCGACGGCGCGCGCCAGGCCGACGCGCCGCGCCACGACGTGCACGGCGACCGCCAGGATCGCGAAGCCGGGCAGCGAGGCGAGCAGCACCGCGGCGCCCAACGGCGGGTAGACCACCGGGTTCGACAGCGTGATCGCCCCGTGGGCGACGACGACGACGAGCCACGCGACGCCCGGCCACAGGAGCGCAGCGATCGCGGCGGCGCCGAGCAGGCGCGCGGCGACGCCGATCGCGGCCAGCACCACGAGGCCCGCGATCACGCGATCGATCGTCGCGACCTTCGGCAGCGTCGCGTCGGGCTCCGGGGCCGCCCACGCCGCGGCGAGCGTGCGACCGACGGCGTCGGGCGCCGGCGACAGGCCGAGGGCGTCCGCGATGGCGCGGTGGAGGTCGACGAGGTGCACCGGCGCCGCCTCGACGATCGGACCCTGCCCGTCACCGAAGATGCACGCACGCACGAGGCGGATCTCGGGCTCCGCGTCGCCGTGGCCGCCGCCGGGGCGATGGCCGTGATCCGCGAGCACGAACCACCGCGTGCGCCCCGGGGAGGGATCGGCGGCGACCCATCGCGCCAGCATCGCATCGGCCTCGGCGGCGGCCCGGGCGTACTCGGGCGACGCGCCGCCGAAGGCGTGCCCGGCCTCGTCGATCCGCAGAACGTGGACGAAGGCCAGCGCGGCGTCCGAGGCGACGGCGGCCTCGGCCTGCGCCGCGAACTCGCCGGTGCGCCAGGCGGATCCAGCGGCTTCGATCTCGTCGCGATCGAGCGCGGGCTCGGTTCGCGCGAAGCCGAAGCTGTGCACGATGTCGCGGTGCGACTCGCCCACCGCCACACTGCCGGGCACGCGGATCGGCAGGGCATCCAGCGGCGGCGGATCGATGCGGCCGATGCGGTACTGCAGGCCCGACTGCTGTTGCGTCCGACCCGTCCACAGCGCGTGCTGCACCGGCATCGAGACGGTCGGGAAGCCGACGTCGACGACCGCGTCGATGCCGGTGGCGCAGCGCCGCGACAGCTCGGGCAGCCCCGCTGCGTCGGCCCGCGAGAGCCCGTCGAGCAGGACCACGCGCACCCGCGTCGCCGCGCCGTCGCCGGGGCCGGCGTCGCGGGTCCACGCCGGCGCCGCCGCGGCGGGTCCGTCGGTGAAGAACCGAGCGATGGCCGCCCGACGCAGGGCGTAGCTCGACCACGCCAGGGCGGCGAGGAGCACCACGGCCGCGATGCGCATGCGTCGGGTCATCGCGCTGCGCATGCCTGCGTCGCGGCCGAGCGCGGTCGCTGCCGTCGCGCGACGGCGAGCAGCGTCACGCCGACGGCGAGCAGCACGGCCGCGGAGATGCCTGCGCCGAGGGCAAGGCGGTTGGCGAGTCGCCCGCGATCGAGGAGCTCGCGTCGGCGATCGATCTCGTCGCGGGCGCGCAGCGGGGCGATGTCGCTGTCCGCCGCCGAACCGAGGCCGAGGCCGACGATCGTCGCGACCCAGCCACCGGCCCCGAGCACGACCGCGGCGACGCCGGCCCGCTGCATCGCGAGCCGCCGGCCCGAGAGGCCCGAGGGGTGCGCGACGGGGCGCGGCGGCGGTGGTCCCTCGGCGCTCGACGGCGTCGCGGTGTCGCCGATCGGCTCGGGGGTGACCGCGTCGCGTCGCGGCTCCGCCGCAGACGTCGCTGCGGGCGCAGGCTCGAGGACTGCCCCCTCGCCCGCGGGCACCGCGAGGGCCCCGGCATAGCCGCGGGACGGCCCGGCCTGCACCTCGGCCGCCGCGACGACGAGCCCCACCGCGAGCGCGACAGCCCTCACGGATTCACCGCCCGACGCCGCAACGCGCCCGCCTCGAGGGTGAGGATCTCGAACACCGGCGCAGCGCCGAACTTCGCGATCGCCATCGCGCCGAACGACCCGCTCGCGAACGTCACGCCCTCGGGGTTGCGGCCGGTCTCGCCGCGCCAGAACTCGAGCGCCGTGTCGGTGCCGACGAAGACATCGGGCGTGCCATCGAAGTCCGCATCGAAGGCCGTCGCCGCCAGGGGTGCGGTCGCGAAGGCGAGGCTGTCGAGCAGCCGCAGATCACCCTCGCCCGAGCTCGCGACCAGCGTCACCGTGTGGCCGAACCGATCGAGGGTGAGGAAATCGTCGCGACCGTCGCCGTCGCGATCGTAGCCGAGCACCGCGGTCGGGCCGCGCCCGACGTCGACGCGCACGAGCCGATTCCACGCGGGGCCCGCGACAACCCCCATGCGATTCTGCCGCTCGTCGACGAATGCGACGTCGAGGAACTCGTCGTCGTCGAAGTCCACCGCCGGGCCGACGTGGACCTTGGTGCCGACGTCGATGCGCATCGCGACGGACGCCCCGTCCAGCGCCAGGGCGAACAGCGAGCCGAGATCGTCGACGAACGCGAGGGTCCCCGCGACCTCGCGCCCGGGGACCACCGTCGCCTCGGCGACCACGTGGCCGGCGTCGAGTGGCGCCGCGGCGACGAACGCCCCGTCTGGCGTCGCGACGAGCACCGTGATCGACGCGCCGGCGAAGGCGACGATGTCCCCGCGCCCGTCGCCGTCGGCGTCACCGAGGGCGAAGCCGGCCGCGGGCTCGGGCAGCGCGATGTCCTGCGCCTCGAGCGTGCGCCCCGGCGCCGCGTAGCGACGCAGCGCGCCCTGGTCGTCGAGGGTGTACAGCTCGTCGCGCCCGTTGCCGTCGAGGTCGGCGACGTGGAAGCTCCGCACGTCGGTGGCGCCCTCGATGGCGATCGGGTCGGCGTAGCAGAGCTCGCCCGATTCGTGGCTACCGTTGCCGCAGCGGCCGCAGAGCTCGTGGCGACACTGCTGACCCGGGCCGCAATCGGCGGCCTCCCCACAGACCGCGCCGACGGTCGCGTCGCCCGAGAAGCACGACACCGCCAACAGCGCCGCGGCGAGCCCCACCGCGCGCGCCGGGGCGAACCGGGCCCCCCGGGGTCGACGCGGAGACGAGCTGCGGATGCGCGGCACGGCTGCGGGACCATAACACGCACCGCCGCGGGGTTCGTCGTGCGAGGGGCCCGCGGGCGTGGCATCGTGGTCGTCGCCGTGCCTCGTCTCGCCCTTCGCCTCGCCCCTGCCCTGCTGCTGCTCGTCACCTCGTGCTCGGCGGCCTACGAGGTCGTCTTCCGCGTCAGCCTCGCCGAGGACGTCACCGTGCCCGCGGGGGTGTTCATCGCCTTCGCCGCGATCGAGACCGACGCCGGCGGCGAGATCACCGCCCACACGCACATCCCTGCGACCCACGGCGTGCGCGGCTACCAGGGCAAGGCCAACGTCTGCTGCACGCCCGATCCCGTGGTCACGCTCCACGCCTTCGTCGATCTCGACGGCGATCGAACGCTCGATGCCGACGAGCCCCGCGGCGCCGATCCGACGAACCCCGTGCGGTTGACGGACACGAGCGCCGCGTACCGCACCGAGTTCGTGATCATGCGCGCGGCCACGCCCTGAGCGTGCACCGAGCGTCGCCGTGCGGCCGGCGACGACTATCCCAGCCGCGCGAGCGCGGCGATGACCGCCGTCTCGACCCGGAGGATCCGCGGACCGAGGTGCACGACCTCGAACCCCGCGTCGGCCCACAGTCCGAGTTCGAACGGGACCCAGCCCCCCTCGGGGCCGATGGCGAGGATCGTCGTGCCCTCGACATCGCAGGGGCACGCGCGGCCCCCCGAGGGATCCGCGACCAAGCGCCGCGCGTCGAGCCGCGGCGCGAGCTCGTCTTCGACGAACGGCCGCAGCCGCAGACGCGTCTCGACCAGCGGCGCGACCGTGTCGCAGGCCTGCTCGAGGCCGAGCCGGACGTTGGCGTCGATCTCGGCGACGGTGACCGCCGGCGAGCTCCAGTAGCTCTTCTCCACCCGCGCGCTGTGGCACAGCACGATCCGCCGTACGCCCATGGCGGTGACGTGCTGCAGCACACGGCGCAGCACCGGCGGACGCGGCAGCGCAAGCACCAGCTCGATCGGCCGCTTGTACGGCGGGGGCTCGTCGAGCACGCACGCCAGCTCGAGTCGGTGCTCGTCGAACGCGAGCACCTCGGCGCGTCCGCGCATGCCGCCGCGCACGCCGACCTTGATCGACGATCCGACGGTCTTGCCCAGGACCTCGCGCACGTGGACCAGCGCGGCGCCCGTCAGCCGCGCGCGCCCATCGGCATCGAGCTGATCCGGCTCGAGCAACAGCAGGTTCATGACTGGGCCCCCCGGCGTCGACGCGCGGCCGAAAGCACCGTGCGACCCGCGACGAAAGCGACCGTGCCCACGCACAGCCAACGAAACAGCCACCCGCCGCGGGCGAAGGGCGTCGGCGCGCTCGCGGTATCGCGGACCAGCGCGACATCGGCGACGAGGACCTCGGGCTCGACCACCGGTCCACCGCGCCTCGGGTCGCGCACCGGGAGCGCGGCGACGAGACGGCCGGCGTGGTCGACGACGCTCGCCGGACCGGCCGCGACGCTGCGCACCATCGGAATCCGGTGCTCGACCGATCGGAACTGCGCCAGGGCGAGGTGCTCCCACGGCTCGGCGGTGTCGCCGAACCACGTGTCGATGGTGACGTTCACGAAGACCTCGATGCCGCCGGGCTGCGCCGCGACCTCGCGGGCAAACTCGACGAAGATGTCCTCGTAGCAGACGACGGGCCCGAGGTGGATCGGCGCCGCGTCCCCGCGCGGTACCAGCTCGAAGCGCACCGGCTCCTCGCCGGCGTTGTTGTGCGAGACCGCCGGGACGAGGCCGAGCACCCAGTCGGGATCGACGACGGGCACGTACTCGCCGAAGGGGACCAGGATGACCTTGTCGAAGGCGCCGGCGATCGTGCCGTCGCCCGCCATCGCGTACACGGTGTTGTACTCGTAGCCGCCGTCGGCCTCGATGCTCGCCGCGCCGAAGATCGTCGGCGCGTCGTGGATCCGCTGCACGCGGCGGTACGGCTCTTCGAAGTCGCGGCGGAACGGTCGCGTGGTGCGGAACGGGAACGCGCCGGCCTCGGGCCACACGATCACCTGCGCGCCATCGTCCTGGGCGCGGCGCGACATCACCCACAGCCGCGCCATCTTGTCGGGCGGATCGGCGGCCATCAGCGCGGTGTTCGGCTGCACGATGCCGAACCGGACGATCCGCGCGCCCGCGGCCGCGGCGTCGAGCGTCGCGATGCGCCACTGCCCGAGGCCGTAGGACACCGCCGGGATCGCGACGGCGATCGCCAGCAGGCCGACGCGGGCGCGGAGCGTCGACGCGAGGACCGCCCGCGCCAGCGCGACCCCGCACAGCACGATCTGCGCCTCGACGAGCGGCACGCCACCGAGCTCGGCGGCCTGCATCCACGGCGGCACGTCGGCGATGCCGATCATCGGCGTGTAGGGGAACAGTGCCGGCCACGGAGTCGAGATGCCGATCCACGCGACGGCGGGCCACATCCACGCCAGCGGGCCCCGCGTCGGCGCGGCCCGCATCGCCACGGCCCACAGCCCGAACGGCAGCGCGGTCCAGGCGGAGAACAGCGCGAGCCCGAGCCACGCCACCGGGGCGGGCATGCCCGCGAAGCGCTCGAGCATCTCGCCGATCCACGGGAAGCCGACGACGCCGATGCCGAGTCCGCCGAGCCAGCCGGCGAGGAATTGCCGGGGCCACCGACGCTCGCGGAGGGCGTGCACCGACCAGCACAGCGGCGCGAAGCCCAACCAGATCGCGAAGGGGAATCCGTTCGGCGGGGCGCCCATCGCCATCGCCACGCCACCGAGGATGGCGACGGCGAGCGGCACGAGGTCGGCGCGACGAGGGGGATCCACGCTAGAGACCACGGATCAGCTCCACCAACGCGGCAACCACTTCGGGCTTCGTGCGCAGATCGGGGTTCGCGGCCATGTTCCGATCGAGGCCGACCGACATCCCGCCGTCGACGATCACCTGCGCGATGCGGGCGTCGTCCGTGCTGCGCTGCCACGCGCCGTCGCCGAAGTTGCGCGGCTTCACCGGCAGCAGCTTGGCGCCGGGTCCGTCACCGCGACCGTTCGCCCCATGGCACGGCACACAGCGCTCGGCCCAGATCGTCGACGCCCGGGCGCGCGCGGCCTCGGGCGCCAGCGGCGGATCCCCGCACGCGCCCACGAGCAGCGCGCCCACGAGCAGCGCGCACACGGGCCCCGCGGCCGTGATCGTCCCGTTCATGGCCGTCGCTCCTCCAGCTCCTCCAGGGTGCGCGGCCAGTCGTCGCCGAGCAACCGCGACAGCGCCCGATCGGCGAGCCGTCGCCCGCCGGTCTGGCACCGCGGGCAGTAGTTGGTCTCGCGATCGGCGTAGACGATTCGCTCCACCGCCGTCTGGCACACGGGGCACGGCAGGCGGAAGCGCCCGTGCACGGCCATCTCGGGGCGGAACGCCGTGACCTTGCCGGGAAAGCCGTCCCCGACCTCCGCGCGCAGGCGATCGGTCCACGTCGTCAGCGTCGCGCGCATCGCCTCCCACAGCCGCGCGAGCTCGGCGTCATCGAGCTTCGTGCTGAGCATCACCGGCGACAGCCCGGCGGCGTGGAGGATCTCGTCGGAGTAGGCGTTGCCGATGCCGCTCACCAGGCGCTGATCGGTCAGCGATCGCTTGAGCGTGTGGTTCTCGCGGCGCATCGCGTCGCGGAACTCGTCGAGCGTGCACGCCAGCGGCTCGATGCCCGCGGGACGGAACGCCTCGCGCGCAGCGAGGCCGTCGACGATGTGCAGCGACGCGCGCTTCTTCGGCCCGATCTCGATCACGTGCAGCGCCGCCGTGTCGAAGCGCAGGCTCGCGTGCAGGAGCTTGGCCCCCGGTGGCTTGCCCCGCTCGTCCCACACGAGCCGCCCGAGCTTCATCAGGTGGACGACGAGGTGGAGGTCGCCGTCGAGCGCGAGGGCAACGCGCTTGCCGAGGCGCTCGACGCCCGTCACGGTCCGCCCCGCGACGCCGGTCCACGGCGGCGTCACGGTGCGCAGGAAGAACGGGTTGCCCAGCCGCAGCTGCACCACCGTCCTGCCGAACACGCGCGGCCGCAGGCACTCGACGTAGACGGTGATGTCGGGGAGCTCGGGCACGGCGGATCGGCCGAAGTCGGCCGAACACGAGCCTACTGCTGCGGCTCCCCGATGGGTCCGCCCGAGCCGCCGAAGTTGCCGTCGGGCGGCAGGATCGTCGGAACCTCCTCGCCCTCGGGGGGCGCGGGCTCCGGCGTGGGCTCGGGCTCAGGGGCGGGCTCGGCCGGCGCGGGCTCCACCGGGGGCTCCGCGGCCGGGAGCGGATCGACCGGCGGCGGCTCGGTCGGCACCGCCGAGGTCGGCGGGAGGTTCTGCACGTCGACCCCGTTGGGTGTCGGCGTCGTCGGCGACGGCGGCGTCGGCATCGCGCCCGTGGATCCGGGCGCCGTCGGCATCGTCGGCGTCGGGGCGTTCGGATCGCCGGGCGTCGGTCCGCCGGGCAACGACGGCCGCGCCTCGAACCCCGTGCCCGACCCGGATTCCGCCGGCTTGGCCCCGCGCTCCTTCGCCTTGCGCTTCTCGTCCTTCGCGCGCTGCTTCGCCCGCTTCTCGGCGCGCGACTCGGTCGCGCTCTTCGACTTGATGCCCTTGAACTTCGGGTTGCCCAGCGGCCCCGAGAGCACGTAGCCCAGGCCCTGCTCCGGCGGGTCGAGGCGCGACTTGGCGTCGGCGCCCTGGAACACCAACCGCAACTTCTCGCTGCGGTCCTGCAGGGCCTTGGTGAGGTTCAGCTTGAGCGTCAGATCCAGCCGCGACTTGGGGAACGGATCCTTGAAGTCGATCTCCCCCTCGACCGACAGCTCGACGTCGTCGCTCTTGGTCTCCATCGGGCCCTCGGTCTTGGCCGTGCCCTTCTCGACCGTCATCTTGCCGACGAAGGTGCCGAGATCGATCTGCGGGATCACGGTGCCGTCCTTGAGGCCCTTGCTCCCGGGGATGTAGAGCTTCTCCTCGCCGTCACCGATGCTGCACGCCGCACAGGTCACCTCGATCGTGCCGTTGGCCTTGGCGAACTTGTTCCCCGGCATCTCGAGGTCGACCTTGAGCGCGAACAGGCCCAGGAGCTGCACGTTGAGCGCCTGGCGGGCCTTGGGCACGTCGTAGAGCGGCAGGTCCGCCACCTCGATCTTCACGGCCGACGACGACGAGTCTCGCTCGTAGTGGGCGGTGATGGTGCCCTCGGATCGGCGCACCTCGACGTCGACGTCGATGTTGCCGATCAGCAGCGACAGGAACGAGACGTCGATCTCGACCTCGTCGATGAGGAACTTGCTCGGGATCGTGTCGGGCCGCGACGGCGCGTACGTCCACGTGACCTCCTCGAGCGTGATGTCGCCGAACAGGTTCACCGAGACGTCCTTGACGTCGACGATGTAGCCGGCCTTGCGCGCCTCGTGCCCGATGCGCCACGCGATGGCGCGGGTCGGCAGGCACAGCCACGCGAAAACGAGGAAGAACGCGAACGAGATGACCCCCCACAGCGCCATCGACCGCAGCCGACGCAGGAGGCTGGGGCCACCGGCGCCCTCGGCCGGCACCTGACCGCGGGTGATCGAGAGGCCAGGGAGCTTGACGGCGAACTTCATGGCTTCTCCTCCACCTCGGCGTCGCCCGGCGCGGCTCCGCCCTCGCGCTTGAACGTGACCAGGGTGATGTCGGCGTTGAGACGGTCCTCGGCGTTCGACAGCGAGCGGACGACGAGGTTCTCGGTGCTGATGTACTGCCCAGGCCGGCTCTCGAGGAACGTCAGCAGCTTGGTGAGGTTCTCGAGCGTGATGTCCTTCGCGTCGAACTTGTACGCGCACTTGGTCAAGCCGCCGCCGATCTCGAGCGAGGCCTGCTCCTCCTCGTTGGTCGGACTGAAGCCCTCGACCGCGAGCCGGGCCTCGTCGAGCAGCGACGCGAACTGGGCGCACTCCGTCGAGATCGCGGCCTCACGGGCCTTCTTCTGCTCGATCTTGGCCTTGTAGACCGCCCCGCGCGTGTGCACGTCGTCGAGCGCGAACCGGTACTTCTCGATCTCCTTCTCGGTCTCCCGCAGCGCGTTGCCGCGGAAGTACAGCAGCACCAGCGTGCCCATCACGAAGAACACGATGACGAGCACGAGGATGTACACGCGCTCGCGCGGGCTGAGGCCCGCCCAGAATCCTGCTCCGCCTGCGGCTGCCATGACTCAGGCCCCTCCCCCGTCGGTTCCCACCGGCTCTTCGACCGGTCGGCCCGGCGTCACCACGCCTGCGTTCGGATCCTTTGCGCCCAGTCCGGCGGCACCACCGGCGCTGCTGCCCTCGTCGCCCGAGCCGTCGCTCCCACCATCGCCGTGGCCGTCGCCCTCACCGGAGCCGAGCGAACTGGCGTAGTAGCAGTTGTTGTCCATGACCATGTCGAACTGCTTGCGGTCGGTGCCGCGGACCTTGCTCTTCTCGATGTTGGACAGGCACGCGATGTCGCGGAGGCGATACGCCAGGCGTTCCTGCGCGGAGGCCCGCACCGCATCGACCTTGAGCTCGATCTTCCGCTCGCGGATGTCGATGAGCGTGAACAGGACCTCGTCCGAGACGACCACGCCAGCGTCGTTCTTGACCGGCTCGGCCACCACGGGTGCGGCGGGTGGTGGGACCACCGGGGCCTCGCCGCCCTCGACGACAGGTCCCTCCTCGGCGGCCGGCTCGGCGCCGCCCGGCGGCAGGATCGGCGTCTTGCCGAGGTCGCTCGGCGTCGCGGCCTGGGCGAGCAGCGCCAGGACCTCGAGCGCACCGCGCTGCGCGATGAGGCTGGTGATGTCCTGGCTCTCCGAGCTGTCGAGCGTCGCGTCGACGTCGGCGAGCGCGACGGGCTGACCGAGGACCTTCTTCGTCGCCTCCTCGAGCTCGGCGGCGTAGGCGTCGCGCTCGGCGTCGAGGGCCTTGACCCGGATGATCGTGTCGATCGCCCCGAACGCCATGACCGCGATCCCAATCGCCGCGAGCGACCCGATGCGCTCCTGCACCCACGTCGAGTCGTTCTGACCGACCGTGTCGTCGTGCAGCTGCACGAGCGGCCGGCGGGCGGCCCCGAACGCGGCCCCCAGCGCGGCGGCGAAGGTCGCGACGTCGCGGCCCTCCGCGCCGCGGATCGCCAGCGAGGACTTGAGCTTGCCCAGGCCGCACGGCAGCCCGGTCTGCTCGGTCAGGTAGCCAGCCAGGCCCCCGAGGTGCGCGGCACCGCCGGTGAGCACGATCCGCGCGACCTCGTAGCGGTGGGTGGTCCGCAGCCACATCCGCGTGTGCTCGATCTCCCGAACGATCGGCTCGATCGCCTGCGCGATCACTGCGCCGGCGCCGAGCTGATCGGCAGACAGCGAGGCCTGCCCCCGGTGGGGCACGAACGCGTCGCGGCGCTTGGCCTCCTCCGCGGCCCCGGCGTCGAGGTCGTAGGCCCGGGCGATCGCCGAGGTCACGTGCCGGCCCGCGCGGCGGATCGACCGCGCCGCGACCGGCCCCTTGGCGCCGATGGCCACGAGCTCGGTGCTGCCGTGGCCGAGGTCGAGGACCAGCGACACCGGCGACATCCCCTGCTCCGCCATCGCCGGCGTGATCGGCCCGATCTCCGGGTCGACCACCTGCGCCATCGCCATCGCCCCCGAGGTGACCAGCTCGAGCGTGGCACCGGCGCGCTTGAAGATCGTCGACAGCTGCTCGACCCGGTCGCGCTTGGTCGCGACCATCAGCGCGCGGCCACCCTGCGGCGCGGGCACGACCACGTGGCCGTGGGCGAGCTGCTCGAGCGGATACGGGAACTGGCCGTCGGCCTCGAACGCGATCGTCTGCGCGATGCGTCGCGGCTCGGCGAAGGGGAACGACAGCAGACGGTACGACATCGTCGACGCCGGCAGGGCCACGCCCACGCTCTCGGAGAGCAGGCCGCGCGCCCGCATCGCCACGAGCGCGGCCTGCAGCGCTGGCAGGTAGGCGTCGGCGGCGTCGCCGTCCTCCTGGCCCGCCGCAGGCGCTGCCGCGGGCGTTGGGGCCAGCGGAGCGTCGAACAGGTCGACGAGCTGGACGCCGCGGAAGCCCGCCGTCATCACGGCGATCTTCACCTGCTGCGATCCGAGATCGATGCCGACGTACTTCTGTGCCATCGCGTTCAGTCCTCGCGCACGTGCATCCACGCGCCCTTGCCCTGGCTCTGCGAGCGGGCGTACTGCATGTCGTAGACGGCGATCAGCCGCTTGTTGACGGCCCCGACCGTCGTGATGAGCTCGACCCGGTAGATGCGCTCGGCGCTCACCGTCGCGACCTCCTGCAGGGCGCCGTAGTTGTCTTCTTCGTTCTTCGGCGGCTTGACCCGGACCTCGATGCCCTCGGGGATCCGTGGCAGCTGCTGCGACGCCGACGGATCCTGCCCGAGCATCATCATCGGGTTCACGAACTCGTCGGGCTTCGCGACCAGCTGCTTGAAGTCGTCGAGTTTCTCGAACAGGTTGAACTCGCGCATGTCGACGACGTAGTTCGCCAGCGGCATGGTCTTGATCATGAAGTTGTCGGCCTCGGTCTTCCACCGATCGGCCGCCGACACCGAGTGCCGGATGACCAGGGCGATCTGCTCCGCGCTGGCGAAGTTCAGGTTGACCTTGCACCCGCCGTAGACGGTGAGCTCCTGGCCGAACGCGGCCATCCAGTCGTCGTCGATGCCCGCGACGAGGTGGAGTTCCTCGATGCTGTCGAGCCGGGCGTTGCGCGGGATGTACGGGTCGAAGAGCTCGCCGTAGCGGTCGTTCTCGGCCGCCGATCCGGAGCGTAGCTTGATGATGTCGAACCGATTGCGGTCGTCGTCGACGTAGTCCGCGAGCGCGCGGATGATGTCGGTGCGCGTGTAGTACTGCGCGTCCGCCTTCTCCTCCTCGAAGAGCGGGTCGTACAGGGTCGGCGACATCAACGCCTCGAGGGTCTCGACCACGCGACCTGCGGCGTTGTCCTTCTCGCCGGCCTTCGCCTGCTTCGCGAGGCAGTTGACGTTGATCTTGCCGCTCTCGGCCGACACCCGGTACTCGAAGCTGCCGCCCTGCACGGCGAGCCCGGACAGCGCCGTGGTGTCGATGCCGACCAGATCACCGAGGCCCTGCGCACCGTCGGTGGTGCCGAACACCGACATCAGGTACGGCGCCACCTGAGTGATGTCCATCGTGCCCATCATGTCGCGGAACTGCTTCTGGTTGAACACCAGCCGCTGGATCTCGAACAGGAGCAGCGACAGCTGCATCGCGCCGCGCTGGATGTTGCGCGCCGCGATCTCGTCGCGCACGTTCACCGCCGACTGCCAGTCGACGCGGGCCTGGTAGTTGAACGACGCGGTGAACGGGGCGAGGATCGCCAGGCACGCCAGCACCAGCAGCACGGCGATGCCGCGACCGCCGGCGACGGTGCGGGCGGGCACGCGGCGCACGGGCCTCGGGGCGTTCGCGGGATTCGGGGTCGTCTCGGGGAGCGTCGTCATGTCGTGCGTCACTCCTTCCCCAGATCGATCTTCTCTTGCATGGGCAGGGTCGCCTGAGCGACGAACTGCACGGAGTCGCCGCCATCCCGCACGACCAGGCGGATCTTCACCCGCGGCGGCAGACGGTCGGGCTGCATGTCGTTGCGGGTCGTCCGCCACTCGTCGATCCACTCGCGCTGGCGATCGTCCCAGTACTGCACGTCGAACTCCTCGACGTCCTCGATGACGATGTACGCGGGGAAGTACTCGTCGAGCTGGTCGGCCCTGTCGCCGGACAGCCGCCGGCTCTCGCGGCGGAACAGATGCGTGCGCCGGGCGTCCTCCGGGTCCTTCTCGATGAAATACTGGATGACCGACTGATCGCTCTCGTTGGCGTCCTTGCGCATGCGGAGGTGCGAGAACGACGAGAACGTCAGGTCGTCCTGCTTGCCGTTGTCGACGCCGTCGAGCAGCGTGTACTGCCGCGCATCGTCGAGCGGACGATTGAACGATAGGTACGCCATCCCGAGCTCGGACTGCATGCGGGTGAGCCCGCCGCGGACGATCGCGTAGCGCATCTGCACCGCCTCGGCGGCGGCCATCCCGTCGATGGTCCCGCGGAAGCCGCTCCACACCGACGTCACGATCATCGCCAGCACCGCGAGCGCGATGAGGACCTCGATCATCGTCATGCCGCGCTGGCGTCGCTTCACTTGGCGCTCCCCCGTGGACCCGTCGGACCGGTCGGCAGGCCCATGCCGCCGGCGGGCCTGCTGCCGCCGGTCGTCCCCGGCTTGCCGCCGGTGCCGGTGCCGGTGCCGGGGTCTTGCCCGGGCTCGCCGTCGGGCCGCGTGTCGTCGTCCTCGTTGACCTCGCCGCCGGCCTGGGGCAACTGCAGCAGCTGCTTGGTGTCGGTCCAGAAGGTCTCGACCGTGAAGTCCTGCTCGAGCGCGCCGTCGGTCCAGATCACCTTGCACGACGACTTGCGGATCGCCTGCTCGATGGCGCCCTTGATCACCGGCCAGACCATGCCCATGCCGGCGAACGCCTGGTCGCCGGCGTCGGCGACCTGCTGCCCGCTGCCGAAGCCGCCGTCGGTGTCGGCGCTCTCCTTGGCCTGCTGCAGCGCGTTGAAGTCCGGCACCTCGATGAAGTCGACCAGGCACTCGTAGCGGATGTCCGGCCAGCCCTCTTCGCCGAAGTCGCCGTCGAAGGTCTTGTCGTCGCTACCCCAGCCCTCGACCTGCAGCTGGGTCTCGATGTCGAGCAGCTTGCCCTCCGCGAGGAACGCCGCCACGGATACGCCGCGGGCGTAGCGGGTGGCCCGCATCGCCGCCATCTGCGACGACAGCAGCGACGTCAGCGACATCGAGAGGATCGCGACCGCGATCAGCACCTCGAGCAGCGTGAAGCCACCCTGGCCGCCGCGCGCGTCGGTGCGCACCGGCTCGTTCACAGCGTCCTCCGCTGCTGCTCTTTGCCGAGCGCGTCTTCCTCGTCGGTCGGGTCGTCCGGGAGCACCAGATCCTCGAGGCCGTCGACGATGGTCACCCGCCCGGTGAGCGGCTCGACCTTGATGGTGTACTTCGTGGTCTCGTCCTCGCCCTCGAGCTGGATGTGGGCCTTCTGCGTGCGACCGCGGGGGAAGAAGACGATGCTCGCCTCGCCCTTGGTGATCGGCTTGAGATCGTCGGCCGTGCGCACGTAGGTGATCTTCACGCCCTCGGGCAGCGTGAACGGCTTGGCCAGATCCGACAGCGCGTTCTCGTCCTCGAAGGCCTCGAACAGCGGCTTCTTGCGCCGCGGCACCTTGCGCGGCTTGGCCTTGTAGACGTCGCCCGCGCCCTCGTCGCCGCCCGTGCCGCCGCCGGCCGCCGGATCGTCGCGGTAGGCCGCCGACTGCACCGAGCGGTTGAACGACTGCTCGGCCCGCATGTCGCGATCGGCCTGTTCCTCGAGCTTGCGCTCGTCGATCTCGATGATCTTCCCGTCGCGATCGGTCGCGGGCAGGTACATCGCGTCGTCCCCGACCTGCAACGAGAACGTGCTGTCGTCGAGGTTGATCACCATGCGGTAGTAGTCGCCGCCGACCCGCGCCTTGTCGTAGCCGTAGCGGATCGTGTTGGCGATCTGGTTGGTCGCGCGACCGACCTCCGCCTGTCGCCCCGCACCGAACCCGACCACGACCATCCCGACCATGAGCCCCATCACCGCGAGGACGATGAGGATCTCGATGAGGGTGATGCCCGCCTGCGCCCGCCGGGCCACGGAGGGGCCAGCGGGCACGGGTCGCGCAGCGGTGGGGGACGGGCGGGACATGCGAGCTACTTGCCCTTGGCGTCCTTGGTGTCGCCCTGGTTGGCGCCCGCGGCGGCGTCGCTGCTGATGTCGTCGTCGTTGCCCGGCGTGCCGTCGGGGCCGGACGAGACGACGAGGATGCCGCCACCCTGCTCGCAGCGGATCTCGAACTCGTTGCCCCACGGGTCCTTGGCCTCGCGCGCGGCGAAGCCCGCCGCCTTGAGCTCCTGCACGTTCTTCGGGCACTTGCGCTTCTGCAGCTGGTACTGCTCGCTCAGCTGGTGGACGAGCACCGCGTTGTTGCGGGCGTCCTCGAGCTGCGCGTCCTTGTAGCGGTTGAAGGCCATCACGCCCACGCCGCCGAGGATGAGGCTGATGATCGCGAGCACGACCATGATCTCGATCAGGGTCATGCCCCGGCTGCGACGGCGACGTCGACGGCGGCGCTGGGCGGCCGTGGCGGCGCTCTCGGGGGCGCCGGCCGAGGAGGGCGTTGCGGACTCGGGGGTCTGTTCGGTGTGCATGGTCGTTTCCGTGGGGTCGCGCGGGTCAGGTCTTACCCGCCATCTCGGTGATCATCATGATGGGGCCCATGATCGAGTAGATCACGAAGCCGACCGCACCGCCCATGACCACGATCGCGAGTGGTTCGAGCAGCGTGGTGAACTTGTCGATTGCCTGATTGGTTTCGCGGTCGTACGCGTCGGAGAGATCGATCAGCATTTGTTCGAGCTGACCCGAGCGCTCGCCCACCGCGATCATGTGCGTGACCAGCGGCGGGAACTGCTTGCTGCGCTTGAGGGCGATCGCGATGCCTTCACCCTCGCGGATGTTGTCGCGGGCCTCGGACACGATCTTCTCGAGCACGGCGTTGCCGAGCAGCGTGCGGACGATGTCCAGAGCCGCGAGCAGCTGCACGCCCGAGGCCAGCAGCGTGGCGAGGGTGCGGGCGAACCGGGCGATGGCGATCTTGCGGATGAGCTCACCCACCACCGGCAGGCTCAACAGCGTCGCGTCGCCGATCCAGCGGCCCCCGGCGGTCGACCGCCACTTCCGGAACCCGTAGATGAACCCGAAGATGGCCAGCAGGATCAGCCACCAGTAGCCGGCCATGAAGTCCGACAGGAAGATGAGCAGCTTCGTGTTCCACGGCAGCTCGGCCTGCATGTCCGCGAACATGCCGGTGATCTTCGGGACGATGCTGATCATCAGGACCGCGACGATGACGGCGCCGAGCACCGACAGCACGATCGGGTACATCAGCGCCTTCGAGACGCGGCCCTGGATCTCGATCTGCTTCTCGAGGAACTCCGACAGTCGGAACAGCACGGTCTCGAGCGCGCCCGAGGCCTCGCCCGCGCGGACCATGTTGACGTAGAGCTGGGGGAAGACCTTGGGGTAGCGCGCGACCGAGTCGGCGAACGACGAGCCCTCGTTCACGCGGACCGCGATGTCGCTGAGGATGCTCTTCAGCCGCTGGCTCTCGACCTGGTCGGTCATCGCCTTCAGCGACTCGGGCAGGGTCACGCCGGCGTGCAGCAGCGTGCCGAGCAGCCGGGTCGTGCCCGCGACCATCTTGGGGTTGACCCGGTCGAACAAGCCCGAGAAGTCGACCTCGCGGCCACGCCCGCCGGCCGCCGCCGCAGCCGCAGCCCCACCGCTGTTGGCGTTGGTCTCGTTGACCGACGTGAGGAACACGCCCTCGCGCTTGAGGTTGGCCTTGAGCGCGCCGACGTTCTCGGCCGTCGCGACCCCGCGGATCGGCCGCCCCTTCGCGCTCACCCCCTGGTAGGCATACGCCGGCATCGCGGGTTCAGACCTCCTCGGCGGTCACGCGCAGGACCTCTTCGATGGTGGTGGTGCCGCACAGGATCTTGTGCGCCCCGTCGTCCCGCAGCGTACGCATGCCCTGCGCCACCGCGGCCTGCTTGATCTGGCTGCTGTCGGCGTTGCGGATCGCGAGGCGTCGGATGTCCTCGTTGATCTGCAGCACCTCGTAGATGCCGGTTCGACCGCTGTAGCCGGTGCTGCCGCAGCGCTCGCACCCCGAGGGGTTGGCCTCGAACAGCATGCCCGCAGGCGGCGCGACGCGGCCGGCCGGGGGCTCGATCGGCATCGGCAACCCCTCGGCGTCGATGAGCGGGGCCTTGAGCGCGAGCTCGCCGGCGAAGAACCGCTCGGGATCGATGCCGACGTCGGAGAGATCGGAGGCCAGCGGTCGGTACGGCCGCGCGCACGCGGGGCACACCCGACGCACGAGCCGCTGGGCCTGCAGCGCCACCAGCGACGACGCGACCAAGAACGGCTGCACGCCCATGTCGACGAGGCGCGTGATGCCGGTCGCCGCGTCGTTGGTGTGGATCGTCGAGAGCACCAAGTGACCGGTGAGCGACGCCTGGATCGCGATCTCGGCGGTCTCGAGATCGCGGATCTCGCCGACCATGATGACGTCGGGGTCGTGGCGCAGGAAGGAGCGCAGCCCGCTGGCGAACGTCAGATCGATCTTCGGCTGGATCTGCACCTGGCTGATGCCGGCGAGCTGGTACTCGACCGGATCCTCGATCGTGAGGATGTTGAGGTCGGGCCGGTTGATCCGCGCCAGGCACGAGTACAGCGTGGTCGTCTTGCCGGAGCCGGTGGGGCCGGTCACCAGGAAGATGCCGTGCGGGCGGTGGATGACCTCGTCGATCGTCCGGTAGTGATCCGGCGCGACGCCGATCGCCTCGAGGGTCAGCGCCATCGCCGACTTGTCGAGCAGACGGATGGTGACGCGCTCGCCGTGCGCCGTGGGCACGGTCGCGACGCGCATGTCGACCTCCTTGCCGGCGATCTTGCGGCGGATGCGACCGTCCTGCGGCAGGCGCTTCTCGGCGATGTTGAGGCCCGCCATGATCTTCACGCGGGCGATGATGCTCGGATGGTGGGCCTTGGGCGCCCGCTTGACCTCGTGGAGCACGCCGTCGACGCGGTTGCGGACGATGATCTCGCGGTCGCCGGGCTCGATGTGGATATCCGAGGCCTTCTCCTTGCTCGCGTTGAAGATGAGGCCGTTGACGAAGCGGATGATCGGCGCGTCCTCGGCCGACGCGTGGAGGATGTCCTCGTCCTGCTCGTCGTACTCCTCTTCCTTCTTCTCGAGGTCGACGTCCTTGGTCCGCCGCGAGTAGACCGCGTTGATGAGCTCGCCCAGGGCGCCGCTCGGCATCAGCGTGATCTCGAGCTCGGCGTCGTAGATGCCGCCGAGATCGTCGAGGTCGAGCACGCGGGTCGGATCGCCCGCGTAGACCGACAGCACGCCCTCGGCACGGTCGAGCCGGTACGGCAGCACCGAGTTCGATCGCGCGAAGCCCATCGACAGGTGCTCGACGAGCTCGTCGTCGACCGTGTCCACCCCGGCCCGCTCGACGCAGGGCAGCGCGTACTGCCGCGCGAGCGCCCGACAGACGTCCCACTCGGTGCAGTGACGCAGGCGCACCAGCGTTTCGCCGACGCGCTCGGCCTCGAGGTGCTGGGCGCCGAGCGCCTCGGCGAGCCCCTCGGCCGTGCACGCACCCATCTCGATCAGCAGCTCGCCGATCGGCCGCACCTCGGGCCTGCGGCCCAGCGGCGGGAGCAGCGGCGGAAGGGAACCCTGGGGCCCCGTCGCGCTCGAGAGGATGTCGGCGATCTCGGTGTTCATGGGATCCCTGCCCCCGGCTTGCGTGGGGCCGGCGGAGGCGCGCTCGGGGCCGCGGGCGGCGAGGCGGGTCGGGCCGGCGGCGCCGTGGGCGTGTCGACCGGCTCGTCCTCCTCCTCGTCGGCGTAGGTCTTGGGCGACAGCCCGATCTCGCCGGTGATCTCGGTGCGCTGCATCTCGATCTCGGCGCGGGCGCGGGCGACCTGCTCGTCGTCCATGCGGACCGCCTCGGCGTTGATCGACGCCAGCAGGCCGGCCTTCTTGCGGTAGTTGACGTTGGTGTCGAGGTCGCGGCGCTTGAACGCCGTGTAGCGCTCGAGGAACTCGAGCCGCTCGTCGACGCGGCGCTTGTGGATCCGGCGCGCGTCGTCCGGCGTCTCGAGGATGTGCGGGACCAGGATCATCAACAGGTTGACCTTGGACTTCGAGCGCCGCTTGCTCTTGAACAGCCAGCCGAGCAGCGGGATCTGGCCCAGGCCCGGGACCTGCGACACGCTCTCGCGCTCGACCTCCTGGACGAGGCCGCCGAGCACGACCGGCTGATCGTCGCGGGCGACGACCTTGTCGAGCTTGAGCCGCCGCTTGGTCGTCGTCACGCCGAGCGTCGGGTGCTCGGATGCGATCTCGTTGTTCTCCATCTCGATGTCGAGGGTCACCGTCTTGGCGTCGTTGACGTGGGGCGTGACCTTCACGTTGAGCGACACGTCCTGGCGCTGGATCGACTGGAACGGCGTGAAGCCACCGCCCGCGCCTCCGCCGGGGTTGAAGCTCACTGCGCCGGGCGTCGGCACGTTGCGACCGACCTCGATGCTCGCCTCCTGGTTGTCGGCGGTGTAGAGGTGCGGCTCGGCGACGAAGTTGACGTCGCTGTCCTGCTGCAGCGCCTGGATGATCACGCCGAAGGCCGGGATGTCCTGGCCGAGGCCCGTGAG
Source organism: Nannocystaceae bacterium (assembly GCA_044344875.1). Taxonomy (GTDB): domain Bacteria; phylum Myxococcota_A; class Polyangia; order Nannocystales; family Nannocystaceae; genus Xiheibacterium. The sequence goes on from JBIJCC010000002.1 coordinate 68,285, forward strand.
GGCGCCCGAGCCGGGGATCTGCGGGCCGAGCACGCCGGCCGCGAGGCCCGGCAGCACCGACGGCGAGAGCACCAGCGAGTTGGCCTTCGACGTCGGCGCGTTGGCGACGAAGCCGACGCCCTGGCCCGAGGTGCCGGGCGCGTTGACGTTGAAGCCAGCGCCGAAGTGGGCACCGACGCCGCCTTCGATCGTCTTCTCGATGTTGAGCTCGAGCAGGTAGACCTCGATGTAGACCTGCTTGCGCTCGGCATCGAGGGCCTCGATGACGTCGCGCAGGGCCTCGAAGTCGGACTGCGACGCGAGGATCACGAGCGAGCGCGTCGCCGGATCGGCGGTGACGCGGATGTCGCCCGAGAACGTCTCGCCCGGCTGCGCGCCCGGGGCCGGCTGCGCGGGGGCCTGGGCGCCCTGCTGGCCCTGTCGACCGGCCGCGCCGCCCTTGCCCTTGCTCTGCGCGCCCGAGCCGAGCTGCGTCAGCACGTTCGCGACCTCCTCGGGGTCGGCGTTGCGCAGCTTGACCACGTGGATGCGCCCGGCGCCGCCGGACAGCGGCACGTCGAGCTGCTCGATGAGCTTGCGGATGACCTGGTAGTCGCCGTCCTGCGCGACGATGATGAGCGTGCCGCTGCGCTCGTCGACGATGACGCGCGAGAAGCCGGGCTCACCGCCCGCCGCCGCCGCCGGCGCAGCGCCGCCCTTGGCCCCGCGGTTCTTCGCCGGCTTGGCCGCGGCCTTGCCCTCGCCCTCGCCGAAGATCTCGCGGATGGTCTCGGCGATCGACTCGGGATCGGCGTAGCGCAGCTGGAAGAAGAAGATCTTCTCGGCCGACACCTCGGGGTTGTCGAGCTGCTGCACGATCTTCAGCAACCGGCGCACGCTGCTGCCGGTGTCGGTGAGGATCACCAGATCGCCGATCTGATCGACGCTGCCCTGCTTGGTCTTCAGCTTGTCGAGCAGCGTGACGATGTCCGCCGTGTTGCCGCTCTCGACGCGGTACAGCTGGGTGACGTAGCGATCGTTGTTGGGCGCGCGCCCGCCGGGTCCGTACACCGGCAGCGTCTTGCCCTTGGCGTCGGCGGTCTCGACGATCTTGAAGTAGTCGCCCGACGGCTCGACCGTGAGGCCCATCGTCTGCAGCGCCGCGTAGAAGGCCGCGTAGGCCTCCTCGACGGTGACCGCCTCGGGCGACAGGATCGTGACCTTGCCGCCGCGGACCTTGGGGTCCCAGATGAACTTCTGGCAGCTGACGCTCATCATCCAGTTGACGAGGTCGTCGAGCTCGGCCTCCTTGGGCAGCGTGATGCGGAACTTCGAGCCGCGGGGCTGCTTGCGGCAGACGTTGTGTCCGCCGACGCCGCCCTCGTCCCCCGACAGCTCGCCGCCGTCGTCGTCACCGCCGCGCGCGCTGCCACCACCGCGACCACCGCCGTCGACGTCCTCGTCGGCGGGGCTCGAGGGGGGCGGCGTGGGCTTGGCCGCGCCGGTGCCCCGCGTGGCCGGGGCCGCGGCCCAGGCCGCCTGCGGCAGCGTCAGCGCCATGGTTGTCGCAAGCGCGACGATCGAGCGAGCGCTCATTGGATCTGGATCTCCTTGTTGATGGACTTGCCTTTGCGCTCGATCGTGACCTGGAGGTTCGATGCGCGACGCAACTTGGTGTAGAGGCCCATGGCCTGGTCGATGCCGACGAGGTCCTCGCCGTTCACCGCGACGAGCTTGTCGCCGTTCTTGAGGCCGATGAGCTTGGGCAGGCTTCCCCGCCGGATGCCGTAGAACTTGAAGCCGACCTCGCCGTCCTTGGCCGGCACGATGCGGGCCTGCTTGGCCAGCATCATCGGGTTGGCCAGCAGCGACTCGACGAACGAGCGCTCGACGATGCAGAGGTTCTCGTTCGGGCAGTTGATCGCATCCTCGGCGCCCGGGATCGTCCGGTCGTCCTTGGGTGCGTCCTCCTTGGGCTCTTCCTTCGGCGTCGGCGGGGGCGCCGTGGGCTCGGGGATGACACCGCCGATCTCGAGGTACTCGAGCGCCGCGTTGTTGCGCAGGTGGACGACGCCCTGATCGACGCCCGTCACCACGACGCCGGCACGGATGACGTCGTCGACGCCGTACAGGCCGACGGCGCCGGTGTCGGCGTCGTAGACCGTCGCCAGCGACAGCATCGGATCGTCGGATTCCATCGTCGCCTGCAGGCGCAGCGGCAGGCCGCTCTTCACCTCGCCGGGCTGGATCACCGGGCCCACGGGGCGGCCCTCGGCGTCGAACGTCGGCGTGGACGGCCCTGCGGTGCTGGTCGGCGACTCGGGCTCGACCGGCACGCAGCTCGGGCAGAACACGTTGAACTTGCGGACCTGCTCCGACGCGCGGTCCTTGCTCGCGCGTGAGGAGCCGACCCGCGGCGCCGCCGGGGCCTTGGGCCGCAGGCCGTCGAGGCCATCGGCCTTCTCGTCGTCCTCGGCGTCGTCGCCGTCGGTGTCCCCCTCCGCGCCCTTGTCGTCCTCGGAGGAGACCAGCACGAACGAGCTGCCCAGCTGCGTCGACACGGCGGACGCGGCGAGGCCCGCGGCCGCGGCGACCCCGAGCGTCTTCACGATCCAGAAGTAACGGGTGAACAGCGCTTCCATCGCGGACCTCGGCGTCAGTGGAGAACCTCGTCGGGATCGCCGACGTCGTCGCCGACCGCCGGCGCACCGGCGACGGCCGGCGCCGCCCGGCGCTCGCCCTCGGCCACCGACACGAAGCCCGACTCGAGCTTGCGGTAGATGGTGCGAGTCGCGATGCCGAGCAGGTCGGCGGCGAGGCGCTTGTCGCCCCGTGTGAACTTGAGCGTCTCGAGGATCATGCGCCGCTCGATCTCCTCGATCGGCGTGCCGACGGAGAAGGTGATCTGACGACCGTTGGGCGCCTGCGGATCCCGGAGCTCGGCCGGCAGGTCTTCGGCGCCGATGCGCGCGCCTTTGCACAGCACCACCGCGCGCTCGACCGTGTTCTCGAGCTCGCGCACGTTCCCCGGCCAGCCATAGTTGCCCATCGTGTGGAGCGCCTCGTCGGTGAACTGTGCCACGGCCTTGCCGTGCTTGTTCGCGTAGACCCGCAGGAAGTGCTCGGCGAGCAGCGGCACGTCCTCGATGCGGTCGCGCAACGGCGGCATGCGGATCGGGATGACGTTGATGCGGTAGTAGAGATCCTCGCGGAACGTGCCCGCCTTGACCTCCTCGACCAGATCCCGGTTGGTCGCGCAGACCAGGCGGAAGTCGACCTTGAGCGTGCGACCGCCGACCGGCTCGACCTCGCCCTCCTGCACCGCGCGGAGCAGCTTCACCTGCACCGGCTGGGTGATCTCGGCGATCTCGTCGAGGAACAGCGTGCCCGTGTGGGCCTCCGCGAAGCGGCCCTCGCGGCTGCGGATCGCGCCCGTGAAGGCGCCCTTCTCGTGGCCGAAGAGCTCGGACTCGAGGATCGACTCGGGCAGCGCCGCGCAATTGACCGGGATGAACGATCGCTGCGAGCGCGGGCTGTGGGCGTGGATGTACCGCGCCATCAGCTCCTTGCCGGTGCCGCTCTCGCCGAGCAGCAGGACGGTCGCGGTGGAGTTCGCGGCCTGACGGGCGACCTCGAGGGTCGCGCGCATCACCTGCGAGTTGCCGACGATCTCGCGGTACGTCGCGGCGGCCAGCTGCGCGCGGAGCTTGCTGTTCTCGGCGACGAGCGCCGCCTTGTCGAGGGCCTTGCGGACCGCGGCCACCACCTGGGCGCGCTTGAGCGGCTTGGCGATGAAGTCGTAGGCGCCGCGCTTCATCGCCTCGACCGCGGACTCGACGGTGCCGTAGGCGGTCATCACGATCACCTCGACCTCGGGCACGATCGCCTTCGCGGCCTTCAGCAGGTCGTCACCGCCCATGCCCGGCATCCGCAGGTCGGTCACCATCACGTCGATGCGCTGGCGACGGAGCACGTCGAGCGCCTCGTGACCGTTGCGCGCGGTCACGACCGCGAGGCTCTCCTTCTCGAACACCTTCGTCAGCGCGTCCACGATGCTCGCCTCGTCGTCGACGACCAGGACGGTGGGGGTGGGCTGCATGGGCAGGGCGACAGGGTGCATCGAGGAACTCCGATCAGCAAGACGGACGCCGTGGGATAACTCTGTGGAATTCTCGCGGGTTGACTCGACCCCGAGGGGGGTCCCGCCGCCGAATTGTCCCCGTGTCCCTGGGGCTTGGACATTCTGTCACGGCCCGGGGTCGCGCGCTGCCCATCGGTGCCAACTCGTCCCGCGAGGACAGGCCGTCCGCGCGGGGCGCGGGGCGGGCGGGACCCCGTGGGATCAACGGATCTCGATGCGCTTGCGGACCGACTTGCCCTTGCGGTCCAGCGAGACCTCGAGGTTCGTGGCGCGACGCAGCTTGGTCATGAGGCCGAGCGCGTCGTCGAGGCCGCGCAGCTCCTGGCCGTTCACCGCGAGCAGCACGTCGCCGTTGGCGAGGCCGAGCTTCTTCGCGAGCGATCCCTTGCGCACGCCCGACACCTTGAAGCCGCCGTCGGGCATCGGGATCACGCGCGGCGCCTGCGAAGCGAACTTCGCCGGATTGGCGAGGATCTCGTCGACGAACGCGCGCTCGACCACGCAGTCGTCGGCGCCGGAGCACGTGATCGCGTCGAGCTCGGGCGACTCGGCGGCTGCCTTCGGCTCGGCGTCCGGCTTCGCCTTGGGCTCGGCGACGACGGGCGCAGGCGGCGGCGCGCCGAGTTCGAGCAGCTCGGCGCCGTTGGGCGTCTGCAGCGACACCCGCCCCTGCGTCACCGCGGACACGACGACGCCCGGGCGCAGTGTGTCGCCCTGACCGTAGACCCCGACGATGCCGCGCTCGACATCGTAGATCGTGGCGAGCGAGTCGACGGCCGACTCGGCCTCCATCGTCGCGTGCAGGCGCAACGGCAGGCGCGTGGCCACCGTGGCGACGGCGGGTGAGCCCGGCCCCTGCGCGAGCATCACGGGCGCCGCGGGATCGGCCGCGGGCTGACAGCTCGGGCAGAACGGGTTGTAGCTCGACAGCGACGCCGCCGCGGCTTGCCGGCCGACCGCGCCGCGGGGTCGCGGCTGCCCGGCCCCCACGATCGCGTTCGCGAGGAGCTCGGGCTCGTCGTCGAGCTCCTCGACCTCCGGGTCGTCCGTGACCGCCGGGTCGTCGAACACACCGATCGCCCCCTGCACGACGAACAGCGCGAGCGCCGAGCTCGCGGCGCTACCCGCCAGCGCCGAGGCGCTCGCCACACCGAAGAGGCGCAGGATCCAGAAGTGTCGTCCGAACAGCGCTCGCATGCCGGACGTAGAGAGCAAGTCGCTCGCCGTCGGTCGACTCGCCCCGATTCCGCCGGGTTGCGAGGCGCCGTGACATCGCGTCACGACGCATTGGCACCCGCCGCCGCCTCCGCGACCGCCGGGTTGTCATCGCGGCAATTGCCGCAGGACTATCCGACCGCGCGCGTCGCCTTGGCGCCGAGCAACCCGAGCCGACCGAGCAGGCGCCCGAGCTCGCGGTGGTACTCGTGCCGGTACACCTGCAGGATGTGCCCGCCAGCGAAGCGCACGCGATGCGGCCGCTCCCAGTGCTCCCACAGCGGCAGCACGTGGTGCTCACCGACGAGCCCGTCGCCGCTCGCCGTCACGATCATGCGCCCCGGCCACGGCACCTTGGGCCGGTGCGACATCGGCGAGTGCAGGGCCCACGCGTCTCGGAACTTCTCGCGCGTGAGGCCGGCCTGCACCGCATGCGCGCGCACCGGGTCGTGCTCGCCGTGCTCCCACAGCAGCTCCGCGAACGAGGACGGCGGCATGATCGGCACCGCGAACGCCAGACGGTCGTCGATCGAGGCCAGGAGCGCAGTCGTGTAGCCGCCCAGGCTGGAGCCCATCATGCCCATCGGCGCGGGGTTGTGCGCCTGGATGATCCCCAGCGCAGTGCGGAGCTCGATCGCCGTCTGCACGAACGCCTCGTTGGTGCGCATGAGGTTCGGCGACGGGTGCAGCTCGCCGGAGAACCGCGCGCCCGAGGGTTTGCGGATCCAGTGGAACGGCGCGACGTAGTAGTACACGTCGAGCCCGAGCACGCGGTGCAGCCAGCGGATCCCGAACTCGATCTCGTGGATCGCCTTGGCGCCGAGGCCCCAGCCGTGGTTGATGACGATCGACGCGGGCGCAGGCGTGCGGTGGCGCCACGCGAACAGGTGCGCGGTGTCGAGGTGGTCGTAGCGGCGGTACTCGACGGCGTACAACGCGTGCACCGGGCGATACGGCGTTGCGAAGGTCAGATGGCTGTGCACGCCCGGCCCCGAGCGCCGCTCCCACCGCGTGAGGACCTCGGGAAGCCGGTCCGGCGGCGCGAGGAGCCGATCGGGATCGGCGACGACCTCCGGCGCGGCGTAGCAGTGCAACAGCCCGAGGCTGTGCTCGAGCTCGGCAGGCGTCACGAACGGGACGCCGCGGCGCACGAACAGGCCCCGCAGCGCGCGGCGGACCACGAAGTCCACGCGATGTCCCGCCCACGACGCGAGGCGTCGACGGCGACCCGGCCGCGCCTCGGGCACGCCGTGGGTCGTCGTCGCCAGCACTCCGCGTTCGCCCATCACGATCACTCCCCGCGGACCGGGCGACTCATCAGCTGCGCGAGCACGGCGGCCCCGGACGCGCGCCCCGACAGCAGCGCCGCCATGCCGGCGGAGATCGGCGCCTCGAGCCCGTGGCGTTCGGCGTACGCGGTCACCTGCGCGGCGATGCTGGCCCCCTCGACGAACGCACCGGCGCGTGCCGCCGCCTCGGGCAAGGGCAGCCCCTCCGCGAGCGCGCGACCGAACAGCGACTCGGGCCGACCGTCGCCGGCGACCGCCGCCATCAGGTCGCCGAAGCCCGCGAGCCCGGAGAACGTCCGCTCGCTCGCACCGCACGCCACGCCCACGCGCGTCGCCTCGGCCATGCCGCGCGTCGCGAGCATCGCGGTGGTCGCCGGGCCGAAGCCGCGGCCCTGCGCATAGCCGATGCCCAACGCGAACAGGCCGACCATCGCGGATGCGATCTCGACTCCGACGACGTCGGCGGTGCCGTAGATGCGCATCGTCGGGCCACCGATCGCGTCGCGCACCGCCTCGGTCACCTCGGGGAACAGCGAGCCGACGATGGCGCCGCCCGGCTCGCCCTCGGCGAGCGCGCGGGCGACCAGCGGCCCCGCGAGCACACCGACGCGGCGGCACGGCGTCGAGCTGCGCAGCCGCTGCGACAGCGTGGTGAGGTCCTGGCCGAGCAAACCGCGACTGACGTGCACGAGCAGGTGCGTGCCGTCGAGGTAGTGACCGACCTCCTGCGCGAGCCCGTCGATGTGGATCGACGGGGCCGCGACGAAGATGAGCTCGGCCTGGGCGACCTCGGCGATCCGCGTCGTCGAGCGCACGTTGGCGTGGGCCGGGTCGCGGGCCTGGCGGCTCCACAGCGTGACGACACGGCCGCTGCGCGCGACCTGGATCGCCAACGCGCGGCCGAAGCTCCCGCCTCCGAGGACTGCGACGCGACTCATGTCCGCAACTCCATGACCTCGATGTCGCGCGCAGCGGCGCGATCGGCCTCGTTCGCGCCCGACAGCTCCACCGCGAAGCCGCGCAGGCGATTGGCGTAGTACAGCAGCAGGTTCGGATCCTCGGCGAGCACCGACCCGCTGACGATCTTCGCGACCGGGCGGAGGTGGTAGCCGTCCCACGTCGCCAGGCACCGCTCGAGGATGCGCGTCGGCGACTCGCGTCGCAGCAGCGCGTCGACGTGGATGCGCCCGCGTTGCTCGAGCCCGAGCAGCGCGTCGCGGGTGTTGCCCAGATCCGCCGCGAGTTCCTCGACCGGGATCGCGATGTCGCCCCGGTGACGCAGGCGGGCGAAGAGGTCGAGGCCCGGCGTGGCCCGGACCATGCGCCGGAAGATGACGTGGGCGAGCAGCTGCGTCGGCATCGCCACGGTCTCGACGCCGTAGCTGTGGGCGATCGACTCGCCGAGTTCGCGGGTGTACGCGGCGTCGCGGGCGTGGTCGACCACCGCCTGGCCGCGCCGGGTGACGTACGTCATCGGGTCGATGGTGCGACCGTCGGGCGCCAGCGAGTGGCCCTCGTCGTCGACGCGGTTGCCGAACGGATCCATCGGCTCGCCGAACCGGATGACGCACGCGCTCTCGAGCGCGCGGAACCGGCTGAAGAAGGAGATCCACCGCTCGACCCGCGAGAACTCGTCGTCCTCGATGATGTAGCGGTGGCGGCCCGCCTCCTTGAGGTGGTCGTCGATCAGCGTCTCGGCCTCGAGCACCAGGGCGTAGTTGATCGTCGCCGGGACGAAGTAGACCGGCCGCTTGATGCCGCGCGAGTGGTTGCGGCTGAACGCATCGATGCCGCTGCCCGCCAGCCCGAGCTTGAGTCGGCGCTCGATGGCCCCGGAGCGCGAGCGCGTGCCACCGGGGAAGAACAGCGAGTGGTACCCACGCTCGATCATCACGCTCGAGTAGCTCTTCAGCACGTCCTTGTAGAGCGTCGCCTTGATGCGCCGGTCGACGCGATAGGCGCCGAGGTTGTGCATGAAGAACGAGATGATCGGGTTGGAGAAGAGGTTCTTGCCCGCGCCGTACACCACCGGCGACAGGCCCTCGCGGAGCAGCACCCACGCGATCGCGATCGAGTCCAAGTTGCTGCAGTGGGTCGGCGCCAGGACGATCGTGCCCTTGCGCTGGAGGTTCCGCAGCTTCTCGATCGGGCCCTGCGCCGCGACGAGTTCGTCGAGCCGCGCGCCCGAGTCGAGCAGCGATCGCATCACGCTCGACGGGTTCATCACCGCGGTGAGGAGGCCGGGCACCGCCTTGGCCGCGAACTTGTACACGCGCGGGTCGAAGTTGCCCGCGACGTCGTACGCCATCTTCGTCGCACACTCGCGCAGGGTCTCCTGGCGGCCCTCCGACGACATCCGCGACAATCGGCGAACGATGCCGCGCCAGTACTCGAGGCGGTTCTTCGCGCCCTCGTCGGTGCGGGCCTCGTGGCGGCGGATTTCGTTGTACGCGGCGTCGTTCAGGCACAGCTCGATGTCCTCGTCGCTCTGGTAGCGCTCGAGGATCCGGCGCACGACGTCGTTGACGATGTCGTCGCGTTCGCTGTTGAACCAGAAGATCTTGGGATCGGTGGGCGCCGGGACGTAGGTGCGAAGCCGCGGCAAACGCAGCGGCTTGGTCGGCAACAGCTTCATCGCGTGGCGGCAGAATACCCAAAAAGCCCTGCGCGCGCCCACCGTCGCGTTGGGCTGCGGGCGCGGCTCTGCTATGGTCGCGCCGTGCACGTCGGGGTCCTGGGGGGCGGAGTGTCGGGCCTCACCTGTGCCGTCGCGCTACGCTTGCGCGGGCACGAGGTCAGCCTGTGGGCCGAGCTCCTGCCGCCCGACACGACGTCCAACGTCGCGGCGGCCTTCTGGTACCCGTACAAGGCCGAGCCGCCCCACCGCGTGCTCGGCTGGGCGCGGACGTCCCACGCGCGCTTCGTCGCGCTGGCGCCCGACCCCGCCGCGGGGATCCGCGTGCGCGAGGCGATCGAGGTGCTGCGCGGCCCGACGCCGCGGCCATGGTGGGCCGACGCCGTGCCCGAGCTGCGGCACGCGGCCCCCGAGCGCCTTCCGCCCGGTGCGGTGGCGGGCTGGTCGTTCGACGCGCCGGTCATCGACACGCGGATCTACCTCGCCTTCCTGCGCACGTGGCTCGATCGACTCGGCGTCGCGATTCACCAGCGCCGCGTCGCTTCCTTCGCCGACGTCGACGCCGACGTCCTGGTGAACTGCACGGGCCTCGGCGCCCGCGAGCTGTGCGGCGACGCGTCGTTGTTCGCGATCCGGGGGCAGCTCGTGCACGTGGTGGATCCCGGGCTCGACGCCGTGCTCATCGACGAGGACGACCCCCGCGGCATCGCGTATGTCGTGCCCCGCGGCGACGATTGCGTCCTGGGCGGCACCGCGGATCCCAACGTGGAGTCGACGGCGGCCGATCCGGCGACCGCGGCCGCGATCCTCGAGCGTTGCGGCTCGCTGTCGCCGCGGCTCCACGGTGCCCGCGCCATCGCCCACATCGTCGGCCTGCGTCCGGGTCGCGCCGAGGTGCGACTCGAGCCGGAGACGCTCCCCGATGGGCGCCGCGTGGTCCACGACTACGGCCACGGCGGTGCCGGGGTCACGCTGTCCTGGGGCTGCGCCGGCGAGGTCTGCGACCACGTCGACGGGACACCGCGGCGATGACCGATGCGCCCGCGGACGCGACGCGGGCGGGCCCCGCGGCGCTCTTCACCCTCGCGGTGACCGCGGTGATGCTCGCCACGCCGGCGGTGCTCCCCTCGATCTGGCTGCGCATGGCGATCGTGGAGGGGGTCTTCGCCGCGATCGCGATCCGAACGCTCGCGCTGCCGTGGCGCGCCCTGTTCGAGTTCCGCGGGCGGGACGTCGCGCTCGGTGTCGCGGCCGCGGGCGCGCTCTGGCTCGCCGGTGCGGCGGTCATCGCTGCGATCCGAACCGTCGCGCCCCCGCTCGCCGACGACCTCGGTCAGATCCAGCTGTTCGCAGGCGCGCTCGAGCCGTGGGTCGTCGTGCTCGCGCTGCCCTTCATCGTCGCCACCGAGGACATCGTCTGGCGCGCCGCGGTCACCCTGCCCCTGGCCGCTCGACTCCCGTGGCCCGCGGCCGCGCTCGCAGCCGGCTCGCTGTTCGCCCTCGCGCACGTCACGTCCGGGCCGCCGTTGCTCGTCGTCGCCGCCCTCGCCTGCGGCACGCTGTGGAGTGCGGTGGCGATCGCGACGCGCCGGCTCGTGCCGGTGACGGCGATGCACCTGACGTGGGACGTGCTCGTGGTGTTCGTCGCGCCGTATTGAGCGACCGTCCCGACGGGAGGTCTCCTCCGCGACGACGACGACGACGCGTCACTCGGGCAGCGCGCACACGCCGACGTCGACCCACGTCGGGTCGGGCGCTTGCCAATCGATGCACGCGAGGTTCGGGTCGAGCGCCTGACACGGCGCGTCGCCCTCGGACAGGCTGCAGTACGAGGTGCAACACGACGTGAACGAGCAACCAGGCACGCGATCCGCCGTCACGCACACGAGGCCCGGCTCGCATTGGTTCGCGAGCGCGCAGGGCTCGAACACGCCGTACGGCTCGTTCGGCGGCGGCGAGACGCAGATGAACCCGCTCTGCCCCGCCTGCGTCGGCGAGTCCGGGATGCACAGCCAGCTCGGCACCGAGCAGTCCTGGTTGAGCGGGTCGCACTGCTCCATGCACAGCGGCACGGTGGGCACGTCGTTGAGGAGCTCGTAGAACGTCTTGCAGGTCTCGTCGGGCTGGCAGTCGTTCGCCCCCGGCTGACAGAAGCGCCGGCACTGCCCGGTGAGCCCCGCGGGGTCGTCGAGCACGCAGAACGCCCCGCGCTCGCACGAGTCGATGCAGCTGCCGTTGTAGTCGAGGACCTCGCACGGCTCACCGATGAGATCGGGGCTCTCGGGCGCGGCGCAGCACCGGATCTCGTCGGGAATCTCGTCGGCCTCGAGCGACCACGGCATGCACTTCTGATCCGGGCCGCACTCGTCGGCCCACAGCGTGCACTCGCCCTGCGGTGAGTCGTCGCCGGTCGAGCTCGTGTCGGCCGGCGCCGTGGTCTCGGCGGTGCCTACGGTGTCGGGGCCACCGGTGCTGCCCGTCGTGGGATCACCCGCCGTCGTGTCGGCGCCGCTCGTCGACGACGGCGCGGTGTCGGTCGCCTCGCCGCGCCGGCCGCATCCGACCGCACCCAGGGCCACCACCAGCGCGCACTCGATCAAGAAAAGCGATCGCACCGCGGCAGCGTAGCAGGCCCCCGCACAGCGAGCCAACCGCATGCCACCAGCGACGGCGGTGCACTAGACCTCGAGCAGCGCGCGGATGGCCCGTCGCATCGACCGCGCGTCCGCGAAGCGCTGCGCGGGATCCTTCGCGGTCGCGGTGGCGAACAGGGCGTCGAGCGCGTCCACCTGCCGCGGCGGACCCGGCGGGAGCCAGCGCGACGGCGGATCGGGGATGCGCGACACCTGCATCCGCAGCAGTTGCTCCACCGGGGCATTGATCTCGTCCTGGAACGGGTGCCGCCCGGTCAGCGTCTCGAAGAACGAGATTCCGAGGGCGTAGAGGTCCGCGCGGTGATCGAACTCGCCGCGGTACACCGTCTGCTCCGGCGCCATGTACAGCGGATCACCGGCGATCTGCTCCGGGACCTCGTCGGTCTCGAGGCTGCGCGACACACCGAAATCGATCAGCTTGATGACCACGATGCGACGGTCGTAGCTGTCGCGCGTGATGAAGATGTTGTCCGGCTTGATGTCGCAGTGGACGATCTTGCGGGTGTGGATGTAGTCGAGCGCTTCGAGGGTCTGGCTGTAGATGTCGACGAGCAACGGCAGCGGGATCAGGCGACCGCGCTCGACGACGCGGCCCAGATCGCGACCGCGCAGGTACTCCATCGTCATCCACTCGAGGCCGCTGCCGGGCACGGTGCCGACGTCGAGCACGCGCGGCAGGTTGGGGTGGGAGAAGTTCGCGGCGATCACCGCCTCGCGGCGGAACCGCTTGCGTACGTACTCCGGCATGTCGGGCTTCAGCAGCTTGAGCGCGACGTAGCGATCCATCGACGCGTCGTAGGCCCGGTAGATCCGGCCCATGCCGCCCTCGGCGATGCACTCGACGACGTCGTAGAATTTCTGCGTCGCGAGCTGGACGCCGGGTCGCACGACCCCCGTCACCGGCCGTTCTTCGGGGGTCAGCGGCGCGCGGACCAACGGTGGCCCATCGAGGGGCGCGAGCCCCGGCACCGTGGCGCGGCGAGCCCAGCGCTCGGGTCGGTCGGCGTCCACTCGGCACAGGCTACCAGGTGTCGGGCTCGCGCCGCACGCGAGCCGAGCGCGGCGGCGGACGGATCGGCCCGTCGTGCGACCACCGTGCGACGGGGCCCGCGGGCTGATAGGCTCGCGGCGATGCGGCCCCGCACCCGACCGATCGTCGCCACGGTGCTGCTGTGCGCATGTGTGCTCGGGTGCGAAAGCGTCGACTCGGCGAAGGACCCGAGCACAGGCGGCGCGTCGGCGGCAGACACCACGACGACGGGCACCACCGGGGGCACGACGTTCGACGCGCCGACGACGTGCGCGAGCTCGGACGAGTGCGACGGGGGGTTCTGTGTCGCGCCCTACGACGCCGGGGCCGCGACCACGCAGGCCGGCATGGGCGAGGCCGTCTGCGTCGCGACATGCGTCCCCGAACTGGCCCTCGATCGCTGGTGCCTCGACGACGCCGCCTGCTGCGGCGGCCTGCAGTGCAGCGCCAGCGACGGCCTTTGCGTCGGTCCTGCGGGCAGCTCCGACGGAACCGCAGGCGAGAGCTGGGCGACCCTCGACGGCACCGGCAGCGACACGTCGGGGTCGTCGAGCGGTGACGGCGGGACGACCGGCACCTCGTCGACCGGCTGAGCGTGCCGGATCGGCGCCGCGGATCGCGGGCGCATGCCGCTAGCCGACGCGGTGGTTGTGCGCGAGGCGGACGTACTTGGCCGCGAGGGCGCGGTGGAAGGTCTCGTCCGCCGCGGTCAGCGGGCGGACCACCTTGGCCGGTGCCCCGAGGACGAGGCTGTGCGGCGGGATCTCGGTGCCCGCGGTGACCAGGGCCCCAGCACCGATCACGCAGCCCTCGCCGATGCGGGCCCCGTCGAGGATGACCGCCGCGATCCCGACGAGCGTGCCGCCGCCGACGCGACAGCCGTGGAGGACCGCGCGGTGACCGACGACGACCTCTTCGGCGACGAACGTCGGGTCGCCGTCGCCGAGGTGCACGACGACGCCATCTTGCAGGTTGCTGCGCTCGCGGATCTCGATGCGGTTCACGTCCCCACGCAGGACGCAGCCGAACCACACGCTGGCATCGTCGCCGAGCTCGACGTCGCCGACGACGACGGCGCCGCGCGCCACGTAGACGCGATCGCCGAGCCGCGGGATCCGATCGAGGTAGCGCTCGAGCACCGCCCCCGGGAAGCGCTCGCGCAGGGCCTCGAGGCGGGCCTCGATGAGCGGGAGTTCGGCGGGCGGACCCTCGACGCGGGTCACGGAGTCGACGATGGTGCGACTGGCCAAGACAGCATCGTGGTCCAAGGTCCAGGCCGCTCGCAAGTCCGTCGCGGCTTGTCAGATCCCACGTCGTCGCGTATGGGTGGCCCATGGCGAAGACCAAGCCCACGGCGAAGCCCGCCCGATCCGGCCCCACGACCGGCCGCGCCGCGAAAGGTCCGGCCGCCGCGAAGCTCGGCAAGGCCGCGCCGAAGGCCGGGAAGACTCCCGCGCCCAAGGCGAAGGCGAACGTGACGCCGAAGTCGGCCACCGCGACGAAGGCGACCGAGGCACCCGCCAAGAAGGCGACCAAGGCCGCTGCCGCGAAGAAGACCTCCAAGGCGCCCGCCGCAAAGAAGACCTCCAAGGCGCCCGCCGCAAAGAAGACCTCCAAGGCGCCGGTCCCCAAGACGCCCGCCGCAAGGACGCCCGAGACCAAGCCGCGGAAGGTCTCGGCCCGCCGTCGCGGCCCCGCGCCGATCGACAGCCTCAGCAGCGCCGAGATCCTCGCGCGCATCGTCCTGTTCGCGCGCAGCGACGAGGATCTCGGCGACGAGGTCCCGCGCCTCGTGGAGCGACTGCAGCAGACCGCAGACCCCACGCTGATCCCCGCGATGTTCGGCGCGCTCGACGACGACGATCCGCACGGCGTCCTGTGGAGCGTGTTCTACATGCTCGAGTCGTTCGACGACGACTACCTCGCGGGGCTGCTCGAGGCGCTCCCGGAGCTCGCCCAGCGTGCGCCCACCTGGGCGGACACCGCGGTGCTGCGCATCGTCAACACCCGCGGCGAGCCCGAGGACTGCACGGGGACCTTCGTCGCCCTGGCGAAGCGCGCCAAGGCGACCTCGCGCAAGCGTACGGCGACCATGCTCGCCCGCATGGGCAAGTCGCTCGACGGGCTGCACACCGCCCAGCGCAAGGTCCTCGCCGAGATGGCGAAGGCCATCGGCGGGACCTGAGGCCACCCTACCCCGCGGACGCCGTCAGTCCGCGTCGATGTCGAAGTCGGCCTCGGAGACGCACTCGGGCTCGCTCGGTCCGCAGGTCATGCGCACGTGGATGTGCGCCAAGTGGCCCGGGCTGTGGCGGACGAGGCCCAGGTTGGCCTTGTTGCCGTGGGGGTACTGCAGCACCTGATCGAGCCGCGCCTCGGTGACCCCCTGCTCCAGGGCGGCGGCGTGCAGGAGCTCCTGCATCTCGTAGTCGAGGAAGATGATCACCACCTGACCGGTGGCATCGAACGCCTCGATGAGGTGCCACAGCGCGACCCAGTCGACGCGCTTGGCGGTGACCGGGATGTGCTGCTGGAGCGTCTCGAGCAGCGGCAGCCGGATGTCGAGATCGCGCCCCGACTGGTGCGACTTGTGCCCCGACAGCGGCCCGCCGTGCTTGGCGCTCATCGAGCCCATCATGAGCGGGCTGCGATACGTCGAGCGGCGCCGGAACTCGTCCATGGCCTTGACCACATGGGCGACCGCGTGGGTGGTGCCGTAGGCCGACGGCGGCAGCTTGAGCGAATAGGCCTCGTGCAGCGGGAGCTGCACGCCGTTCACCAGCCGGCCGGCCTGTGGCGTGCCAATGCCTACTGCGCCGAGGCGGACGCTCACCGGCACATGCGCGTCGGTCTCGCCCGAGACCCACATGTACACGATCGGGTCGAGCCAGATCTCGAGCGGCATTCCGGCGACGAGGCGCTGGGGCGTGGAGGAGTTCGTCGCTCGGAGATCGCGGGAGTCGATGCCGAACATCGTGCCGATGCTCCACCACGTATCACCGGGCTGCACCCAGTACTCGTGCTTCTGCCGCGGAGGCGGCACCTTGCGCGGGTGGAGCTTGAGGCGCGTGCCGACGCGGAGCTTCTCGGTGTCGGCCTTGATGCCGTTCCACATCCGCAGCGCATCGGGACGCACGCCGTAGCGGTGGGCGATCTGGTCGGGCGTCTCCGTCGGCGTCACCTGGTGCACGAGCCAGTCGCCCTCGCCGTCGACGACCTCGACGCGCGCGTCGCCGACGACGATCTTGCCGGAGCGCTTCTTGGATGCGGTACCCTCGGCCGGCAGCTCGTCGAGCAACGACTCGGGATCGGGGAAGTCGATCTTCTCGACGGGGACCGGGCTGTCGAGGGGCTCGCCGCCGTCGGTGTCGCCCTCGGTCTCCGCGGCCGCGGCCCCGTCGGTATCCGCGACCGCGTCCGTCTCCTTCGCCCTCGCCTCGAGCGGCGTGCCCCCGGCGGCGCTGCGGACGGGGTCGGCCGGCGCTGGACCGGTGCGGGCGAGCAGCGTCGCCTCGAAGCGCTCCCACGCGTCGTCGTCCGGCCACGCGAGGCTGGCGAAGCCGACGACCAGCGCGAGGCCGGCCATCAGCAGCCAGGACAGCAGGGCGGAGGCGGGCGAGCTCACCGGCTACCGAGTGTAGATCGACCCCGGGCTCAAAACACGCCGACGACCTTGAAGAAGGCGATCGACGACCCGGAGGCCTTCTGGCCGAACTTCGTCTCGGGCTTCCCGAGCAGGAAGAAGCTCCCGAGCTCGAACGTGACGCTGCCCCACGGCGGCACCAATAGGATCTCGGGGAAGATGACGTACGAGCCCGGGTCGCCCTTGCCCGTGGGGAAGTCGACGACGCCGAACAGCCGGAAGATGAAGTGCCGGCCGAAGAAGATGAGATCGCTGCCGGCGACGAGGTAGTTGCCGATGTGATCGGCGCCGAACTCGTCGATGAACCCGCGCAGGTACTGGGCCTGCACGTAGACGTGCTTGCCGAAGGTGTAGTCGATGCCGGTCGTCGCCTTGACGTACGGCGTGGAACGGACCGTGCGGCCGATCATGCTCCGGACCGGGTTCTGGACCCCGTCGTCGTTGCTGTTGGTCGTGACGTCGATCGCGAGCGGAAACTCGATGCGCAGCTCCTGGGCCTGGGGGAAGAACAGCGCCCCCTCGCCCCACAGCCCCATGTTGCGCAGGAACGGCAGCTCGGTCGCGAAGTCGAAGCCGACCACCTGCATGCGCGGGTAGATGAGCGTGACGTCCGAGCGATAGCAACACTCGGCGTCGGTGACCTCGCCGACCTGCGGATCCTTGCGCGACGACTGCACGTCGACCGGCGTCGGGATGTCGTGGCGGCCGTTGTAATACGACAGCGAGAGATCGACCTCGCCGAGCGACGTGCCGATCTTCACCGCCGACTGGCCCGAGGTGAACCGCCGGCTCGGCTGGCGCACGTGGCCGACCACCGACGGCACCAGGCCCGGCTGGATGTCGAGCAGGTTCTGCAGGTTGCCGATCTTCGCCTCGTCCTGCGGGCTCGCGAACGGCACCGGCGTCTGCGGGTCCTTGAGGGCGGCCGCGGCCGACGGCGGCAGCAGGGCCGGGAAGAACATCGGCACGTACACGCCCTGGAACCACAGCTTGTCCTGCAGCGGCGCGTAGTCGACCACGACCATTTGGTTCGCGATCGGCTCGGTGAACAGCGGCCGGTCCTCGAGGTCGTCGGCGTTGATGTTGTTGGTCGGGTTGAACTTGTCCGCCGTGCCCCACACGACGATCTGCCGCCCGACCTTGATGTCGAGGCCCGGCAGCAGATCATTGATGGCGATGTAGGCCGAGTCGCTCTCGACGTGGAACGGGGTCAGCAGGCGCTGGGTCGCGAGGTCGTCGAGCTCGGGGGTCTGCGCGATGCCGAAGAACACCGGCTGCACGTCGCCGACGATCTGCAGGTGGCGATCGGGCGAGTACGTGAACGCGAACTCGAGGCGGTTCTCCTGGCGCGAGAACCCGCGCTTCTCGACCTTGTGGATGTCGTAGTACGCGCTGGAGATGACGCGGACGCGCGTGTCGAGCTCGTCGAAGAACTTGCCACGCCCGGTCCTGCCGCCGGTCGTCGCAGCCGGTCCGCCCTTGGGCTGCTCGGCCACGTCCTTGTGATCGGCGTCGGTGCCGAAGATGTCGTCGATCGTCTGCGGCTCGCCGCTCGCGGGGGGCTTGGTGTCGGTGGGCGCCGTCGTCGCGGGATCGGGCGGCTTCGCGGTCGGCTCTGTCGGCTCGCCCTCGGGCGGCGCATCGACGAACTCGTCGAGCGGGACGTCCTCACCGTCGGGCAATCCGAGTGGATCCTCGGACGGTGTCGGGGCGGAACTCGGCGGCGCTGGTTCAGCGCGGGCAAAGCGAAGTGGCACCGCCCTCGCGCCGTCGTAGGAGCGCGCGGCCGGTGCCACTGCCAGGGTCGTCACCAACTGGAGGAGAGCTGCGGCAGGGCCCGTCAAAGCCCCCGTAGTCTACTCCCTCAGCAGGTTGCGGCGGGAGAAGAGATCGTCGCCGACGTTCTGATTGACCTTGATCTCCGACATCGTGATGACGGTGACGTCCTTGGTCTTCAGGTTGGTCATGCTGATCTTCGTGGGGACCAGCTTGCCGTCGATCTTGACCCATTCGTCGCGCTGCTGCTTGCGCACCTCGGCGCCGCTGCCGTCGAAGTACACCAGCTGGGTGACGCCGCCCTTGCTGCCGTCGATCGTGAGCGCGATCTTCGGGTAGGCGGTCTCCTTGCCGGCCTTCGTCGTGAGTACCAACTCGGTGAGCGAGCCCTCGGACTTGGCGATGGTCGCGTCGTAGTACGGCGCCATCTCGACGATCATGTCCGACAGGTTGAGCTCGCTGCCCATGAAGCCCTGGTTCTGCATGTGGGCCGCGACGCGGCGCACCTTCTTGAACTCGGGGACGTACAGATAGAGGTTGTTGGCGTCGCCGCCCTCGAGCAGGACCTTCATCCCGGCCACGTCGCCCGGGGCCACGAACTGGATGAACTGCTTGTCGAGGCCCTTCATCACCGCGAAGAAGACCAGGGTCTTCTTGAGGGCGCCCTCCTTGTAGATCTGCATCGTGGCGGTGTAGCTCTGGTCGTCGAACGCGGCGGCGCGCTTGTCGACCTCCGCCAGGATCGCCGCCGGGTCGATCGCCATCATCGCAGCCGGGGCCGCTGGGCTCGCCGCGACATCCATCGCAGGCGTGAAAGCAGCGCCGAGGGCCATCGCGAACAACAACGTCGTCTTCTTCATCGGTGGGCTCCGAAAGTGTACCAAGCGAACCACCGGGGGGTGATGGGGCCGGTGGTGGGACCGCGAGGCCGGGGCTTGGACGACGGAGCCCACCACCGATTCAGCGACGTCCCCAGCCCCTGCCCAAGGCGTTGGGATGATGGGGGATTCGGGGCAACGACGCGGGGGTGCGCACGGCCTCGCGCACCCCGTTCACCTGTGGCGTCGATGCAACAGTGGGGCGAATGAGACAGCGCCGGCGGCCGCCACCAGCAGGCCGATCGCGAGCCCGATCCCGAACTCGCGCAGCGGCGGCATCGTCGAGGCGAGCAGCACGAGGAAGGCCGCGCCGAGCTGGATGCCGGTCGCGACCGCGACTCCGCCGAGCTCCTCGACGGCCTCGCGACCCGGCTCCGGGCCGGTCGCGGCGCGGGCCCGCACGCTGAGATGGATCGCGAAATCCACGCCGGCCCCCATCGCGATGCACGACACCATGCTCGTGCCGATCCCGATCGGATGCCCGAGCAGGGCGATCGTCCCGAGGGTGACCGCGATGGTCCAGGTCGCGGGGACGAGGGCGCGCAGGTGCCCGCCGAGCAGGAGCACGACACCGAGCGCGACCACCGAGACGAGGGTCGACACATAGAGGCTCCGGGTCACGCTCTCGGCGTAGGCCTGACCGATGAGGGGCTGGCCCGTGAGCTGCACCTGCCACGGGACCTCGCGCACTACCGTGGCGTCGACGCCGTCGGGGATCCGCCACTCGGCATCGTCGAGCTCCGAGACGACGTGGGCGAACGTGCGGCAGGGCCCCGCGGGCCCGCGCGGCGCGTCATCCTCGAAGCCGAGCCCCTCGAGTCCCTCGGCCACGGGCTTCTTCGGGGCGGCGCCCGGGTCGACGTTGGCGAGGCCGAGCGTCGCGCACATCCCCTCGACGCGCACGCGGACGCGGGCTTCGTCGAGCCACAGGCCGAGGTGGCGGGCGACGTACTTCACGCCCTCGGGATCCTGGGCCACGAGCTTGGGCAGCGCGCCGCGGAGGTAGGTGACGAGCGCGTCACCGCGCAGCGCGAGGATCTGCGCGGGCTCGACTGCAGCGAAGTCCGACGGATCCAGCGGCTCGATCACCTCGTCGGTCCCCAGCGCTCGGGCGCGAAGACGCGTCGCCTCGGCGAGCATCGCGTCCTTGGCCGCGCGCGGATCGACGAGCGTCGCGAGTTCCTGCGCGGACACCTCGCGACCGAGCGCGACGGCGAGCCGCTGGCTCACGAACTCGAGCTGCTCGGCGCGCACCGCCGCCTCACTGCTGCTGCCGACGCGCAGCGGCCCCGCCGGCGGCGCGGCGACGATCGCCCGCACCTCCGCGGTCGCGCGCACGAGCGCGTCGGAGTCGAGCGGCGCGAGCTTGACGTGGACGATCGCGCCACCGAGATCGGTGGTCAGCAGCTGCGCCATCGCCGCGTGATCGGCGAGGTTCGTCAGCACGCGCGACGCCTGGTCCGGGGCCTCGGGGATGCCGAAGCGCCCACCGAACCCCTCGGTCAGCGACTCGACCGGCTCGACCAGCGAGCGCACGTCGACCACGCCATCGACCGCGCGCAGCTGGATCGCGAGCTCGCGGATCGTCCGCAGCGCGACCGGCTCGCGGAGATCGCCGTTGATCGCGATCTGGATGTACTGCGAGCCGCCGAAGTTGTCGTTGAAGAACGCGTCGGTCCGCGCGGGCTCGCTGTCGGGGTCGAACACGTTGCGCGTGTCCGCGTCGGCGCGCAGGCGCATGCCGAAGAACAGCCCGACGATCGCGAGCACCGCGAGGCTCCACGGCGGTGGGATGAGCCGCAGCGGCAGCACCAGCGACGGGCGCTGGGCCAGGACGCGGCGGGGCAGCAGCGAGAGCATCCCGGGGACCACCAGCAGCGCGATGGCGAGCAGCCCGAGCACGCCCACGCCCGCGACGATGCCGAAGCGCTGCATGGGCGCCTGCGGCATCACCAAGAGGGCAAAGAACGACACCGCGGTCGTCGCCGCGGACAACACGACGGCCACCCACAGCTCGCGCAGCGCCGCGCTGGCCCGCTCGGCCGAGGTGCCCCCGTGGCGCTGGTAGCCGGAGATGAGGTGCATGCCGAACGCGCCGCCCAGGGCGACCATCATCACCGGCGTCGTGCTCGACACGATCGTGAACGGCTCGCCGAACACCCCGTGGGCGCCGACGACGAGCCCGACGCCGAGTCCGGCGACCAGGAGGTTCATCAGCGCGGCCGCGAGGCTGCGCAGCAGCAGCGCCGAGGTCACCGTCAGCACCGCGATCACGATCGGCGACAGCCGCTCGATGTCCGCGCGCGAGGACTCGGCGGCCGCGCTCTCGATGAACGGGGATCCACCGAAGTAGGCCTCGCCGTCCCAGTGCTCGCCGACGGTGCGGCGGATGTCCGCGAGGCGAGCGGCGCGCTCGTCGTGGCCCGGCAGCATGTACACCAGCAGCGTGGCGGCGGTGCCGTCGGCCGAGACGAGGTTGCCGACCGCATCGCGGTTGCCCAGCACGCGCGACCGGATGACCGCGGCGTCGGTCATGCCCTTGGGCACGAGCGGATCGACCGCGAGCGTGTCGCCCTCGACCTCGAGGTCGGGGAGATCGGGGAAGTCGAGCACGAGCCGCGTGCCCGGGAGCTCGGCCAGGGCGCGCCCCAACGTGCGGACCTGCTCGGCGCGCTCGGCCGTGAGCAGATCGGCGCCATCGGGCGCGCGCACGCCGACCAACGCCACCTCGAGCATCCCGAAACGATCGGCGACGTCGCGGAACGCGACCACATCGGGGTGATCGGGCGGCAGGAACGCGATGACGTCGTCGTCGTGCCGCAGCCGACCGACGCCGGGCAGCAGCCACGCGCACAGGGCGAAGAACACCAGCAGGATCGGCACCCGCGCCCGGACGATGGGATGCAGGCCGGGGGCGTGGGTCGGCTGATCCATGCGGGCCTGCGACTAGCCCCAGACCGGGACCACCCACGACTTGCGCTTCGCGACGCGGCCGTGCACGACGTCGTCGAAGTACTGCTGGAACTTGCGCGTCACCGGGCCGATGCTGCCGTCGCCGACCACGCGACGGTCCACCGACTTCACCGGCGTGATCTGGGCCCCCGTCCCGCACAGGAACAGCTCGTCGGTGACGTAGAGTTCGGTGCGCCCGATCTCGCGCTCGACGAAGGGCACACCGAGGTCGGCGGCCATCTCGATCAGACTGCGCCGGGTGATGCCATCGAGGTTGTCCTGGGTCGACGGCGGGCTGATGAGCGTCCCGCGACGGACCATGAAGACGTGCTCGGCGCTGCCCTCGGAGACCTTGCCGGCCTCGGTGAGGAGGATGGCCTCGTCGAAGCCGCCGTCGAAGGCCTCGCGCCGCGCCAGCGCGCTGTTGAGGTAGGCGCCCGTGGGCTTGGTCCGCGCCGGAATCGCGTTGTCGGCGACGCGACGCCACGAGCTGATGCAGACGTCGATGGCGTCCTTGTCGATGTAGCGCTTGAGCGGCAGGCAGAAGATCGTGAAGCTCGTCGTCGACTCGTCGAGGATCGGCGCCATCGCGGTCGAGTTGTGCAGGAGCAGCGGGCGCATGTAGACGTCGAAGTGGACGTCATTGCGGCGCAACAGCTCGAGGTGGAGCTCGGCGAGCTCGGCCGGGGTGCCCGGCGGGCGCAGGTAGAGGACCTTCGCGGATTCGCACAGCCGCTGGATGTGCTCGTCGAGGCGGAACACGAGGACCTGCTTGCCGTCGTCGGCCACGTACCCCCGAATGCCGCCGAAGCAGCCGAGGCCGTAGTTGAGCGCCCGGGAACGGACGCTGACGGTCGCCTCGGCGTCGTCGACAAACTTGCCGTCGAAGTACGTGATCATTCCGCCCGGGAGGATGCCAGAAGGCCGCGCGCGGCGGCCAGGACAATTCACCCGCGGCGTGGCCGCCTCGGCCGCCCGCGATGCCCGCGTGAGGTGACCCGGCTCGACCGAAGGCGCGAGCGGATCGCCTCGTTCGCCTCGATCTCGGCCCGATGCGGTACCGGCCCCCAAGTTTCCGAGAGGGCCGGCCGACGGTAGCACTCGAACCCGTGCCGCAGTCTGCCCCAAGCCCTTCCGACCGCAGCTCCGCGGTGGTGCTCGTCGTCGACGACGACGAGAGCGTGCGCCGGGCGCTCGCCCTGATGCTCCAACACGCCGGCCACGAGGTGTTGACCGCCTCCGACGGCGAGAGCGCCCTCGAGCTCGCGCGCGAACGCCTGGTCGATCTCGCACTGGTCGACCGGCGCATGGACGGACTCGACGGCATCACGGTGCTGGCGCGCCTGCGCGAGATGCAGCCCATGTGCACCCGCGTGCTGCTGTCGGGCTCGCTCGATCTCGACACCGCGCTCGAGGCGGTGAACCTCGGCTGTGCGACCCACGTCCTCGAGAAACCGATCGGCCTGTCCGACCTGACGGCCGTCGTCGAGGACACGATGCGATCGCGGCTTCGCATGATCGAGGCCTATCACGACCTCGAGCGGATCCACCGCTCGGCGGGACGGGTGCGGCTGCTCACGCTGCTGGGCAGCGAGGATCTCAAGCTCGCGATCCAGCCGATCGTCGACTCGCGCGACGGCACCATCTCCGCGTACGAGTGCCTGCTGCGCAGCGCCGATCCGGTGCTGTCGGGGCCGCTGTCCGTGTTGCACGCCGCAGAGGAGCACGGGCTCGTCGGTCGCCTCGCCGAGGCGGTCGCGCTGCGAGCCTCGTCGATCCTGAACGCGCTGCCGGGTCACCTGCGCCTGTTCGTCAACCTCCACCCCGCCGAGCTCGGCGATCCCGAGGGACTCGACGAGCGGCTGCGGATGCTCCAACGCCACGCCGCCCGCGTGACGTTCGAGATCACCGAGCGCAGCTCGCTCGCGGACGCCCGCGGTTGGGAGCGATCGGTCGAGACGATCCTGCGTCGGGGCTTCACCGTCGCGGTCGACGACCTCGGCTCGGGGTACAGCTCGCTGTCGGTGCTCGCCGAGCTGCAGCCGCGCTACATCAAGATCGACATGAGCATCGTGCGGGACATCGATCGGATCCCGCGCAAGCATCGCCTCTTCGATCTGCTGTGCCGCTTCGCCGACGCCACCGACACGCTGGTGGTCGCCGAGGGCATCGAGACCCAGGCCGAGGCCGAGATCGTCCGCAGCTGTGGCGCGCACTTCATGCAGGGCTACCTGTTCGCGCGGCCCGAGCTCGCGGACGTCGTGCTCGCCCGCCAGCTCGGCGAGCGGGCGGCGTAGCCCCTCGGGCTGTCGCACCCGCGGCGGGCCGCGTATGCTCCGCCGCGCATGCCCGTCGGGCTCGGCCTCAGCATCGTCGCCCTGACGATCGCGTCGATCCGTCACTGGCGACGGCGCGGACGGATCGACCTCGAGGCGGCGGTGCTCGTCGCGGCCCTGCTGATGGGCTTCGTCGGCGGCACCGCAGTTCTGCTCGGAATCTTCGACGCGCTCGCGCCCGGCACGCTCGCCGCCGTCCTCGTCGCGGCCGCGCTCGCCCTGCGTCCATGGCGACCGGCGGCGACGACCTCGACCGCCGCCGCGCCGATCGATCGACGACGCCTCATCTTCACGGCCGCGCTGCTGCTCGGCGCGGCGGCGCTGCGCTGGCCCGCGATCGATCACGCGCTGGCGGGGCGCGATCAAGGCACGTACGCCCTGCGCGGGGCGTCGACCGCCCGCACCGGCAGCTTCGACGTCGTCGATCCGATCGTCCGCGACGCGACGAGCGATCACGATCGACCCGGCGCCGCGGACATCGCCGGCCTCTACCCGCGTCGCGGCGAGGCATGGCGTGACGACGTGTACGAGGCCGCATACCGCCCCGGCTGGTACCTCGCCGATCGCGAGACCGGCCGCGTGGTGCCGCAGTTCCTCCACCTGTTCCCTGCCCTGTGCACGGTGGCGCTGTGGATCGGCGGCGACGACGGGCCGGGCGTGCTCGTGATCCTGCAGGGCGTGCTCTGCATCGCCGCGCTCTTGGCCCTCGCGCGCCGCCTGCTGCCGGACCCGCGCTGGGCGGCCCTCGCGGCGATGATGCTCGCGATCTCGCCGCTGGCGATCTGGGTGCACCGCAACACGTTGACCGAGACGCTGACGGGGATGCTCACCCTCGCGGCCGCCCTCGCGTTCGCGCGCGGGCGCGAGCACCAGGAGGACCTCGTCGTCGGCGCGGTGCTGCTCGGCGCCACGGCGTGGGTCCGCGGCAACGCGTGGATCACCGCGCCTTCGGTCCTCGCCACGCTGTGGCTGCTACCGACCGGGCCCGGGCGGGCCCGGGCCACCACGGCGTTCGTCGCCGTGCTCGGCGGGGGAATCGCGGTGCACGCCCTCACCGTGTTCCCGTACCTCCACGACGAGCTCGCGCGGCAGTTCGCGCGGTGGAGCGAGCCCTCGGGTGCCGCGCTCGTCGCCGCGTTCGCCGTCGGGTTGCTCGCGTGGTGGAGCCTCGACGAGATCGGGTTCGGACCCCGCTCGTCGCGCGGTGCGGCGATCACCGCGCGGCTGCGACCCGCGCTGCCGTGGGCCCTGGCGGTGGGGCTCGGCGGCGCGATGGCGACCTGGGCCGTGCGCGCGGCGACCCACGCTTCACCGCCGTGGTCGCGACTCGACGCGATGCTCCCGGGGATCGGCCCGGTGCTCCTCGTCGCCGCAGCGGCGGGACTGGTGCTCGCGCTGCCGGCGTGGGCGCGGCGCGTGCACTCGGCCGGCGACGTGTGGCTCGTGGCGATCGCGGGCCTGGTGGTGACGACCGCGTGGGCGTACGCGAACCGCAACCTGCCGAAGTTCGGGCTCTACTACTACGGTCGCTACCTCGTGCCCGAGCTGCTGCCGGCGGCGTGCCTGGCGGGCACGTTCGCGGCAGCGCGACTGCATGCCGCGGTGACGCGCCATCGGGCGCGGCTGTCGATCGTCACCGCGACGGTGCTGTGCGCGGGGCTCGTCGGGCCGCTCGCGTGGCCGCTCGTTGCGACGCCGCAGACCCGGCTGCGCGAGTACGACGGCGCGCGCCGGATCGTCGATGCACTCGCCCTGCGCGTGCCGCCCGACGCGGTCGTCGTCGCCGGCGGCGAGGGGTGGCACCACGGGCACACGTTCAACCAGGTCGCGGGCGCGCTCGCGATGCGATACGGCCGCAGCATCGTGCCGTACACCAGCCGCGAAGCCGCGTACGCGACGCTGCACGAGCTGCTCGTCGACGGGCCCGCGGCGCGCGGCACCGCGACGCCGCGGGTGTTCCTGCTGGTCAACGAGGCCACGCACGTGCTCGCCGCGAGCGTCCGTGGGGCGCCGGTCGCTGCGCTCGACGACGGCCTGCCGCCGCCGCTGCGCGCGACCTCGGTGACGGTGCTCGAGCTGGTCACCGATCGCCTGACGCCGACGAACGACGCGCTGCCCGGCGCCGTGACCCGCGACGCGCTGCGCATGGGCCTCGTCGAGGTGGTGGTGGATCCCGGCGTCGACGTGCCGCGGATCTCGTTCGGCGAGTCGGCGACGGAGCTGCCCGCGGGGATCCGGATCACGGGCGATCGCTCGGGCTGCCTCGACCCCGAGCAGCCCCTCGAGCTCGACGTCGATCCCGAGCTCGCGGCCAAGACCGCCGCGATCGTCGTCGTCGCCGCGGCCGAGCACGCCGCGCTCGCCGAGGGGTGGTCGATCACCATCGACGGCGAGGCGCGGTCCAACCGGGCGCCGGGCATCGCCCCACGGAGCCGCGCGACACTCGGCCCCTTCGCCACGTCCGCGGCGCCGCGGCGCATCGCCGTGATCGGCAGCCCGCGGACCCTGGACGACGCCCGCTGTCCCCACGGCGAGCTCCGCGAGATCCGACTGCTGGGGCCCGAGCGCGGCGCCCTCGCCGACGCGACGCTCGAGTCCGTCGTCCTCGCACCGCCCCGTGATCTCGGCCACCCGATGGCGCCGGTGCAGTGGGTCGGCGGCCGCGGCCTGTCCCGCCTGCGTCCACAGGCGGCGAGCGACACGGCATCGGGGGAGACGGCCGTCCGCGCCAACGCCCTCGCGCTCGTCGCCGGCACCCCGCTGCAGTTCGCCCCCGAGCCGCAGGCCGTCGCGAGCTTCGACGTGGTGGTGAACCTGACGGCGTCCGATGTGTCGCCCGACGCCCGCATTGCCGTGTGGGCCGACGACGTGTTGCTCGGTCACGTCGACCCGCCCGATCGGCGCGACCGCAGCTGGCAATCGCCGCCGCTGTCGTTCACCGCGGCGGGCCCGGTGACGCGCTGGCGACTCGAGCTCGAGGGCGACGGCGACGGCGGCACCGCGTGGGTCCGCGATCTCGGACTGTTCTCACGCGCGCCGTGAACCGTCGCGCCGTGCGGCCCGGCACGCACGGCCTCTCGCGGTCCGTCGGGCCCCGGGTGATACACTGCCGCGCACGTGACCGCCGTTCGTCGATTGGCCCTCGTGACGGGTGCGAGTCGCGGCATCGGAGCCGCGATCGTCACCGCCCTCGCACCGACCTGCGATTTCCTGCTCGCGGCGCGATCCGTCGCGGCGCTCGACGGGATCGCTGCCGCGGCCTCGGCCGCCGGCGCGCGGATCCACGGCTGCTTCGGCGTCGCCCTCGAGGATCCCGCGGCGCTCGCCGGCTTCGCGTCCGAGGTCGCGGGCGCCAACGTCGACGTCCTGGTGTGCAACGCCGGCGTCGCGCCCTCGGCCTCCTTGGGCAAGACCGACGACGACACCTGGCGGCGCGTGATGGCGATCAACCTCGACGCGCCGTTCGTGCTCTCGCGCGCGATCGTGCCGGCGATGGCGAAGCGCGGCTGGGGCCGCGTGGTGCACATCGCCTCGACGGCGGCGCTGAAGGGCTACCGCTACACGGCCGCGTACTCGGCGAGCAAGGGCGGCCTGGTCGCGCTGATGCGGGCCACCGCCGCGGAGGTCGCCGGCACCGGGGTCACCGCGAACGCGGTGTGTCCCGGCTTCGTCGACACCGACATCGTCGCCGATGCGGTGGCGAAGATCAGCAAGCTGACCGGCCGCGATCCGTCCACGGCCCGCTCCGATCTCGCCGGCTTCTCGCCGCAGGGCCGCTTGGTCGGCGCCGACGAGGTCGCGGCGATGGTCGCCTACCTGGTGTCCGAGGCCGCCGGTGCGGTGAACGGACAGGCGCTCGCCCTCGACGGCGGAGAGACCACGCTATGAACCACACGCGTCCGATCCAACCCCTCGGCTGGGCCGCGCCCCGCGGCTACAGCAACGGCATGGTGGGCACCGGCAGTCTGCTGGCGATCGCCGGGCAGATCGCCTGGGACCCGGAGTGCAACATCGTCTCCGACGATCTCGCGGCGCAGTTCCGGCAGTGCCTCAGCAACGTGCTCGACGTCGTGCGGGCCGCCGGCGGTGGCCCGAACGACGTCGTGTCGCTGACGATCTACGTGGTCGACAAGCACCGCTACATCGCCGCGACCAAGGAGATCGGCGCGGCGTGGCGCGAGCTGTTCGGCCGGCACTACCCGGCGATGGCGCTGGTGCAGGTGACCGCGCTGCTCGAGGACCGCGCGCAGGTCGAGATCAGCGGCCTGGCGCTGGTCGACCCGTCGCCGGCGTCGTGAAGCCACCGCCCCCGTCGTGAACCCGTCCGAGAGGACCGCCATGACCGCACCCGATCTCGAACCCCTGCCCTTCCCGACCCCGCGCTCGTTCCACTACGAGGAGATCGATCGCGTCGGGGTCATCACGCTCGACCGTCCGGATCGCTTCAACGCGCTGACGTTCGCGGTGTACCGCGAGCTCACCGATTTCTTCGCGGTCGTCGATCGCCGCGCGCTGTCCGAGGGCGGCGCGCGGGCGCTGGTGATCCGCGGCCGCGGCAAGGCGTTCTGCAGCGGCGGCGACGTCGAGGACATCATCGGCCACCTGTTCGCCCGCGACACCGAGGGCCTGCTGACGTTCACGCGGATGACCGGCGAGCTCATCCACAACATGCGCCGGTGCAAGCTGCCGATCGTCGCCAGCGTGAAGCGGGTCGCCGCCGGGGCGGGGGCCGTGATGGCGCTCGCGTCGGATCTGCGGGTGATGGGCCGCAAGGCGTTCTTCGCGTTCCTGTTCCCGCAGGTCGGCCTGTCGGGCGCCGACATGGGCGCGAGCTGGCTGTTGCCGCGGCTCGTCGGGCTCGGCGTCGCGTCCGAGATCCTCATGCTCGGCGATCGCGTGCCGGCCGAGCGATGCGAGCGGATCGGGCTGGCGAACGCCTTGGTCGACGACGAGGATCCCGAGGCGGTCGACGCCGCGGCGTTCGAGTGGGCCAAGCGGATCGCCGCGGGACCGCACTTCGCGGTGCGCATGACCAAGCAGATGCTCGGCGCCGAGCTCGAGCTCGGTCTGGCCGGCGCGATCGAGGCCGAGGCCCAGGCCCAGGCGATCTGCATGCAGCACCCCGACTTCCGCGAGGCCCACGAGGCGTGGAAGGCCGGCCGGCAGCCCAGCTGGAAATGAAGCGACCCATGATGTTCTCGACCCGGATCCTCGATCGAAAGCTCGGCGTCGTCGCCGGCGACGCCGAACAGTGGCGCGCCCTCGAGGACGAGCTCGAGGTGTTCTGTGCCGCCATCGCCGCCGACCCCGTCGACGAGCGCGACGAGGACGCCGCGACCCGAGAGTACGTGCGGCGCCTCGCGACGGCGGGCCTGCTGCGCCACGTGGTGCCGGCGGCGTACGGCGGCGCGTCGCCCCAGCTGCGGACCACCGCGCTGTGCCTCGTGCGGCAGTGGCTCGCCCGGCGATCGGGTGCCCTCGACAGCGCGTTCGTGATGCAGGGCCTCGGCAGCTACGCGGTGACGCTCGGCGGCGACGAGGCCCTGCGCGCGCGCCTGCTGCCCAAGGTCGTCGCGGGCGAGGTCATCTGCGCCTTCGCGTTGACCGAGCCCGAGGCCGGCTCCGACGTCGCGGCGATGACGACGACCGCGACGCCCGGCCCCGACGGCGGCGTCGTGCTCGACGGCGAGAAGTGCTTCATCTCGAACGCGCCCATCGCCGGGAGCTACGTGGTGTTCGCCCGCGAGGCGGCGGGCCAGGGCGACGCGGC
This sequence comes from Nannocystaceae bacterium, assembly GCA_044344875.1. Classification (GTDB taxonomy): domain Bacteria; phylum Myxococcota_A; class Polyangia; order Nannocystales; family Nannocystaceae; genus Xiheibacterium. The sequence continues at coordinate 98,583 of JBIJCC010000002.1, forward strand.
TGCGCAGGCCGGCGGCAAGCCGCGCTACGGCGCCTTCTGGGTGCCCGGCGACGCGCCGGGGCTGAGCGTCGATCCGATCCACGTGATCGCGCCGCACCCGATCGGCACCGTGAAGTTCCGCGGCGTCGTCGTGCCGGCTTCGCACCGCCTCGGCAAGTTCGGTGACGGCCTCAAGCTCGCCTTCTCGACGCTCGACGTGTTCCGCATCTCGGTCGGTGGCGCGGCGCTCGGCCTGGCCGATCGCGCGCTCGAGGAGACGGTGACGCACCTGAAGCGCCGCGTGCAGTTCGGCAAGCCGCTCGCGACGCAGCAGGGCCTGCGCTTCCTCGTGGCCGAGGTCGCCACCGAGCACGTCGCCGCGCAGATGCTGGTGTACCGGGCCGCGGGCGCCCGCGATCGCGGCGACGCGGCGCCCGAGGACAGCGCGGTCGCCAAGCTGTTCGCGACCGAGGTCGCGCAGCGGGTGATCGATCGCGCGGTGCAGTCATTGGGCGGGCTCGGCGTGACGGTGGGCCAGGCGACCGAGCGGCTGTATCGCGAGATCCGGGCGCTGCGGATCTACGAGGGCACCAGCGAGATCCAGAAGCTGGTGATCGCACGAGCGCTGTTCGACGGGGGGTGAGGGCGACTACCGTGGCGTCGCCGAGAGGACCTCGGCGCGCGCGCGGCGGTAGGCGACCAGTTCCTCGGGCTCGGGATCCCCCGCGTCGATCGGGGGATACGCCGCGATCGCGCGATCGAAGGCCGCGACCGCGAGCTCGGGCCGTCCCTGCTCTCTCCACGCCTGCGCGACGTTGGCCTCGATGATCGCCAGCGTCGAGTCGCGCGGCCCGAGGGCCTCGAGCGCCAGGCGACGCGCCGCGTCGTGATCGGCGTGGCCCTCGGCGTAGCGGCCCTCGCGGAAGGCGAGCGACCCTCGGCCGAGGTGCAGCACGCAACGCTGGCGAGGCTCGTCGAGCGGCACCGCGAGCGCCTCGGTGTAGAGCGCGAGGGCCCGGTCGACGTCGACGTCCTCGGCCGCCCCGGCCGCGCGGCCCAGCGCGAAGACCAGCAGCGCCGGGCTCTGGGTCGTCCGGGCGCGGGCGAGGGCCGCCAACGCGTCGTGCAGGGCGTCGTCGGTTCGACCGAGGGCGGCCTTGGCCGCGGCCCGGATCTCGAGCATCTCGACCTCGGTCTCGGCGTCGCTGCGCGCGGCCTCCTCCTGCAACGCGAGCACGGCATCGAGCTCCGCGAGGGCCTCGGCCGGTGCGTCGGCGATGCGGGCGTCGGCCATGTAGGCGCGGGCGAGCAGGACCCCATCGGCATCGCGGCCGAACAGCGCCGCGTCGAACTCGGCGACATCGCGCCACGCCGCAAACGCGCGGGCGTCGTCGCCCCGGACCGTGTGCAGGCGCGCGAGGTTGTGCCGCGCCGTCGAACCCGTCTGGGCGCAGCGCTGGGTGCCGCACATCGCGATCACATCGCCGTACGCGCGGAGCGCCGCATCCCAGTCGAGGGCATGGTTGGCCACGACCCCGCGCGCGAGCACCAGCGATGACTGCTCGTGCCGCTGCGGATCGGCGTCGTACGCCGCCTCGCAGTGCGCGAGCCACTGCCCGGCCTCGCGATTGCGGGACTGGGACGCGGTGAGGCTGGCGAGTCGGCAGCCGGCTTCGAACTGGTACGCGTCGGCGTACTCGACGGCGGTGAAGTACGCCGCGGTGAACTCGTCCTCGGCCTCGCGCGCTGCCATCAGCTGCCAGTACGCGGCACCGGTCGCGAAGTGGGCGCGCGCGAGCAGGGGCTCGAGTCCGGTGCCCGCGGGGAGCTCGGCGATCGTCGCCTTCGCGGACTCGGCGAGGGCGAGCGACGCCTGCGGTCGGCCGAGGTCGAGCAGCACGCGGGCCTGACCGAGACGCGCCGCGAGTTCCTCGGCGACCGGCCGCCACATCGGTGCGACCGAGGCGTCCGCGCCCGCACCGGCGCAGCGCGCAGGCTCGGGGAGCGCGAGCGTGAGGTTCGCGATCGCCCCGTGCCGCGTCGCGTCGCCGGCCGACGCGGCGTCGACCAGCGCGTCGAACTGACTGCGCGCGCCGTGCAAGCAATCCCAGCGCGCGGTGTCTCGGCCGGGATCGATCGCGCAGGCGTCGTCGTAGGCCGACGCCAAGCCGGCGAACCACCCGTCGAGTTGGGCGAGCGCCGCGTCGACGCGCGCCGCGTCGAGTCCGACCGCGAGCCCCTCGCGCACGCCGCTGCGCTGCGCAGGCCCCCAGTGGCCGCCGACCGTCGTGCCGGGCGTGCACGCCCGCGGATCGCCCGCGAGCGAACCGGCACCGACCAGGGCGCACACGCCCGCCGTCGCAACCCCGATGCCCACGCGTCGCCGCTGCCCGACGCGCTGCAGCGCGTCGACCAGCGCGTCCATCGACGGCCAGCGCTTCGAGGGATCGGGCTCGAGGCCGTGGAGGATCGCGGCCCGCAGCGCCTCGGGGATCGACGCATCCTCGCGGGTCGGCGCCGGCAGGTGTCGCGCGTGCTTGGCCTCGACGATCGCGTGCATCGATCCCGCGAACGGCCACCGCCGGTACACCGCCTCGAAGAGCGCAACACAGAACGCGTACTGATCGGAGCGCGCGTCGACGGTCGCGCCGCGGTGCTGCTCGGGCGCCATGTACAGCGGCGTGCCCACGACGGTGCCCGTCTCCGTCAGATCGCCCGCGAGCGTCGCGGCGAGCTCGACCTCGGTCGCGGCCATCGCCTCGGCGCGCCGCTTCGTCCCGGCGAGATCGGCGAGGCGCGCCAGCCCGAAGTCGCCGACGCGCACGCGCCCATCGTCGCCGACGAGCACATTGCCGGGCTTCACGTCGCGGTGGACCATGCCGGCGGCGTGCGCCGCGGCGAGGCCCCGTCCCGCCTGCACGAACACATCGACGACCGCGCGCCACGCTCGCGGCCGCTCGAGCCACGTGGCCAGCGACACGCCGCGGACCAGCTCCATCACGATGAAGAGCCCGCGGCCGCCCTGCCCCGGCCCGTAGGTCCCGAGGTCGAACACCTGGACCACGTTCGGATGGGAGAGCCGCGCGAGCGCCCGCGCCTCGCGGGCCAGCCGCTCGATCGCCGCGTCGGCCAGCTCGTCGGACGGCAGCAGCAGCTTGATCGCGACCTCGCGATCGAGCGCCGGATCGCGGGCCGCCCAGACCTCGCCCATGGCCCCGCGGCCGATCGCCCGCAGGAGCTCGTAGCGGGGCAGCAGCGGGGTCGTGGCGGTGCCGAAGAGGCTCGCGCGGACGCGGTTGGCGGCCTGACGCTCCGACCAACCGACCTCCGGGACGGACGCGAGGGCGGAGCGGAACGCGAGCGCCGGGCCGCCGCCGATGGTCGCCCCGTCGGACACCCGAGTTTCGCGGTCTTGCCCGTGCAACGCGTCCACCGCGGGTTCAACGTACCACGGCGCGCGACGACGCAACGAGGCCGCCCGCCGCTGCTGCGGTCGGACGGCCTCGGGGGGGGGTGGGACGGAGCTGAACCTTCACATGCATCGCTCCCCAGACCATACCCAGGGCCGCCGCGGGCTCCGCACATCCGGGCTTGCTGCGCGCGCGGACAGACGGTAGGGTTTCTGCGAACACTCCGCAACAGGTGCGGGTTCGTGTCGACAGGCAGGTCTGCGATGAAGTCCTTCACAATCCCTGTACCGTTGGTCTCCACCCTCCTGCTGGCAGGCTGCTACTCCCCGAACGACCCATTGAACGTGGGCAACAGCCAGGGCGATGAGGGGCCGCAGGGCACCGCCCAGAGCACTGGACCTGAGCCCAACAGCCCGTCGACCAGCAGCGATCCGACCGGCAACGCCCAGACGACCGACAGCGCTACGGAAGGCGCCGATAGCCCCGCAACAACCGGCGGGAGCGAGGAAGACGGTTCAAGCGGAAGCGGAGACACGAGCGGAGCCTCCGCAGCTACGTCCGAGGGTCCGAACGCGGGCCCTGAGGCGTTCGACGACGTCCTGTACACCCGGCAGAACGAGCAACTGGTTCTGGCCTCCGACGTTGGTCTACTCGGCAACGACATCGACCCGAACGGCGATCCGCTCTCCGTCGCGGCGGCCGACGCGGTCACAGCAAGTGGCGGCACCGTCATCGTAGGGGACGCTGGAGACGTCTCCTATGTGCCACCCGAGGGCTTTTGGGGCCCCGATTCGTTCAACTACACCGTGAGCGACGGAGAGTTTGAGGCCAGCGCCAGCGTGACGGTCTACGTCGCTCCGATCTCGATCCAACTTGCCGACGTTGCGCAGGGGGCCGGCGGATTCGTGCTCAACGGCGAGGCGGCATCCGACCGGTCAGCTGAGGAGGTTGCGGGAGCCCGTGACATCAACGGCGACGGGCTCTCGGACGTCGTCATCGGGGCTATCGGCGCAGATCCAAACGGAACGTCATCCGGCAGGAGCTACGTCGCGTTCGGCACCAGCGATCAATCGGTGATCGAGCTTGACGACATCGCCCTCGGCAATGGTGGCGGATTCGCCATCGATGGCGAGGCCGCGAGTGACTGGTCCGGATCATCCGTTTCGCTCACCGGCGACGTGAACGGCGACGGGCTCAATGACATCCTCGTCGGAGCCGCGCGTGCAGATCCGAACGGATTGGACTCCGGCCGTGCCTACGTGATTTTTGGCAAGGCGTCCACCTCGCGAGTGGATCTGCAGGACATCTCAGGGGGAGTTGGTGGGTTCGCGATCGATGGAGCGTCGGCGGCAGGATGGGCCGGCGCATCGGTCGCCAGCGCTGGCGACATCAACGCGGACGGATTGGCAGACCTAGTCGTAGGCGCGCCGTTCGTCGCGCCGAACGGGACAGAGTCAGGCCGCGCCTATGTGATATTCGGCAAAGCCGGGACTGCCACGGTCGAATTCGCGTCGATCGCCGTGGGCAGTGGTGGGTTCGTGATCAACGGTGAAGCTGCGTACGATCGCGCCGGGAGCAGCATGAGCAGCGCAGGCGACGTCAACGGTGACGGATTCGACGACGTCATCATCGGCGCCTACGCTTCGGGAGCAGGTGGCGCCAATTCTGGCCGGACCTACGTCGTGTTCGGAAAGGCCGACACGTCGGCTGTGGAACTGGAGACCGTTGCCGGGGGCGAAGGCGGGTTCGCGATCACGGGTGAGGCCGCGACCTACTCCGGACGGTCGGTCTGCGGCGCGGGCGATGTCAACGGCGATAGCGTTCCAGACATCGTCATCGGCGCCCCTTCCGCCGTGCTCAACGGAGTTCCCGGGCCGTGGGGGAGAAGCTACGTGGTCTTCGGGAAGGCTGACGGTGATCCGGTAGATCTCGGCGACGTCGCGATCGGCGTCGGTGGGTACGCGATCGATGGGGAGGCGAGCTCCGACAGTTCCGGGACCTCGGTTGGCGGGGGTGGAGACGTCAACGGCGACGGGCTCTCCGACGTCGTCATCGGGGCACCGGACGCCGACCCAAACGGAAGCACTTCGGGCCGCACCTACGTGGTTCTCGGGAAGGCTGACACTGACAACGTCGACCTGGCTGACATCGCTTCGGGCCTTGGCGGGTTCGCGTTAGATGGCGAAACGGCCTCCGACGGTTCCGGTAACTCGGTCGCGATCGCCGGAGATGTCAACGGCGACGGAGCTGCCGATCTCATCATCGGTGCTTTCGAAGCAGACCCCAACGGTTCCTCATCGGGACGAGCCTACATAGTGTTCGGCGTCCCGACAGGACCTGCCTGAGCCCGGCCCGGGCTCGCAGAAGCCGGGGCCTCCCAACGGAGGACCCCGTAGCCATACGCGAGTCCGGAACACGCTGCGGACGCGAACTAGAGCGCGCTGTACTTGATGACCAGGCCGTTGCGCTGCTGTCCGAGCACGCTCTCCCGACCGCCCGCGATCACGTCGCCGTCGGGGTGCTCGACGGCGTAGCCGAAGTCATCCGCAAGCAGCGCGTCGGCGTTGCCATAGCGCGCGCCCCACAGCGCGTTGCCATCGGCATCGAGCACGCGCAGGAACGCGTCGTAGTCGTCCGCAAGGATCCGTTCGGTGCCGGTGGCGTACACGTTGCCGCTGGGGCCGACCGACACACCGCCGGAGAAATCGTTGCTGCCCGTGCCGTCGAACGTCACCGACCAGGTCTGCGCCCAGGTCGGGTCGTACTTGGTGACGATGATGTCGTCGAACGTGTCGCCGGGCACGTCCGACCCGATCACGACGATGTTGCCATCGGCGTCGAGCGCCATGTCGGTGACAAAGATACCGAGGTCCTGGGTCTCGTCGGTGAGCGGCGTGCCGTCGACGTCGAACGCGAACGCCGTGCCCACGCTGCCGTCGTCGGTCTCGAGGGTGGCGAGCAACCAGGTGACGCCGTCGGCGTCCACGGCCACCGCGCGACCACGATCGTTGAACCCGTCGAGCGGAACCTCGACGACGTCTTCGATCGGCGAGGCCCAGACCTGGACGCCATCGGCGTCGAACTTACCGACCCACGTGTCCCAGTCCTGGGCGCCCATGCGAAGGGTGCCGGCCACGTACACGTTGTCGTCGGCGTCGACCGTGATGTCCGCGCCCGCGTCGGCGTCGTCGACATCGCCGGCACCCATGCCGGGACCGTCTTGGATGATCTCCCACTCGATTGCCTGCGTCGTGCCGTCGATGCGCGCGGCGAAGATGTCCTCGCCGTCGAACTCGCCCTCGACGGTGCCGGCAACGACGATGTCGCCGTCGGAGAGCAGCGCGATCGCGGCGCCCTCGTCGTCCCCGTTGAACAGCCCGTTGTAGCTCACCGTCCACCCGACGGTGCCGTCCGCCAGGTACTGCTGCACCCAGAGGTTCGAGCCCTCGCCGGTGACGCGCTCACTGCCGACGACGATGATGTTCCCCTCGCCGTCGATGACGATCTCGTTGATCCCATCCTGGTTCGACTGCGAGCCGTTGTGCGAATCCTGCCAGACCACCTCGTACGGGATCGTGCACGTCGCGGTGCACGTATCCCCGTCGAGCACGTTCTCGTCGTCGCACTCTTCGCCGTCGTCGAGGTCACCGTTGCCGCAGAGCACCGGCTCACCCGTCGAGCCCGACGACGTGTCGGCGGGCGCGGTCGTCTCCGTGCCGGGCTCGGTCGTCGAGCTGTCGGCGGGCGCCGTGGTCTCCGGCGCGACGGTCGGATCGTCGGTCGTCGACGACTCCTGCTCACCGCCGGTGGAGGTGGTCTCGTCCGAGGTGGTGGCGGAGCCATCGTTGCCGCAGGCCGCGGCGAGCAAGCCGAGCGAAGGAAGGGTGAGCCAGGTGCGAATCGACATGGCGCGGAGTGTGATCGGTTTGTGACACGGCGCGCAACTGTCGCGACACCTCCGGCACGACGCGGGGACAGATCGGCGTTCTCGCCGGTTCCCGCGCCGCTGCGGGCGAGATCATGGCCTCGGGTCGCCGCATCGGCAGCCGGGTTCCAGCGCCGCGCGTGAGGTCGCGCTCGGGGCTCGAGGGCCGGACGGCGGGCTCATGGCAGGCAGAACGCGAACGTCGATCCGACGACCGTGCACGTCATGTCTGGGTCCTCGCACGACGGGTTGGCGCGCGACCCGATGCACCGGCTGCGGCACGTGCCGACCAGCGTGTCGGGATCCACCTCGAGGCACTGGCTCCCGAGTTCGCAGTTGTCCACGCCGCTGGTGGCGTTGTCGTCGACGACACAGGACTCACCGATGCCGACCGTGTAAACGGGGATCGACGTGCAATGCACGTCGTCGAACCGCGTGCCTCTGTCGCGGGACCACGCGCTGCATCGTTCGCCGCGCGCGCAGTCCTGCGCCCAGAAATCGCACTCGACGCTGAGGCCGCTGGAGCAGAGGAACGCCCCGATGTCGCCGAAGCAGCCCCCGGCCCCGAAGCCGGCGCAGTCCGTGTCGCCGCACAACGCCTCGACGCAGACCGGATCGTCGCAGCTCGGCTCGGCACAGTTCTCCGCGACCACGCAGTCGATCTCCGGCTCGAAGCCGCAGCCATCGCTGCCTCGCTCGACGCAGACCTCTCCCTGGCTACACACGGCGCAGGCGTCGATCGGTTCCTCCGTCGAACTCGAGTCCACCGCGCCCGTCGACGCCGCGCTCGTCGTCGCGTCGGAACTCGAGGGGTCAACCAAGCCTGACGTCGTGCCCGTCACGCCCAGCGACGTGCCGTTCGACGTCTCGCCCGACGTCAAACTCGAGTCCGATCCGGCGGCGGCACCCACGTCGGGCCCGCACGCCACGAGCCACGCCCACAACAACGCGCTCCTTCGCGACACCGCGCGATCATGCCACGGCTACGCCCCGCCGCGGAACACCGCGAGCAGCTCCGCCGCCGCAGCCTCCGGCGCCACCGCCCCGCTCTCGATCCCCGCCCGCAGCTCCCCGAGCCGCGCCTGCACGCCCGCATCCGCCTGCAGCCCCCGCCGCACCGCCTCCTGCAACGCCGTCATCGTCCACCGCAGTCGCTGCGCGGCCCGCTGCCGCTCCCAACCACCGCTCTCGATCAACGCCGCCCGGTGCGCCTCGATCGCCGCGAGCACCTCCGCCAACCCCCGCCCCTCGGTCGAGCTGCACTCCAACACCGGCACGTGCCAGCCCGCGTGCCGCGGCTCGATGTACGCGATCGCCTGCGCGTAGTCGGCCCGCGTGCGCGCGGCCGCGGCCACGTTGTCTCCGTCGGCCTTGGGCACGACCAGCACGTCCGTGCACTCGAGCAGGCCGCGCTTGATCCCCTGCAGCTCGTCGCCGCCGCCCGCCGCGACCAGCACCACCAACGTGTCGACCAGATCCGCGACGTCGATCTCGGATTGCCCGACGCCGACCGTCTCGACCAGCACGATGTCGAAGCCCGCGACCTCGCACAGTCGCAGCACCTCCGACGAGCGCGCCGCCACCCCGCCCAGCACACCCTGCGCCGGCGACGGGCGGATGAACGCCGCGGGCTCGCGCGACAGCCTCGCCATGCGGGTCTTGTCGCCCAGGATGCTGCCGCCCGTGCGCGCCGAGCTCGGATCCACCGCGAGCACCGCGACCCGGTGGCCGGCTTCGACCAACGCCATGCCGACCGCGTCGATGAACGTGCTCTTGCCGACGCCCGGCGGCCCCGAGATCCCGATGCGGTGCGTGTCGGGCCCCGCCGACGCCGTCGCCTGCACCAGCGCGATCGCCTTCGCGCGGTCCTCCTCGCGCAGGCTCTCGACCAGCGTGATCGCCCGGCCGAGCGCCACGCGATCGCCCGAGCGCAACGCAGTCGCCAGCGCCGCGACGTCGGTGCTCACGACGGCCGCGCCTCGAGCACGTCGAGGACCGTCGACGCCGCCGCCGACATCACCGTGCCGGGCCCGAACACCGCGGCCACGCCCATGCCCAGCAGCGTCGGCTTGTCCTGCGGCGGCACCACGCCACCGACCACGATCGCGATGTCGCCGCGGCCGAGATCCGCGAGCGCCCGCTGCAGCGCGGGCACCAGCGTCAGGTGCCCGGCCGCCAACGAGCTCACGCCGACCACGTGCACGTCGTTCTCGACGGCCTGCCGCGCCGTCTCCTCGGGCGTCGAGAACAGCGGCCCGATGTCGACGTCGAAGCCCATGTCGGCGAAGCCGGTCGCGATCACCTTGGCCCCGCGATCGTGGCCGTCTTGGCCCATCTTCGCGACCAAGAGCCGCGGCCGCCGACCGGTGCGCTCCGCGAACGCGGCGACCCTCGTGCGCACGGTTGCGAGCTGCCCTGCGTCGCTCAACGCCTGCGAGTATACCCCCGCGATCGTCCGGGTCTGCGGCTCGTACCGGCCCCACGCCCGCTCGAGCGCGGTGGAAATCTCGCCGACCGTCGCCCGGGCCCGCGCCGCCGCGATCGACAGCGCCAGCAGGTTGCCCGCGCCCCCCTTCGCGCACGCCTCGAGCTCCGCGAGCGCGCGCGCCACCGCGTCGGCATCGCGACCCGCCCGCAGCGCCGCGAGCCGCCGCAGCTGGGCCTCGCGCACCGCCGTGTTGTCGATCCGCAGCACGTCGATCGGCGTCTCGTCCTGCACCTGCAGCGCGTTGACGCCGACGACGATCTGCGCGCCGGAGTCGATCCGCGCCTGCGTGCGCGCGGCGGCCTCCTCGATGCGCAGCTTGGGGATCCCCTGCCCGATCGCCGCCGCCATCCCGCCCATGCGATCGATCTCGGCGAGGTGCTCGCGCGCCCGCGCGACCAGGGCGTCGGTGAGCGACTCGACGTACCGCGAGCCGCCGGTAGGATCGATGCTCCGGGTCACGCCGCTCTCGAGCTGAAGCACGAGCTGCGTGTTGCGGGCGATGCGGGCGCTGTGCTCGCTCGGCAGCGCGAGCGCCTCGTCGAACGAGTTGGTGTGCAGCGACTGCGTGCCGCCCAGCACCGCGGCCAGGGCCTCGAGCGCCGTGCGCCCGACGTTGTTGTACGGATCCTGGGCCGCCAGCGACCACCCCGACGTCTGGCAGTGCGTGCGCAGCATCAGCGACTTGGGGTCGCGCGCCCCGGCGGCACGCATCATCTCCGCCCACAGCAGCCGCGCCGCGCGGAGCTTGGCGACCTCCATGAACACGTTCATGCCGATGCCGAAGAAGAACGAGATCCGCGGCGCGAACGCGTCGACGTCGAGCCCCGCCGCCACGCCCGTGCGCACGTACTCGAGCCCGTCGGCCAGCGTGTACGCCAGCTCGATGTCCGCGGTCGCCCCGGCCTCCTGCATGTGGTAGCCGGACACGCTGATGCTGTTGAACTTCGGCATCTCCTTCGCGGTGTACGCGAAGATGTCCCCGACGATGCGCATCGACGGCGCCGGCGGGTAGATGAACGTGTTGCGGACCATGAACTCCTTCAAGATGTCGTTCTGGATGGTCCCGGCCAGCGCCGACGGCGGCACGCCCTGCTCCTCGGCCGCCACGACGTACAGCGCGAGGATCGGCAGCACCGCGCCGTTCATCGTCATCGACACGCTGACCTTGTCGAGCGGGATCTGGTCGAACAGGATCTGCATGTCGAGGATCGAGTCGATCGCGACCCCGGCCATGCCGACGTCGCCGGGCACCCGCGGGTGATCGGAGTCGTAGCCGCGGTGGGTCGCCAGATCGAACGCGATCGACAGGCCCTTCTGCCCGGCCGCCAGGTTGCGGCGGTAGAACGCGTTGCTGTCCTCGGCGGTGGAGAAGCCGGCGTACTGGCGCACGGTCCACGGCTGCAGCGCGTACATCGTCGGGTACGGCCCGCGCACGAACGGCGCGAAGCCGGGCATGCCGATCGCGTGCGGCGTCCACTCGGGCGTCCGCGCTACGGCGATGCCCTCGGGTGTCGTCCACGGCGCGCCGTCGACCGCGACGTCCGGTGCCGCGGCGAGCAGCGCGTCGAGCTCGAGGGTGAGGAGTCGATCCACCGCGCTCATCGGGCACCTCCGGCGACGACCTCGTAGGGCGCGCACAGGTCCGCGGGGCCGAACGCATCGTCGGGGATCCTCGGCGTCTCGCGGGGTGGCGGCGGTGCGTACTTCGAGACGCCGACCAAGGGATGCGTGCCCGCGGCGATCGCCGCGCGACGACGCCCCGCCGCCGCCGCGGCTCGACGCTGCGGATCACCCGCGTCCACCGCGGCCGCGAGGCCCCCGGCGCGCTCGATCTCCTGCACCCGTCGCCACGCCGCGTCGGCCAGCGCCCGTGTGAGCGACTCGATCGCGAAGGCCCCGCCGAACGGATCGTCGACGCGGCCGAGGTGGCTCTCGTGGCGCATGAGGTGCACGAGGTTGCGGGCCCAGCGGTGGCTGCCGTCGGCCGCACCGCCGTCGTGCGGCTCGACGACGATCGCGTCGACGCCGGTGGTCGCGGCCGCGAACAGCTCGTAGGTCGCGCGCACCAGATTGGTGTCGGCGTCGAGCCGCGATCGCACGCGACGGGACGTCCGCGCGTGCACGGGGATCGCCGCGCCGTCGATCCCGAGCGCACCGGCGCAGGCGTGCCAGAGGCCCCGCAGCGCCCGCAGCTTCGCCACGTCGACGAGCACGTCGCCGCCGAGGCCGACCCGCATCAGCAGCGCAGGCGCAGCCTCGCTCGGCGACGCGCCGGTGCGGGCCTCGATTCCCCGCAGCGCCCCGATCACCCCGGCGAGCACGCAGGCGATCTCGTCGACCGCCGTCGCGCCCGCGTCGTGCCACGGGGTGCCGTCGCACAGCCAAGTGCGGAGCGGTCGCGCAGCCGTCCGTCCGATCGCCGCGTCGATGCGTCGGATGGCCGAGCCCCCGACGGGCGCGCATGGATCGACGACGCACGCGGTCGCCCCCGGCACCACCGCATCGCCCTCGACGTACACGGCCAGCCCCGCCGGCAGCCCCGCGACGATCGCCGCCGCGTCGCTCGACGCGATCCACACGCCATCGACCTGGGCCGACGGCAGCGCGCGCGCGACTTCCAGGGCCCGCGCAGGATCGGCCGGCAGCGCCTGCAGGCACGCCCACCCCGCCCGCGGCGGCACGACGACCGGCCGGTCCGGCGGCCGATCGTACAGCGCCTCGACGTCGATCCCGTCGAGGCCGGCGTGCGTCAGCGAGGCCGCGCTGCGACCGTCACGCTCGAGCTTCGCGCGCCAGGTGTCGAGGTCGACGTCGTCGAAGCGGATCGTGGGGTCGTTCATCCACGTCGACAGGTAGCACGAAGCGGCCGCGCGGGTCGGCGAGCGGACTCACTGCACCGCGCCTCCGGCCGCCGCGCCACACTTGCGCCGGCGCACGGCTATGCTGGTCGCGTGCTGCGTCCCCTCCCCCTGCTGCTCACCGTCGCCTGCGCGAGCGACCCGCAGGACGGCGCCGCGAACCAACCCGCGCCGCTCGTCGTCACCTCGACCGCCTTCACCGACGGCGGTCCGATCCCCGCGGAGTTCACCTGCGACGGCGACGACGTCTCGCCGCCCCTGTCGTGGTCGGGCGCGCCGACGGGGACCCGCGGCTTCGCGATCATCGTCGACGATCCCGACGCACCCAACGGCACGTGGGTGCACTGGGTCGTCTACGATCTCCCACCGACGATCGCGTCGTTGCCCCGCAATGCATCGAGCGCGTTGCCCGAGCCGGCGCGCCACGGCAAGAACAGCTGGGGCGACGCGACCTGGGGCGGCGCCTGCCCGCCGTCGGGTCGGCACCGCTACGTCCACCACGTCTACGCCCTCGACACGATCACGAGCCTCGTCGGCACGCCGACGCGGGACCAGCTCGACGCGGCGATGGCGGGTCACGTCCTGGCGGCCGGCGAGCTCGTCGGCACCTACGAGAAGCGCTGAGCGTCAGCCCGCCGCGGCGGTGCGCGCCGCACGGGCGTCGTACTGGGCCATCAACGCGTCGAAGATCATCGCGCCGAGCCGATCGCGGCCGTGCATCGACAGGTGCTGCAGATCGGGCTCGGCCAAGGGCGGGCTCATCCGTCGCCACGCCCTGATCGATCCCGGCCCGCCCATCGCGGCGACCGCATCGAAGAACGCGCAGCCCTCGGCCAGCGCCGCCTCGCGCTGGGCCTCGACCATCGCGACGACGTGGCGCCGCGCGACCTCGTACCGACCGGCCCGCGCGTGATCGACGATGCCGACCACGAGACACGAGAGCCCAGATCGACCGCCGCGCACGTGGGCCAACACCTCGCGCATCTCGGCGACGAACGCCTCGCGGGTGACGCTGGTCGTGACGAAGCGGCGCAGATCGTTGCCGCCGAAGCCGAACACCAGCAGATCGGGCGCGCGGTGATCGACCTGCTCGCGCAGGTGATCGGCGTCGAAGAACATCAGCCGCTTGGTGAACGCGCCGATCATGCTGAGCGTGTCCCAGACGACGCCCGGGCCGTCGGTCTCCAGCACCACGCCGTAGGCCCTCGGCCGACCGCGACCGCCGTGGCGCACGTCGAGGCTGTGGGCGCCCGGCTCGAGGTCGACCCCGTGCCAACGCGCCTCGTGCACGTCGGCGCGGGTGTCGATCGTCGACCAGGGCTCGGCGTCGACGCGGATCTGCAGCGCGCCGCCCTTGGGGTCGGCCTGGTACCACAGCTCCATGCGGCTGACGCTGCGGCCCCACTTGCCCGATCGCCGCGTCCGCACCCGCGTGCGCGCGCCCTCGCGGCCGCGGAACACGTGGCCGCCGTAGCCGTAGCGTCCGCTCGGCTCGCAGTGATACGCGACGTAACAGATGTCCCAGCCCGAGGCGGTCAGCATCACCGCGCGGTTCTCGTAGTTGCCCGACTCGCGATCGAGGAACACGAAGCCCGCACCGCCGTCGCCGAAGCGCTCCTGCATGCGGCGGCGCAGGGCGTGCGGCAAGCCGTCGAGGCCGATCGACGAGTCGCCCAGGTGCATCACGCGGGTGAGCGCGCCGGGGGACGCGGCCTCGGTGCGGGCGAGGGCGGCGAAGAAACCGTCGAGCGCTGCGCCGCTGGGATCTTCGATCGCAGCGGGCACGGGCGTGTCCGCGTCCGTGCGTCCGAGCAGCGCGAGGGCGATCGCCAGCGAGGGGAGCACGGTCATGGCGCCGCGGGATCATAGCCGAGCAGCAGCGCGTCCACGAGTTCGTGGCCCTTCACCGCGGCCCCGCGCGGACGAAAGTGGAGGTGATCCTCGCGCGCCAGCGGGGGATCGCTCTGCACCCATCGCACCATCGATCCCTCGCCGCCCATGAACACCAGCTCGTCCCAGAACCCGCAGCCGTGGGTCGCGGCGAGGTCACGCACGGCGGCGACGATCTCGGCGAGGCGGGGCCGCGGCACCCACTGCTCGCCCACGCGCTCGGGGAAATCCCCAGGCCCGAGCACCACGCAGTCGGCGTCGGGGAAGGTCTGCCGCACGCGGTCGAGGACGACGGCGTAGTCGTCGACGAACGCCGCGATCGGTCGGTCGAGATCGACCGCCTCGTTGGTGCCGTAGGCGATCGTGACCAGGGCCGGCGGCCGGGTCGCGACCGCGTCGCGCCAGATCGCCGGATCCCACCGCTGCCAGTTGCGCGCCCGCGCCCCGTCGACGCCCAGGGTGTCGACGACGACGCCGGTGCCCGACTCGAGGGCGGCGCCGAACAGCCGCACCGGTCCGTTGCCCTGCAGCTCGATGCGGATCGTGTGGGGCCCGGGCGCGACCGCGATCGGGATCCGCAGAACTGCCGCGACGTCCGCCCGCGTCGCGTGCTCGACGGGCGGACCGCCGTCGATCCGCACCCGCATGGTCCCGCCTCGCGGCTGCGTCATCGCAACGATCTCGATCGATCGGATCGTCTGCGCGCGACCGGGTCGGCTCGCGAGCTCGACCCACGCGCGGCTGCTCTTCGCCTCGAACGCGAGGCCCTGCGGCCCGAGCCCGAGCACGGACCCATCCCGGTGCGCCACCGCGTGCATCACCTGCCACCCATCGCTCGATCGGATCGCGACCTCGGCGTGCCGCGACCATCGCTTCGCGCGGCCGAGCGGCACCCACCCGGGCCCGCCGTCACCGAAGCGCGCCTGCAGGTGCGCGCGCACGTACGCAGTGTGCGTGTCGGCGGCCGTCCCCGACGCGCCGTACATCGCGACGCGCACGGGCCGGACGCCCGCGGTGGCGAGCGCCGCGTGGAATCTCGCCAAGGATTCGGGGGGCGTCACCGGGACGAACGTCCACGGCCGCGCGGCGCCGACGAAGCCCGTGTACGGATCGTCGCCGTCGGGCAGCACGTGGGCGAGGGCGGCGGCATGGGCCGCTCGACTCGCCGCGGAGGACGACGGCACCGCGGGGGGCACCGGCGCCGGCACGACGGTCGGCTCCGATCGAGCGGCCACCGGGCGCGCCGGATCCGGCGCCGCCGCCGGCTCGGCCCGACACCCGAGGGCCGATCCGAGGCCCGCAGCGATCACGATCGCGAAGCACCGCACCCATGAACGTGTGGCCGCGGGCGGACCGGCCGTCAAGCGACCGGCCGCGCGTGCGATCTCCCTGGCGCGCGCCTCGAGGTTGTGTCATCGCTGGAGGTCGTTGGATTCCGTCGCGCGCGGCGGAGCTCGGAGGACCATGCGGATCGCAGTGCAACGGTTGGTGGTCGAGTGGACGACGGACTCGCGGGGTGGCCCCGGCGCCGCGCGGCGCAACGCGGTGCCGTCGTCGCTGGTGCTCCCGGGGCTCCCCGACGCCGACGACACGGCGCTGGTGCACACGGTGCGCTTCGACGAGTACGCCGGGTTCGCGCCGGCCCCCCGTTCACCCGAGGTCGTCGCCACCCGCGAGCTCGCGACGCCCCTCGGCGAGCTCGAGATCGCGGACGAGGGGCCGACGGTGCGCATCCGCTTCCGGTGGTCCACGCAGCTCGGCGCGCCGCGACGCTCCGACGGTGCGCCGGTCCGCGTGCGGCACGGCGAGTGGTGCCGGGTGCTCCACAACGGCCGCCGCCCCCTCGAGTCGAAGTGGATCTACACCCAGCACGTGCTCAACATCGGCTTCGACCTCGCCGATCGCCGCGCGTTCCGACGCACGCCCCCCGCCGTCGTGAGCGATCATCGCGAGGTGCTGTGGTAGGCCCGTCGCGGCGCTTCGTCCGCGCGGAACAAGCTGCCCGGTTCGGCGCGTCGTCGCTGCAATGCGTGCCCTGCCCCGGTTCCGCGCCCGTCTGGGCCGCGCCGTCCTCGTCGCCGCCGCGCTGACGACGGGCGTCGCGTGCCACCCCGCGAGCCCCTCGCCGCGCGGTGCCAGGGCCGAACACCAGCACGCCGCCGTGCTCGCGCCCGGGGACGCCGACGCGCTCGGCCCCCTGCCCGACGCGACGCGTCGCGTGCTGTTCGCGTCGCCGCAGGACGACGCACCAGAGATCTTTGGTGGGGTGACCGAGGACGCGGAGGGCCAGCACTACCTGACCAGCAACGAGCACAACCTCCACGCGTTCGAGCCGACGGTGCGCGGGCGCGGCGGTGGCTACCTCGGGGTCGGCACCGATCAGGGCTACCTGCTGGTCGGCTGGGCGCGCTCCGAGTTCGCGTGGTTCGTCGACTACGATCCCATGGTCGCCGAGCTGCACGGGGTCTACCGCGCGCTGCTCATCGACGCGGAGACCCCCGAGGCGTTCCTGGCCCTGTGGAGCCGTGATGGTCGCGCGAGCGCCCACGCGGCGATCGACGAGCACGCCCCGGCCGACGTGCGATCGTCGCTGCGCACCCTGTATCGACAGACGCGGGCGAAGGTCGCCCGCCGCCTGGCCGAGACCGCGTCGAGCATGGCCGAGGCCGGCGTGCCGTGCTGGCTCGACGATGCCGAGCAGTACGCCCACGTCCGCGATCTCGTGCGCCACGGACGGACCCGCGCGATGCTCGTCGATCTCGCGGGCGACCGCGGCCTCGCCGGGATCGGCCGGGCCGCCGAGACCGCCGGCATCGACATCGACGTGGTCTACCTCAGCAACGCCGAGGAGTACTGGCGGCTGTACCCCCGCGCGTTCCGCCGCGATCTCGTCGCGCTGCCGATGCCCGACGACGCGGTGATCCTGCGGACGCTGCTCATCTGGCACGTCAATCGCGACTACCGATACAACATCCAGCGCGCCGACAACCTGCGGGCGTGGTTCGCCGAGCCCTGGGTCGGCAACGTCTATCACGTCACCTACCAGCGGCCCCCGACCGACGCCCTCGGGCTCAACGCCTTCGAGGTGACCGCGTGGCCCGACGACGCGCCCCAGGCCCTGCGGGCGGCGGCACGTCGGAAGATCCGCGAGCTCGTCGCGCTCGGCTACGGCACCGCAGGGTGACGCGACGCCCCCACGGGTCGATCACCGTACGGTGAGCCGTCGCACAGCTCCGCCGTGCAACTGGGGCGAAGTCGGTCCGTCTGCCCAGCATGCGGTTTGTCTCCCGGCTCGCCCCCGTGGTGCTCGCGTTCGCCGTGGGCGGCTGCCGCGACGCGACCGAGCGGCTGCAGGGGACCTGGGAGCGGACGGACAACCCCGGCCAGACGCTGACGTTCGAGGCGGGCCGCATGACCCACGTCTATCCCCACGGCGGCCGCCCGGTGGCGGGGCCCTACGCGGTGATCGAGTCGGACAGCAGCGAGGTCGTCATCGAGCCGACCATCGAGTTCGGCGACGGGCGCACGATGCGGGCGGATCGGCAGCGCATCGAGTTCGTCGACGACGACACGCTGACCATGAAGAACGCCAGCAACGGCTCGGGCGGCACATACCTGCGTCGCCCGAGCGCCCTCGGCGGTTGACCGGCCGCCCGCCGCGTGGTCGCCTCGCCGCGACGCGCATGCCGGACGACGACGACGACAGGCACGACGATCCGCGGATGGTCGGCGTGGGCCCGCACCCAGAGCCGTGGCCCACGGGCGAACACTTCGATCCCGAGCTGCTCGCCTCCGGGGATCGCCGCAACGTCGTCGATCGCTACCGCTACTGGCGCGTCGACGCGATCGTCGCGGATCTCGATCGTCGACGGCATCCCTTCGAGATCGCGATCGAGAACTTCGAGCGCGACGCGAACATCGGCGCCATCGTCCGCAGCGCGAACGCCTTCGGCGCGGCGGCGGTGCACGTCGTCGGCCGCCGCCGGTGGAACCGCCGCGGCGCGATGATGACCGAGCGCTACCAGCACGTGCACCACCACGACGATCTCGGCGCGCTGCTCGTGCACGCGGCCGCCCGCGGGCTCTCGGTCGTCGGCGTCGACAACCTCCCCGGCGCCGTCTCGATCGCGTCGGCCGACCTGCCGCGGGCGTGCCTCCTGGTCTTCGGTCAGGAGGGCCCGGGGCTGTCCGAGGCCGCCCGCACCGCCGCGGTCACCGTCCTGGCGATCCCGCAGTACGGCTCCACACGATCGATCAACGCCTCGGCCGCGGCCGCGATCGCGATGCACGAGTGGTGTCGACGCCACGCGCGGACCGAGCCCGACGCGTGACTACTGCGCCTCGGCAGCGTAGATCCCGAGCAGGCACATCTCGTTGCCGGTGCCGAGCCCCGGCGACGTCGGGGTGTCCTTCGACGAGGTGTCCCAGTCGCAGACCACCTCGAGCTGGTCCGACGGCGAGAGCACGATCGGCGTCTCGTACATGAACGCCTGCTGCCAGTCGAAGTCCCAGCGATCGACGTACAGGCCGCACTGCTCGGCATCGTCGCCGGCGCGATGAATCGTCACCTGCATGCGGCGCCCGAGGGTGTGCATGTGCGGCAACAGCCCGAGCAGTTCGACCGATTCCCAGCCGGCGATGCGGCTGTCCCACTCGCGGATCGGCGCCTGCCACTTCCACACGTACGAGTCCTCGCCCGGCGGCAGCGTGACGTTCGTGCCGTTGAAGAGCGTGGCCAGGAACCGATCGTCCAGGGCGTTGACCGCCTCGCGCTCGACCGCGTCGACCATCGACAACCGCACCGCCGTGCTGTCGCCACCGTCGCCGGCCGCGAGGTTGTAGTGCATCTGCAGCACGAGCTTGAACCCGGGATCGATGCGGATGCCGGTGCCCTCGGGGAAGTTGAACGCGCCGCCGCCGGGGGCCCACGTCACCGGCGTGCCCTGGACGAGCACCCCGTTGCCGGCCGCGCCGTAGCAATCCCAGCCCGGCACGTCGGGGCTGCCCGCGTCGAGCGACGCCATCAGCGAGCCGTTGGTCCCGCCGAGCGGCGTGGTCGCCTCGGGATCGACGAGGAACCCGATGAGGTGGTGCGTCACCGCGGGGTTGCCGGGCACGACCTCGTAGCCGATGAGGTAGCGCGCCGCATCGACGACCCCGGGATCGACGAGGAAGCACTGGTAGTCGTCGGCCCCGCCCGAGTCGTCGGCGACCGGCGCATAGCCCTCGGGGCTCGACAGCGTGACGATGTCGTCGCCCACGAGCACCTCAGGGGTCGGCGGCTGCGGTCGCGGCAGGCTCGCGTCGCCCTCGGGCGCGCCGGCGTCGGCCCAACGCGCGAACAGATCGATCTCGTCATCGGAGAGCCAGCGCGCGTCGGCGAAGGTGTTGCAGCTGCCGTCGTTGTTGGCGACGAACGGCGGCATCGTGCGCGCCGCGACCTCGGCGGCGAGCACGGGCGCAATCAGCTTGGCCGTCTCGTAGTCGCCGAGATCGAAGTTGCCGATGCCGCCCGGCGTGTGGCAGCCCTGGCACTGCGCCGCGATGACGGGCAGCACATCCGCGTAGTACGTCGGCGCATCGTCGGGGAAGGACGCGCTGGTGCTGCCGGCCTCATCGCCGCTGGTCGCGGCGGCGCCTGTGCTCGCAGCGTCGCCCGTCGACGTCGCGCCGGTGTCCCCTGCGTCGGTGGCGGGCTCCGAGGCGCAGGCCCCGGACACGGCGAGCGGCGGGATCAGGACCAGGGCGAGGGAACGCAGGCGGAGCTTCGGCACGGCGTCGCCATCATGCGCGCAACGGGGCGGCACCTCGGCGCCGCGCCGTTGCGTTCGCTCACAGGCCGGGCGTCAGAACCACGTCGAGACGCCGACCATCGCCGCGATGTTGAGGATGAACGCTTGATTGTCCCAGTCTCGCTCGTCGGTCTGGTTGTCGACGGTGGTCTTGCCCTTGGCGTAGGCGCCCGCGAGCATGATGTTGAGCCCGAGGTCGACCGAGAAGTAGTCGACCGGGAACAGATGCACGCCGCCGCCGGGGCCACCGAAGGCGTACAGCGAGTTGTTCACCTGCTTGGTCTCCTGGCCGGCGTCGTTGGTCGTCGTCTCGGTGACGACGCCGCCGCCGATGCCGATGCGCCCCTCGATGTACGGGCGGACCCAACGACCGGGGAGGAACATCCACTGGAAGTACGGCGAGAACTGGCTGCGGAAGTTGGTGCCCTTGGAATTCTCGCCGAGGCTGCTGCCGTCGACGACCAGCGAGAACCGTGCGCCGACGATGGCGCGCGTGTCGAGGAACGCGTAGCCGAAGCCGATGCCGAGGCTGTTGAGCGTCGAGTCCGTCAGCGTGAGTCGCCCGATGCCGAAGCCGAGGTTGTTGTCGCGATCGGCGTCCTTGGGGCCGTTGTCACCGTCGTAGTTCAGGTGCGTGAAGCCGAGCAGGTCGGTGTCGATGTGGAGGCGGAAGCGCTTGTTCTCCGCGCCCTTCACCTTGGGCGCGGCGTCGGCTTCGTCGACGAACGCGAGGGAGAGCAACGACGCGCCGAGGCCGTGGCAAGGACAGTTTGGATCCGGAGCATCGCGGTGGACCTTGCCACGTCCGCCGGGCCGGGTGGAAATCCGCGGCGCGCCGATGTGGCGTTGATCACCGCAACCCTGGCGCAATCGCGTCGCAGGGGCCGCTGGGCCGCAATCCGCGTCACCCGCCTCACCAGTTGTACGGGCGGGCGCCTGACCCGGATTCCCATCCCCGTGCGACCCCCCGTACGATGGGAACGTGCGCGTGCGCCCGCTCGGAGTCGTCGCCCCCCTCGCGGGGATCTTCACCGTCGCCTGTGGCAGCGGGCCGCGCGACGAGAACGTCAATGACTCGGCGTCGATCGGCACCCTGCCGTCCACGGTCTCTGCCACCGGCTCGGCGACCGACGGCGCGACGACCGACCCCGGCGTCGACACCAGCGACGGCTCGGCCAAGTTCGACGTCGCCGACACCGAGGGCAGCGCCGACGACGGTGTGGTCGACCTGTGCAAGGTCAGCAACGACATGGACGCGGTCGGCGAGTGCGAGGCCGAGGCGCCGCCCGACAGCTTCGAGCCCGAGGTCCAGTGGGTCTTCGGTGCGACCGAGCAGAGCTGGGTGACGCCCCTGGTCGGCAACTTCACCGACGACAACGCCGACGGTTCGATCGACCTCTGCGACGTCCCCGACGTGCTGCTCGTGTCGAACGCCGGCATCAGCTACGGCACGACCTGCTACATCCACGTCATCGACGGCGAGACCGGCATCGAGAACTTCGCCATCGGCCCCGAGCAGCTGGTGTCGTGCACGGCGACGCCGGCGTTCGGTGACATCGACGCCGACGGCCTGCCCGAGATCGTCGCGGTCTGGAACGCCGGCGGCGTCTACCGGCTGAAGACCTTCGAACACGACGGCACGCCCAAGTGGACCAACATGACCGACGGCGACGCCGCCGATCAGTTCTTCCGCGAGTCCGGGGCGATCGCGTTGCACGACCTCGACGCGGACGGCGACGTCGAGATCGTGTTCAACCACGAGGTCTACGATCACCTGGGGACGCTGCTGTGGCAGTACCCCAACCCGCAGCCGGGCGAGCTCGAGGCGTCGACGGCCGCAGACCTCGACGGCGACGGCCAGCTCGAGGTGATCACCGGGCACTCGGCGTACCACGCCGGCGGCGCGGTCTACTTCGAGAACTACCCGACGATCACCGGGCAGTCGATCCCGCAGGTCGGCAACCTCGACGACGACCCCGACCCCGAGATCTTCATCACGAGCGGCCAGGGCCTGTGGGTCGTCGAGCACACCGGCGCGATCAAGTACGGCCCGGTCACGCCGACCGGCGTCGCCGCGTCGGCGTACCTGGTGTGGCAACGGCCGGGCACGATCCACGACTTCGACGGCGACGAGCGGGCCGACTGGGCCAGCTCGTCGCAGAGCGCCTACGCGGTGTACCAGGGCCCCAACCCGGCCGACGTACTGTGGCAGGTCGTGGTCGCCGATTTCTCCGGGGCCGCCGGCGGCACCGCGTTCGACTTCCTCGGCGACGGCGTGGCCGAGGCGATGTACGCCGACGAGCAGGCGTTCCGCATCTACGACGGCCTCACCGGCGCGGTGCAGCTCGAGATCCCGCGCGGCAGCCCGACGATCAGCGAGTACCCCGTCGTCGCCGACATCGACAACGACGGCTCGGCCGAGATCCTCGTGGTGTCGTCGAGCGGACAGCCCGCGCTGCAGGCGATCCGCGACGTGGAGGATCGGTGGATCCAGGCGCGGCGGATCTGGAACCAACACGCGTACTACGTCACCCACGTGCGCGAGGACTCGACGATCCCGCAGAACCCCGAGCCGAACTGGGCGAGCCTGAACACGTTCCGCACCAACGCGCAGATCGAGGGTGGCGGGCTGTGCAAGCCCACGCCGGCGGGGTGACGCGCGCGACGACGGTCGGCGCGGGGCGCCATGCCTCGCGGTGCCGTGGTAGATTGGAGCGCAACATGCAGAGACCCACGCGGTGCAGCCTCGCATTCTCGTTGGTGCTCGCCTCGTGCTTCTCGGAGCAGGGTGGCGGCGACGGTGATGGCGACGATGGCGACGACTCGTCGTCTTTCACCGCCGTCGACACCAGCGCGTCGACGACGAGCGGGACGACCACGGTCGATGCGTCCACGTCGAGCGTCGGTGACGTCACGGGGACCGACACGACCACCGAGAGCGGGACGAGCGACACCGAGGGCTCGAGCACGACGGGGGATCCGAGCAGCTTCTGCGACGAGCTGGACGGCATCATCGACGGAGTCCCGGTGCTGACCTGCCTCGACTTCGACGAGGGCGACGCGCTCGACGGGTGGACCATCATCGAGGGAGCAGGCGGTGGCGTCACCTTCGGCGCCCCCGCGGACGAGAGCCCGCCGCACCCGCCCGCGATGGGTGCAGCGGTCCCCGTCGCACCGTCGCAGGACGCCGCGGCGGGGCTCTCCCGCGCGCTAGGAGGCCTGAGCCTCCCGCTCCACTTCCAGTTCGCCCTGCACCTCGAGACCTGCATCGCCGATGTCCGCCTCGCCGAGATCGTGTTCCCGGGACCGACGCCGGTCGTGGTGTTCCTGCAGATGACCCCGACCGGCGTCGCCCTCGGGACCCGCGATGCCACGGGCAGGACGGCCCTGCACGCGCTCGACCCCGACGTGCTGCTCGACGCGGGCCCATGGGCGCGGTGGCGCATCGCGACCGATCCGCTGTCGGGCTACGTCGCCGTGTTCGTCGACGAGATCGTCGCGGCGCAGGTGACCGGGATCAGCGGGCCCGCGCGTGCCGGCGACGCGCCGTCGCTGCGCGTCGGTGCCCTCGACGGAGACCCGGCCGGCTGCGCGGTGTGGTTCGACGAGATCGTCGCGTACTGATCCCTCGGCCACCGCACCGCCGTGCTACGGTGAGCGCGACCGTGAGACTCGATCTGCGCCCCTGGCTCGTGTGCTGTGCGACCGCCGTCCTCGCCGCCTGCGG
Source organism: Nannocystaceae bacterium (assembly GCA_044344875.1). GTDB lineage: Bacteria > Myxococcota_A > Polyangia > Nannocystales > Nannocystaceae > Xiheibacterium. The sequence continues at coordinate 122,652 of JBIJCC010000002.1, forward strand.
CGGCCCCGACGACGCGCCCGCGTGCGCCTCCGACGACTGCGGGACGACCTGCGCGACCGGGGCGTGCGCGACGGGCACCGGCACCGAGGCGCCCGCCGACACGACCAACGCCGCGTCGAGCACGGGCTCGACCACGGCGCCCGCCCCCGACACGACCGCCGCGGACTCCTCGAGCACCGCGCCCGAGTGCACGACCGACGACGAGTGCGCCGCGCCGACGCCCCACTGCAGCATGGGCAGCTGCGTGACGTGCTCGGCGACGCCCGATCCCGACGGCGCCTGCGCGGCGCTCGATCCCGACGCGCCGCTGTGCGAGGGCGATGCGTGCGTGCAGTGCCGCGAAGGCGACGCCACCGTGTGCACAGGCACGGTACCGGTCTGCGACACGGCCACGAACACGTGCGTCGGCTGCAGCGATCACGCCCAGTGCCCGCTGAGCGCCTGCCACTTCGACGAGGGCAGCTGCATGCCCGAGGATCGGGTGTGGTTCGTCGACGGCGACGCGGCCAACTGTGGCGCGGCGACGGGCACCCCCGCGGCCCCGTACTGCACCGTGGGCGACGCCCTGGCGCAGATCGGCCAGGCCTCGCGCGGGACGCTGCGCGTGTTCGCGGCCAGCGAGCCCTACACCGAGGCGGTGACGATCGACGGCACGCGCGTGGTCGCGGTGCTCGCCGCCGACGATGGCACCCCGGAGTTCGACGCCACCGGCGCGCCGACGCTCACGGTCGACGGCGCGACGCTGTTCGCGTGGCGGCTGCGCTGGCGCAGCAACGCCCAAGCCCCTGCGATCGTCCTCGACGACGCGATCGCGTGGATCGACCGCAGCGAGATCGTCCAGAACCAAGGCGGGGGCATCGACGCGTCCAATGGCAGCCTGCTGCACCTGCGCACCTCGGTCGTCGGCGCCGGCGGGACCGGCCTGGCCGATCGTCAGGCGCTGCGGGTCGACGGCGCGACCATCGACGTCGTCGCCTCGAGCATCGCCGGCAACGACAGCAGCATGAACGCGTCGATCCGCTGCCTCGGCGGCGGCGGCGGTTCGCTCCGGAACAGCATCGTCGTCGGGCTGGATCCGCCGTCCATCAGCTGCCTGGCCCTCGACGTGGCCGACAGCGTCGTCGACACCCCGGGCCTGGACGGCGACGGCAACACCGTGCAGGGCAGCTTCAACGCCGGGTGGTTCGTCGATGCGGCGGGCGGCGATTTCCACCTCGTGCCCGGCACGCTGTTCGAGGACGCGGGGATCTGGCGTACGGGCGATCCGCCGGTCGACCTCGACGGCGACGCACGGCCGACGCGGGACGGTGCCCTCGACGTGGTCGGCGCGGACGTACCGTAGCCGCCTGTGGCATGATGCGGGCGCCCGTGAACGGCCCCCCGGATTCGATCTTCTGCCCCGAGTGCGGGGCCCCGGCCCCGTTCCGCGGGACCACGGTGACGCTGGTCTGCGAGTACTGCGGCTCGACGATCGTGCGCACCGGCGTCGATCTGCGGCTGGTCGGCAAGGTCAGCGCGATCTTCGACAACGGCTCGCCGCTGCTGCTCGGCGCCCGCGGCAACTTCCGCGGTGCCCCCTTCGAGATCCTCGGACGGCTGCAGGTCTCGTACGGGCGCGGCACCTGGAACGAGTGGTTCCTCGGCTTCCGCGACGGCACCATCGGGTGGCTCGCCGAGGCGCTCGGGCAATACGCGGTGCTGCGCCCGCGCGACCCGAGCACCGTCGCCGGCGTCCCGACGCACCGCGCGTTCACGGTCGGCGCCACGCTCACGATCGACGGCACCGCGTTGGTCGTGGTCGACACCCGCGTCGCGCAGTACCGCGGCGCCGAGGGTCAGCTCCCCTTCACCGCCGAGCCGGGCCTGTCGTTCTACAGCGCCGATCTCCGGGGCGCGGGCGGCGAGTTCGTCACGCTCGACTGGGGCAACGACGGCAACCACGCCCGGCCCGTGCCGTACTTCGGGCGCAGCGCCACGCTGATGCAGCTCGGGATGCACCCGCTGCGGCGCTTCGCGGGGTGGCCGATGCCGCAGCCGCCCGCGGCCGGGGGCGCCCGCGCATGACCCCGTCCTCGCAGACCGTCGTCCCCGCGCCCCAGCGGCCGTTCCGCGACGAGGCGCAGGTCGAGACCATCGCGTGTCCGTCGTGCGGCGGCCCGATCACGCGCGGCGCCTTCGGCACGGTGGAGAAGGTCGTCTGCCCGTACTGCGGCAGCGAGCTGTCGCCGTCCGACTCCGGCGCGCTCGCGTTGCTGGTCGAGGTCCGTCGCCAGCAACGTCCGAGCGCGCTGCCGCTGCACGCCCGCGGCAACCTCGACGGCGCGACCTGGGAGGTCGTCGGCATCGTGTGGCGCGAGGTCACCGGGGACGACGGCATCGCGTACCCGTGGCAGGAGTTCCTGCTCTACAACCCGTACCTCGGCTACCGCTTCCTGCTGTTCTTCGTCTACGACCGCCACTGGGCGATCGGTCGACCGCTCGACGGCGCGCCGGAGATCGGGATGTACTTCGCGCGCAAGGTCGCGAAGTTCGGCGGCAAGCGGTACCGCCACTTCCAGACCTCGCTGGCGCGGGTGACCTACGTCGAGGGCGAGTTCCCGTGGCAGATCCGGGCCGGCGATCAGGCCGTCGCCCACGACTATGTCTTGCCGCCGTTCGGACTCTCGGTCGAGGAGACGCACGACGAGAACGGGGCCGACATCGCGTACACCGCGATGGAGCACCTCGACGGCGACGCGGTGTGGAGGGCGTTCGGCCTGTCGGGGCGGCCGCCGAACATCGTCGGCGTGGGCCCGTTCCGGCCCAACCGGTGGAAGCAGGGCGCGGCGGTCACGTGGGTGTCGTGCGCGGTGCTGCTGGTGCTGTGGGTCGCGATCAGCATCGGCTACTCGGCCTCGCGCAAAGAGGTCGTCGCGTTCCAGGGCCGCTCGGCGATCACCGAGCCGATCACGCAGGAGATCGATCTGGGCCCGGCCGGCGACGTCACGGCGCTCTCGGTCGAGTTCTCGGCCCAGCCGCTGTCCAACGCGTGGGCCTACGCCGAAGTCCTGCTCGTGCCCCACGATCGCGACGAGGCCATCGGCGTTGGCGTCGAGGCCGACGAGTGGCACGGCGTCGAGGGCGGGGAGTCGTGGGCCGAAGGGTCGAACCACAACACCGTCACCATGGGCGGGGTCCCGACCGGGAGCTACACCCTGCAGGTCACCCCCCAGGCCGGCGAAGGCACCTCGACGACGCCGCCTGCGGGCCTCGTCTACACCGTCGTCATCCGCCGCGACGTCGTGCTCTCGCGGTACATCGTCCTGCCGTTGCTCGTCATCGTCTTCATCCCGGTGTTGCTGTGGTGCTTCGGCCTGATGGTCGAGGCGCAGCGGTGGAAGAACAGCGACTACGCCCCGTCGTCCTAGGAGCCCCATGATCCGCGTCCGCCACGTCGTCTACTGGGTCCTCTCGCTGGGCAGCCTCGCGCTGCTCGGCTTCGAGGCGCCCAACGGTGCCCTGCTCACCACCACACCCGACCGCGGCCAGGTCGAGAGGGGCACCGGCACCGTCCGCGGCGCCCCGATCTTCATCTGGTCCGGCGGCGGCTACCACGGAGGCAAGTGATGACCCTGCTCGCGTCTGCCATTCCCGCGTCCTCGTTCGCGTCGATGCCGTTGTTGGCCTTCACCGAGAACACCTTCGTCGCCGCGTTGGTCTTCTCGGCCATCGGCTTCGCGCTGTTCGGCCTCGCGTTCCTGCTCATCGTGAAGGTGTCGCCGTTCTCGATCCGCAAGGAGATCGAGGAGGATCAGAACATCTCCCTGGGCATCATCATCGGCGCGGTCATCATCGGCATCTCGATGATCATCAGCGCGGCGATCCAGGGCTAGGCCCGCGCGCATGACCGACGACGCCGTGGTGCCGGGCTCCATCGACGGGGCGACCGCAGCCGAGCCCGGCGACGTCGGCGTGCAGGCGGCACGTCCCGGCGACGACCGGGCGCTCCTGCTGTCGGTCCTCGCGGTCGCCACCGCGGGCCTGGTCTACGAGCTGGTCAGCGCCACGATGGCCTCGTACCTGCTCGGCGACTCGGTGACGCAGTGGAGCCTCGTCATCGGCGTCTACATGTCGGCGATGGGCCTCGGCTCGTGGCTGTCCAAGGGGATCGAGCGCGACCTCCACGGCCGGTTCGTGGCGATCCAGCTCGGCATCGCCTGGGTCGGCGGCTTCTCGGCCACCGCGCTGTTCCTCGGCTTCGCGCACCTCGCCACGGTGCGTCCGCTGCTGTTCGGACTGCTCGCGGCGGTGGGCACCATGGTGGGGCTCGAGATCCCGTTGCTGCTGCGGATCCTCCAGCGCGGCGCGGCGCTCAAGGACGTGGTCGCCCGCGTGCTCGCGTTCGACTACATCGGCTCGCTGGCGGCGAGCATGCTGTTCCCGCTGCTGCTGCTGCCGCACCTCGGGCTGGTCCGCACCGCCCTGTTGTTCGGGCTGGTCAACGCCACGGTGGCGTTGTGGTTCCTGCACACGTTCCGCGGGCAGATCGCGGCCTGGGGCCGCCGCCACGCGATGACCTGGCTCTGCGGCGCGGGCCTGGGCGGCGCGTTCTTCCTGGCGCCGTCGATCGAAGAGTTCGGCGAGACGCAGCTCTACGACGCGCCGGTGGTCTTCTCGAAGCGGACGCCCTATCAGCGCCTCACGCTGACGCGGTGGCGCGACGATCTGCGGTTGTTCATCGACGGCAACCTGCAGTTCTCGAGCGTCGACGAGCACCGCTACCACGAGGCGCTCGTGCATCCGGTCCTGGCGATCGCGCCGCCGCGCCCCGACGGCCTGCGGCTGCTGGCCCTCGGCGGCGGCGACGGGCTGGCGCTGCGCGAGGCGCTGTCGGATCCGCGGGTGGCGAGCATCGATCTCGTCGACCTCGATCCCGGCATGACCGAGCTGTTCGCCACACACCCCGTGCTGGTCGAGCTCAACCGGCACGCGTTCGACGACCCGCGCGTGACGGTCCACAACGCCGACGCGATGCAGTGGCTGGCCGAGCAGCGCGACGCCGACGCGCCGCGCTTCGACGTCGCGATCGTCGACCTGCCCGACCCGAACGACTTCTCGCTGGGCAAGCTGTACACGCGCGCGTTCTATCGCCTGCTCGCGGGGCGCATCGCCGACGACGGCGCGTTCGTCGTCCAGTCGACCTCGCCGTACCTCGCCCCGCAGGCGTTCTGGTGCATCGTCCGCACACTCGAGGCCAGCGAGCTCTCGGCGGTGCCGTACCACGTGCACGTGCCATCGTTCGGCGACTGGGGCTTCGTGCTCGCGGCCAAGGGTCGCGTCGTGCCGCCGACGACGCTGGCCCCGGGGCCGCCGCGACGGTTCCTGACCGACGCGATGCTGCCGGGGCTGTTCGTCTTCCCCGCCGATCAGGCGCCGCCCGACGTCGGGATCAACCAGCTCAACGAGCAGCTGCTCGTGCACTACTACGAGTCCGATCTGCGCTCCCCGGGACGGCGGGGATGAGCCCCCGCGGGCACTGGACGCGTCGCGGCGTGCTCGCCGGCGTCCCTGCGGCGCTCGCGAGCGGCCTGGCCTGTCGCTCGGACGCGCCGGTCGCCCCGACGCTCGCGTTCGTCGGGCCCGATCCGGAGCGCGGCCATCGGCTGCGCCGCCGCGATCCGACGCCGCCGTCGCGCGAAGAGTCGGCCGGCGTCGTGATCGTCGGGGCCGGCGTCGCGGGCCTGTGCGCGGCGTGGCGCCTGCGGCAGGCCGGCTTCGCCGACGTGCGCGTGCTCGAGCTCGAGGACGAGCCCGGCGGCACGGCGCGCGGCGGATCGCTGCCGCGCTCGGCCTACCCGATGGGCGCGCACTACCTGCCCGTGCCGCCCCCGCGCTTCGTCGCGCTGCACGCGTTGCTCGAGGACCTCGGGCTCGTCGTCGGCCGCGATGCCACCGGCGCCCCCGAGTACGATCCGCGTGGGACCGTCCGCGATCCGATCGAGCGCCACCGCCACCGCGGCCTGTGGCACGACGGGCTGTACCCGGCCTCGGGCGCGGACGATGCCGCGCTGGCCCAGCTCGCCCGCTTCCGCCAGCGGCTGCGCGGCCTCGATCGCGACGGCGCCGACGGCCGCCGGCTGTTCGATCTGCCGGTGTGGCGCAGCAGCGACGAGCTGCGCGGCCTCGATGCGATCACGATGGCGGCGTGGCTCGACGCCGAGGGCTTCGACGACTGGCGGCTACGCTGGCTGTGCGACTACGGCTGCCGCGACGACTACGGCTGTACGATCGAGCAGGCCTCGGCGTTCGCGGGGCTGCACCACTTCCTCGCCCGCGGGCTCGAGGACGAGCGCGATCGCCTGCTGCTGTCGTGGCCGCAGGGCAACGCGGCGCTGTGCGAGCGGATCGCCGCGCGGGCCGGGCTCGGCGACGCGCTGCGCACCGGCGTGCTCGTGCGCAGCATCGATCCCGACACGGGGCGGGTCGTCGCGTGGGACAGCGCGCGCGACGAGACCTTCGCGATCCGGGCCGAGCGCGTGCTCTGGGCGGCGCCGCGGTTCGTGCTCCGCCACGTGCTACCGCCCGGCCGTGATCCCCTGCCCGCCGACGCCCTGACGTACACGCCGTGGCTGGTCGCCAACGTCGAGCTCGACGAACGCCCGGGGGGCACCGGCGCACCGCTGTCGTGGGACAACGTCGAGATCGGCGGCGACCACCTCGGCTATGTGGTCGCCAACCACCTCGAGGATCGGATCGCCGAGCGCCGCCCCGGCGCGGTGGTCACCTACTACGAGCCGCGCCCCGCCGACGACGCCGCAGGGCTTGCGCTGCGGCGCGAGGCCCTGCTCGAGGCCGGGCTGCCGGAGCTGGCCGACCACGTGATCGCTCAGCTGACGCGGATGCACGGCGACATCGCCCGGCACGTGCGGGCCGTCCACGTGTGTCGGTGGGGCCACGCGATGGTGCGACCGCGCCCCGGCGCGCTGTTCTCGGCGAGCGCCGCAGCCGCGCGCGCGGCCGTGGGTCGGGTGCAACCGTGCGCAGCCGACGTCGGCGGCCTGCCGCTGTTCGAGCAGGCGTTCGCCCTCGGGGTCGCGGCCGCCGAGTCGGCGTTGGTCGCGATGGGGCATCGGGTGACACCGATGATTCCGGCATGAGCGACCGGCCGCCGATCGCGATCGTGTCGCCGCGGTGGGACGCGGCCTGGTTCGTCGGACCGGGCGTGGCCTCGGCCGTGGTTGCCCTCGGCATCGCGGCCATGGGCGCGCCCGATCGTCCGCTCGGCCTGCTCGGCTGGATCGTGCTGGTGCTCGTCGTCGACGTGGCCCACGTCTGGGCGACGCTCTACCGCACGTACCTCGATCCCTCGGCGCGGGCGCGCCATCGCCGACGCCTGGTGGTGCTTCCGCTGTTGGTCGCGTGGTTCGCGTTCCTGCTCCACCTCGAGTCTCCGACCGGGTTCTGGACCGCGATGGCCTACCTCGCGATCTTCCACTTCATCATGCAGCACGTCGGCTTCGCCGCGATCTACGGGCGCAAGGGCGGCGAGTCGGCGTTCGATCGACGGCTGGCCAAGCTCGCGGTCTGGGCGGGCACGGCCGGGCCGGTGCTGTGGTGGCACGCCAACCTGCCGCGGGAGTTCGCGTGGTTCGTCGAGGGCGATCTCTTCGACGTCGTTCCCCACGCCCTCGGCACGATCGCGCTGACGCTCGGCGCGATCGTGCTCGGGGTGTTCGTCGCGCGCCGCGTGCAGCTGCGCGTCCGCGGCGACCGCAACCCGATGGTCGCGGCGCTGGTGCTGGTGCCCGCGCTCAACTGGCACCTCGGCATCGTGGTGTACGACGACGATCGCATCTTCACGCTGACCAACGTCGTGATGCACGGCGTGCCGTACCTCGCCCTGGTGTGGATCGCCGGGGGACGGCGGCAGGTCTCGCGGCTGTGCGCGCGGACCCGGCTCGTCGTGGGGCCGGCCGCATTGCTCGCGGTGTACGGCCTCGGCCTGCTCGCGCTGGCGATCGGCGAGGAGGCGCTGTGGGATCGCCTCGTGTGGCACGACCGGCCGGGGCTGTTCGGCGCATCGGCGCCGCTGCAGCACCCGATCGCGACCGCGGCCGCGGTGGCGATCCTCTCGGTGCCCCAGGTGACGCACTACCTGCTCGATCGCTGGATCTGGCGCGGTGGCCCCGACAACCCCGAGCTGGCGACGGACCTCGGGATGGTCGCGGGGACGCACGAGGGCGCGCGACCATGACCGACGCGTGGCGACGACTCGGCGAGCAGACATCGCTCGTCGTCCTCGACGGCGGCCTCGCGACCGAGCTGGCCCGCCGCGGCCACGATCTCGACGATCCCCTGTGGTCGGCGCGGCTGCTGATCGACGACCCCGAGGCGATCGTCCGGGTGCACCTCGACTTCTTCCGCGCCGGGGCCGACGTCGCCACGACCGCGAGCTACCAGGCGAGCCTCGGCGGGCTGCGGGCCCGCGGGCTGTCGGAGGCCGCCGCGGTGGACGTCCTGCGCACGGCGGTCCGCCTGGCGGCGCGGGCCCGCGATCGTCTCGCGGCCGACGGTCGCGTCCGCGTCGTCGCGGCGTCCGCCGGCAGCTATGGCGCGACCCTGGCGAACGGCGCCGAGTACACCGGCGACTTCGGACCCATCGCGCGCACGGAGATCGCCGCGTTCCACCGCGAGCGCGCGCAGATCCTCGAGGACGGCGCCGACGTGATCGCGTTCGAGACGATCCCGTCGATCCGCGAGCTCGAGGCGATCGTCGACGCGATGGCCGGGCTCGCGACGCCGGCGTGGGTGTCGATGACGCTCCGGGACGCGCGGACGCTCGCGTCGGGCGAGCCGCTCGTGCGCGCCGCCGAGGTCCTCGCGGCGGCCCCGGGGATCGTCGCGGTCGGCGTGAACTGTTGCGCGCCGTGGCACGTGCTCGGGGCGCTCACGCTCCTCGGACAGACCGCCGCGAAGCCCCGCATCGCGTACCCCAACGGCGGCGAGCCCTACGACGGACGGGCGCGTCGCTTCGTCGGTGCGCCGCTGCGGGCCGACGCCTTCGCCGAGCTGGCCCGCGGTTGCGCCCTCGCCGGCGCGCGTGGCCTCGGCGCGTGCTGCCGCACGGGGATCGGGCACATCGTCGCCCTCGACCGCCTACGGCGTGCGCTCGACCGCGACCGGGCGGGCGTCGCGTACACTGGCGTCGACCGATGGGGCTCGCCCAACTCCAGCTCGCCTTGATGGGTGCCCTGCCCGCGATCGCGGCGATGCTGCTGTTCGACCGGCTCGACGCCAAGCGCCCCGAGCCCCGCAGCACGCTGCGTCGGGTCGCGCTCGCCGGCGGCCTGTCGGCGATCCCCGTCATCCTCATCGGCGAGTTGCTGCAGGAGCTCGGCCCGAGCGGCTTGCACGGCCAGGACGGGCCCAGCAGCTACGCCGGGGCCGCGTACATGGCGTTCGTCATCGCGGCGATCCCCGAGGAGTTCGCGAAGATGGCGAGCATGTGGCTGTTCGCCTGGCGCCGCCCGGAGTTCGACGAGCGGATGGACGGCATCGTCTACGGCGCGCGCGCGGGCCTCGGGTTCGCGCTGGTCGAGAACGTCGCGTACCTGTTGCTGCTCCCCGATTCCTTCTCGCAGTACGTGTCGCTGTTCCTCGGCCGGGCGGTGCTCGCGGTCCCCGGTCACGCCACGTGGGGCGCCATCATGGGCTACTTCGCCGCGCGGCGCCGCTTCGATGGGCGCGGTCCCGGGATGTTCGGCGGCTACCTCATCGCCGTCGGGCTGCACGGGGTCTACGACCTGTGGTTGTTCGCGGCGCCGGTGGCGATGGCGGACGGCTTCACGTGGATCGGGCTCGGGATCGGCAACGTGCCGATCATCGCGTATGCGCTGCCGGCGTTGATCGTCGTGGGCGGCGCGTTGATGGTGCGATTCGCCATGAAGACCGCGCTCGCCGGCGACGATGCGGCGGAGGCCCACGCGCACGCGCAGGCCCACGCGGCCCAGCAGCAGCACTACGCCCAACAGCAGTACTACGCCCAGCAGCAGGCCCAGCACGAGTACTGGGCGCAGCAGCAGGCCGCGGCGGCGCACCCACCGGGCGGGTCGCCCCCACCCGCGCGGACCGGCCACACCGTGCTCGCGGACGATCCGCGGCGCCGACCGCCGGGTTGACGCGGGCATTCTCCGCCGCGTGCGCTACCCTCGATGGGGCCCGCCTCCGACGGCGAGCGGGCAGGATCATGCGAAGGACCCTCAAGTTCCTGCACGAGGTCGGCGGCGCGGGGCTCATGGGCGCCATCGCGGCCCAGGCGATCCTGTCGTTCGCCGCCGATGGTCGCGGACCGCTCGAGTACGCCGCGATGCGCCACGCGATCCTGTTGATCTCACAGTGGCTGTTGGTGCCGTCGCTGCTGGTCGTGCTCGTCAGCGGGCTCGGGGCGATCGCGGCCCATCACCCGTTCCAGAACGCCGGCTGGGCGTGGCTGAAGGCCGCCACCACCGTGCTCGTGCTCGAGGGTACGCTGGTCGCCGTGTCGGGCCCCGCGCAGGGGGCCGCGGAGGTCTCCGCGCGGATCGCCGCCGGTGAGCCGGCCGACGCCGAGGAGCTCGCCGAGTTCATCCGTCACGAGCGCGGCGGCCTCGGGGTGATCGCGTTCCTGTCGATCGTCAACATCGCGCTGGCGGTGTGGCGCCCGCGGTTCAAGCGACGGACACCGACACCCTCGGAGTGAGTCCGTCATCGACGCGGCGCAGCGCTAACCCGCGGGCACCGTCGCACAACCGAACCGTAGCTCGATGCTCGCTTGATCCGCGGCCTCGAAGCGCCCGCACGTCTGCGGGCACATGAGCACGGTCGTCGGCGCCGCGTCGTCGTCGTAGTACCAGCCGTTGGCCACCGACGCGCAGTCGGCCGCGCTCGCGACGTGGCCGATCGTCTGCAGGCCGAAGCCATCGTCGTAGTCGACGTTGACGCGCCCCGGGTCGAACACCTGCCCGTCCGGCGGCGGCGGGATCTCGTACGCACAGGACAGCGAAACCTCGTGGATGCGATCCAACATCTGGTCGAAGAGCACGCCGACGTTGAAGTTGCACAGGGGCTCGAACACCCCGCCGGTCGCCTCGGCCAAGGCGATGTAGGCCGACGCGTCGCCGGCCTCCGTGCCGGGCAAGAGGACCGAGCAACCATCCTCCGGCGTCGCGGGGACCATCGCGTGGACGGTCAAGCGCTCGAAGTCGGGATCGAGCGCCACGAGTCCGGCGACGAACTCGTCGGTCGGCAGGCTCGCGTCGGCGCTGCTCACCACCCAAAGGTGCTTCCATGCCCCGGCGCGCATCGTCGGGCCCCACGCGCCGTGGCTCGCGAGGACCTGCTCGAGCAGCGTCGGCGCGGCGATCACCTCGGCGATGTGGTGATACATCGGGGGGTTCGTGTCGGCCTCGGGGCACATGCCCAGGCCCAGGGGCGGCTCGTCGATGCACACGCCGCCCCCATCCGCCGGGGATCCGGCGAGCATCACCACGCGCACGTCCTCGATGGCGTCGTTGCCGATGAGGAGCGAGAAGTTGGAGAACACGGACCGCATCGCGTCGTACGAGGCTGCGTGGTCGACGACCACGAGGATGTCGGACGGGGCCTCGACGATCGAGCTGCTCTGACTCACGGAGACGCACTCCTCGGCGGGGAGATCGAGGCCCGCGAGATCGAGCTTGGCCGCGCCGGTCGAGGCGTCGTCGGAGCTGCCGACGTCGTCGTCGGGCGCACCGGTGCCCGTGCTCGATGTGCCGGTGGACTCGGCGGCGAAGGTGCCGGCATCGCGATCGACGACGCATCCGGCGATCGCGAGGACGGCGACGAATACGCCGGGATGTGGTGGACGCGTGAGGTTCATGGTCGGTCTCCGCAGGTCGACAGCAGCGGCGCCGCGGGCTGACCGAACCGAGCCGCGTACGCCGCCGCGAGCGTGCGCGCGTCGTCGATGCGACCGAGCGCGCACAGGGCCTTCACCTCGGTCGCCTCGCGCTCGCGGGCGAGGGAGCTGTCCGGGAACGATGCGAGGTGTTCCCGCAACCGTCGCAGCGCGAGCTCGGCATCGCCGCTCCGCAGCGCGCTCCGGGCCGCCGTCAGCAACCGGAGTTCGGCGGCGAGCGAGGCCGTGCCCGTGGGCGCATCGGAGACGGGCGCGGGCTTCGATCGTGGCGCGCGCGCGGCCGGTGCCCGCACGGCAGGCGGCGCCGCGGTGTTCGCTGCGGCCGAGGGCACCGCAACCTCGGACGGCGCGGGCGGGACCACCTCGGGCAGCGCAGCCGGGACCGCCTCGACCGCGACGCGATCCGGCGTCGCCTCCATCGGGGCCGGCGCCGACACGCTCGGCTCGGGCATCGCCCGCGTCGCAGCCCACCATGCACAGCCACCGAGCACGAGTCCCGCGACCACGAGCTTCGCGGCCGCCGACGACACCACACCGGTGGCCGCCGCGGGGGCGGCCAACCGCGCGGTGACCCGCTGCAGCGCAGCCTCGACCTGGACCGGATCCCGTGCCGTCTCGCGCTGGAACGACGCGAGCAACTCGGCGACGCCGGGCTCGAGCTCGGGGATCGATTCACGTGCGTCAACCATCGTCGTGCTCCCCCTTCGCGCGCTGCCGGGCGACGAGGCGACCGAGCTTCTCGCGGATCAGACGTACCCGTGAATGCACGGTGTTCGCCGAGATGCCGATGGCCTCGGCGATCTCGGTCGCGTTGGCCCCGTCGATCTCGTAGAGCACGAACACGAGGCGCTGCTCCTCGGGCAACGTGGCCAGGAACCCCTGGAGCACGCCGGCGGCCTCGGTGTGCATCGCGACGGTCTCGGGATCGGGTGGCTCGGACGGCGGCGAGGCGTGGTTGGCCCGCGCCGTCGCCCGCTCGCGGGTGCGCCGCGCCGTCGCCCCGACGCGGCGGCTGATCCCCATCAACCACCCGGCGACCGAGGCGTCGGGGCGGAGCTGATCGCGGCGGCGATGGGCGACGAGGAACACCTCTTGCGCGACGTCGTCGACCTCGGCCGCGGGGACCCCGAGCACCGTCAGCCACCGGACGACGCGCCCGTAGTGGGCGCGGAACAGCGCCGCGTAGTCCTCTGCGACGGTGCGTTCGGATGCGGCGCCGACCGAGGGCGCGAGGCTGGAGACCGCGGACAACTCCCCCTCATGGCCGCCCGACGCCCGCCTCGTCACAGGAACTCCGTCACCGCGACCACGATGGCCGCCCGACGCCCGCCTCGTCGCAGGAACTCCGTCGCCGCGACCGCGATGGCCGCCCGACGCCCGCCTCGTCGCAGGAACTCCGTCGCCGCGACCGCGATGGCCGCCCGACGCCCGCCTCGTCGCAGGAACTCCGTCGCCGCGACCGCGCTCATAGCCGCACGCTCGGACCCACGACGAGGCGGACGCCGACCGGTCCGGTGCGGGCCCCGATCCCGAGGTCGCGGACGCGCCACCGCGGCCGCACCACGTGCACCATCGCGTCCGCGGCCACCCAAAGCCCGACGCGGCGCCGCGAGGTCCACGACAGCTCGGGCCCGAGCACCACCGCCGCCCACGGGGCCCAACTCGCGTGCACGCGCGCGAGCCCGAGGCCGCGGCCCCGCGCCGCCCCGGCCTCGCCCCCGACGCAGGTCGCGAGGGTCAGCGGCCCCCGCAGCGCGAGGACGCAGCCGCGGATCGAACCGCCGCCCTGCGCGAGGGCGACGCCCGCCGCGGACGCGCCGTCGAAGGGGTGGAGGCGCCGCGGCGCCCAGTACTGCCCGGCGACGTCGAGTCGAGCGCGCCGGCCGACGACACCGACCCCGAGCCAACCGCCGACGCGCGGCGTGCCGAGCGAGCCGAGCTCGCCGAGGACGCCGAGGCGCAGGTCGATCGGCGGACGTGCGCGACGGGCCGCGGGTCGCGACTCCGCACCATCGTCGGGTCCGAGGCGCGGCGCCGCCTCCCGATCCTCCGCGGGAGGCGACGGAATCGGGACCGGGACGATCGGCCGCGGCGACGCGTCGCGCAGCGGATCGAGCGCGACTGCGATGACGAGGCCCGCCGCATCGGCCAGCTCGTCACAGGCGTCGCTCGCGAGCGTACGTTCGAGGTGGCCATCGGGCAGCGCGACCCGAACGTGCAGCGCCCAGCCAGCGGTGGTCGGCTCGATCCGCCCCTCGACCGCGATCGATTCCCACGGCCCGTCGATCACGTCGCCCGCGAGGTTGCGATCGACCGCGACGCGGACATCGTTCGCGGTGGGACATCCCGGCGGCGAGGTCCACCCGAGGCGCAGCCGCTCCGCGACGGTGGGTTCGTTCGACGCGACCAGGGCGATGGCGAGCGCCAGCAGCAAACCCGATCAGCGTACCGCGAACCGGTGCCGGTCACGCCTCGACGCGTCAACCGCCGGACACGACCGGCTCCGCGAGCGTGACCCAGAGCTCGTTGCGACGCAGCATCGGCAGGACCCAGGGTGGATCGTAGCGCGCATACTCGACCTCGCCCTCAGGCTCGAGGCCCTCGGCGCGCAGCCGCTCGAGGAACTCGCGCTTGCGCTCCTCCACGATCGGCGGCCGCGGATTGCCCGAGAACCGCTGCACCGCGACGCGCCGCGCGGGCGTCTCGCGCAGCTCCACCCGCGCATCGAGGGGCTCGGGCAGCGTCTCCAGCGTCTGGGCGGCGGGCATCGTGAAGGTGACGAGCCAGTCCTCGGCATCCCTGCGCTGGCCGACGGGCGCCGTCATCGCAATCGACTCGCCCGCACGCGCCTGGCCGACGGGGGCCGTCATCGCGATCGACGCGCGACTGCGGTTGGCCCCGAAGATGTACGCGGCGAGGATCTTGAAGCCCGCGGACGAGGCCTCGCGCGCGTCACCGCCGACCCGAGTCTGCGCGACCACGCGCTTGGCATAGGCCCGCACCTCGAAGCCGTCGAACGACTCGACGATCTCGTAGGCGGGCTCCTCGATGGTGCGAGCTGCGGCGGCGGGCGCGACCACGGCGACGAGGCCGAGGATGCCGATTGCACCGGCGAGGATCAACTTCGTCGAGGGTGACACGGCGGAGTGTGACCGACGATCGCGGCGCTGCAACCCGGGCGCCGAACCTGCGGGGGGCGCCGCGCTGCGCTCACCCCTGCCCCTCCGCCGCCGTCACCCGGTACACGCTGCGCCCGATCGCCACCACGCCACCGAACGGGATCAGATCGCCGCTGCGCATCCGCACCCAGGTGCCGTTGCTGCTCGCGAGGTCCTCGAGCACGACGCCGTCGTCCCCCGGCACGATGCGGCAGTGCTCGCCCGAGACGTAGGGGTCGTGCATCAGCACCACGTGCGGCGCGACGCGGCCCATCACCGTCACGCCGTCGATGGCGATCGCGGGGCCGAACCGGTGCTCGTGATCGATCATCTGAAGCTGCGCCGGCGCCTCGCCCTCGGGGCCGTCGTAGGCGAAGAACTGCTCGCCGATGCGGAACGCGTCGCCGTCGCGGAGCCAGTGCGCCCCGGCGATGCGCAGCCACACGCCGCCGCGGGATCCATCGTCGATGACGCGGACGCCGTCGGCGTCGGCGAGCAGGCGGACGTGCAGCGCGTCGAGGTACGGATCGCCCGACCACGGGCCCGCGCAGGCGCGGCCGACGTCGAGCAGTCGATCCCTGGGCACCACCGCGGCGTCGACAGGCGTGCCGGATCCGGCGTAGCCCGTGGGCGCGAGGCGCAGCAGCAGGGCGGCGCGGGCCGGGGGCATCTTCGAGGTCGTGCAGACGACGGGCTCGGTCGTACGGGCCTCGACCCAGCGCAGCGGGACGATCGCGTGCCGAGCGGTGTCGTGGTCGACCATCGCATGATCGGTGTGCTCCGGATCCTCCGACGCATCGGCGCCATCGTCGGTCAACGCCAGTGGCGCATCGTCGACCGGTGCGAAGTCGGCGATGGTGGCGTCGCTCGTCCCCTCGGACGACCACACCGACGTCTGGTCCTCGCCTTCGAGGGAGTCCCACACGAGCTCGGCCGCGGATCGCGACGAGCGCTGCGACTCGGCGATCATCGCCAGCCACGTCGCGTCGAAGGCACGCTTCCGGGGCATCACCGCATCGACCTGCGTGACCTCGCCAGAGTCGTCGTCTTCCTCAGCGGCGTATTCCGCATCCGCGTCGTCGCCCGTGGCGAGATCGGCGGGCGGCGGCGTGCACACCCGCGTGGACTCCGGTGCCGAAGTGCCGACGAAGTACGCGCGCGTCTGATCGACCCGCGCGCCGCAGCCCGAGCATGGACCGAACCCCGCCCGCACCGACGCACCGCAGGTTCGGCATCGGGCGACCGCCGCCTCCACCGCGCTCGCCCGCATCGACTCCGATCCCCGTTGCGTGTGGCCCAGCATCGTCGTCCTCGCCCACACGTACGGGCCGGCCCCACCCGGCGGATCGCGGTCAGGGGCAAAGACGCACGGAACGCCATTCCGAGGGCCCTCGGAGCCACAATCACCTGGGACAGCCCCCGGCTCGCGTCACTCCACCGGCGAGAAGCCCGATATCTCACGCACCTCGAGCGGCACCGCGAAGCCCCGCGTCTCGGCGCCCTGCGGCGGGCTGTTGTTGTCGCACGGTGGCATGCTCGCGGCCTCGACTCGCGGCCCGCAGTTCCCGTCCGCGCACGCCCCGGCACTGACCTGCGTCACCGACTCGAGCGTCAGCGCCGGCGCGTAGCCGTCGGCGAACGTCACCGGCCCGCTGTCGCCCGCGCCCTGCGTGAAATCGAAGCCCTGCCCGGTCACCGCGGTCAGTCGCAGCGTGACCTCGTAGGTCGCGCCCTCGTCGGAGTACCAGATGTTGTTGGTGCCGTCGTGGAAGCGATCGTCGCAGGCCTTCGCCGGCGGCTCGTACAGCGTGTACGTGACGCGGATGACCTCGACGCCTTCGATCGTCTGCGGCCCCGCGGCATCCGCGAGCGTGCCGGAGTCGACGACACCCTGCACCTCGATGCGGGGCGCTCGGATCGGCCGCGTCCCCCGCGAGAACTGACCGACGTCCGAGTAGGTCTGCGCCCCGGGGAACGGTACGAACGTCCGCGTGCGCGGGATGGCGGTGACGGCGACGCGGGCGTATCCCGGATACGTGTCGAGCGCCGCGGGATCGACGAGCGGCGCCCCCGCGGGGATCTCGAAGCCGCCATCGTGATCGGTGGAATGGTCGTCGACGAGCAGGTACAGGCTGCTGTGGAACGTCGAGGTCGCCATGGGGATCGCGTCGTTGGCCGGCGTGCCGCTGGCGAGCGCGAGCAGGAACTGATCGATGCCCGCCGGCAGCTCCCCGCTGGCGCCACCCTGCGTGCCGTCGATGCGACCGCTCGCGCTGACGGCGGGACCGAACGCGAACGGCTCGCCCTTGGATCCGACCGTGCAGCTCGAGCCCGCGCCCTCGCAGGCGTTGAGTTGAACCGACGCGATCGCATCGCCGTTCCACACGCCGCCGCCGTCGGATTGGTGGGCGCCGCCCAAGTCCCAGCGGAAGATGCGGCCCGAAGGATCGGCGATGTACGTCTCCTGGACCTCGCCCCAGTACCGCGAGATGCAGTGGCTCGCGACCGCGGGATCGACGACGGCGCCGAACGAGCTGTCGAAGGTCGCGCCGGGTGCGGGCAGCACCGCGTGCTCGAGCACCGCGCCGGTCAGCGCGTCGGCGTACACCAGGGTTCGGCCCCGCGTGCCGCTGGCCACCGTCGGGTAGCCCGAGCCGAGCACGAGTCGGGTCGTCGGCTCGACCCCGAGGATGTTCCCCGGCACCTCGTACGCGAGAGCCGGACGCGCCCAGGTCTGCCCGAGCCACGCGTCGTAGGTCGCCGCGAGCGCGGCATCCTGCGAGGTCCACAGGATCTCGACCGGTCCGTCGGCCGACGACGGGCTCATGTGCGAGACGTCCAGGGCGAGGAACTCGCTGCCGCCGGCGCCGAGCCCGAGGACCGCGAGGTGCCGCCACTTGTCGGCGTCGGCGTCGAAGACCCAGCCGTCGTTGGCGGTCGCCGCGATCCCGTAGCTGTGATCGACGATCGCAGGGGGTTGCCCCATCGTGGCCGCGCCGTTGCGCCACTGCGCGACCAGGCTGGTGAGGCTGAACCTCGGCAACAAGCCCCAGAGTTCGTTGCCGCTGTCGAGCTGGAACGCGTGCAGGACCCCGAGGTCGTCGCCGATGAGCACCGCCTCCTGGTACGCGAAGTGGGTCGTGGGCGCGTCGAGCTTCCCGTCGTCGCTCCAGGCGTCGCGGGCGAAGGACTCCAGCGAGTCGGGCAGACCCGCGGCGTCGACCTCGGAGAGCCGTCGCCCACCGCAGTGCGGATCGCGGATCGCCACGGCCGGGGTCCGGTTGAGCTGCAGCTTGGGGATCCGCCGGACCACCGCCGCCGCGGAGTTGGCCAGCCCGGGGAGCTTCCAACCGTCGGGGAAGTCGCGGCCGAGCACGAAGGCCGCGATGTCGTCGCCGTGGGCCTCGGCATCGCTGGCGCTCAGCCCCCCGTCGCTGGCGAGCAGCGCGACGAACGCATCGCTCGCCTTGCCGTCGGCGTCGGCGATCGGGACCAAAGTGTTGTCGTGATCGTGGGTGAACAGCCGCCGATCCGTCCACGCGGTCTGCTGCAGGCACACGCCGGCGTCCCACGTCCGCGACTGCGGACACGGGCCGAACGTCTCCTGCTGCTCGGCGACCGCGAAGGGCTGATCGACGCACCACGGCGCGGGCTGGCCGGGGTTCTCGGGATCCTCGTCGGTGCACAGGCTGCGCACGACGTGGCCGCGCCACCCGGGATAGTCGGTGTACGAGCGCGTGGTGGTCTGCACGATCTCGCCGCTGCCGGCGGCGCCGCTCGTCCCCACGCCGAAGTCCTGCATGCGCGTGCCCGGTCCGCTGTCGACCTCGACCGACAGCGCGCCGGTGACGATCGCCGTCAACGCATTTGCCAAGGTCGAGGCGGAGTCGGCGAGGTAGGCACAGCCGCCCGCCGGGTCCGACGGATCGGCGCAGGTGTCCCAGTCGGCGGCGGGCGTGTCGTCGCACGGCGAGGTGCAGCTGCCCGAGCACGCGCCGGCGGCCGCGCACGCCATGTCGTGGAGCGTCGACGCGTCGAGGAAGAAGCCGACGACGTAGGTCTTGACCCCGAGTTCGTTGCGCAGCGCCGCGAGCCGCTCGTGGAGCACGGCGCCGCCCTCGGTCGCGGGCGAGGGCTGGCCGTCGGTGACGAGCACCGCGACCGTCGGCGCGCAGATGTCGGTCGTCTCGGCCTCGGCGACGAAGCGCAGGTACGAGGACACGCTCGAGTGGGCGTACACCGCGTTCGACTCGACGAGCGTGCCGGCGAGGGTCCCGATCGCGCTGGCCCACGGGGTGCCGCCGTCCGCATCGACGCCACCCTCGACCAAGGGCGCGACCGCCGAGCGCACCGCGTCGTGGGCCGAGGTCTCGCTCGCGGGGCCGCGGTCCGCCGCGGGCGTGCTCGCGGGGAGATCGAGGTAGAATGGCGCGTACAGGGCCGCCTGGTAGGTCGTGCTGGCCTGCGCGATGCCGAGTCGCGGGTAGGCGTTGCCCTCGGCGGGGAAGCCGACGCTCGCCGAGTAACCGACGAAGCCGTCGACGTACGGCCAATAGTAGAAGTCCTGGCCCCAGACGTTGGTCGTGCGCGTGAGCGCGTCGCTGCCCCAGTCGCCGACCGTGGCCGCGAGGATCGAGCCGTCGGGGTCGGTCGTGGCGTTGAGGTTGGCGCGGATCCCCATGAACTGGGGGAACCACTGGACCCTGCGCGACGCGTTGGTCGTCGACTGCATGTTCGCGGATGTCGTCGAGATCAGCGGCGACGCGGGGATGGCTCCGACTTGATCGTCGGCCGTGATCACCGAGCCCACGCCGAGCTGATCCCAGCGGAGATAGGCGTACGGGCGCTTGGTGTTGCCGCTGCACAACCACCACGCGCCGTTGTAGCCGGCATACCGGTTGATCCAGTCCCACCAGAAGTAGCCGTGGTACTGCGACCACCGGAAGCGCCTGCCGTTGCCGCACCTCGCCGGCACGCTCGTCGGCGGTCGAGCCTGGCCGAACGTCATGAGACTGAACGTCGCGGCGCCGTCGAGGTTGTCGACCACCTGACGGATCGCCCGGCGAGCGGTCGAGATGCGGCTCTGCGACGCGCCCCCTGCGGCCTCGCACTCGTTCCAGCTGCACTGGTCCTCGTACGACTGCGACTTCCACGACATCGACCCCGAGGTGTCGAGTACGAACAGGACGCGCGGCTTGATGTCGTGGACCCCGATGCCCTGCAGCACGTAGTACGGCTGCAGCCGCGCGCTCGCGGTGCCGCCGAGCTCCGTCCACAGCGCGAGCACGAGCAGGGGGAGCCCACGCAGGAGCGCGCGGAGCAGCGGACGATGGGCGTTCGATCGCACGGCGCGGGCGTCTCTGCCTCGTCAGTTCGCCCGCGGCGCGGCGGCCTTGAATCCCGCCCCGAGATGGGCCAGCCGCCGCGAGTTCGGGGAGATCCCGGCCTACCTCGGCGCACATCGGCGGGCGTCCCTGGGCAATCTGCCCAAAACCGTCGGGACCGGGTTCTGCGGCGGTTGATCGTGCGTGCCCGATCGCGAACTCGGCACGGCCCGGAAATTCCCGGCCTGGACAGCGTCCCACCGACGATCGATACCCACCGTCACGTCGATGCCCGCCACCGCACTGCAGAGCATTGAAGCCGAGCTCGATCGCCTCGAGCGGCAGCGCGTCGGCTACGCCCTCGCGCACGCCTCCAGCCAGGACGATCGCACGCGCGCACGCCACGAGCGGAGGATGGTGCGACTCGACGAGGAGATCGCCGCGCTCCAGGAGGCCGCCGGCACCCTCGTGCACGCCTCGACGCCGAACGGCGTGCCCGTCGTCGATCGCACCGCCGAGTTCACCGCGGAGCAGTACGACGAGCAGCTCGTCGCGCCCCGGCCGCGGTGGATCTGGCCAGCCGTGGGCGCGTCGATCGCCGCCGTCGTCGCCGCCATCGCCTGGTGGGCTGCGCGGCCGGCGACGCCTCCGTCGACGCCGGCGGTCGCGCCGGCCTCGGTGATCATCACCCGCCCGGTCCCGCCGGACTCGCACCGCTAGACGCAATGGACTACGACGCGATCGTCGTCGGCGGTGGCATCGTCGGCCTCGCGATCGCGCGGCGCGAGGCGCTGTGCGGCCGCAGCGTCGCGGTGCTCGAGGCGGAGCTCGGGCTGTGCCACCACGCCAGCTCGCGCAACAGTGAGGTCGTCCACGCCGGCCTCTACTACGCGCCGGGCAGCCTCAAGGCGACCGCGTGTCTGCGCGGGCGGCGGGCGCTGCTCGAGTACTGCGCGGCGCGGGGCGTCCGCGTCAGCACCCCCGGCAAGCTCGTCGTCGCCTGCGATGCGGCCGAGCACGCCGCGCTCGCGGCACTCGCCGCCAACGCGGCGAGCAACGGCGTGGCGCTCGAGTGGATCGACGCCGTCGACGTCGCGCGCATGGAGCCCAGCGTCGTCGCCACCGCCGCGCTGCACAGCCCGGGCACCGCGATCGTCGACAGCCACGGCCTCGCCTCCACGATCGAGGGTGAGATCCGCGACGCGGGCGGCGACATCGTCCTGGGCTGTCGCTTCCTCGGCGCGCGCCCGTCCGCGGACGGACTCGTCGTCGCCGCGGGCGACACCACCGTGACCAGCCGTCGGCTCTACCTCGCCGCGGGCGCGCGCGCGCCTGCCCTCGCGGCGACGATCGAGGGGTTCGATCCCACGGCGGCCCCCGCCGCCGCGTTCGCCAAGGGCCAGTACTTCCGCCTGGTCGGCGGGCCTCGCTTCACGCGTCTGGTGTATCCGGTGCCGGTGCCCGGTGGCCTCGGGATCCATGTCACGATCGATCTCGACGGCGGCGTGCGCCTCGGCCCCGACGTGCAGTGGGTCGACGATCTCGACTACGACGTCGACGCGAGCCATGCCGCGGCCTTCGCGGCCGCGGTGCAACGGTACGCGCCGGCCGTGCGCGCCGAGGATCTGACGCCGGCCTACGCGGGCGTCCGGGCCAAGATCGTCGGGCCCGGCCAGCCCAGCGCGGACTTCTGCGTGCGCGGGCCGACCGATCACGGGGTCGTCGGCGTCGTCGCGCTGTTCGGGATCGAGAGCCCCGGGCTCACCGCCGCGTTCGCCCTCGCCGACGAGGCCGTCGCGCGGGCCGACGCCGCTTCGTCGTGATCCGCCGCCCTTACCGCCCTTTCGCGAGCACGGGCGCGCGGGCACGGATTGGTCGGGCCGCCCCGACCCCGCATCTGCTATGAAACACCGCCATGTTCGAGACCATCTCCAAGGGCTTCCGCGCCGCCCGCGAACGCCTGACCGGCAAGGGCGAGCTCACCGAAGACGTCATCGAGGCCGCCCTCAAGGACGTCCGCATGAGCCTGCTCGAGGCCGACGTCGAGTTCCGCGTCGTCAAGCAGTTCCTCGCGGCGGTCAAGGACAAGGCGATCGGCACCGAGGTGCAGCTCGTCGCCCGCACCGGCGAGAAGAAGGTCCGGGTCCGCTCCGAGGACCACTTCATCCGCATCTGCCACGAGGAGCTCGTCGCGCTGATGGGCCCGGTCGACACCGAGCTCGCGACCGCGAGCCGCGGCGTCACCGGCATCATGATGGTCGGCCTGCAGGGCTCGGGTAAGACCACCTCGACCGGCAAGCTCGCCCGCCGCCTGCAGAAGGACGGCAAGAAGGTGATGCTCGTCGCCTGCGACGTGTACCGGCCCGCCGCCGTCCGTCAGCTGCAGGTGCTCGGCGAGCAGCTCGGCGTGCCCGTGTTCGCCCGCGAGGGCGGCAACCCGGTCGACATCGCCGCCGACGCCACGCAGGAGGCCGCGCAGGGCGCCTTCGACTTCGTCCTGTACGACACCGCCGGCCGCCTCGCCATCGACGAGGCGCTGATGACCGAGCTCGAGCAGATCAAGGCGCGGGTCCAGCCGGCCAACACGCTGCTCGTCATCGACGCGATGATCGGCCAGGACGCGGTCAACACCGCCAAGGCCTTCGACGAGCGCATCGCGATCACCGGCGTCATCCTCACCAAGCTCGACGGCGATGCCCGCGGCGGTGCGGCGCTGTCGATCCGCGCGGCCACCGGCAAGCCGATCAAGTTCCTCGGCATGGGCGAGACGCTCGATCGTCTCGACGACTTCCGGCCCGAGGGCCTCGCGGGTCGCATCCTCGGCATGGGCGACCTGGTCGGCCTCATGCAGGACTTCCAGGGCGTCGTCGACGAGGAGCAGGCCGCGCGCGACGCCGAGAAGATGCTCGGCGGGTCGTTCACGATGGACGACTTCCTCAACCAGATCCGCTCCATCCAGAAGATGGGCAGCCTCAAGGATCTGATGGACAAGATGCCGCTGGGCAACCTGTTCGGCGGTGCGGTCCCCCAGGAGGCCCTCGACCAGGCGATGGACGATCGCGAGCTGACGAAGATCGAGGCGATGATCCAGTCGATGACCACCGCCGAGCGCGCGCGCCCGGACGTGTTCCTGCTCGAGGAGGGCGAGAGCCAGGCCTCGGGCGCGGCGCGGTGGACCCGGCGCCCGCGGGCGAACAAGCCCAAGGACCCGAGCAAGTACGCCGAGATGGGCCCCGAGCAATTCGTCGGATCGCGCGTCGCCCGGGTCGCCCGCGGCAGCGGCCGCAGCGACGACGACGTCCGCGGTCTCGTCGGGCGCTTCCTCGCGATGCGCGACGTGTTCGGCATGCTCGGCGGCATGATGGGCGGCGGCGGCGGCATGCTCGGCAACCTGCCCGGGATCAAGCAGCTGCGTCAGCTCGGCGCGATGCGGCGCCTGGCGAAGAACCCCGAGATGATGCAGGGCCTCATGGGCGGCATGGGCGGCATGCCCGGCATGCCCGGCATGCCCGCGCTGCCCGGCGGTGGCCCCGGCATGCCGCGGTTGCCCGGCGCCGCGCCGCGCCCGGCGGATCGCGAGCGGGTGAAGGCCGATCGCAAGAAGCAGAAGGACGCGCGCAAAAAGAACCGGCGCAAGTAGGCGCCGGCCGGAGTCATGAACCGGCGCAAGTAGGCGCCGGCGTGACGCGCGTCAGTTCGCGGCGGACTCGGGGAGCTCGATCAGCTCCTCGTCCTCGACCGGCACCGAGATGCGATAGACCTCGTCGAGCCAGTTGCCCAGATCGATGATCTTGCACCGGCGCGAGCAGAACGGGCGCCAGCGGAAGCCGTCTTCGACGTCCTCTTCGCGGCGACATGTCGGGCACGAGATCCGCACCAGCGGAGACATGACATACGCCGCGCGTCGCCGCAACCGCGAAATCGTCGACTCGCCTCCGCGTCACCGCTGCTCGAACGCCTCCTGCATCGCGAGCAACCGCGGCGCGACGTGCTCCTCGAACGCCAACACCGTCTCGACGACCGTCGCGTAGTGGTCCATCAACAACGCCTGACCTGCGTCGCAGAGCTGTTCCTTGCGGAACGCCTCGTCGTGCAGGCTCTCGGTGATCGTGCCGTCGACCAGGTGCGCGCACGCGGCCAGGACGTTCTCGGGCACCAAGCGGTGATCTCCCGTGACGTGGCTGGGGTCGAAGATCACCGGCAAGATCGTCTGCGATCGCGCATGGGTGATGGCGTTGAGGTCGGGCTGGTTGCGGCAGTAGCCGCCCTTGGTGAACAGGGTCTTGACCCCCCGCTCGCACAGCACGATGTCGAGATCGCCCTGGTTGGCGATGTACTCGGCAGCGTGGAACCACTCGTTGACCTCGTTGCCGAAGCCGCGCTTGAGGATCACCGGCTTGCCGAAGCGACCCACGGCCTCGAGCAGGTCGAAGTTCTGCGCGTTGCGGGTGCCGATCTGCAGCATGTCGGCGTGCTCGCCGATCTCCGGCACGAGGTTCAGGTCCATGACCTCGGTCACGTACGGCAGGCCGGTCTCCTCCCGGGCACGATCGAGCATCGCGATCCCCTTCATGCCGAGGCCGCGCCAGTCGGTCGGCCGGGTGCGGGGTTTGAACGCGCCGCCGCGGAGCATCATGCGGTCGGTGACGCCGAAGCGCTCGCCGATCTCCCGCGCGGCGTGGGCGATCGCGAGGGTCTGCTCGAGGGTCTGTGGCGAGTCGGGCCCGACGATGAAGATGTGCTGCCCGGCGCCGAACCGCCGCGGCTTGCCGTCGAGCCCGGGGACCTCGACCACGCGTCGCGGCCGCCGTGGGGCCTTGCCGCCGTCGGTGCCGGTGACGAAGCGGGCGATGTTCTTGAAGTCCGAGGTCACCCGCCACGTGGCGCGGACCCCGGGCAGATCCCGCAGATAGCCCTCGCGCGTGGCGAACTCGCGGGTGTCGCCGATCACGTGGATCGTGCTGTAGACCCCGGCGCGCTGCGTGATCTCGAGGGTGAGGCCGAAGCGCGCCGCGAGGTCGCGGATCTGGTCGACGGTGGACTGACGACCGTTCTCGAACTCGATGATCATGACGTTGATCGAGATCTACCGCCCGAGCGGTGCTCTGACAACGTCGGGCCGACGGCGATCACTCGTTCTGGGGGACCGGCCCGCTCCCGCTTCCAATCGCTGTCGCTCTCAGCCGGCGCCGCGGGCCGCGAGCTCGGACATCGCCGCGGCGAGTCGAGCGCAGCCCTGCACCACGCTGTCGTCGTCGGTCGCGTAGCTGAGCCGGAGGTAGCCCGGCCCGCCGAAGGCGCTGCCGGGCACCGAGGCGACGCCGTGTCGATCGAGCAACCAATGGGCCAGGGCATGGTCGTCGGCGAGGCCGGTCGCGCCGAGGTAGGCCGTGGCGTCGACCCACGCATAGAAGGCGCCGTCGGGCGGGACGATGCGCAGGCCGTCGATCGCCCCGAGCGCCGCGAGCATCGTCGCGCGGCGCCGCGTGAACGCCCCGTGCATCGCGGCGACCTCGGCGTCGACCGACGGGTCGCGCAGGGCCGCGAGCGCCCCGTGCTGCGACGGCGTCGCCGCCCCCGACGTCGTCTGGCCCTGCACCCGCGTCGCGGCGGTGATGACGTTCTCGCCGGCGACGAGGAAGCCGATGCGGAACCCGGTCATCGCGTAGGTCTTCGACACGCCGTCGACCAGCGCGAGGTTCTCGAGCACATCGCCGAGGACCCGCACGATGCTCGCGTGGGTGAACGGCGCGTAGGTGAGCCGCCGATAGATGTCGTCGGCCATCACGCACGTCTGCGGGGCGTGCTTGGCCAGGACCGCGCCGATCTCAGCGATGTCCTCGGCCCGGTAGCCGCCGCCGGTGGGGTTGCTCGGGCTGTTGAGCACGAGCAGCCGCGTCCGCGGTCCGACGACCCGCGCGAGATCGTCGGGCTGCAGCCGCCAGCCGTGCTCCGGCGACGTCGGCACGACCACCGGCACGCCCTCGGCGAGCCGGACCATGTCGGGGTAGCTCACCCACGCCGGCGTCGGGATCACGACCTCGTCGCCGGGGTCGATCATCGCCTGCAGCAGGTTCGCGATGCTGTGCTTGGCACCGTTCGAGATCAACACGCGCGCCGGCGAGATCGGCGTGCCGTGATAGTGCGAGAGGTGCTCGGCGACCGCCTCGCGCAGCGTGAGCATGCCGGCCACGGGCGTGTAGCCGATGGGCCGCTCGCGCACGAGCGTCGCGACCGCCTCGCGCACCGCCGTCGGCGGGCGGAAGTCCGGCTCGCCGGCCGAGAAGTCGAAGACTTGACGCCCCTCGGCGCGCAGGGCCGCCGCACGGGCTGCCATCGCGAAGGTCGCCGAGGGCCGAAGGACTGCCGCGCGCTGCGAGATGATGACCGGCACGATGACGCGATGGTACCAGCCCGCGCGCTGTCACGGCGCGGTGGGGTCGGGCTCCGCGGTGGGGTCGGGCTCCGCGGTGGGCTCGGGCTCCGCGGTGGGCTCGGGGCCCGCAGTGGGGTCGACGGTGGCCTCGGGATCGGGGGCCAGCGAGAGGAATTCCACCTGCGCCTGGCCGTAGGTCCGGGTCGCGTCGAGGCCGAGCGCGGCGGGGATGACGACGTTCGGCGCGGCACCGCGGATGCGCTCGCGCTCGCAGACGATGCGAGCGTCAGGCGCCAGCCACCGCGCCGAGCACAGCATCGCGAGGATCGGCGAGAACACGTGCGGTGACGCAAACGGCGGGTCGACGAAGACCAGGTCGAACCGGGCAGATCCGCCGGGACCCGCGCCGAGCAGGCCGAGGGCGTCGCCGCGACGGACCTGGGCCCGCCCCGCGAGGCCGAGCGCATCGAGCTGCGCGCCGAGGTGCTTGACCACGCGGGTGTCGAGCTCGAACAGCAGCGCCGACGCGGCGCCGCGGCTGAGCGCCTCGATCGCCAGCGCACCGGATCCCGCGAACAGATCGAGGACCCGAACGCCCTCGAGATCATGACCGAGCCGATCGAAGATCGCCTCGCGCACCCGCGACGCGGTCGGTCGCAGCCCCGGCACACCGTCGGGCAGGGTCATCAACTTGCGACCCCGAAGGGCCCCGGCGCTCACCCGCTGCATGCGTCGTCCGAGCGGCCTAGGCCAGGCCCCACGCGGCGTCGCGCGCCAGGGCGTCCTCCTGCTCGAGGCGCTCCCAACCGCGACGCAGCAAACGACGACGACGCACCCAGGCGACCATCACCAATGGCAGCAGGAAGAAGAACGGTAGGCCGCCGCTGGCGATCATCGGGTACCAGACGAAGCGACCCGGGAGACCGTCGCGCCACAGCGCGACCAGCTCGGGGAGCGACGCGTGGTACGCCCGCACGAACGCGACGTCGAAGTCGTAGCCCGCGCGGAGCTCGGCGAAGACCTGGCGCATCGACGCGCCGTGGGGATCGCGATGGCGCAGGAACTCCACGAGGTCGCGCGCGGCGGCGTACGACACCGCCGCGTCGGGGCCGTCGGTGCCGTGGAACTGGGCCTCGAGGCGCTCGAGATCCGGCACGCCGGCGCCGAACACCGCCTGCGCAAGGGTGTGCGCGCGGCTCAGGCTGATGCCCCCGGTCACGCTCTCGGCGACGCCCTCGTGGAACCACCGCGGCAGCTCGGCGCCGCCCGTCGCACGGTGGAGGATCACGTGGGCCATCTCGTGCTTGAGCAGGCGCTCGAGATCCGCCGGCGCGCCGTCGGGCCCGTGGCGCGCGATCACGATGTCGCCCGCCTCGGGTCGCGCGACACCGGCGACCCAGTGCGGCATGCCGGAGGCCTCGGCCACGCGGCCGGCGTGCTCGACGAAGGTGATGCGCACCGTGTCGTCGACGTCGCGGGCCAGCGGATGCTCGACCTCCGACCACCACTGCGGGATCGAGGCCGCGAGTGCCTCGGCCTCGTCGGCGAGCTCGGGCTCGTAGCGGAGCGTCGCGCGGCCGATCGTGATCTGACCGGTGGCGCGCTCGACCTCGAAGCCCTCGGCGCGACCGGTCGCCGCGCGGGCCGAACTCGACCACGCGCCGATGATCAACAGGGCGGCCAGCGCGAGGCCGTGGACCCATCGCGCAATGGTTCCGGCCGCACCGCGGCGTCCGATGCGGGGGCCGAGAACGCCCTGCGTGCGCCGCGGAAAATTCATGGCGCCACCTTGACCACGACCTTCTCGTCGCGCAAGGCGTTCGCCACCAAGAGGCCCACCGCGACACCGATGACGACGATGGCCACCCCCGCGACGATCCCGGCGCGGGCGCGCGGGGAGAGCCGCGCGAGGCGCCGACGCTCGGTCATGCCGTTGCGCACCAGCTCCTCGTGCTCGGCCCACAGCGCTCCGACGAGGCCGTCCTCGTCCGCGGCCGCGAGCGCGCGAATGCCCAGGGAAACGCCGAGCAGGCAGTCGTACGGCAGCAACACCGCGTCGTCGCGGCGGGGCACGTAACCGATGAGCACCACCACGTCGTCCTTGCGATCGCGACAGATCGTCTGCGCATCACCGACGCCCGGCCGCAGGCGTCGGACCGTCGTCGCGGGCGAGGGACTCACCCGCGCGCTGCGCTCGAGGTGATCGAGCCACTGTCGCTCGGCCGCGTTGCCCGGAGCCTCGGGCGCGAGTCCGACCGCGACCGCGACCCGTTTCTGCTTGCCCCCACCGTCGACGCGCGGCGGCGGCACGGGTGCGGGCGACGACGCGGGCGCGCCGACGTCATCGCGCGCGGCCGGATCGCTCGGCGCGGCCGGAGCGAGCTCGACCCCGTCGGTCGCTGGCGTCGCTCGGGTCCCGTCGTAGGCCCGCGGATCCCCGGCGACTGCCCTCGAGCCGGGCGCGAACAGCATGCCGGCCGTCACCCATGCGGCGACCCGCCGACCGGGCGGCATCCTCATGGTGCGGCCTTGCGGAGACCCTCGAGCCACTGCCCGAGCGCCCACGTCTCGCGCGCGCGAAAGCCGGTCGAGAACTGCACGCCGCACTCGCCCGACAGCCCGATCCAGCGGACCTCGGCGGTGGCCCGCAGCGGCTCGGCGAGGGTCGGCAGCACGATCTCGAGCTGCCACGTCTCACCGACGTTCGGCGGCGGATCGACGACGAGGCGCATCAACGTGCCGCCGAGGCTGAGGTTGATCGTCTCACCGTCGAACGTCGCGCCATCGCGGAGGCAACGCACCGCGAGCCGCGTGTCCAACCGCTCCGTCCTGCGCTGCTCGGCCGGCCCCATCGTTCGAGCGAAAGTGTGTGGGGTCTGTCGGTCGCCGTCAACGCGCCCGCCCCCGCATCGACGGGCGCGCCCGCTTCAGGGTGTCGGCCCCGGGTCGCCCCGGGCCGGGCGACGCCGTTCGTGGAACCACGCGCGGTACGCCTTCATCTTGCGCACCTGCTCCGCGGGCGCATGACGCCGACACGTCGCGGCCTCCGCAGAGCCCGTCGTCGCCCCCCAGCGGGCCTCCGGGCAGTCGTTCGGGTTGTAGGCGACCTCGAACGTGGCCCGGCGATCGATGAGCTCGGCGAGCGTCACTTTCCACGTCGATCCGTCGCTGCGCGTGTACTCGAACCCACGCGCCGGATCGGCGAGGCGCTTGGTGCGATCGGCCGCGAGCGCGTCGAGCACGGCGTCCATCGCCATGTCCGTTCGGCCGAACGCCTCGGGGTTGCGGCGGACCTTGGCGTCGAAGCCGAGCACGACGTCGATCGCGATGAGCAACCGCAGGTCACGGGCCGGCGTCGCGAAGTTCTCCCACGCGCCGGTGGTCTCGAAGATCGCGTGGCCGTCGGGCATCGCGATCACGCCGCCACCGCCGGCGAAGTGCCCCTCGCCGTTGTCGACCGACGTCACGCGCACCTTCGCCGCCTCGAGCAGCGCGTCGATGGCCTCGGCCTGGGCGCGCAGTGCATCGCGGCGCCCCGGGGTGATGAGCCCGTCCATGCGATCGTAGAACGCGTCGGCGCCGAGCGTGCGCTGCTCGTCGCCGATGTCGGCGTAGTCCGGGCGCTTCGCGATCGCGGCGTCGTCGAGGGCGACGAGCACCGGCGTCCCCTCGCGTCGATCGAGCGTGAGCGGCCGCGCCGCCTTGAAGCCGCTGCCGCCGAGGCTCGGGTCCGGGTTCCACAGGAAGTTGCCCTCCCAGAACCGCTTGCGCGTGATGCTGCCGTCGGGCTGCCCGTCGATCGCGTAGAGCACCCCCGGGTCGTCGCTGGCGGGATCCATCAGCTCGACGAGCACGAAGACGTGGCCGTACGGATCGGCGTAGATGGTGCCCGGACGCAGGCCGCGACGGGTCAGCGTCACCGGATAGAAATCGGTGCCGTCGTCGCCGAACGCGGTGCGGCCGTTGCCGGTGTGCACGCCCCACGCGAGCGTGCGGCGGAAGAACTTCTGCACCACGCCGAGCTCGCCCGGCTTGGTCCCGTCGGTGCCCGACTCCGGCGGGCCGACCACGCCGCGGAGCTTGCCGCAGCGCGGGGCCTTGCCGGGGGCGCCGCGCGAGCAGCCGCGGAAGCCGAAGGGCAGCCCGCGCTTCCACGCGAAGTAGGCCCGCAGAAAGTACGGCGTGTCGGCACAATCGGGCTTGAGGAAGAGCCCGGTCTTGCTGTCGCGGTCCTCGCCCCAGCCGAGGTGGTCGTGCAGAAGGTTGCGGGTCGTATCGGCGGTGAGCTCGTGCAGGGCCTTGCGCGCGAGTTCCTCGCCCCGCGGCGCATGGAACAGCGCGCGCACCCACGCGCTGTACAGCGCCTCTTCGGCGCCATCCCACGCGCGCTCGACCGGCCACACCGCGTCGGGGGCCGCCGCGCGCACCTTGGTCCGCGCGCGCTCCGACACCCGCACGTCCTCGCAGCGCAGGCCCGTGCCGCCGCGACCGACCACGACGCGCAGCGAGCCGCCCGGCGCCGCCGCGAGCCGGGCCACCGCGGCGGCCGGCACCCCGGGCGCGTGCTCGATCGCGACCTCGAGGACCTCGCCGCCGGACTCGACGCGCAGCGCGAGCGGACGCTCGTCGGCCAACGTCGCGGCGAGGATCGTCACCGGCTCGCCGACGACCGGCACCTGCGGCGAGATCAGCACCCCGAGGTCCGCGGCGCCGCGGCTCGGGCACGCGCCGGCGTCCTGCGGGCCCGGCGGCGGCGCAGCAGCGGGCCGCGGCGTGGGCGTCGCATCGGGGCCGTTCGGGGACGCTGCGCGCTCGCTCGTCGGCGCGGGCGCGGGACCACCAGCCTCGATCGCGGGCGCCTGCACCTCTGCGCGATCGCACGCCGTGAGCGTGAGCGACGACGGCAACGCGAGTGCGATCACGGTCCGACGCCACCGCTGCGTGCGTCGTGCCGTCGCGGCGCCGCCGCAGCCCACCATGGTCGCACCGGCCGTCACCTGCCCCTGCATAGCGCCTCGGGCGTCGCCGCGCCAGCGCGCCGCCGGGCAGCCGCTCGCGCGCCCACGGCCGCCATGATATCGGTCGTCCATGCGCGTGCTCATCGCAGACAAGCTGCCGCCGAGCGGTGTTCGGGCCATCGCCGATCTCGGCATCGAGGTGATCGAACGCCCCGAGCTGCAAGCCTCCGACCTGCCCGGCGCGCTCGCTGAGTCGGGGGCCGAGGTCCTCGTGGTGCGGTCGACGAAGGTCACCGCCGAGGCCTTCGCCGGGGCCCCGCGCCTCGGCCTGGTCGTCCGCGCCGGCGCGGGCGTCAACACCATCGACATCACCGCTGCGAACCGACACGGCGTGTTCGTGAGCAACTGCCCGGGCAAGAATGCGATCGCGGTCGCCGAGCTCACGCTCGCGCTGATCCTCTCGCTCGATCGTCGCATCCCCGACGCGGTCGCGACGATGCGCCAGGGCCTGTGGAACAAGAAGCGCTTCGGTCAGGCCGAGGGCCTGCACGGTCGCCGCCTCGGCCTCGTGGGCTTCGGCCACATCGGCCGCGAAGTCGCCGCGCGCGCCCGAGCCTTCGGCCTCGTGGTCGAGGTCTTCGACCCCGCGCTCGATCGCGGCGCCGCGGACTCGCACGGCGTCGAGCTGGCCGCCGATCTCGACGCGCTGCTGCGTGGCTGCGACATCATCAGCCTGCACGTGCCCTACGGGAAGGCGACGCACCACCTCATCGGTGGCCGCGAGCTCGCGTTGCTCAAGGACGGCGCGCTGGTGGTCAACACCGCCCGCGGCGGCGTGCTCGACGACGGCGCCCTCGCCGAGGCGGTGCGCTCCGGCCGGGTCCGTGCCGCGCTCGACGTCTTCGAGGACGAGCCCAGCGGCGCCGAGGCGCCGTTCGCCTCGCCGGTGCGCGAGCTGCCGGGCCTGTATGCGACGCCGCACATCGGCGCGTCGACCGAGCAGGCCGAGCGCGCGACCTCGGCCGAGGCGGCGCGGATCATCGACGAGTACCTGCGCACCGGCAACGTGCCGTCGGCGGTGAACCTGCAGCGCGGCCGCGCGGCCCGGTACGCCGTGGTCGTACGCCACCGCGATCGCGTGGGCGTCCTCGCCGGGATCCTGGGCGGCCTGCGCGAGGAGCAGCTCAACGTGCAGGAGATGCAGAACGTGGTGTTCGAGGGCCAGGAGACGGCCTGTGCCTCGATCAGCCTCGAGAAGCAGCCGAGCGCCGAGCTGCTCGATCGTCTGCGCGCGCAGCCCGACGTGATCGCGGTGGACCTCCGCGCCATCCCGTGAGCGCCACACCCCTCATCGTCGTCGACGACGCGATCGCGTGGGCGGCCGAGGCCTTCGGGCCCCTGGGTCGCGTCGTCGCCGTGCCGGGCACCGCGATCGATCGCCACGTCGTCGCCGAGGCCGACGCCTTGGTGGTTCGTACGGTCACACGCGTCGACGCGGCGCTCGTGGCCGGCACTCGGCTGCGGTTCGTCGGCACCGCGACCGCGGGCATCGACCACGTCGACGTCGACGCGCTCGCCCGCGCCGGCATCCGCTTCGCCAGCGCCGCGGGCTGCAACGCCCACGCGGTCGCCGACTACGTCGTCACCGCCCTGCACATCCTCGCGCTCGAGCGCGATCCCAGCGTGCTCGCAGGACCGTGTGCGATCGTCGGCTTCGGCCACGTCGGACGCCGGCTCGCGCTGCGCCTGCGCGCGCTCGGGGCCGAGGTCCGCGTGTGCGATCCGCCGCTGCAGCGCGCCGTCGCCGATGGCCGACTCGATCCTTCGGTGCACTGGGACCGGCTGGCGATCGACGAGGCCTTCCTGCCCCTGGCCGACGCCGTCGCGGGCGCCCGCGTCCTCACCACCCACGTCCCGCTGCAGCGCAGCGGCCCCGACGCGACCCACGGGCTGGTCGGTCGCGACGTCCTCGATTCCCTCGGGCGCGCTGCGGTCGTGATCCACACCAGCCGCGGTGATGTCGTCGACGAGCGAGCGCTCGCGGCGTGGCTCGACCACCGCTCGGGTCGTGCGGTCCTCGACGTCTGGTCGAGCGAGCCCGAGATCGATCCGAACATCGTGTTGCATCCGCGCGTGCGCTTGGCGACCCCGCACGTCGCCGGCTACAGCCTCGAGGGCAAGCTCGCGGGCACGACGATGATCGCCGCGGCGCTCGCCGAACACCTCGGCGTCGGCGCGCCGTGGCGTGGCGACGACGTGGTGGGCCCGCCCATCGACGTCGAGGTTGCCGCGGGGCCCAGCGATCTGGCCCGGGTCACCGCGTGCCTGCGCGACGTCAACCCCATCGAGCGCGACGACGCGGCCCTCCGGGCGCTGGCACGCGAGGGCGCGCCGCGACGCGCCGGGTTCGAGGCCCTGCGCCGGCACTACGCGTTGCGACGCTCCCTCGCCCACCTCCGCGTCGGCGACTCGGCACCCCCCTCGCTCATCGCGGCGGGAGTCGGCACGCGCGTCGGCACCTCGGGCCGCGCGCCTGCGCTCGTGCTCGTCGCCCACGGCAGCCCCGATCCCGACTGGCGCGTGCCCCTCGACGCGGTGCTCGGCCGCGTGCGCGCGACCCTGCCCGAGTGCGACGTCCGCTTGGCGTTCCTCGACCACCTCACGCCGTCGCTCGATCGGGCGGTCACCGAGCTCGAGGAGGCGGGTCACGCCGAGGTCCGCGTGATCGCGGTCTTCCTGTCGCCGGGCGGCGGGCACATCAAGCGCGACATTCCGGCGCTGTGTGCCCGCGTCGCCGAGGGACACCCGCGGGTGCAGGTCGAGCTCGTGCCCGGAGCGATCGGGGCGGAGCCGGACGTGATCGACGCGATCGCGCTGGCGGTGGCGCGGGTCGGACGGGCCTGAAGGCGGGAGCCCGTCAGCCCGCCTCGGGAGCGCCCTCGCCTGGAACGGGGGGCAACGGCTTCGACACCAGCGTCGCCTCGACCTCGGTGTCGTCCACGTCGGCGCCGTACACCAGCAGGTACGTCCCCGGATCGAGCTGGACCGTCGCGCGCTCGCCAGGCCGCAGCGTGAGGCCCTCGGGATCGACCGCGGAATCCGGCATCGCCCAGTTGGTGACGATGCCGCGGCGCGCGTTGGGATCGAACAGCGTGACCCAGCCGCCGCTGTCACCGTCGACCGAGAACGTCGCTTCGCCGCCGCGCTCCACCGCGACGCGCCGGACCTGGTACAGGCCGCCGTTGCCCCGACCGAGCGGGCCGCGGGTCTCGTCGTCGTCGCACTCGAGGTGGACCTCCCTGCCCTCCCAGACCTCGGTGAGCGTCGCGACCTCGGCCGCCGAGAAGCCGCGGAAGTAGCTCGGCGCCGCCTCGAAATAGGCGTCCTCGATCTCCTCGATCGTCGAGTCGAACGAGGTCTCGATCGCCTCGGTGATCGCCTTGGTCGAGCCACCGCCGGCGATCACGTCCGCGAGGTCGCGCATCGCCAGCTCGCCCTCGGTCTCGAGCACGTAGCGCATGAAGTGGGCCGCGGACGCGTAGTCGAGCTTGCCGTCGCGGTACGCACTGCGCGACAGCGACAGTCGCGATGCGAGGCTGCCGTCGTCGGGCGTGGGATCGTAGAATACGTCGACGCCCGAGTAGATCTCGGCGATGCCCTCCTCGACGAAGTACGTGTGGGCCGTCGAGTCGAGGACCGCGTGGACCAGCTCGTGGGTGATGCTGGGCCCGGTCGAGAACAGCACGCGCGTGCCGGGGAAGAAGCAGCCGCCGCGGTTCTTCCCACAGTACTCCGAGACGTCGTCGAGCCAGTACACCACGATCGGATCGCGATTCGTCGGCTGACCGAGCGCATCTTCGACACCGCCGACGTGATCGTCGAACGCCTTCAGCGTGCCCTCGCAGATCGGCTCCTCGAACGCGGCGCCCAGGCGCAGTCGGTCGGTCGTGTACGAGAGCTCCGGCAGCTCGCTGCACGCCGCGCAGAGCAACAGGTGAAAGCCGGCGATCACCTTCGCCGTTGCAGCGCCGTGCTCGCGATGCTCTGCACGGCTGCGGTGATGCTCGGTGCGCCCACGGGCGCCCGCGTC
Source organism: Nannocystaceae bacterium (assembly GCA_044344875.1). Taxonomy (GTDB): domain Bacteria; phylum Myxococcota_A; class Polyangia; order Nannocystales; family Nannocystaceae; genus Xiheibacterium. The sequence continues at coordinate 158,472 of JBIJCC010000002.1, forward strand.
GACGCCCCGAAGAACGCCATCGCGGCTCCGAAGAACGCCATCGCGATCACGCCCGCCGTCAACGCGCCGCGCTTCGGGATCGGCATCGGCTACGACCGCGCGGTCCACCGCCTGCTCAGCGTCGGCGCGCGGTTCGAGTACGCGATCCCCCGCGCCGGGTACGCCCACCTGCAGGGCCTGACCGAGACCGTGGCCCTCACGCTGTGGGTGCCGCGGACCTTCCGGGGCTTCTTCGCCGAGGCGAGCCTCGGACTGGCCCACAGCGTGCTCGCGGCCCAGCCCCTGTTCCGTCGCACGGCGATCGTCCCGGGACTGTCGGCCGGCCTGCGCTGGCGCTTCGGCAAGACCTTCTTCGCCGGGGCGTCGGTCGGCCTGCGCTGGGGCCGGCTCATCCGCGACGATCCGGCGATCTGCACCTACGCCGCCGCCTGTCCGGCCACCCATGAAGGCCCGCGGGTCCGAGCCGCCCTCGACCTCGGTTTCGCCTTTTGACGCGCCCATGCCCCGGGACGAACGGGGGCGCCGGGCGCGACTTACATCACCAATGCCAGGTTTGGCAGGCTGGCCGTCAGAACGTCCCCGTGACGACGGCGCGGAAGCTGTCGGTGCCCAGCTCGTCGTCGAAGCCGTGGGCGTACTGCAGCGCGAGGGTGACGGGCTCGAGGTAACCGAGCCGGAAGCTGAACAGCATCGTCGCGCCGGCGCTCACCAGGAAGTCGCGGATCGACGCGCCACTGTCGAACGCCCGGCCCCAGTCGACGAACGGGATCATGCCGGCGCGCTGGAAGAACACCGGCAGCGTGCTGATGCCCCGGTCGACGTCGACCAGCGGAATGCGATACGCCGCGCTCAGCACCGCGAAGTAGCGCCCGCCGATCACGCTGTTGCCGGTGGGATTGTTCGGGCCTCCATAGCCCCGCAACAGCGAGCAGCCCCCCGCGGTGGTGTCGGTGCGCGACAGCATGTTGCGGAAGATGTCGGTGCCGTAGGTGTAGTCGCCGACGCAGAAGGCCCCGCGGCGCCGCACCCCACCGGCCGAGGCGCCGCCGCGCAGCGTGAGCACGAGGGACTGGTGGCCGCGCCACGGCATCGGGATCGACTCGCGATAGCTGAACGATCCCTGCAGGTCACCGTAGTCGCCGCCGAGCTGGCGATCCAACACCGTCAGCGAGACCGACGCGGCGCGCCCCCGCTCGGCGCCGTACGAGAAGCGGTTGGTGCCGTCGGACTCGTTGGAGTACGCGAAGCGCATGCCGACCTGGGCGAAGTCGCCGACCTCGGGGGAACTCACCGCGGGCGCGTTGGGATCGACGCCACCGTCGCCGACGTCGAGGTTGCGGATGCGCTGGAACTGGTAGGTGACCGACGCGTTGGCGGTGTGCCGGGCTTGGCGAAGCACCGGCACGTCCATGCTCGCGAAGAACCGCGTCGCGCGCTCTCGGTAGCCTCGGACCTCGTAGGTGTCGCCCTGCGCGGGGGTGCGATCGAACACGTAGCGCGAGAAGCTCCCGCGTCGCGAGTAGCCGCGACTGAACCCGAACGCGAAGTCGGGGAACAGGCGCCGGAGCGTGTAGGTCAAGGCGCCGGTGGCCACGCGATCGCTCGGGAGGTAGTCGAACCGGCCCGACAGCGAGTGCAACCCGACGACGTCCTGGATGCCGGTCTCGAACCCGAGCACGCTGCCCGCCGACGTCGACGCCACGTCGAGCGCGCTCGGCATGATCGTGCGCGGGTACATGGTCTTGATCGGCTGGTACCGCCGGCTCGAGGCCGACAGCGGGCGGCCGCGATCCCCCGGCAAGGGCAGCTTGGGGTCCTCGGCCGGCGGCAGCGACGAGGTCGACGGCGCCACGTCGAGCCACGTCGACGGATCGAACGGCATCACCCACAGGTCGTAGCCGAAGGCCGAGTAGCCGACGTACGCGATGCGTGTGCCGTCGTGGCTCGTCATCGGCTCGAACGCCGCGCCGAGCACGTTGCTGACCTGACGCAGCGCGCCGGTCGCCACCTCGAGGGCATAGATGTTGTACACGCCGTCGCGATCGCTCGAGAACACGATGTAGCGACCGTCGGGCGAGAAGCTCGGCGACAGATCCATGTGCCGGTCTGCGGTCAAGCGGCGGGTGGTGCCGGCCTCGACGTCGTAGAGGTACAGGTCGCGATAGCCGCCTTCGCGCCAGGCGGAGAACGCCACGTGCTTGCCATCCGGCGAGTAGCGCGGGGTGTAGATCTGTCCGATGCGCGAGATCGGCGGGACCTCGGTGATGTCGCCGCTGGCCAGGTCGAGGAACGCCAGGCGGCTCTGGGCCTGGTCGTTGCGGCGGAACACCACCGTGCGGCCATCGGGCGAGACGTGCGGCTCGGTCGCGCGCTGCCCGAACGTGAGCTGCTCGGCGTCCTTGGGGTCACCGCCGTTGTAGCGCCATAGATCGTTCCACCGAAAGCGGTTGTCGTAGACCCCGACCTGGTCGAACACGATGTCGCCGCTGTGGCCGATGAACGACGACTCGGCGGTGTCCTCGATGTCGATGACGTGCTCGACGTCGACGTCGACGCCGGCGCGGCCGATGCCTCGGCCCTCGCGGATGCGGCCGCCGGCGGCCGCGATGCGCTTCAGCCCCTCTTCGCGGTGACCGTCGGCCTTGTAGAAGTAGATCCACGCGTCGTCGGGGGCCCACGCCGGGTAGCGCGTGGCCTCACCGGAGAACGTCAGGCGCTGGCCCTGCAGCAGACCACGGTCACGGATGCGGCGGGCCTGGGCCTCGAACCGTCGCACGGTGTCGGCCTTGAACTCCTTCCACAGCTGGCCGAAGTCCACCCCGAGCACCTTCTTGATGGCGCGATTGATCCCGAACGGGACGATCTGACTGGCGTAGATGTGGCTCAGCTCGCGCAGCTTGTCGTGCCCGTAGTGCGCGACGATGTAGTGCATGAAGTGCACCCCGTAGAGGTACACGCTGCTGCCGTGGGGGAAGATGCGGGCGCCGCTCGAGACCTGGTCGATGGTCTGGAACTGGTGATCGAGCACCGCCATGCGCATGAACGCGTCGAACTGCGCCGAGCGGTGGCGGCCCTGGCTCGAGAGGTTCGACTCCTCCATCGTCGCGACGCCCTCGACGAGCCACCGCGGCTGCAGGATGTTCGGCGAGGTGACCTTGCCGAGCACGCCGAACCCGAGCAGCGCGTTGGCCAGCCGCGAGATGCCGTGCACGGTGTCGAGATGGACGACGTGCACGAGCTCGTGCGTGATGAGGATGTCGAGCCAGTCGTCGTAGCCCTCGAGCACGCTCAGCGCCTCGGGGGCGGTCGCGTAGGCGAAGATCTGCGGGTACGGGACCGCGGTCGCGCGGCCGTTGGCGGTGTCCTGGGTGTCGAGCAGCGTGATGTGCGTCTTGAGAAAGACCTTGTGCCCCCAGCCCATCGACAGCTCGTCGTAGGCGTTCTCGGCGACGAGGGCGGTGCGCTCGGCGGCTTCTTCCTCGCCGGCGAAGTAGTGCACGTAGAAGTGCTCGGTCTCGATGGTCCGCCACCGCAGGTCGGGGTTGCCCGCGTGCGCGACGGCGGCGAACAGCCACACCAACAGGACGCTCGCGCACCACAGCGCCGCGGCGCGCGTCCGCGACGGCGGCCGGCAACCACTCACGGCACCGCGCCCTTCCCTGACGGTGCCGACTCGGCCTCGACCCCGGGCGACTCTCCGCCGTAGCCGAGCGCGGCGGCCACGACCGTCGGCCGCTCTTCGATCGCCGCGTGGCCAGAGCCCGGAACCACGACCACCTGCGCGGCGGGCAGCACCTCCGACCATCGCGCGCGCGCCGACTCGCCGATGACGTCGCGATCGCCCCACAGCAGCACGGCAGGCACGCCCGCGGCGGCGAAGTGATCGCCGATCTCCGGCGCACGGTCGAGCTGCCCCAGCATGCTGCACGTGGCCTCGACGCCGCCGGCGCGCCCGAGTCGATCCCAGTAGACGTCGAGCGTGACCGGGTCGAGGGTCTGCGGCGCCGCGCGGAACCGACGCAGCGTCCGCTCGAGATCCGCGCGGCGATAGGCGCGGGCGAACGCCCGTGTGCCGATCGCCGGCAGGCCCGCCAGGCGCATCTCGTGGGCGAGATGCGCCCCGTCGCGCGGGGCACCGCACGCCACGAGACGGGTCACGCGATCGGCCGCATCGCCAGCGAAGGCCATGGCCACGAGCGCCCCGAAGCCCTGCCCCAGGAGCTCGCACCGCGGGACGCCGCCGACGTCGAGCGCGCCCGCGAGCATCCGGGCCAACCACTCGATGCGGTAGCCGTCGGCGTGATCGGGATCGGGACGGTCGCTCTCGCCGCAGCCCGGCAGGTCGACCGCGAGGTAGCGCCGGTCCTCGGCGACACCTTCGAGCAGCTGCGCGAAGCCATGTCCGCACGCGAGCACGTCGTGCACGAGCACGAGCGGCGGCGTCGGGGCGTCCTGCGGGCCGACGTCGGTGACGAACACCCGGACGCCATCGACATCCAACAGGCGCGATCGATCCGGCGCCGGCCACACCGTACGGCTCATCCGGCGTCCTCGAGCGGGCGCCGTGGCCGGGTCTCGGCGGCGAAGCGCGAGCCACCGCCGTGCAAGAGGTGCTCGGGGAATCGCGACTGCATGACCTCGAGCACCCGACGCTCGGCGTCGTCCTCGTCCTCGGCGTCGAGGACCTCGCGTGCCAGCGCCTCCATCTCCGACAGCGTCGAGGCGCGGATGATGTTCTTGATCACGGGGATCGCCGAGGGGTGCATGCTCAGCTCGCGGACGCCGAGACCGACCAGGACCCAGGTGTAGCGGGGGTCGGCGGCCATCTCGCCGCAGAGGCTCACGCTCACGCCCGCGGCCTTGCCGGCGGCGCTCACCTTGTGCACCAGGCGGAGGATCGCGGGGTGCAGCGGGCGGTACAGGTAGCCGACCTCGTCGTTGGTCCGATCGATCGCCAGCGTGTACTGGATCAGATCGTTGGTGCCGATGCTCATGAAGTCGACGTGCTTCGCCAGCGCGTCGGCGACCAACGCCGCCGACGGCATCTCGACCATGATGCCGACCGACACGTCCGGGGCGTGGGCGACCCGGCGCTCGGCGAGCTGCATCCGCGCCTCGTCGATGGCGCCGAGGGCCGCGCGGAGCTCGGACACCCCGCTGACCAGCGGCACCATGATCCGCAGCGGCCCGTGGACGGCCGCGCGCAGCAGGCCCCGCAGCTGGCACAGGAACACGTCGCGCTCGCGCAGCGCCAGCCGCAGCGCCCGCAGCCCCATCGCCGGGTTCTGCTCGCGCTCGGTGTAGCGGAACAGCCGCGTCGGCTTGTCGGATCCGAGGTCGAAGGTGCGGAACACCACCGGGTGCGGCGCACACCGGTGCAGCACGTGCTTGGCGTTGCGGTAGTGCTCGTCCTCGGTCGGGGGGGTGTCCCGATCCATGAACGCGTACTCGGTGCGGTACAGCCCGACGCCCTCGGAGCCGTGGAAGCGCGCCGAGGCGATCTCGGCCTCGAGCGCGACGTTGGCCCGCAGCACGATATGCGTGCCGTCACGGGCGATCGCCGGCAGGCCGTGCTCGCGTTGGACCCGGTCCTCGAACACGTCGTAGCGCGCGCGGACGTTCTGCCAGCGCTCGAGCTCCGCGGCCTCGGGCCGGATCACGACCACGCCCTCGATCGCGTCGACGATGACCATGTCGTCGGTCTGCACGTGGCTGAGGACGTCCTCGACGCCGACCACCGCGGGGATCTCGAGCGAGCGCGCCATGATCGCGCTGTGCGAGGTCTGACCGCCGCCCCCGGTCACGATGCCGACCACCTGCGCACGCGCGAGCTCGGCGGTGTCCGCCGGGCTGAGATCGTAGGCGATGACCACCGAGCCTGGCGGCGGCTGGGTCTCGGACCCGTCGTCGCCGGCGAGGTGCCGCAGCACTCGCTCGGCGAGGAACGCGATGTCGCTCCCGCGCTCGCGGAAGTACTCGTCGTCGGCGCGCTCGAGCGTCTCGCGGATCTCGGTCGCGACCCGATCCACGGCCCACTCGGCGCTGATGCCCTCGCCGCGGATCAGCTCCTCGACCCGCGTCGTGAGATCGGGGTCCTGCAGCATCATCTGCTGAGCCTCGAGGATCTGCCGGTGCTCGCCGTGCGGGAGACGGTTCTTGATCGCCTCGAGGTGGTCGTGGGTCTTGCCGAGGCCTTCGATGAAACGACCGACCTCGAACTCGACCTCACCGGGCTCGATCTCGCGTCGCGGCACGTGGAAGCGTCGCGGGTCGATGACATACGCGCGACCGATGCCGACGCCAGGGCTCGCCGCGGTGCCCTCGAGCGCGAGCCGAGGCGCGATCGCGTAGATGCCACTGCGACCGGCTTCGTTCCCGGAGTCGCTCACGTCTCTCCGAACCCACCGGCGACCAGGGCGCTCAGGGCGTCGAAGGCCGGCTCGGCCTGGGGCCCGGCCGTCCGCAGCACCACCTGCGTACCCTTGCTCGCGGCGAGCATCATGACGCCCAGGATGCTCTTCGCGTTGACCTCACGCTCGTTGACCCCGAGAAAGACGTCCGCGTCGAAGGTGTTGGCCAGCGAGACGAACTTGCTGGCCGCACGCGCGTGCAGACCGAGCTTGTTCACGATGGTGAGTGGGCCCCGTCGTTCCTCGCTCATGGCTCTCCGTGCTGCGCCGCCTCGGCGCGAAGTGGCAGGTCGACGCCGACGGACCGCCGCGCCGCCTCGGCGCACGCCTCGGCGATCTGGTGCGGCGTCAGCGTGCCGCGGTCCAGTCCGATCAACTTCAGCAGCATCGCCAGGGTGAGCCCGGAGACGACGACCATCGAGTGGCCGACGCCCTCGCGCCGCGCACACTGACAGGGGCTCGCCCCGAGCAGATCGACGAGCACGACCACGCCGCGCCCGCGATCGACCTTGGCGATCGCGCCGCACAGCGCCTCGGTGAAGGTCGGCGTCTCGCCGAGGCCCGCGTCGATGGCGAGGACCCCGTCGAGGCTGCCCGCCGGGACGATGCCGCGGGCGGCGGCCAGCAGCGAGCTCGCGGTGCTGCCGTGCCCGACGATCGCGATCCCCACGCGGTTGGCTTCGTTCATGTCGACCTCCCCACGTCGCGGTGCCGCACCAGCACCCGCACCGCACCGCCGCGAGACTCGCCGCCGAGCTGGTCGGCGAGGCGGCGCTTGAGTTCTTCGATCAGCGCCACCGAGCGATGTTGCCCACCCGTGCAGCCGATGGCGATGGTGAGGTGCGATCGGCCCTCCGCTGCCACCCGCGGCACCACGAAGCGGACGAGCCCCTCGACCCGTTCGAGCAGCTCCGCGGCGTCCGCCTGGCCGAGGACGAACCGCGACACCGGCTCGTGCAGGCCCGACAGCGGCCGCAGCGCCGGGTCGTCGAACGGGTTGGCGAGGAACCGCGCGTCGAGCACGACGTCGGCCTCGCTCGGCACGCCGCGCTTGTACGCGAACGACTGCAGCACCACGCGCAGCGCGACACCCCCGGCGTAGCGATCGCGGACCATCTGCCGCAGCTGTCGGCCGCTGCAGGTGCTGCTGTCGATGGTCGTGGTCGCCCGCGCCCGCACGTGCGCCAGGGCGGCACGCTCGCGGTCGATGGCGTCGGGCAGGTCGCCCATCGGGTGCATGCGCCGGGTCTCGGCGTAGCGCCGGACCACCACCTCGCGCGAGGCCTCGACGAACAGCACGTCGATCGTGACGCCGGACTGCTCGAGCCGCGTGTAGACGTCGTCGAAGGACGCGAGGTGGTCGGTGTCGCGGGCGTCGACGCACGCCGCGATGTCGCGATCGGGGTCGGCGCCGCGGACCAGCGCGACGAGATCCGGCAGCAGCGGGATCGGGCAGTTGTCGACGCAGAACAACCCAAGGTCCTCCAGCGCGCGCAGGGCCGTCGACTTCCCCCCGCCCGAGAGCCCCGAGATCACGACCAGACGCATGTCACTCGACCTCCGTCATCGGGATGATCCCCGACGCGCCCGCAGGCAACGGCTCGGGCGACCACTCGCTCCCGGACGCCTGGCTGTTGGCATGGATGCGGGCATTCACCTTGTCCTGGAACTCGCGCGCACTGTCGTGCCCGCGGTACTTCAGCAGCTGGTTGCGCGCGACCACCTCGATGAGCGAGGCGATGTTGCGGCCCGGTCGCAGGGGGATGCGCACCAGCGGAACGTCGACGCCGAGGATCGGCCACACCTGCCCCTCGGTGCCGAGCCGATCGTAGTCGCCCTCGTCGACCTCCGAGAGCTCGACGACGACCTCGATCTTCTTGTTGTCGCGCACCGCGGCGACACCGAAGAGGTGCGTGATGTTGAGGATGCCCATCCCGCGGATCTCCATGTGGTGCTGGTGGAGGTCGTTGGCCGCGCCCCACACCGTGTCCGGCGGCCGCACCGTCACCTCGACGACGTCGTCGGCGACCAGGCGGTGGCCCTTCAGCACCAGATCCAGCGCGGCCTCGCTCTTGCCGACGCCGCTGCGACCGATGAGCAGGAGCCCGACGCCGAGGACGTCCACCAGCACTCCGTGGATGCTCGCCGTGGGCGCGAGGAGTTCCTCGAGGCGACGGGTGATCCGCGAGATGAAGGTCGAGCTCATCAGCGGCGACCCCAGCACCGGTACGCCCGCCTCGTGCGCGGCCTCCATCAGCAGATCGGGCGGCTCGAGGCCGCGGGTCACCACCAGCACGCACGGGTCGCGGTCGAGGTAGACGCGCAGCGAGTGGGCCGCCGCCCCGGGCCCGAGCGACAGCAGGTAGTCGATCTCGGTGAGACCCAACACCTGCACGCGGTCGGGGTAGACGTGCTTGGTGAAGCCCGCCAGCGCGAGGCCCGGCTTCTGGATCCGCGGCCGCGCGATGCGGCGCTCCATGCCGCCCCAGCTCGAGAGCATCGCGAGCTGCAGCCCGCCCTGCTGCTCCGCGAGCAGCTGCCCGACCTCGACCCAGACCTCGCGGCGCATGGTGTGACCCGTCCCCCGACTGCGGACCGTCAGAACAGCCGACGGCGCTTGCTGCTGGAGAGCACGCCGAGCTGCTCGCGGTACTTCGCGACGGTCCGGCGGGCGATGTCGATGCCATCGGCCTTCAGCAGCTCGACCAAGCGCTGATCGCTGAAGGGGTGGCCCGTGTCCTCGTTGTCGATCAGCTGCTTGATCTTGGTCTTCACGGCCTCCGACGCGAGGTCATCGCCGTTGCTGCGGCTGATGCCAGCGTTGAAGAAGTACTTCAGCTCGAAGATGCCGCCCGGCGTGTGCACGTACTTGTTCGTGGTCACCCGGCTGACCGTCGACTCGTGCATCTGGATGTCCTCGGCGACATCCTTGAGGATGAGCGGGCGCAGGTGCTCGACGCCGCGCTCGAAGAAGTCGCGCTGGAACTTGAGGATGCTCTTGGTGACCTTGAGGATCGTGCGCTGGCGCTGCTGGATCGAGCGAATGAGCCACTGCGCCGAGCGGAGCCGCTCGGTGATGTACTCCTTCGCCTTCTGGCTGGAGCCCATCGCGCCGCGGTAGAAGCCGCTGATCTTGAGCTTGGGCAGGCCGTCGTCGTTGAGCGTGACGACGTAGTCCTCGCCGATCTTGGCGATGTACACGTCCGGCACGATGTACTGCGGCTCCTCCGCCGCGTACGCGCGGGCCGGCCGCGGCTCGAGCCCGAGCACCACCTTGGCCGCCTCGTAGACCTCCTCGACGGTCTCGCCGGTGTCGCGGGCGATCGCCGGGTAGGCCCGCTTCTCGAGGTTGCCCAGGTGCTTGGAGACGATCGCCCGGACCAGCGGATCCTCGATCGGATCGTCGGGGTGGTTGATCTGGATCCACAGCGCCTCGGCGAGGTTGCGGGCGCCGATCGACACCGGATCGAGGTTCTGGATCTTCCGCAGGGTCTCCTCGATGCGCATGCACGAGTAGCCCGACTTCTTGGAGATCTGCGGGACCGTCTGGTCGCGCATGTACCCCGCAGGGGAGAGCGACCGAACGATGTACTCCGCGATGTCCTCTTCGACCGCCGAGAAGTTCGACAGCCGGATCTGCCACATCAGGTGCTCTGCAAGGGTCTCGGGCCGCGACGCGGTGGCCTCGAGCGAGGGCATCTCGTCGTTCTCGACGCGGACGCCGGTGCTGGTCGGCGGGGCGTAGGCGTTGTTCTCGAGGTACGCCTCCCAGTCGAAGTTCTCCTTCGGCCCGTCGTCGACCTTGAGTTCCTCGCGCTCGCGCGTGGTGGCCCGATCGCCACCGTCGTCGCGCTGCATGTCGAGGCCGTCCTGCATCTCGACCGAGGACACCGGCTCGTCGGGCGTGCCGCCGAGCTCACCGTGCTCGTCGAGGAGGGGATTCTCGAGCAGCTCGCCACGGACGAGGTCTTGCAGCTCCATCCGCGAGAGTTGCAGCAGCTTGATCGCCTGCTGCAGCTGCGGGGTCATCACCAGCTGCTGACTCATCCGCAGCTCTTGGCGCATGTTGAGGGCCATGAGCGGTCAAGATCTCCGAGGTGAGAGCAGCATAGCAGGGTTGGCCCGACGCGCGGCGGTCGAACCGGTCGGTCGTGGGGCACCGATTTGACCGGCGGTCACGGTCGTCCGGCGGACAATCGTCCCGGACGCGCCCGTGACCGAGGCGCACACGGTTGACATTGCCCGCCGGATTCTGCCGGCGGCCGGACCCGCGGCCTACGAGTGCGTGCGTGCGTACTCGATCGCGGCGCCGATGTACGCCGAGAACAACGGGTGCGGCGCGGTCGGACGGCTGCGGAACTCCGGGTGGAACTGGCAGCCGACGAAGAACGGATGCACCGACGTGGGCAGCTCGACCATCTCGACGAGCCGACCGTCGGGCGACAGACCCGAGAGCACCAGGCCCGCGGCCTCGAGGCGCTCGCGGTAGGCGTTCGCCACCTCGTAGCGGTGACGGTGGCGCTCGGAGATCTTCGGCGCGCCGTAGATCTTCGCCGAGAGCGTCCCGGACACGAGCTGACACTCGTAGGCACCCAGGCGCATCGTGCCGCCGAGATCGCGGACCTCGGCCTGGTCGGCCATGATGTCGATCAGCTTGTCCGCCGCCTCGGGGACGAACTCCGCGCTCTGGGCCGCCGGGATCCCGGCGACGTCGCGGGCGAACTCGATGACGGCCATCTGCATGCCGAGGCAGATCCCGAGGAACGGGATCTTCGCCTCGCGGGCGTACTTGATCGCCTCGATCTTGCCCTCGCTGCCGCGCTGCCCGAACCCGCCGGGGACCAGCACGCCGGCGAACCCGCGCAGGAGCTTCGCCGCGCCGCGGACGATGATCTCCTCGGAGTCGACGTAGGTGATGTCGACCGCCGCCGCGCTCGACAGGCCACCGTGGACCAGCGCCTCGGAAAGGCTCTTGTAGGACTCGGCGAGGTCGACGTACTTGCCGACCATCGCGATCTTCACCCGCTGCTTGGGCGCGCGGAGCACCTCGACGATGCGCTGCCACTGCTCGAGCTGCGGATCACGGCTCCAGATGTTGAGCAGCTCGCACAGCTTGTCGTCGAGGCCGGCCTCGTGCAGCGCCAGCGGCACCTCGTAGATCGTCTGCTTGTCCTCGAGCGGGATGACGCAGTCGAACTGGACGTTGGTGAAGAGCCCGATCTTGTCCCGCGTGGAGCGGTCGATCTTGTGGTCGCTGCGGCACACGAGCAGATCCGGCTGGATGCCGATCTCGCGCATCTTCATCACCGAGTGCTGGGTCGGCTTGGTCTTCAACTCGCCCGCGGTGGCGATGTACGGCAGCAGCGTCAGGTGGACGAACACCGCGTCCTCGCGGCCGACCTCGAGCCGGAGCTGCCGGATGGCCTCGAGGAACGGCAGGCTCTCGATGTCGCCGACGGTGCCGCCGATCTCGACGATCAGCACGTCGACCCCGTCGGCCGCCGCGATGATGGCCTCCTTGATCTCGTTGGTGACGTGCGGGATCACCTGCACGGTCTGGCCGAGATACTCGCCGCGCCGCTCCTTGCGGATCACGGACTCGTAGATCTGGCCCGAGGTGTAGTTGCTGTGCCGCGTCATGCGATGCGACACGAACCGCTCGTAGTGGCCGAGATCCAGATCCGTCTCGGCGCCGTCGTCCGTGACGAACACCTCGCCGTGCTGGGTCGGGTTCATCGTCCCCGGGTCGACGTTGAGGTAGGGATCGAGCTTCTGCAGCCCGACCGTCAGCCCGCGGGCCTCGAGCAGCGCGCCCATCGACGCGGCGGTGAGGCCCTTGCCCAACGACGATGCGACGCCGCCGGTGACGAAGATGAATTTCGTTCGCTTGGTTCGACCCGGTCGCATGGCGCTCGTCCTTTGCCACGTGCGGCGCGACGACGAAAGCGTCGCGGCCGACTCCCGGGTGTGCAGGTTATCACTGACGACGCCAGCGCGCCGATTGTCGCCACGCAACGTCGTCGCCGGTGCTCGCCGCGGCGCCGAGTCCATGGCCGGCCGCGGCCCCCCGCGCCGCGACCGCGGCGGCTGCGGCGGCCGCGATGGCCGCGGCGAGGTCGTCGGACGCCGGAGGCGTGGGGTCGATCACGTGCGGATGCTCGGCGATGTACCGCGTCGTGACCGAAGTCCCGGCGCAGAAATCGGGATCGTCCAGGATGCGCAGGTGCAGTGCGATGTTGGTCTCGACGCCGAGCACGACGGTCTCGCGCAGCGCGCGGCGCATCCGTCCGATGGCCTCGGCCCGATCGCGTCCCCACGTCGCGAGCTTGGCGATCATCGGGTCGTAGTGGCTCGACACCTCGCTGCCGCCCGTGACGGCCGCATCGACGCGGACCTGCGCGCCCTCGGGCCAGCGCAGCGCGGTGATCCGCCCCGGCCGTGGCAGGAAGGTCACCGGGTCCTCGGCGTAGATGCGGCACTCGAGGGCGTGACCGCGGCGCACGATGTCGTCCTGGCCGTAGCCCAACGGCTCGCCCGCCGCGACGCGCAGCTGATCCCACACCAGGTCGCGACCGCACACCAGCTCGGTGACTGGGTGCTCGACCTGCAGGCGCGTGTTCATCTCGAGGAAGTAGAAGTGGGCGCCGCGATCGGTCTCCTCGAAGAGGAACTCGACGGTGCCGGCGGAGCGGTAGCCGACGGCCTTCGCGGCCCGGACCGCGACCTCGCCCATGGCGCGGCGCAGCTCGTCGCTCATCCAGCGGCTCGGGCTCGGGGACTCCTCGATGACCTTCTGGTGGCGGCGCTGCACCGAGCAGTCGCGCTCGCCGAGCCACACGCAGTTGCCGTGCGCGTCCGCCATGAGCTGGATCTCGACGTGCCGCGCGCTGAGGATCGCGCGCTCGAGGAACACGCGACCGTCGCCGAACGCGGCCTCGGCCTCGCGCTGCGCCGAGGCGAAGGCCGCCGCGACGCCTTCGCGGCTCGCGACCACGCGCATGCCCTTGCCGCCGCCGCCGGCGCTCGCCTTGATCATGATCGGGAAGCCGATCTCCTGCGCGATCGACTCGGCCTGCGCCGGGTCGCGCACGTCGTCGACACCCGGCACCACCGGGACCCCGGCCGCGGTCATCGCCTTGCGGGCACGGACCTTGTCCCCCATGACGTCCATCGCCGCGGCCGGCGGACCGACGAAGAGGATGCCGGCGGCGTCGCATGCCGCCGCGAGGGCCGGCCGCTCGGAGAGGAAGCCGTAGCCGGGATGGATCGCATCGGCGCCGGTGCGACGCGCCGCGTCGATGATCGCCTCGACCTTCAGATAGCTCTCACGCGCCGCCGTGGGCCCGATGTGCACCGACTCGTCGGCCTCGAGCACGTGCAGCGCATCGCGGTCGGCGTCGCTGTACACCGCGACCGTGCCGAGGCCGTGCTCACGACAGGTGCGGAAGACTCGGCGGGCGATCTCACCGCGGTTGGCGACCAGGATCTTGCGCAACGCAGCCACGTTGGCCGTGCTTTACCACGGGCGCGCCGAGCCGGTCACCGCGATCCCGGAGACCGGGGCTTCGCGTTCGCGGGCCCGGGCTTCGCGGCCTCGGGCTTCGCCGCCTCGGGCTTCGCCGCCTCGGGCTTCGCCGCCTCGGGCTTCGCGGGCTCGGGCTTTGCGGGCTCGGTCTTCGCGGGCTCGGGCTTCGCCGGCGGTTCGCCGTCCTCGGGCGCGTTCGGATCGTCGACGCCGATCGGCACCGCGAGCGTCGGGGGCGGCGCCTCGGGCCACATCGCCGGTGGCGAGCGATCGCCACACCCGAGCGTTGCCCCCAGCGCGACGAGGCCCGCCCCAACGCCCGCGCGAACGCGACGCACGATCTAGTCCTCGTCGTCGGCGGGGGCTTCGCCCTCGTCGTCGTTCTCGGCCGGGGCGTCGTCGTCGCCGAGACCCGGCGCCTCGATGTCGGCGGCCTCCTCGGGGATGTCGTCGTCCGCGAAGCCCTCTTCGAGCTCGCCGTCCTCTTCGACAGCCGCCTCGGGCGCGTCCTCGTCGGCGCCGGCGGCCTGCTTGTTGAGCGCCTCCGGATCCGTCTGCAGCTCGTCGACGTCGACGTCGTCGTCCTCGGCCTCCGCGTCATCGTCCTCGAGGGCGCGCAGCGACGCCGCCTCGAGGAAGGTGTGCTCGCCCGCGGTGACGCGGAGCTGACGGCGCTGCTCCTCGATGAAGTCACGCATCGCGGCGGCGACATCCTCACGGAAGCGGACGCGACCGTCGCTCACCTCGCGCAGGGCGGTGACGCCCTCCTTGTTGTCGCACTCGACCATCGCGCGTCCGCGGCCTTCGGAGAGGGCTCGAGCCCGGCGCGACGCCAAGATGGTGAGCGCGAACCGGTTCGGAATGCGGGCGAGACAATCTTCGACGGTGACGCGGGCCATTGGGGGCGGAGTATGTCGACCCGGCCGACCATGCGCAAGCACGGTCACAGACCTGGGCGTGGCAGCGGGCGGCCGGCGTCGGGGCCGGTGGTGGGCCGGGGCCGGGCCGTAGATTTCTCACATCTCGACGAGAATCTGCTGGCCGCGCTCCCGGAGCTCGAGGCTGTCCTGCACCCAGCGGATGAACCGCCGCGCGGTGTCGGTGTCGAACTCGAACGCCTCCGCGAGCTCGAGCAGCGCATCGAGCTCGCCATCGACGAGCTTGTTGTCGGCCATCGCGGCGCACACCGCTTGGTAGAAGAGGAAGATCCTCGCCTCGCGGTGGCGCACCGCCTTCGCCACGCGCAGGAGGTCCGACGGGGCCGAGAACTCCTTGCGAACCAGATCGCGCTCCTCGGGGAGGAGCATCATCTGGCCCATGAGTTCCTCGACGAAGTGGCGCTCGCTGTCGGAGACCTGATCGTCACGCGACGCCATGATGGCCACCGCGCGCGCGACGGCGACCTGCTCCTCGGGGGTGATGAGTTCGCCGATGGGGAAGTCGAGCATTGCGTGGGCTCCGAGTCGTCGCAGGTTATCCGATCGCGGGGGCCAGCGAAATCCCCACCGGCGCGGCGCACGATCGCGACGACCGGCTTGACACCGGACCCTCGAGCACGGCCCAATGGTCACGGTCGTCACCGCGCTCGCGTGGTCGTCGGTCGCGCTTCCTGAAAATCTCGAGTTCATCTGCATTGCGGACGCGCTCGCGCCCCCGACCTCTGGTCGCGGCGCAGAGTTGCGAGGGAAGTCGGCGAAAATCCGACACGGCTCCCGCCACTGTGAACGGTGACGACGGCGGCAACGAAGCCACTGGGAACGATCCAACCGTTGGATCCCCTGGGAAGGCGCCGCCCGAGGACGACCCGTCGAGTCAGGAAACCTGCCGCCAATGCCCTCGACCCCACGGTTCGAGGTCCTTCGAAGCTGGTGAGACGGGAGTCTTCTCGCCCTTGTTCGTGCCCATGCCCCACGTGGCGTTCGCGGCGACCCTTGGTCTCGCGGGCGCGCCCCCTATCGATCCGTCGCCGACGGAGGCAGCGTCGCGCCGTCCGTTCCGCACGGTCGTCCGGCCGAAGCCCGCCGCCTCCGACGCCGCGAAGCGCTCGCCGGGTTTCGTCACCGTGGTCGAGGTCGAGGGCGAGCAGAGCACGGCGCCGCGCGATGGCCTCGCGCAGGCCCTGGCGGCGGCCCCCGCCGTGCACGTGCGATCGCTCGGCGGGCTCGGTCAGTTCGGCGCCGTGTCGATCCGCGGCAGCGCGCCGCAGCAGGTCGGGATGTTCCTCGACGGGGTCCCGCTCGGCAGCAGCATGGCGGGACTCGTCGACACCGGCGAGGTGCCGATCGACGGCATCTCGAGGGTCGAGATCCACCGCGGCTACGTCCCCATCGCCTACGGCGCCTCGGCGCTCGGCGGCGCGATCGATCTCGTGAGCGCGACCGCGAAGGAGGGGGCCCGCGTCGAGGGCGGCCTCGGCTCGTGGTGGACGCGGCGGCTCGGTGCGCGCCTCGGCGTGGGCACCGAGCGCGTGCGCATCGGCGTGGGGGCGACATACGCGGGCAGCATGGGCGACTTCCGATTCTACGACGACCGCGGCACCCAGGCGGCGGGCGACGACCGCATCGGTCGACGCAGCGGCAACGCGTACGATCGAATCGTCGCGCAGCTGCGGATCGACATCCGACGGGGCCGCTGGCGGGTGGGAGTGCACGAGCTGGCGATGATCCGCCGCGTCGGTGTGCCGGGCCCCGGCAGCGCCCAGGCCGTCGCGGCGCGCAACGACCAGGTCGCGTCGCGCACGATCCTCCGGGCGCGACGCGAGGTCGGCGGTCCCGGCGGCCGCCTCGAGTGGTTGATGGGCGTCGGCGTCGAGGGGCGGCGCTTCGTCGATCCCGCCGGCGAGATCGGCGTCGGCGTCGACGATCAGCGGCAGGCGTCGCTCGACGTCTATGCCTCCCCACGCTGGCGCGCGCCGCTGTGGCGCGATGCGTACCTCGGCGTGATGGCGGACGCCCGCACGGAGTGGATCGCGATCGATCAGCGCGTCGCCCGTACGGCCGGCGCGCCCGATGGCGACGCGCAGCGCCGTCGCCTCGCCGTCGGGGCCGGTGTCGAGCTCGAGCAGTTCCTGTGGTCCGATCGCGTCCAGCTCGTGCCCGCGGTCCGCGTCGACGGGGTCGCGAGCGCCTTCGCGGTGGCGCGGGGCCACGGCGAGCAGGACGATCGGGGCCGCGACGCGCGGGTGTGGGCTGCGTCGCCGCGCATGGGCGCCCGCGCGGCGGTCCTGCCGTGGCTGGTGCTGCGCGGCAGCGTCGGGCGCTACTTCCGGGCCCCGACCCTCGTCGAGCTGTTCGGCGACCGCGGGTACTTCATCGGCAACGAGGGTCTCACGCCCGAGCGCGGCCTGGTCGCCGACGGTGGGGCCTCGATCGAGACCCGCGGTCGCGCCGGCTCGCTGACGGGCCATCTCGCGGGCTTCTGGGTGCGCAGCCACGACCTCATCCAGTGGATCAGCGCGGGGAGCGTGGCGCGGCCCGAGAACATCGCGGCCGCGGGCGTCCGCGGCCTCGAGACCTCGTGGATCGCCCGCTCGCCGCACGATCGCCTCGAGCTGCAGGTGCACTACACGCTCCTCGACGCGCGCGATCGAAGCGGCGACCCGGGGCGCGACGGCCACGCGCTCCCGGGTCGACCGATGCACGATCTGTTCGCGCGCAGCTCGTTCGGTTGGCTGTTCCATCCCGGCGGCGTGGCCGTCGAGCCGCGGTTCAACTACACCGTCGAGCTCGTCGCGCGCACGTTCCTCGACCCGAGCGGCCGCTACGTGCTGCCGCCGCGGGCGCTGCAGGCGATCGGCGTGCAGGCACAGATCGCCGGTCGCGTCCTCGTCGCGCTCGAGGTCCGCAACCTCCTCGACGTGCGCAGCACCACCGTCGACATCCCGGTCGCGGGCGCCCGCCCGACCCCCGTCGCGATCAGCGACTTCATCGGCTATCCCCTGCCCGGCCGCAGCGTCTGGGCGAGCGTGCGCGTCGACTTCGATCTTCCACGGGGCGCTCGACGTCGGGGGGGCACATGAGCCGGACGACCCGGACGCTGCTGGTCGCGGCGGGCCTCGGATCCGCGGGCCCCGCCTGCGTCGCGACGCTCGACCCCGAGGCGTGCGCCGCGGACGGCGACGCGCTCGCGTTGCCCGGCCCACTGGTGCTCGACGGTCCATGCACGCTCGACGTGGAGTCGCCGACGCGCCTGATGGTGACGACGACGGACTTCGCGACGGGCGCGGTGAGCATCGTCGACACCGCGACGATGACCGTCGACGCCGACGTGGCGCTCGGCAGCACCGATGCGATCCCGAGCTGGCACGACGGGGTCGGCCTGCTGGTCCATCGCTACCAGATCGACGAGGTCCAGGTCCTCGACCCGTCGCGCGCCTGGGCGACCGTCGCCGACGTGCCCATCGAAGCGGCGTGCAGCGTCGCCCCCAACCCGCAGGCGATCGCGTTCGCCGACGACGGCCGGGCGTACGTGACGCAGCTCGACGTCCCGGAGCTCGCGGTGCTCGACCCCGGTGCGGAACCCGGCTTCGCCCGCGTGTCGACGATCGACCTGCGGGGCATCCCCGACGACGACGGCAACCCCGACTTCGGCGCCGCCGTAGCGTGTGGCTCGATCGTGTGGGTCGTGGCCCAGCGGCTCGACGAGCGGTTCGCCCGGATCGGCCCCGATGAGCTGTTTGCGATCGACCCGGCGGCGGGTGGCCCCGTCGATCTCGACGCGACGACGGCGGGCGTACAGGGCCTGCGCAGCGCAGGCGCGTGGCTGCGACAGCTGCGGCGGGATCCGGCCGATCCACGCGCGCACACCCTGCTCGGCCTGTCGACGGGCATCGAACGCTTCGGGCTCGAGGACGGCGCCGTCGGCTGGGCCGTGGCGCCCGATCGCTTCGCCGCCGCCGACATCGGTGAACCGCTGCAACCGCAGGCGTTCGCCGTCGACGCCGCGGGCACGCACGCGTTCGTCGCCGCCTACGACCGCGACTTCTCCCAGGTCCGGCTGTATCGCGTCGGACTCGACGACGCCGCGCCGCAGATCCCCCAGCCGTTCGCCGACGGCTTCGATTCCGTCGAGCGCACGCTCGAGCGCGTCGGTGATCGCCTGTGGTACGGCAGCACGCGTCGCACCGCCCCAGGCCTCTGGGTCTTCGATCTCGGCGTCGACCCGCCGACCGCGATCGCCGGTCCGCTGTCGACCGGACTCCCTCCTTACAGCCTGGTGGCCATCCCGTGAATCCGTGCACGCTCCTTGTGATCCTCGCCTGCACCCTGGTCGCGACGCCGGCCTGCGATCCCGACGTCGATGGCGGCCCCGCGCCGATCGAAGGCGAGTCCCCGGCGCACGGCGACTGCCTCGACGGCGCCGCGGTCACCGGCTTCGCCACCTGCGTCGACGCCTTCGCGCCGGAGTCTCCGGCGAGCTTCGGGCACGACGCGATGCCCGGGATCGTCCTCGGACCCCCGCGCCCGGCGGCCTCGGGTGGCAGCACCGACGTCGCGTCGCTCGGCTGCGGTGGATCGATCACCCTCGGCGTCGCCGGCGGCATCGACGATCGGCCGGGCATCGACTTCCTCGTGTTCGAGAACCCGTTCGTCGCGGGCGACATCACCTTCGTCGAGCCGGCGACGGTGCTGGTCAGTGACGACGGAGAGCAGTGGTTCGAGTTCCCGTGCGACGCGGCGGCGCCCGAGCCCGAGGGCTGCGCCGGCGTGACGCCGACGTCGAACGCCCCCCGAGACGGCCTCCGTGACGCGACGCGGGCCGGCGGCGACGGCTTCGACCTCGAGGCACTGGGCCTGACGCACGTCGAGTGGATCCGCCTGCGCGACCGGACGCGCGAGCACTACGGCGACGACATGTGGTGCGGCGGCGGCGGTGGAGGCTTCGATCTCGACGCGATCGCCGAGGTCGCATCGCCGTGATCGCCCAGCGCACCGCCGCGTGCGTCGCGGTCCTCGGCCTCGTCGCGCTCGCCGTGCCCGCGTGCCGTCCGCCCGCACCGACGACCACGGACAGCACGCGCATCGTCTCGCAGGTGGTGTTCGCCGACGAGGAGCTGTGGCACCTCGGCGCCGACGTCCGCGCGCGGGTCGTCGGCGTCTCGCCCATGGCCGACGACCCGCGCTACAGCGACGCGGTCGGCCTGTGGCCCCCGGAGCTGCCGCGCCCGACCGGCGCCGAGGCGATCGCCGCACAGAACCCGGACCTCGTCGTGATCGCGGAGTTCACCGCCGACGAGACCCGCGCGCTGCTCGAGCAGATGGGCGTCCGAACGCTGCGACTCGAGGGCTGGGCCGGCTTCGACGACTACCGTCGGCACCTGGGCGAGCTCGCGGAGATCGTCGGCGCCACGGCCCAGGGCGCGGCCCGCATCGCCACCTTCGACGCGGAGCTCGACGCGCTGCGCCAGCGTTTCGCGATCGGCGATCGGCCAGGGATCGTCAGCTGGGAGGACGGCTCGGTCGCCGGGGGCGGGACGATCTTCGCCGACGTGGCACAGGCCGCCGGTTTCCTCGACATCGCCGCGGCGAACGGGATCACCGGTCACCGCACGGTCGGCCTCGAGTCGTTGGTCGCGTGGGATCCCGAGTACATCGTCATCTCGTGCACCGACGACTGCCCCGCGCGCGAGCGTGAATTCTCCACGCTGCCGGGGATCGCGGCCACCCGCGCGGGTCGCCACGCCGGCATCGTCGCCATCCCGACCCATCATCTATACAGCGTCGGCTTCGGGATGCTCGAGGTGGTCCAACGCCTCGGCGCGCGCCGCATCGGCGGGGACGGGACCACGCCGCCGTGAGTCCTGCGCGACGATGGGCGGTCGGCGGAGCCCTCACCGTCGTCGTGCTCGCGGCCGCAGCGATGCTGGTCGGACCGGGGCAGATCAGCGCGCCGCAGGTGCTGTCGGCGATCGGGCGCGGCCTGGTCGGCAGCAGCCGCGCCGACGACCTCGTCGATGCGCAGGTCTGGCTCCTCCGGGTTCCTCGCGTGCTCGTGGTCGCGTTGGTCGGTGCCGCGCTGGCCGGCGGCGGCGCGGTGACGCAGGGCCTGTTCCGCAATCCCCTGGCCGATCCGAGCGTCCTGGGCATCTCCCTCGGTGCGGCGTTCGTCGCCGTCGTCGGCATCTTCCTCGGCCTCGATCGCGCGGGCATCTGGATGACGCCCGTCCTCGCGGCGCTGGGCGCCGGCGCGACGCTCGGCGTGCTCCTCGGGCTCGCGACGCGCTCCGGCGACTCGACGACGCTCCTGCTCGCCGGCGTCGCGCTCGGGGCGACGTTCGGCGCCGCGACGACCTGCGTGCTCGCCCTCGCCGGCGATCGCCACGAGCTCGGCATCAAGGTGCTGCGGTGGCTCATGGGCAGCTTCGAGGGCAGGAGCTGGGGTCACCTCGCGGTGGCGACGGCACCGATCGGCGCCGGCCTGGCGCTGGCCGTCGCGCTCGCCCGCGATCTCGACGCGCTCGCGCTGGGCGACGACGTCGCGGCGTCGCTCGGCGTCTCGCCCCGCAGCGTGCAGCGCCGTGCCGTCACCGCGGTCGCGTTGCTGGTCGGCGGCGCGACGGCGGTCGCGGGCGTGCTCGGGTTCCTCGGCCTGGTCGTGCCCCACGTCGTGCGGTGGCGGCTCGGCCTCGGCCATCGCTCGCTGCTGCCGATCTCCGCGCTCGTCGGCGCATCGACGCTGCTCGCCGTCGATACGCTGACCCGTGTGGCTCCGGTCGCGATGCCGCCGGGGATCGTCACCAGCCTCATCGGCGCGCCCGCGTTCCTGTGGATCCTCCTCGCCCAGCGCACGCGGAGGCCGACATGAACCCGATACTCCACGCGCGCGGCTGCGGCTCGAGCGTGACCGAACGCGGCGCGACGCGGTGGTTGGTCCGCGACCTCGACCTCGAGATCCGTGCGGGTGATCGCATCGCGGTCCTCGGCCGCAGCGGCGCCGGCAAGACCACCCTGCTGCGCACGCTCACCGGGCTCGTGGAGCCGACCGAGGGCAGCGTGTGGCTCGATCAGCGCCCGATGGCCCAGTGGGAGCCGCGGGCACGCGCGCGCCGGATCGCATGGCTGCCGCAGCGCGCCGAGCCGTGGTCGGACGTCCCCGCCCACGAGATCGTCGCGCTCGGTCGCACGCCCCACCTCGGCGCCCTCGCGCGACTCGGCGAGGCCGATCGACTCGCGACCCATGCCGCGCTCGCGCAGGTCGGCGCCGAGATGCTCGCGCACCGCTCGTGGTCGACGCTCAGCGGCGGCGAACGTCAGCGCGTGATGCTCGCCCGCATGCTCGCCAGCGGTGCGCGCATCCTCGTCCTCGACGAGCCGACTGCGGCCCTCGACGTCGGTCACGCGATGCGGGTGATGCGGTGCTGCGACGCGCTCGCGGCCGAGGGCAGCGCGATCGTCTTCGCGACCCACGACCTCGAGCTCGCCCAGCGCTGGGCCGATCGGGTGGTGTGCATCGGCGCGCGCACGGTGGTGGGGACCGCCGCAGAGCTGCTCGTCCCGGAGGTCATGGGCGAGCTGTTCGACGTGCGTGCGGAGTGGGGCCGGCGCATGGTCTTCGACGCGCGATGAGCCGAGGACGGACTCGGACGACGGACTCCGCGGTCACGGACATGGCGGGGCGGCGCCGAGCTTGAAGCTGCGATCGGCGACGAAGCTGATGAGCCCGAGCGCATCGTAGGCGTGGAGCACTCCGGCGATCGTCGCGGCACCGGCGAGGTTGCCGGGCGTCTGGTCGGACCAGGGCGCGTTGACCTGCTCGGCCGCGTCCTCGCTGGGGCCATCGGGCCACCACCACGTGCGGCCGTGGACGAGCAGCGCCGTCGCGGTCTCGGGCACCTGTGCGTCGAAGCGATCGCGCACCACGAGGACCGGGAGCGCCGCGTCGGGCGGCGTCGCCCACAGCTCGCTCTCGCCGGCCCACGCGCCGGTCGGGCCCATCGTCGCGTCGAGCCGCGAATAGCCGTGCCCCTGCCACGGTGCGATCGCGACGAGGTCGCGCGGCGCCGCGAGGCCGAGGTAGCCGCCCATCGGCGTGTAGCCGATCCGCATTCGCCACGGCGCCGCGAACTCGACGCCAGTCGCGGCGGCGGTGTCCCATGGGGTGGGCTTGTCCCAGACGTCGACGGCGAAGGCGAGCTGCGTGCCCTCGACCCACAGGCGGCCACGACCGTCGCCGACGAGCTCGCAGGCCGCGGTGCGCTCGAACCACTCGAAGGATCCGTCGTCCGCGATCACCCACTCGACGTGGTCCTGTCCGGCCGGCTCCCACGGCATCGTCCAGCGGCCGACCAGGTCGAGCTCGCGGACGTCGTCGCCGAAGGGCTGATCGGTCGGGTACCCCGGCGGGAGTTCGCCGGGTTCACCGGAGTCCCCGCTGCTCCCGCCGTCGGAGCTGTCTCCGATCGAGGATGTGCTCGACGTCGTCGTGGCGTCGCCGCTGGTCGCGTCGGTCGCGGCTGTCGTCTCACCGTCCGCCACCGTGCCGGTGGTGTACGGCGCGTCGTCCGAGCCGACCGCCTCGATGCCGGTGGTGCCGACCACGACGTCGCCGTCGGGCTTGGGCGCGGGGAAGCACGCCGCCGTCACGGTGGACAGGCAGCACAACAGGGCGATCGATCGTGCCATGGGAACCGCCCGCGCAGTGCCGCGCGTGCGGTCGGGGAATCGACCGGTGGACGGACCGCTGTACCCCCGTCCTGGGCCGCCCCGGCGACCGGAGCGCGGGCTCAGACGCCGACCGACGACGCGAACCGACCCTGTCGGTGCGCGTGCGCGGCGAGCAATGGATCGAGCACCTCGGCCAGGAAGTCGTCGACCTGCTCGGGCGCGCGACCGACGTAGCGGCTCGGATCGATGGCGCCCGTCGGGACGAACGCGGCGAGCAGGTCGTCGCCGCGCATCCGGTCCAGCAGATCGTTGGGGACGCCCTCCGACTTCATGCGGGCGGCCGCGGCGTGGCTGTGCGTGCGCACGCGCTCGTGCAGCTCCTGCCGACTGTGCCCCGCCTTGACCCCGGACATCAGCACCTCTTCGGTGGCCATGAACGCGAGTTCGTCGATCATGTTCGCGCGGATCACCGCGGGGTGGACGACCATCCCGGAGGCGACGTCCACGACGAGGTTGAGCACCGCGTCGGTGGCGAGGAACGCCTCGGTCAAGACGAGCCTGCGGTTGGCGCTGTCGTCGAGCGTGCGCTCGAACCACTGGTTGGCGTGGGTCTGCAACGGGCTCGCCGCCAGCGAATGGACGAAGCGCGCCAGGCTGCAGATCCGCTCCGAGCGCATCGGGTTGCGCTTGTAGGCCATCGCGCTCGAGCCGACCTGATCCTTTCCGAAGGGCTCGTCGATCTCGCGTTCGTGGGCCAGCAGCCGCAGATCCGAGGCGAACTTGGCCGCCGACGCGCAGACGTCCGCGAGCGCGCTCACCACCCAAGTGTCGATCTTCCGCGGGTACGTCTGGCCGGTCACCGGCACCGAGCGCGCGAACCCCATCGCCTCCGCGACGCGACGATCGAGCTCACGCACCTTGGCGTGGTCGCCGTCGAAGAGGCTGAGGAACGACGCCTGGGTCCCGGTCGTGCCCTTCGCGCCACGGAACGGCAGGCGCTCGCGCAATGCGGCGAGTCCCTCGAGATCGTACGCGAGATCCTGAGCCCACAGCACCGCGCGCTTGCCCACGGTGGTCAGCTGCGCGGGCTGGAAGTGCGTGAACGCGAGCGTCGGGAGCGCGCGGTGGGTGACGGCGAAGCGGCGCAGGGCCTCGAGCGCTGCCCACAGCCGATCCATCAAGAGCTCGAGGCCGTCGCGCATCATGATCAGCTCGGCGTTGTCGGCGACGAAGCAGCTCGTCGCCCCGAGGTGGATGATCTTCTCGGCGCCAGGTCCGACCAGCTCTCCGAAGTGATGCACGTGGGCCATGACGTCGTGCCGCGTCTTCGCCTCGAGCTCGGCGACCCGAGTGAGATCGATGTCCGTGCGATGGGCCTGCATCGCGGCGATCTGCTCGTCGGTGATCGCGAGGCCGAGGTCGCGTTGGGCCGTGGCGAGCGCGATCCACAGGGCGCGCCACAGCTCGTAGCGACGGCGGTCGTCGAAGTTCGCGACCATCGCCTGCGTCGCGTAGCGGGTCGACAGGGGACTGGTGTATTCGGGGGCGGCCGCGTTCACGGGGCGCAGCATAGCCGCGCGAGGCCGCCCGAGTCCGCGCGCGCGGGGGGCGCTCCACCGCCGCCGCGGCGGAGTTTATCCACATGATTCCAGCGACTTGCCGAGCATCGACGGGCCGCGGTCGCGACGGTCGGGAATAATGCCACAGGCGCCCGGGTCCGGGCGGGTCGAACGATGGAAGTCACTGCCCGGCACGAGTTCGAGGCGACCGCGCTCCCCCAGATCGACGCGCTCTATGGTGCTGCCCTGCGCTTGACGCGGAACTCGGCCGAGGCCGAGGATCTCGTGCAGGATGCCTACGTCCGCGCCTACCGCTTCTGGCACACCTTCAAGAGCGGGACCTCGATCCGCGCGTGGCTCTTCACGATCCTGCGCAACACGTTCATCAACCGGTATCACCGCGCGAACAGGACGCGTCACGCCAACGCGGACCTCGAGGCGCAGCTCCCCGCGCTCGGGGCCGAGGCGGCCGTCGGACACCCGACGAGCGGCATGCCGTCGCCGGAGGTCGCGCTGTCGGCCCGCATCACCCGCGAGCGCATCATGACGGCGCTCGAGTCGGTGCCCGAGGACTACCGCATGGCGGTGATCCTCGCGGATCTCGAGGGCCTCGCGTACAAGGAGATCGCGGAGATCATGGACTGCCCCATCGGCACCGTGATGAGCCGGATCTTCCGCGGCCGTCGCCTGCTCCACAAGCTGCTGCACGATCACGCGGTCGAGCTCGGGCTCACCGAACCGATGGTCGCGGCGAGCGAACAAAGCGGTGGCAACACCGTCCATCTCCAAGATTATCGGATGCGAGGCCGCGCATGAGTCTTCAGGATATCCGCTCGGAGTGTGCCGACACCGCTGCTCTGTTGCAGCCGTATGTGGACGGTGAGCTCGCGTCGGCGGAGCAGGAGCGGGTCGCCGCGCACGTCGAGTGTTGCCGTCCGTGTCGCTCGGCGATCTCCGAGCAGCAGTGGGTTCGCGCGACGCTTCGCGCGGTGAAGCGAGACGTCGCGCCGACATCGCTGCGCGCGCGGATCCTCCTCGAGCTCGACGACGTCGATCGCGAGGTCGTCGTGCCCGCCCCGACGCGCCCGAGCTGGTGGGCGCGGCTCGGCTCGGCGATCGCCGACGCCGGTCGTGGGGCGATGATTATGGTGCCCGCGGGTGCAGTGGCGGTCGGCCTGTTCTTCGTCGCCCGCGAGGGTTTCACGCCCGCCGAGTCGATGCCCGATGGACTCGGGTCGGCGTTGACGCGGGTGCGCGCCGACGCCGTCGCCGGTGGGACGAGCCACCCGACGCCCCCCCGCCCCGGGGCGAGCTTGCCCCCCATGAGCCCGTCGAGCCTC
Organism: Nannocystaceae bacterium; assembly: GCA_044344875.1. Taxonomy (GTDB): domain Bacteria; phylum Myxococcota_A; class Polyangia; order Nannocystales; family Nannocystaceae; genus Xiheibacterium. Next base: position 184,908 of record JBIJCC010000002.1, read on the forward strand.
GGCGCGAGCAAGCTCGGCGAGCTGCAGCTGGTGCGCGCGGACGTCCCGGGGACGGCCCACCCGCCGCACGTGCCCGGGGCGCGCCTGCGCTACGAGATCGTCCGCGACGGGCTCCCCACCGGGCAGCACGTGATCGACCAGCAGGCCCCGGCCGGCGTCCGTCCATCGGGCACCCTGGTCGAGTTCCGCGGCCGACAGTTCCTCCTCGACCGGACGTCGGGGGACGAGCCCGCCGTCCACTTCGAGTTGGCGGGCGTGTCGCACATGTTCGTGCTCGAGGGTGCCGAGCGCGAGCGGGACTACTCCGTGCTGCTGGAACTCGTCGATCAGAAGCTGGACTACCGGGTCGAGGGCACGCCCTAGCAGCCGGGCCGGGCACCTGTCAGCGCCAGGGCACGACGGCCGGATGCGGGCCTGGTCTCACTCCAGGCGAAACGATACTCTCCGGTCGTGTTCTCTGCGCTCATCATCGATGCAGATCCGGAAGCCGCACGCTCGATCCAGGCCACCCTGCGCCCCCACGGGTTCGAGTTCACCGCGACGCAAGACGCCAACGAGGCGATGAGCCTCGCGCGCACGGCGACGCCGGACATCATCTTCCTGCGCGTCGAGCTCCCCAATGTCTCCGGCTTCTCGGTGTGCAACAAGCTGCGCCGCAACGACGAGACCAAGTACATCCCCCTGGTCATGTACGCGTCCGGCGTCTCCGATGACGTCTTCAACCAGCATCGCAACCTGAAGACCCACGCGGACGAGTACATCAAGCTGCCGTTCGCCGACGGCCAGCTGATCCAGATCCTCCGCGGACTCATCGACCTGCCGGAGGGCGTGCCGACCGGTGGCGGCGAGCCCGACGAGGGCAGTCTCGACGTGGACATCGACGACGTCGACGAGGAGGCCAAGGGCCGGCCGGCGCGCGACGCTCTCGAGATGCGCGAGTTCGACGCCATGTCCCAGGAGACCGGGCCCCACTCGCCCGTCCCCGCGCCGCAGGACGTCGGCCTCGGCGCCGAGACCGACGCAGCCTTCGACGCGCTGACCCTCGACGCGGAGGCCGAAGACGAGGTCGAGGTCGCTCCGGTCGCCGCCGCACCCGAGCCGCTCGCGGAGCCCGACACGTCGGCGACCTCGGAGTCGGGCGCCAGCCTGTCGATCGACACCGATCCCGAACCGGAGCCCGAGCCCGAACCCGAGCCCGCACCGGAGCCGGAGCCGGAGCCCGCACCGCAGGTCGAGGCGCAGCCCGAGCCCGCACCGGAGCCCGCACCGCCGCGCCGCGCGTCGCGGGTGGTCGCTGCCCCGATCGACGGCACCGACACCACGGGCGACGAGGACGCCGCGACGACCGGCCCCGGTGAGTTCCGGGCCCAGCGCGAGGTCATCTCCCTCAAGGCCCAGCTCAACGCGAAGAACCGCGAAATCCTCGGCCTCAAGGAGGAGCTCGAGAGCCGCGACCGCGCGGCACTCGACCTCAAGCACAAGAACCGCGAGCTGCTCACGCAGATCGGTGACATCGAGGAGAAGCTCGTCGGCGCCGAGGAAGAGATCATCACCTCGCGCGAGCGCGCCGAGGCGGCGATCCGCGACAAGAACACCGTGCTCAAGCGCGAGGAGGGGCTGAAGGCCCGACTCGAGCACGCGCAGAAGAAGATCAAGGATGGCGAGGAGCAGCTCGCCGCGGCCCAGGCCACGGCTGCGAGCGCCGAGCAGAAGCACCAGAGCGACGTCGCAGCGCTCCAGGCCAGCCTCGAGGCGAGCCAGCGCGAGCACGCGGAGCAGCGCGCGCGAGCCGAGGGTCTCGAGCGCGAGTTCGGTGCGACGACCATGCGGCTCACCGAGGCCAACGCCGCGCTCGAGCAGGCCCGAGCCCGGGGCGCCGACCTGGCCGACGCAGTGACCAAGCTCGAGGAGGAGGCGGCCGGACTGCGCCGCGAGATCGAGCGGGTCCGTCGCGAAGGCGAAGAAGACCGCGCCACCGCCCTCGCCGAGGCCCGCGAGCTCGCCGACGCCGACAAGGCGGCGGCCCTCAAGGCGCTCGGCGAAGAGCAGCAGGCCGAGCTCGAGTTCGCCGAGGGCCAGCGGCGCGCCGAGGTCGACAAGGTCCGCGCCGAGGGCGAAGAGGCCGTCGCAGCAGCGCGCGCCGACGTCGAGAACCTACGCGCCCAGATCACCGAGGCCGAGGAGGCCGCGACCGCCGAGCGCGAGCGGATGCAGCGACAAATCGCGGACCTCCGGGCCGAGGCGGCGAGCACCGCCGAGAAGCTCACGCAGGAGCGCGACGCGACCAAGGCCGCGCTCGATCGCGAGAGCGCGACGCTCCGCGACACCGCAACGGACCTCGAGCAGACCCGCGCGACCCTCCGGGTGGCCGAGTCGGACCTCGCCGCGCGCCGTGAGGCTGCCCGGCGCGCCGAGCAGGCGCTCGCCGTCGCGATGCGCGTCCTCGACGAGCGTGCGGCGCAGTGACGTCGAAGCAGATCTTCGGCGACACCGCGAACTTGAAGGCCAGCCATGTGCGGGCCCTCCAGCGCCTCGCCGAGCGGTCCGTCCCCGCGGACCGCGTCATCAGCTCGGCCCTGGCCCGCGACGTCGTCGAGCTCGCCACCGAGCTGAACCGACGCGTCGGCCTGTTCATCGATCGCCGCGGTCGCGTCGTGCGGGTGATCCTCGGCGACGCACACAGCGTGCAGGTGCCGGAGTTCTCCCGCGTCCGTGGCGTCGACGGTCGACTCCGCGGTGTCCGGTTGGTCATCGCACACCTCGTCCCCGAGGCGATCGACCGCGAGGAGCTCGCCGACCTCACCAAGCTCCGCCTGGATCTGTTGGCCGCGATCCACCGCGGGCCGTCGGGCCTGCAGGCGGACCTCGCGTGTCTCGTCCCCGCCAAGGACGACGCGAGCGGAGCGTTCGTCACCCACCAATGGCCGCGGGCGACCCTGTCGGCGCTCGTCCGCGAAGACGAGGGCGTCGAAGGCCCGGCCGACCTCCCCGTGCCGTTCGATGGGTTCCTCCGGGATCTCGAGGCGCGACTCGTCGCCGCGACGGCGCGGTCGCGGGCGCAGATCCAAGGGACGCGCGCGATGGCCCTGTTGGTCCACGACGGCGGCCCCGACACCGCCGCGCGCAAGGCCGAGCTCGGTGAGCTCTGCCGCACCGCAGGTCTGGCCGTCGTCGAGCTGGTCGAGCAGCGGCGCCCGCACCCCGACCCGCGGACGTTCTTCGGCCAGGGGAAGCTGCGTCAGGTCCTCATCCGCGCGCTCGAGCAGGACGTCGAGGTGCTGATCTGCGACCCCGAGCTCACCGCATCCCAGGCGCGCAACATCTCCGAGGAGACCGAGCTCAAGGTCATCGACCGCACGATGCTCATCCTCGACATCTTCGCCAAGCACGCCAAGAGCTCGGACGGCAAGCTGCAGGTCGAGCTGGCCCAGCTGCGCTACAACCTGCCGAAGATGGTCGGCAAGGGCACGATGATGTCTCGTCTCGCCGGCGGCATCGGTGGCACGGGCCCGGGCGAGACCAAGCTCGAGATCGATCGACGCCGGGCCAAGGAGCGCATCAACGACCTCGACCGGCGCCTGGGGACCTTGAGGCGGCGACGCGAGCAGCAACGCGCCGAGCGTAGACGCACCCACGTGCCGGTCACCGCGATCGTGGGCTACACCAACGCCGGCAAGAGCACGCTGCTCAACAGCGTCACCAACAGCGCGGTCGATGCCGAGGACAAGCTGTTCGCGACCCTCGACCCCACCGTCCGTCGGCTCCGGTTCCCGCGCGAGCGGGAGATCGTGCTGCTCGACACGGTCGGCTTCATCCGCAATCTGCCGCCCGCGTTGATGCAGGCGTTCTCGGCGACCCTCGAGGAGGTCGCCGATGCCGACCTCCTCCTGCACGTCGTCGACGCATCGGACCCCGATCAGGAGCAGCAGATCGCGAGCGTCGAGCAGATCCTCCGCGACCTCGGCGCGGCGCGGATCCCTCGGCTGATGGTCTTCAACAAGATCGACGCCGTCGACCCCGACGAGCTGGACAAGCTGAGGAACGCGCCCTCGGGCGGCATCGATGCGGCGCGGCGGTTCTTCCTCAGCGCCCAGGACCGACGAACCACCCGCGTGCTGATGGATGCGATCGAGGACCACCTCTGGGCGCGCGGCCGCGTCGACCGCCCCGCGCGGCTGGTCGACGCCTGCGCCGGCGAGTTCAGCTTCGATCACGAGGACGAGAAGGACGCGCGCCCGAGCGCGGCCGAGGTTCCGTGAGGCGTTTCGTGTCACGGCGGATCGCGTGAGACGGATCGTGTGAGACGGCTAGCCGAAGAACCCAGGAACGAGCCCGTGGACCAGCCCCGCGCACAGCATCACGAGCCCCAACGCCGCAACCGCGACGCCGACGGCTCGACGTGCGCGACGGGGATGCGCGAGCCAGGCGACCCCCTGAAGAGTCGCGACCAGACCGCACGTCGCCACGAGCCAGGACACCGCCGCGAGTATGCCGTGTTGCTCGGGCTCCTCGCGACCCTCGCCGTCGCCGGCGGTTGGGCCGGGCTCGCCCACGCCGCCGACGCATCGACGGGCCCCACGACGGGCCTGACGCTGTCGATGGCCGTGCTCCTCGGGATCGTGCAGGGCATCACCGAGTTCCTGCCGATCAGCTCCGACGGGCACCTCGCGCTCGGCCAGGCGATCCTCGGCCTGCAGGGCGGAGCCGGCGGCCACCGGTTCACGATCGTCGTGCACGCCGGCACACTGCTCGCGGTCGTGTGGACCTACCGCGATGACCTGCTCGCGCTCGCGCGCACCGTGCTGCACCCGGCGCAGGACAGCTCCGATCGTCGGTTGCTGCTGGCGATGCTCGTCGCCAGCCTACCGCTCGGGCTCGCGGTGCTGCCGGGGGTCGAGACCGCCATCGTCGCGATGGAATCCGAGGTGCGCTGGGTGGGCGTGTGGCTGTGGGTCTCGGGCCTCGCGCTGTGGATCGGGTTCCGCCACGAGCGCCTGCACGCGCCGCAGCACCCCGGGACCATCCCGACCCTTCGCCAAGCGATCATCATCGGCCTCGCGCAGGTCACCGCGATCCTCCCGGGGCTGTCGCGCAGCGGGATGACCATCTCGTCGGCGCTCGTGGTCGGCCTCGATCGCGCGATGGCAGCCCGGTTCTCGTTCCTCATCAGCGTCATCGCCGTCAGCGGCGCGGTCGCCAAGGAGGTCCTCGGCGTCGCGCTCGGTCACGGCGACGAGGCGACCATCGACGCGGCGCCGCTGCTTGCCGGCTTCATCACGTCGCTCGTCGTCGGGCTCTTCGCGCTGCGCGGCCTGCTGCTGCTCGTCGGCCGCGGCCGCGTCCTCGGCTTCGTCGTCTACCTCGCGATCGTCGGCGCGGTCGCCATCGCCGTCGGCTGAGGAACGACTGCGTGGGGCGCCTCCGCGATCGCTGCTTCGACCTGGGTGCCGAAGGCGACCGGGCGGTGCTCGTCGGCGAGCACGGCACCGTGCACGCAGCGGCGCTGTCCGACGCGATCCGTCGGCGCGCGGGGGCCCTGCGCTCCCGCGGCATCCGGGAGGGCGACCGCGTCGGCTGGCTCGGACCCACGGATCCGGACACCATCGTGGGCATCCTCGCGATCCAGTTCGCCGGGGCCATCGCCGTGCCGCTGTGCCCGCGGCACACCGCCGGCGAACTGCAGCACGTCGTCGACGACAGCGACTGCGCCGCGCTCATCGCCCACCCCTCGATGCTGGATCGCATCGTCGGTCTCGGTCGCCCCGCGTGGTCGTCCGTCGACCTGTCGGTCGATGCCGAGCCCGCGCCCCTCTGCGAGGTCGACGACGAGGAGCCCGCGCTGCTCGTCTACACCTCCGGCACCACGGGACGCAGCAAGGGCGTCGCCCTGCCCTGGCGCGCCGTGGTGGCGAACATGTCGGCGCTCGGGGCCGCGTGGGGGCTGGGCCCCGACGACCGCTGCGCGTTGATGCTCCCGCTCTTCCACGTCCACGGGTTGTGCATCGGGGTCTTCGCGATGCTGCTCGCGCGCGCGACCATCCACGTGCACGCCAAGTTCGACCCGGCCACCCTCGTCGCCGACGTCCGCGAGCGCGGCGTGACCGTGTTCCTCGGCGTCCCGACCATGTACGTCGCGCTGCTCGAGCACCTCGGCCGCCATCCGCAGGACGCCGCGGTCCTCGGCCGCGCGCGGCTGTTCACCGCCGGCAGCGCCGCGCTGGCGCCGAGCACCCTCGCGGCGTTCGAAGGCGCGACCGGGCACCGCATCCTCGAGCGCTACGGCATGACCGAAACCCTCATCACGCTGTCGAACCCGCTGCACGGCGAGCGGCGGGCGGGCACCGTCGGTACGCCGGTCGCGGGCGTCGAGGCCCGCATCGTCGGTGACGATGGCGAGTTGGCGGCGCCCGGGGGCCCCGGCGAACTGCAGATCCGCGGCGACTCGATGATGCTCGGCTACTGGCGGAACCCCGAGGCGACCGCGGCCGCCCTCGTCCACGGGTGGTTCCGCACCGGCGACGTCGCCGTGCGCGACGCCAGCGGGACGATCGCGATCCTCGGCCGGAGCTCGACGGACATCTTGAAGAGCGGCGGGTTCAAGATCTCGGCGCTCGAGGTCGAGGACGCGCTGCGCGAGCATCCGCAGGTCGCGGACGTCGCCGTACTCGGGCTGCCCGACGACCGCTGGGGCGAGCGCGTCGTCGCAGTGCTCGAGGCCGCGACCTCGATCGGGCTCGCAGAGCTGGTCGACGCGCTGGCGCAGCACGCCCGGTCGCGACTCGCCGACTACAAGTGCCCGCGGCAGTGGGTCGTCGTCGACGCGCTGCGCCGCAACCAGATGGGGAAGCTCGAGAAGACCCGCCTGCGCGCCGACATCGAGGGCTATGTCGGCGACGTCGACGCGCGTCGGAGCCAGACGTAGTAGACCGGGACGCCCGCGCCGATCACCGCGAGGCTGACGAAGAACTGCAGCGGCTCGGTGACGAGATACGACCCGAGCAGGTAGAGCGTGGCGATCAGGAAGATCGCCGGCACCACCGGGTAGCCCCAGGTCCGATACGGCCGCTCGCGCCCCGGATCGCGCGCCCGCAGCACGAACACCGCGAGCACGCCCAGGGCGTAGAACGGCCAGATGCCGATGATGAACTGGTCCGCGAGCTCGGCGAATCCGCGGATCGACACGAACACGACGCCCAGGACGATCGACATGGCGATCGCCCGGCTCGGCGTGCCGTAGCGCGGATCGACCTTGGCCAGGGCGCGGAAGAACAGGCCGTCCTCTGCCATCGCGTAGAACACCCGCGGCCCGGTCATCAGCGAACCGTTGAGCGTGCCGAAGGTGCTGACGACCACCGCGCCCGCGACGAACGCGACGCCGCCCTGCCCGATCACCCGCGCCGCGACGTCCGCGGCGATGAGCGCCGAGCCCGGCATGCCGTCGAGCGGGATCACGGCGAGGTAAGCAGCGTTCGCGCTGAGGTACATCACCGCCACGAGCAGGGTGCCGAAGAAGAACGCCCGCGGCAGGTTGCGCTGCGGATCGCGGACCTCCCCGCTCACGAAGCCCACGTCCGACCACCCGTCGTAGGCCCACATCACCGAGACCATCGCGAGCCCGAAGCTCGCGACCGGACTCGCGAGCTCCCGCGGGGCAGCGACGGACGCTGCAGCCCCACCGCCGGCGCCCAGCGCGAACTGCAGGCCCAGCCCGCACAGGCCCAGCAACGCGGCGACCTTGAGGATCGTGCTCACGTTCTGGATCGCAGCGCCGAGCCGCACGCCGCGGACGTTCGCGGCCCCGACCACGATGATGAGAACCGCCGCGGTGCACTGCGTGCGCGAGAACCCGAGCGCCACCGTGGCGCTGCCATCCGACGCCATGAGCCGCCACAGGTAGTCCGCGCACGTGATCGCGATCGCACCGTAGGCCGCCGGCCGCAGGACCAGCAGCTCCGCCCAGCCGAACAGGAACGCCGGGAGCTTGCCGAAGGCCTCGCGCAGGTAGACGTAGATGCCGCCGGTACGGGGCATCATCGCCGAGAGCTCGGCGTAGGTCAGCGCGCCGCACAGCGCGATCACGGCCCCGCCGATCCACACCGCCGCGAACACGGCGAGGGTCTCGACGCGATCGGCGATCACCGCAGGGGTGCGGAAGATGCCGCTGCCGATGGTCGAGCCGACGACGACGGCGCCTGCACTGTACGCGCCCAGACGTCGTGGCAGGCGCTCGCCCCATCGATCGCGGCCGTCGTCGTCGCCCACGGCCGGGAGTGTAGCCCGGGGCCGCATCCCGGCGTCAGGCCGGATCCGGTCGCTTCGACGCGAAGCCGGACAGCTCGAGCTCGAGCGGGAGATCGTCGCGACTGCACCCCGGCGCCACGCGGAGCTTGCCCGACCACAGCTCCATCGCCAGCCGCGCGCAGGTCCGCGACGCGCTGGGATCCCCGCGCAACTCGTCGACGTGGGAACAGATGCTGCGGGGGTAGCCGTCGTGGCTGCCGATCATCCGCCACAGCCCCTCGAGATCCCGCGGCCGCTGCTGCAGATACAGGGTCGTCGCCATGTTGAGGCGATCGAAGCTCGTGGTCTGCCGGCTGACGTTCTCGCGGCCACGGAGCACCGGATCGAAGCAATGGTTGGTGTGCAGGTGCGCGGCCTTGGGCCCGAGCTGCGTCAGCACCTTCAGCTCGCCGCTGGTCTCGACGCCGAAGAAGTCGCGCCCGTCGGCGATCATGTAGTGGTGGCCCGACGACAGCGGCGCGGCCTGTAGCCGCGCGTACGCAGCCCGTGCATCGGGGTCGGCCAGCATCGCGCGGACGAGCGCCGGCCACACCAGGCCGACCCGCGCATCGGTGCTGGTGAGGTTGTTGATCGTCACCGCGACGCCGTCGCGCCCGAGGCCCGCGAGGCCCAGGCACCCGGTCAGCGTCAGGCACAGCACCTCGCTGGTGCGGTTGCGCGGGGCCACGCGGATCATCCGCACGAACGGCGCGGCGGTCGCGTGCATGTCCCACGTCTGGCCCAGCACCGGCCCCTTCGGACCCGACAGATAGATCGCGGTGCAGCCGTCGCCGTCGTCGCCGGCGCCGGGCGCCACGGCCGTCGGCAGGATGTCGCGCAGATCGGTGTAGTGGTTGAGCACGACGATCCGCGCCGCGGACACCCCCGAGCCCTCGGCGATCCCGAGCAGCTCCTCGGACATCTCGGGCAGCTCGGCGGCGAGCACGGGGAGGTGTCGCGACGCCATCGCGTCGACCTCGTCCAGCGATCGATAGGCCGCCCGTCGGATGCACAACTCGGCACGGATCGACGACAGCTCGTGGATCTCGGCGCGCCAGAGCTCTCCGTGGGCGCGACCACGCGCCCTCGGATCATCCTCGTCGAACGTCACGGGCGACAGCGGATGCGTCACGTCGCCCCCTCGGACCGCGCGCGCTCGCAGTGCGTCCGCTCGCACGGGCCGGTCCCGCGTCGCGGCCGCGAATCGCCCCGGCGGGTGTAGAGTGGCGGTGTGATGCGGCCTCGCCTCACCGCGGCATTCTACGGCGGCAAGGGCTTCTCGCTCTACCATGCGTACGGGAGCGCGAGCCGCGTACCGCTGTCGCCGCACTTCCACGACGAGTACCTGATCTGCGCCCAGCTCCGCGGCGACGAGCACTGCCATGTCGCGGGCAAGCTGCACGAGTTCCGCGCCGGAGACGTCGCGCTCATCAACCCGCAGCAGGTGCACACCGGCAACACGGAGGGCGAGGACGTCGAGTACATCAGCCTGTACGTGGATTCCGGGCGCGTGGCCCAGCTGGCGGCCGAGCTCGCGGCGGGGCCGAGCCCCCACGTCGGCACCACCCCGGAGTTCACCGTCGTACGGGCGGCGAGCCAGCCCGCGCTCGTCGACGAGATGTGTCGGCTGCTCGCGGCGGTGCAGGGCCACGGACCGTCCGTGGTCTTCCCGACCCCGAGCACGCAGGACGACCCCGATCTGGAGATCCCCTCGCGGATCTTGTCGGGCCGCGGGGCCCCGCTCCCCCGCGCGGATCCGCCGACGCCCGGCGACGCGCTCGAGGTCGAGGCCGCGTTGATCCGCGTCGTGACCCACGCCTTCGAGGAGTTCTCCAACCTACGCACGCCGCTGGTGCGATCGACCCACCGCGTCGGCCACCGCAAGATCGCCCGCGCGCTCGAATACATGCGCGAGCTGCCGCCCGCGGCCACCGACGACGCCATCGCGCTCGATCGCCTGGCGGAGGTCGCCGAGCTGTCGAAGTTCCACTTCCTGCGCCAGTTCAACCAGGTCGTCGGCATGACCCCCGGCGCGTACCTGCGGACGCTGCGGATGTGTCAGGCCGCGCGGCTGCTGCGGAGCTCGGAGACGCCGATCCTCGACGTCGCGGTCGCGGTGGGGTTCGCGGATCACCCGAGCTTCAGCCGCGCCTTCGCCCGCTACATGGGCATGACGCCGAGCGAGTACCGCCGCCTCGGCCCGCTGTGAGATCCGCCTAACCCCCCTCGATTCGCTGCCCGTAGCGCAGGGCCACGATCGCGACGGCGACGGCCAGGAGTCCACCGGCGAGCATCACCGGGGCGATCGCCGTCGCATCCGCCAGCGCCAACGACAGCGGCGCGGCCGCGACCGCACCGAGCATGTACACGACCTGCGCTGCGGTGAACTGCGTCGCCGCGATGTCCCGCGAGCACTTGCCCATCGCGAGCATGAACACCGCCACCCCGACGCCGCCGCCCGCGAAGTTCTCGCAGACCAGGCGGACGGCGAAACCGGCGGTGTCGACGTCACCGCGCTGGTACACCGCGATCGCGACGAGGGCGGCGCCCTGCAGCGCCGACATGCCGAAGAGGGCCCGCGACCAGCCCCAGCGCCGCGCGATCGCACCACCCACGACCGCACCGAGCACGGTGGCGACGCTGCCGAAGATGCCGTCGATGGTCCCGATCTGCTCGCGCGAGAAGCCGTGCCGTTGCATCGACACCTTCAGCAGCGCGCCGCCGAGCGTCTCGCCGAACTTCGCCGCGAACAGGAAGCCGGCGTAGCGTGGCTGTGCCCACAGCTCGGCGAGGATCCGCCGCACTACCGCGATCGTGCCGTCGGGCGTCGGCGCGTCGTCGGCCGGCTCGGCGGTCAGCAGCACGGCGATCATCGCGAGGGCAATCGCCGCGGCCATGCACGCGAACACACCGCCCCAGCCCAGGGTCGCCGACACCGCCAGCAACACGCCTCCGCCACAGAGGTTGCCGAGCTTGAAGCCACCGACCTGCGCGGCGTTGGCCGGCCCGAGCTCGCGGCCGCGCAGGGTCGCCACCGCGAAGCCGTCGACCGCGATGTCTTGGGTCGCGGCGGCGACGTTGAGCGCGAAGAACAAGCCGAGCACCAGGGGAAGGTCCGTCGCAGGATCGAGACCGCCGATGAGCAGCGTGCACGCGAGCATCGCCGCCATCGCCGGCACCATCCACGAGCGCCGCCGCCCGAACCGGCGCGAGCCGTAGCGATCCACCAGCGGCGCCCAGAGCACCTTGAGCGTCCACGGCAGCGACAGCGCCGACACGAATCCGACGCTCGTCAACGAGACGCCCTGCTCGAGCAGGATCACTGGCAGGGCGACGGCGAGGAAACCACCGGGCAGGCCCTGGCAGAAGTAGAGCAGCGTCAGCAGTCCCCAGGAACGCGCCACGGCTCACCTCGTCGGTGCGACAGCGGGGGCGCCGGGGCTCACTTCTGCTCGACGCCGGCCTTCTGCTCCCAGCTCGTGCCCTTGGGCCAGGTCGCGTGCGTCGTGACCATCCACTTCTTGCAGCCCTTGCCGAGGGTCAGCGCGGGGTAGTCCTTCGGATCGATCCGCACGACGTACGACGCCGACTGCCCAGCGATCTGGTGCGAACCCGGCGCCTCGAGCTTGTCGTCAGGGACGCTCGCCGATTTGCCGGCGCAGTCGCTCACGGTCGCGGAGAAGGTCTCCGGCGCCTTACCGGCGTTGAACACCAGCGCCGCACCCGCGCTCAGCTTGCCGTGGTTGATCGTGATGTCGCCCTCGCGGTGAGCCTGACTCGATCGCTGCATCTTGGCCTCGTCGCAACCCGCCGCGCCGCAGAACCACGCGCCGCGGTAGGACACGAACTCGCCGCGCATGTTCTGGCGCATCTCGGCGCAGCCCAGCAGACCGCCCGCTCCGACGACGAGCGCCAGGGCTCCGACGATCGTGGGCATGCGGGGACCAGAGGGGATTCGATCGCTCGACATCGCGGCCCAGATCTACCAGGTTTTCCCGCGCGCCGACGCCCGCCGTCAGCCGAACAGCGTCGGGCTCGCGACCAGGCACGCGGGGTCGTCGTTGCGCACGTCGTTCGCCCGCGGCGAGGCCGGAGTTCCCACCAGCGCAGCGTCCGGCGCGGGGCGCAGCAGCGACCGCAGCCCGTCCAACCACGTCGTCGCCTCGACCCCCGGCGGGATGTCGCGGATCCATGTGTCGACGTCGGCGCCGTCGAGGATCACCGGCATGCGATCGTGGACGCCCTCGACGACGTGGTTGGGCGTGGTCGTGAGGATCGCGAAGCGCAGGATCTCCGCGCCGGTGCCCGGATGTCGCGCCGGCGTGGCGATGGCCGCGAAGACGAACGGCCGCCCATCGGGCCGGTGGAACCGGATCGGCTGCCGCTGCTTGCGGGTGCCCGTCCACTCGTAGAACCCGTCGGCGACGACACCGAGGCGGACGCGGGCGAACGCGTGGCGGAACAGCGCGCGCTCGGCCACCGTCTCGGAGCGCGCATTGATCTGGATCGGCGGGCGCGCAAGCTCGCGATCGCGGGGCGCGACCAGGCCCCACATCGCGGGCCCCAGGTGTCGGCGCCCGTCCGGCCCAACGCGCAGCACCGGCACGACATCGGTCGGCGCGACGTTGAAGCGCGGCCGGTAGGCCTGGACGTCGGCCTCGTCGTAGCTGGCCTCGAGGGCGTCGGCGACCGAGGCGTAGTCGTTGGTCGTCAGCGTGTACCGCCCGCACATGCGACGATCCTAGTCGGCAGCGGCCACCCCTGCCACCCTACGCCGCGCGTTGGCGGTCGGGCTTGATCCCGCGGCCCCGACTCGGGCAGCGTTGCGACGCGAATGATCCCCGCGAGCCTCATCCCCCTGCCCACGAACGCGGAGATCGCCCGTCGGGTCAGCCGCATCGAGCTCCCGTGGAATCGCCACGGGGTCGATCCCTATGGCATCGACCAGGCCGAGCTCGCGCGGCTGTACACGCTGCTCGGGTTCTTCTACCACCGCTACTTCGACGTGAAGGTCTACGGCGCGTCGAATGTGCCGCCGCGCGGGCGCACGATGCTGGTCGGCAACCACTCGGGGGGCTGGGCGCTCGACGCGATCATGGTCATCGCGTCGGCGTTCTTCGACCTCGAGCCGCCGCGACTGGCGCAGGGCATGGCCGAGAAATTCATCCAGCGCATGCCGTTTCTCGCGTGGTTCACCAGCCGCATCGGGCAGTTCACCGGCCTGCCCGAGAACGCGGTGCGACTGCTCGAGGACGACCGCCTGCTCATGGTCTTCCCCGAGGGCGCCCGCGGCACCGCCAAGCTCTACAAGGATCGCGACTCCCTGGTCGGCTTCGGCACCGGCTTCGTACGGCTCGCGCTGCGGACGGGCACGCCGATCGTGCCGTTCGCGTTCGTCGGCGGCGGCGAGGCCATCCCGACCATCACGAACCTCTACAAGCTCGGCCGCATCTTCGGCGTGCCGTACGTGCCGGTCACGCCGTGGGGCGCCGCGATCCCGCTGCCGGTGACGCTGCAGATCCTCTACGGCGCGCCGATCGTCCTCGAGGGCAACCCCGACGACACCGACGACGTGATCCTCGGCCACGTCGAGCGGGTGAAGCGACGCATCGCCAGCCTCATCACCCAGGGTCGAGAGCTGCGCGACGGCAAGCGCAAAGAGACGGAGCTCGTCCTCACATGAAGGTCCTCGTCACCGGAATCGCAGGGGCCCTCGGCCGCGAGGTCGCCAAGCGCCTCGTCGAGCGCGGCAACGAGGTCGTCGGCATCGACGTCCGCCCGTGGTACCACCCGCCCGAGGGCGTGCGCGTGGTGCAGGCGGACATCCGCAAGCGCCCGGCCGAGGACGTGTTCCGCACCATGCGCCCCGATGCGCTGGTGCACATGGCCACCGTCACGCACCTCACCCACCGCAGCCGCGATCGCTTCCGCATCAACCTCGGCGGCACGCAGGCGGTGTTCGATCACTGCCACGCATACGGCGTGCAGCAGGCGGTGTTCGTCGGGCGGCACACCTACTACGGCGCGGGCCCGGACTCGGCGCTCTACCACACCGAGGCCGAGCCGCCGATGGCGGTGCACACGTTCCCCGAGCTCTCGGATCTGGTCGCGGCCGATCTGTACGCCGGCAGCGCGCTGTGGCGCTACCCGGCGGTCGACACCTCGGTGCTGCGGCTGTGCTACACGCTCGGTCCGCTGCGGCAGGGCACCCTCGCGGCGTTCCTCCGCGGGCCGCGGGTGCCGACGATCCTCGGGTTCGATCCGCTGTTCCACTTCATCCACGAGTTCGACGCCGCCGACGCGATCGTGCTCGCGCTCGAGAAGCGGCTGCGCGGCGTCTTCAACGTCAGCGGGCCGCCGCCCGTGCCGCTGTCGGTCATCGTCCGCGAGACCGGGCGCAGCGGTTTCCCGCTGCCCGAGGCGTTGATCCGACCGCTGCTCGGCCGCTTCGGCCTGCCCAAGCTGCCACCCGGCGCGCTCGAGCACGTGAAGTATCCGATCGTCATCGACAGCAGCGCCTTCCGCAAGGCGACCGGCTTCGCCTTCGCGCACGATGAAGACGCGACGATGGCCGACTTCCGCAACGCCGGGTGATCGGTTCAGGCGAGCATCGGCCTCACGCCTCCGGCGCGTAGAACGTCACGCGACCCAGGCACTGCACGCCGCCCGTGCCGACCGCCGCCGTGACGCTCACGCCCTGGCGCGTGCGCAGGGCCTCGAAGAGCTGCGCGAGGACCCCCGCGTCGATGCGGTGCTCGCGGCACTGCTTGCCGCCGAACGCGAACGTGGTCCGGCCACCGTCGAGGGCGATCGCCCGCGTGACCAGGGTGCCGCCGCGGCCGTCGAGATCGGGGGTGATCGACTCGAGCCGCGCCGTGGCGACGGGGGCCTCCAGCTCGGGGGCGACGGGCGACGACGGTGCAGCGGCGGCAGCCGCGAGGATCCACGCGAGCACGGGGTGAGTCATGGGTCGTCCTTCGAACGCCCGCCGGGCGCCGCCGTTTACACCCCGCCATCGGGCGGGGCCGGCTGGAAATCATGACGCATTCGCGACGGATCCGGGCCCACGCCGCCCCTTTCCCCGGTGCCCGTTGGCGGTCAAGATCGGAGGCATGGGCGAGTCGTGGAGCCGACGCGGGCGTTCGGGCGGGCTGCTGGCCCTGCTCGCCACCGGCGCGTGCCTGACGATGGCGGAGCCGGCCGCGGCGCCGGAGACCGAGCCGAGCAGCCGCGCCGACGCGGTCGCGGTGAAGCCGAGGACGACGGTTCGACGGCCACCGACCAAGGCGGCGACGGCGGCGAGCTCGACGAGCAAGGAGCCGACCGCGGAGTCGACCCGGCCCGTGCTCCCGCCGGCCGCGCTGACCGAGACCTACTTCAAGCACTACGGGATCAACCCGACGATCGACACCGAGGAGGAGGCGTTCTCGAGCTTCGCCCTGGACGTCGACACCGCGTCGTACGCCCTGGCCCGCGCGGCGCTCGAGCGCGGTGAGATGCCCGACGAGTCGGCGATCCGCATCGAGGAGTTCCTCAACGCCTTCGACTACGACTACCCGACCCCGAGCGGGGGTGACTTCGCCGTGTTCACCGAGGTGGTCCCCTCGCCCCACCGGCCCGGCTACCACGTGCTGCAGGTCGGGCTGCAGGCCCGCGAGATCGCCGACAAGGACCGCGCCCCCGCCAACCTCGTGTTCGTCATCGACGTGTCGTCGTCGATGGCGCTCGAGTCACGGCTGCAGCTGGTCCAGGACGCCCTCACCGCGATGCTCGCCCGCATGGGGCCGCGCGATCGGATCGCGATCGTCTCGTACGGCACCACGGCCGAGGTCGTGCTCGAGCCGACCCCGGGCGATCGCCACGACGCCATCGCCGAGGCGATTGCCAAGCTCGCCCCGCGGGGGTCGACCGACGTCGACGCCGGGCTGCGCCTCGGCTACACGCTCGCCACGAAGTCGTTGGTGGCCGGCGGCATCAACCGCGTGCTGCTGTTCTCCGACGGCGTCGTCACCTCCGGGCCGGATGCCGCCGAGGAGCTCCTGGCCCACGTCGCCGAGGCCGCCGCGCGCGGGGTCACGATCTCGACGATGGGCGTCGGCGTCGACAACTACGACGATGTGCTGCTCGAGCAGCTCGCCGATCGCGGCAACGGCAACTACGTCTACATCGATCGGCTCGCCGAGGCCGAGCGCGTGTTGGTGCGCAACCTGAGCGGGACCCTGCAGGTCGTCGCGCGCGACGCGAAGATCCAGGTCGAGTTCGACCCGAAGATCGTCGCGCGCTACCGCCTGCTCGGCTACGAGAACCGCGGCCTGTCCACGGACGCCTTCGCCAACGACAGCACCGACGCCGGCGAGATCGGACCCGGGCACAGCGTCACCGCGCTCTACGAGGTCCAGCTCCGCGACGACCTCGCCGCCTTCGGCAAGGTCCGCCTGCGCTACCTGCTGCCGTACACCAGCCTGCCGCGCACGCTCGAGCTGCCGCTGGTGCTCGACGGCGTGCGGCCGCTCGACGCCCGGGGCAGTCCGCCGGTCCGCGTCGCGCTGGTGGTCGCGGCCCTGGCCGAGAAGCTCCGCGGCTCGTACTGGATCCGCGACGTCGCGTGGGCCGACATCCAGCGGTGGTTCGCCGAGCTGCCGCCCGACGTCACCGCGCGCCCCGAGGTCGCGGAGCTCGGCGAGATGATCGACGCCGCCGCGCGCCAGGATCGCCGCAACCCCAACCCCGACCGCGAGTTCGCCGGCTCGCCGCTCGAGTTCGACCGCATGCCGGTCCTGCAGTAGATGCGCCGCCTGTTGCCCACCGTCGTGGTGCTCCTGCTGGGCCTGTCGGCCCTGCTGTGGGGGCTCGCGTCGCTGCAGGGCATCTTCATCGCCGAGCGCGACGAGGCCCAGGCCCGCGTCGAGGCCGAGCGCGGCGCGCTGCAGGAGTACGCCCGTCGCACCCTCGAGCAGCTGCTCGTCGGCGAGCTCCACCCGGCCGAGGACGAGATCGGTCGCGCGCTGGACGATCCACTCGTCGGCACGTCGACGCTGCTGCTCGTGGTCGATGGGCGCCAGCGGTTCCCCCGGCCGGTGAGCTTCGCCGCCGGCGACGGACGTCCCGGCCGCGAGCTCTACCTCGCGGTGCGCAGCGGCGGCGCGATCGCGGTCGACGACACGACCTCGCCGTGGGCGCAGCGCCTCGAGCTGCTGCGCCAGCTCCGTGCGGCGCTGGCCGCCGGCGGCCACGGTCCCATCGAGCAGGCGTTCCGCAACCTGCTGCGCCACCGCACCCGCTACGTCATCGACAGCACCGTCGATCTGCCGTCGATGATCGCCGCGCTCGACGAGCTGTTCGAGCGCGCCGAGCCCAACCTCGAGCTCGTCGCCGCGCTGCTGCGGGACGGCCTGCGCGACGGCGGCATCCTCGTGGTCGAGGGTCTGCAGCCCGCGCTGCTGCGGCGGCGCGACCGGTTCACCGCCGAGGACTTCCGGTTCCTCTCCGATCGCGTGATCGCCCTCTCCGAACGCGCCCAGACGGAGGTCGAGGACTTCCGCGACCGCGCCGACGAACCGCTGTCCACACCGCTGCGCATGCCGGTGAACCTCAGCGGGCCGTCGCTCCTGCTCGGCGGACAGTGGTTCGCGCGCGCCGACGCGGACGGCATCGTCATCGGCACGTCGGTCGACGTCGACGCGCTGATGGGCATCATCGACGACCAGATGCGGGGCCGCGCCCTGATCGAGCCCGACGACGTCGTGGACCTACCCGCCCTCGACGCGACGATCTCACCGATCGCCTCGCTGCCGATCTCGGTGACCTCGCCGAGGTTCGTCGCCCGCATCGTCGACGCCCACGAGAACTATCGGATCAAGAGCATCTTCCTGGTCAGCAGCATCGGGCTGGCGCTCGTGATCGTCGTACTCGCCGTCGTGCTGGCCTCGCGCAAGCAGCGGTTCGTCGAGCTCAAGAACGACTTCGTGGCGACGGTGTCCCACGAGCTGCGCACGCCCCTGGCGTCGCTGCGGCTGATGGCCGAGACCATCGAGCGCAAGACCGCGGGAATCGCCGCGGCGCGCGACTACCCGGCGCGGATGGTCCGCGAGATCGACGATCTCAACTTCCTGGTCGACAACATCCTGTCGTTCAACCGCCTCGACAAGGGCCGTTGGCGACCGCGGCGGGAGCGGGTCGATCTGCGGCCGCTGGTCGACGACGTCGCGCGCGAGCTTGCGCAGTGGTCGGCCCGGCCCGTCGAGGTCCGCACCGGCGAGCTCGGGGACGTGGTCCTGCGGGCGGATCCCGAGCTGCTGCGGCTGCTGCTGCGCAACCTCGGCAAGAACGCGTGCACGTACTGCGACCGCGACACGGTCGTGCTCGAGGTCCGGGCCCGGGTCACGACGAGCGGCTGGAGACGCGGCGTCACCGTGCTCGTCACCGACAACGGCGTCGGGATCCCCCGCCGCGAGCACCGGCGGATCTTCGGCGACTTCTACCGCGGTCGCGGCACGCCGACGTCGCGCGGCAGCGGCCTGGGCCTCGCCATCTGCCGCAAGACCATGGCCGCCCACGGGGGCAAGATCCGGATCGCCGCGAGCAGTCCCCTCGGCACCACGTTCGCGCTAGAGTTCCCCCTGGCTGCGTTGGAGGAGCGATGAACGCGACCGACGAATCCCACGGCTCGAACCCTGCCGGTGGCCCGAGCCACGCGGGCGGCCCGAGCATCCTGGTCGTCGAGGACGACGAGAACCTCAGGCTCGCGCTGACCGACAACCTCGCCGACGAGGGCTACTTCGTCGAGGCGGTGTCGGGCGCCGCGGCGGCCCTGCGCGCCGCGGCGGCGCGGCCGTTCAACGTCGTCGTGCTCGACATCATGTTGCCCGACGGCGATGGCTACTCGGTGTGTCGCAAGCTCCGCGAGCAGGGCAGCACCGCCGCGGTGCTCATGCTCACCGCGCGCACCCTCGAGGACGACGTCGTGCGCGGCTTCGACTCCGGCGCCGACGACTACCTGGCCAAGCCCTACCGGCTCCGCGAGCTGCTCGCGCGCATCGGCGTGTTGGCCCGGCGGGGAACCGCCGGAGCGCCCCCACCGACGACCGGCGGCGTTGCGAAGGAGAAGCGCGACGTCGTCGCCGGCATCGCGATCGACCGCAAGGCGCGGGTGGTGGTGCGCGAGGGCGCCGAGATCGACCTCACCCGGACCGAGTTCGACCTCCTGCTCTGCCTCATCGACCACGTCGGCGAGGCCCTCACGCGCGAGGCCATCCTCGATCAGGTGTGGGGCAAGGGCATCGTGGTCGAGCAGCGCACGGTCGACAACTTCATCTCGAGCCTCAAGCGCAAGCTCGGCTGGCACGACGGGTGTGGGTTCAACATCCGGGCCGTCCGCGGCATCGGGTACCGCTTCGACGTGGAGCGGCGCTGAAGCGCCCACGCCTCAGCCGTCGGCGAATCGGTAGAGCGACGAGGGGCGCCCGGGCCCCGGCAGCGCGCGCACGCCGGGCCCCTGCACGATGATCCCGTCGTCGATCATCCGATTGAACCGCTTGTTGAAGTTGCTCTTGTCGTAGGCCTGCCCGGCCACCGCCTCGAACACCCGACGCAGCTCGGCCTTGGTGAACTCCATCGGCACGAGGCTCGCCGCGATGCCGACCTCGAGGACGAGACGCTCGCGGATCGTCTGCAAGGCGCGGGCGAGGACCTCGTCGTGGTCGAAGGCCAGCTTGCGCTGGGCGCAGTCGGCCACGGCGCACCACTGCGCGGCCGCGGCGTCGTCGCCCGCGCGCGTGCGCGTGATCAGGTCGGCGGGCACCAGCGCGAAGTAGCCGATCGAGATCACCCGGCCTCGCGGGTCGCGGCCCGGCTCGCCGAACGCGTGGAACTGCCGCAGCAGCACGTCCTCGGGCCGCAGGCCGGTCTCCTCCTGCAGCTCGCGTGCGGCCGCGGCATCGAGGCTCTCGCCCTGCCCGCCGTCGTCGCGCGTGCGCACGAAGCCACCGGGCAGGGCCCAGCGCCCGCGGAACGGCGGCTCGCCGCGTCGGATCAACAGCACGCGCAGCTCGAGTCCGACGATCGCGAGCACGACCATGTCGACGGTGACCGCGGGGCGCGGATACTCGTACGTGTGGCTGCCGCGCAGGTCGGACGCGGGCTTGGGCGTCCGACTCACGGAGTGGTCACCCACTCGATGCCGGCCTGGGTGAGCTCGCTGGCCGAGCGCTGGGCCCCCGCGGCGCCGCCGAGCGGCGCGGTCGCGAACGCCAGCACACGCACCCTATACCCGCGTTCGTGCAGCCCCTTCGCCGCCGCGTCGACGCAGTAGCCGCCGGTGCAGTAGCCGATGACGTCGAAGGTCACCGCCTCGGGGCCGCCCATCGCCGTCGCGAGGGCGTCGATGATCGGCGCGGCCGCGGGATTGGAGAACAGCGAGTAGACCTCCTTCTCGAAGTACACCCCGACACCATCACGGGCCTCCGCCGCGAGCGCTACGGCGTCGAGCTCGCGGTTGCCGGCGCCCTTGCGATCCTCGCCCACGAGGTTGCGCACGGCGGTGGGAGCCACGGTCGCGTCGACCGGCTGCATCGGCACGAAACGGGTGCGCTTGGGGATGTCGTGGAAGACCCGCAGCCAGCCCGGCGTGCCCTTCACGCAGTGCGGCGCGAACGGGCCACCGTTGGCCTGGAACTCCCACGCGTCGTGGGCGTGCGAGTCGACCGAGCCGAGGATCGGCGTGCCCTCGCGCTGCGCATGCTGCAGAACGCGCGCGATCGCCATGCGCACCGCCGGTTCGGCAGGCACGAACAGGCTCCCATCGGGGAGCATGAAGTCGCGTTGGGTGTCGACGTCGACGATGATGGTGGCCATGACTGCTCCTTTGGTCGGCCCCGACGGCGGGGGTTGGCACGGGCATCACGCGTGGGGAGTGGTCGCTCGGAGCTGGGCGACGAGCGCCGCGGTCTGGGGCGAGAGCTGGACGACGAGGTCGGCCGCCGGCATCGCGCGCGACCGCCGGAGATCGAGGATGTTGCACAGCCGCAGCTGCTCGAGCGAGTCGGGGTTCCCGCCGAGCGCGACGTAGTTCTCCGCGACGGGCTCGCCGACCTGGCCGATGATCCCGACCGGGCCCGCGCCGCGGAGCTTCCGCCACGCGACCGGGCGGCCCGGGACGCTCTGCTTGCCGGCGCCGGACTCGTTGCCGAACTTCATCCGCGGCACGAGTCCGGTCTGACTGAGCTTGAACACCGCGCTGACGCGATCGCGCGTGAACGGGTTGGTCATCGGCGCGGCGACGATCGAACCGCCGTAGCCGTACACCTGCGCGCCCGCGGGCCAGCCGGTGAACCCGCGCAGACGCTCGAAGTGCGTGGTCGCCTCGAGGTCGAGGCCGTCCTCGAGCACGTGCGTGGGCTCGAGGCCCTCCTCGCGGAGCAGCTCGCACGAGTGCAGGTACTGGATGAACTTGTTGCCGGAGTCGTAGCGGATGGCGCAGGCGTGGGGACGTTCGCGCATCACCGCGACCGCGGCGCGGATCCCCGAGCCCATGGTGTCGAAGGTGTCGAGCAGGTAGCTCGGCGGGGAGCTCCGCATGTCTCGCATCGCCCCGAACGCCGGCAGGTCGGCGCCCCAGCGCTGCACGTGCTCGTGGCCCATGGTCCCGACCGGCTGCATGTCGAGCTCGAGGGCCAGACCGACGTGGCTGGTCCGCAGCACGCCCTCGGCGCGGCACGCCTCCAGCGCGATGCGGTGCTGCTCCAGGCACACCGCCGAGCGCATGCCGACCTCGAACACGCGATCCGGATCACCGACGGCGCGCACGAGGTCGCCGACCACCTGCTGCACACGGGCGCGGTAGGCGTCGTCCTCGCGGAGGATCTCGACGTCGCCCCGATCGGCGTCGGCGAGCGCGACCTCGATGACGCGCGCGTGCTCGGCACACGTCGCGGTGATCCACGCCGCAGGCACCGGGGCGCCCTCGAGCCCGCGCAGCGCCGTGGCGAGCTGGATCGGATAGTTGAGCCACAGCAACATCGGCTCGAGCCACGAGACCAGGAAGCTCGGCCCGGTGATCGTCAGGATCGGCTCGCGCTCGCAGACCCACGTGCCGCGGGGCACGGCCTCGATCTCGATGCCGCCCTGGACCGCGAGCGCTGCCTCCATCGCGTCGTTGAAGCCGTAGCCGTGGCGCCGCGCGAACTCGTGGGCCCGCGAGCCGCCCGCGAGCGACGCGAGCAGCTCCCGCACCGATCGCTCGAGATCGACGGGTACGTAGTGGATCCCGCCGCGGCGGAACGAGAAGTAGAAGGTCTCGCGCCGCAGGGGGAACCCGGCCTGCGCCATCGAGAACTTGTACGCGTCGGTGGACAGGACGGAGATCGAGGTCACGGCTTTGCTAGTTCTATGACCACAATTGGCGGCCGATGCACGTACCGCCCAGGACTTTGGCGGCGGGGCCGGGCTACGGCGGCGATTCTGGGGTCGCGTCGAGGGCCGACGCCGGGGCCGCACCACGCGAAAACGGGGCGGCCGGTGTTGCTCCGGTCGCCCCGTTTCGCGGATGCGCTCGGGCGGCCGAGGCCGCCGCGCAGGTCACTGCGGGATGATGCAGATGCCGACGTTCTCGTAGCCGGGAGGGGCCTGACCCTCCTCGTAGAACGGCGTGCACATCTGACCGTTGCCCATGCACACGGCGTCCGGATCGCTGGTGTCGCAGTACTCGCTGCAGCAACCGGTCGAGCCGGCGCAGTCGGGTACCGTCGCCGCGTCGGCGCAGAAGAGGCCCGGATCGCAGACGTTCAGGTACTCGCACGGATCGCCGAACGCACCCTCTTCGCCGCCGGCGTCGGGCGAGCAGAAGAAGCCGTTGGGCTCGGGGTAGCACGCCTCGCCCTCGGCGCAGTCCTGCAGAAGCGGATCGCAGAAGGGCAGGCAGAGGATGAGCACGCCGTTGTTCGTGATCGAACAACCGGTGTCCGGATCCGAACAGATTGGGTTGGCCTCGCTGCCCTGGCAGAACCCGACGCAGACGCCCATGTTGGTCTCGCCGTCGACGTTCCAGCACATCGAGCTGAGTGCACAATCGTCGATGCCGCTGACGCCGCTGCCCTCGACGGTGCACGAGTCGCCGGGCTGACCCGGGTTGTCGTCGACCGGGCTGCAGCGCGTGGCGTTCCAGGAGCTGCCGCCGGCGTTGTCCCACGGCATGCACTTCTCGCCCTTCATGCAGTCCTGGGCCCAGATGTCGCACTCGTTGTTCACGCCCGCGCCGTCGGGATCGATGATGAACACCGCGGTGTCCGAGACGCCCCCGTCACTACCGCTCGACGAGTCGCCCACGGTCACGCTGGCGTCGGTGGGAGCGGTCTCCGCGGAGGCGTTGGTCGGATCGCTGTCCGAGTCCTGGCCCGTGGTGGCGACGTCGGTGTCGGACTCCGAGCTGTTCGTCGGATCGACGTTGGTGGTGGTCGGGTTGTCGTTGCTCTTGGGGTCACCGCAGGCCGCGAGGAGCAGCGAGGCCGACGTAACGACCAACCCGGCGTGGAGAATCTAGGGCATCCGCATGTATGCGACTGTAGACTTGTTCTACCCGAGAAGACAACCAAATCCAACAAGACGCACCAACGGCGGAGAAACGCGGTTTCTCCGCCGTTGTCGAGGGTTTCGAGACGCGGTGCCGTGTCCGCGTGTCAGGAACGCTCGAATCCGTGGATCGGAATTCCGCTGCGCGATCTCGGGACGGCGTCACCGGCAGCCATGAGTCACCACACTCGCCCCCTGGCGCAACCTCGTGAACCCGCGCCCGTCCTGGGAGCACCCCAGGTTGTTTCGAGAGGACCTCCATGCGCACGCCGAACCCGCTCGTCGCGACCCTGCTCCTGCTCCTGGGCACCGCCGCGTGCGCCGGTGCCGAGATGAACCGCGGCGCGTCCGCGGGTGACGACGTCGGCGAGGACGACGCGGGCACCACGGCCAGCCAGGACGACGGGCCGGCGACCACGGAGCCCGGCACGACCGGCGCCGATGCGGAGTCCACCACGGACGATCCGACCGCCGGCGTCGACGGTGACTCGGGCGCGACGGATCCGGCCGAGTCGAGCGACGGCACCGATCCGACCGCGGCGGAGTCGTCGAGCTCGGACGGGACCTCGGGCGATCCGACCGACACCGATCCCTCGACGTCGACGACCGACCCGGGCACCACCACCGACGCGACCGACACGCAAGGCGTCGAGATCGTCGACATGTCGGGCTACACGATCGTCCAGACCGATTCGGCCCGCGAGTTCGTGATCCCGGACAACACGTTGGTGAACGTCGGCACGGTCATCGTCGTCGGCCGCAACGCGTCGTCGGCCGCGTTCCAGGACTTCTGGGGGCAGAGCTGGGGCGACGAGGTCGTCTACTTCGAGGGCCTCGACGCGTTCCCGACGATCAACGGCGCAGAGACCTACGCGCTGCTCGACCCCGGTCAGAACCTGGTCGACGGTCCGACGCCGGCCCTCGAGCTCGCCACCGTGCTCGCGCGCTCCGACGCCTCGGCCCCCGGCGGCGACGACGGGGCGTGGGAGCTCGGCCTCGCGCCGAACGTCGACAGCACGCCCGGGGTGGCGGCGGCCACCGGCGGTACCGCGGGCGTGCCGTACGTCTCCGAGTACTCGGACCCGACGGGCTCGGGGAACTTCGACTACGAGTTCGTCGAGATCCACGTCCCGGGCTGAGCGCGCGACCCCCGGGCTACGCCTGCTGCTTGGCCGCGAAGTCGCGGGCGCACACGGCGATGTCGGTGCACACGCCGTCGCGCGCCGCCTTGGCGGCGACCTTGATCGCGTTGCCGATCGCCTGCGCGCTGCTGCGCCCGTGGGCCTTGATGATCGGCCGCGTGAAGCCGAGCAGCGGCGCGCCCCCGTACTCGCTGTAGTCGGTGAGATCCTTGAGCCGACGCAGACCCGACGACAGCAGCAGCAGGCCGAGCTTCCACAGCAGGCTCTGCTTGAACGCCCAGGTCCCGAGGTTGCGGAACAGCTCGCCGGTGCCCTCGGCCATCTTGAGCGCCACATTGCCGAGCAGGCCCTCGCAGACGATGACGTCGGCCTTGCCCAGGGGGATGTCGTTGCCCTCGACGTTGCCGATGAAATTCAGGCGCGGCTCGGCGCGCAGCAGGGCGTGGGCCGCGACCAAGGTCTCGCCGCCCTTGGTCGGCTCCGAGCCCATGTTCAGCAGGCCGATGGTGGGGCGTTCGACCTTGCTGATGCGGCTCGCGTAGGCGTGGCCCATGTACGCGAAGAAGAGCAGGTCCTGCGGCCGGCAGTGGACCGTCGCACCGACGTCGAGCAGCAGCGCGAATCGGTCTCGGTTGTTCGCGCGCTGCTGCGTCGGATACACCGCGGCGAGCGCAGCCCGCTCGATGCCCTCGATGCGCGGCACCCACTGCGACGACGCGAGCACCAGCGCACCGGTCGATCCTGCCGAGACGAGCGCGTCGCCCTTGCCCTCGCCGAGGGCACGCATCGCCACGCACAGCGAGGCATCGGGCTTGGCGGCGATCGCCTCGCGCGGCTTCTCGTCCATCCCGATCGCGCCCACTGCCGGCAGGATCTCGATGCGCTCGCGGGCGTACTCGATAGTCGCGAGCTCGCGTTCGATCGTCGCCACCTCGCCGCACAGCACCACCTGGATCGCGGTCGTGCGGCTGATCTCCGCCGCGGCCCGCACGGGCTCGGTCGGCGCACGGTCGCCCCCCATGGCATCGAGCAGGATCCGGATCGGCGCCGTCATCGGCGCCATGGTAGCCTACTCGTCTGCCGGACCTCGCACGCGCTCGGCCAGCTCTCGACGCGCGCGCTCGAGGGCCGCGCGCATCGTCGCCGGATCGAACATCATCGCGAACGCGCGGCGGAACTCGACCGCCCGCTCGGCGACCAGGCGCAGCCACTGGTACATCGGCGGCACCATGCCCGCGGGCACCGGGTGCGGCGCGATCGGGAACTCCGCGACGACGACCGGCCCCTGTGCGACGAAGCGCGCCTCGGGCGACAGCTTGGCGACCAGATCACGCATCGAGTCGTTGACCGCGAGGAACTCGGTGCGGAAGCGCAGGACCCCCCGCGCCGCTGCGGCGGCGACCAGCCGCTCCATCAGCCGGCGACCGAGCCCGCGCCCCTGCATGTCGTCGACGACCGCGATCGCGGGCTCTGCCACCTCGGGGTCCTCGGGGAGGCGCACGAATCGACCGACGGCCACGCCGTCCCCTTCGGTGCCGTCGTCGTCGAGGATACAGACCCCGATCGCGTAGTGGTCGTGGCCGTCGACCTCGCTGAGGTAGCGAAGCTCGGCCTCGGTCAGCCGCGCCTTGGCGGTGAAGAACCGCAGGTACCGCGACTGCGGCGACAGCCGGGACAGCCCCTCGGCGATCTTGTCGCGGTCGGACGATCGCAGCGCCCGCAGCCGCAGCCGCGTGCCGTCGTCGAGGGAGAACTCCTCGACGCTGTCCGTGGACACCGCTTTGGGGTCCGCGGCCGGTGGTGGCCCCTGGGTCATCGCGCTCCCTTGTCCGACCATACCGCGGAACGGTCGCTTGGTCGCCGCAACGCTGTCGGTCCGTTCGGCCAGCGGGCCGGGTTACGATGCGTCGATGTCACCGGTTCGCCTCACACCGGCGCAAGCCCGTGCGCTGAATGACGACTACCTCGCGCGCATGCGCCAGTGTGTGCCGTGGTCGCCCGCCGTGGCGTGGGCGCCCAAGCTCAACTTTCTCGGCGACACCTACGAGGTCCTCGAGCTGTTCCCCGGCGTGGTCGCCTCCGATGCCCCGGTTCACCTGCTCGAACCCGGTCAATTCGTCGACTCACCGAATCGTCGCTTCCGCTACTGCGTGCGGCTGCACCGCGCCGGGCAACCACTCCTGACGTGGTGGGGCGCCGAGGTCGGCACCGTGATCTTCGACAGCGACGTCATCATCCCGGCGCTGTACCAGGTGAAGGAGTTCGACGATGGCGGTCCGCCGTGGAACGAGGCGCCGTGGATGTCGCTGACGCCCGGCGAGATCATGACGCTGCGCCCCGGCACGCGGCAGGCCAAGGGCAAGGTGATCATCGCGGGTCTCGGCCTCGGTCACCAGCTCATCGAGGTCAGCAAGCGGCTGCAGGTGAAGCGGATCGTCGTCGTGGAGATCGACAAGGAGCTCGTCGACTGGATCCTCCCAGCGATCCAGCCCCACGTGCGCAAGCCACTCGAGGTCGTGATCGGCGACGCGTTCGAGGTCATCCCGAAGCTCACCGGCGACATCGCCCTGGTCGACACCTTTCCCGGCTACGGCGATGGCTTCCGCGTGGTCGAGCAGCTCGCCAAGCGCAGCCCCGGCATCAAGCGCTTCTGGGGCTGGGGCACCTCCGAGATGACCGGCCTTCGGCAGCGCGAGCGCTGACGCCGTATCTCGGGCGCCAGCGCCATCCAAGACTAACCGGCGCGGACCATGCCGCGCACGGTGTCGTAGTGACTGGCCTCGACCGCGCCCATCCGCACGCAGCGGATCTTCGCGTCGCCATCCACGAAGATGTGGATCGGCAGCGCGCTGTTCGCATCGAGCCCGATGCGGCCGAGCCAATCGGCGAGCGTGCCCGCGTCACCGATGCGCAGGCTCGCCGGCGTGTTCGGGTGCGAGCTGCGGAACGCATCGACGTCGGCCTTGCTCGCGTCGACCGAGAGGAACTGCAGCTCGAGCGGCAGGTGATCCTCGGCGAAGCGCTTGCGCAGGCCGTCGAGCATCGGCAGCTCCTCGACGCACGGCTTGCACCACGTGGCCCAGACATTGATCCACCGCCAGCCCGAGCCCGGCTTCGGCGCCGGCTCGGCGAGCTCCGGCAAGACCATCGACTTGGCGGCGGTGGGCTCGGCGTGCACGTCGCAGAACCCGGCCAGATCGATCTTCGGCGCCTTGGCGACGACCGCGTCGACGCGCGAGCCACCGGCCTTGGTCACCGGGGCATCGTCGTCGCACGCCGCGAGCGACAGGGCGAGCAGCACCACTACAGGCGACAGTCGATCCATGCCACGAACGCGCTCCGGTTGAGATCCTTGGGCTTGCACTTGTCGGCGGCGCCCGAGCGCGACCACTGACAGAAATCCTGATCGAGCTGGGCGTACTCCTCGCCGAGCCAGAGCATCCCGACCTCGCGATCGAGATCGGGATCCTTGAACGTGGTCCGCAGGTGGCTCATCACCGCGTCGGCGCGCTTCTGCGACAGATCGCGGTTGTGATCGGCGCTGCCCTCGGGGGAGCTGCGCGCCACCACGAAGAAGTAGCTGGCGCCGCGCTGATCGGCGAAGACCTTGTCGAGGAGCCCCGTGTCCTGGGGGTCGAGTTCGGCGGAGTCCTTGTCGAACTGGATGATGCCGGCGCGCTGCGACAGCGGCAGGAACAGGGCGTTGAAGTCCTCGCCGGTCATCGTCGCGACGTTCTTGGCCTGGACCGGCTGGCAACCCCGCACCTCGCCCGAGCCGAGCAGGCCGCAGCTCTGCAGCACGCGACGGAGGATCTTGCGCAGATCGCCGTTGCAGTAGCCCTCGTCGGCCGCGGTCGCGATCGCGACCTCGCCGTCGTCGACGTCGTCGGCGACGACCTCGCCGGCCTCGATCTTCGCCAGTCGCTTGCCCGCGCCACGGACCCAGCTGCCGGCCATCATCGTCGGGGCGACCGCGCACACGAGCCCCAAACCCACGCGCAAGACCATCGGATTCATGGTGCACCTCGGCGATTCAACAGCCCGGTGAGGCTGTATTCGAGCCCGAGGTCGGTGTCCTCGGGGCAGAGCTTCACACCGTTGACGTACAGCTGGGGCGTCAGCACCGGGATGCTGTGGGACACCGCCCAGCGCAGCGACTTGTTGAGCCGCTGCTGCACCTCGGCCGAACCGACGCACGCCGCGAGCTCCGGGAAGCGCTCGGAGACCATCCGCTTGGCGGCGGTGGGATCGTCCTTGGTCGCGCCACGGATCGCGTCCTGGGCCTCGAACGCCCAGTCGATCACCATCGTGGAGGTCGCGCCGCCGCCCTTCGCACCGTCGGCGCACAGGATGGCCTCGCTGATCGTGCACGCGCCCGGGTGCACCGCGCCCTCGACCATCCAGTTGCAGGTGTCGTCGAGGGGGAACAGCACGGCGCGCCGGTGGAGCTGCGCGTCGAGGCCCGACGCCGCGAGGCGGCGATCGAACGCGCGACACGCCGGGCACAGCGGATCGAAGACCTCGACCGCGACTGCGGTGGCGTTGTTCTGGTCGAGCGCGACCATCACTCCACCCGGGTCCTCGGTGTCGGCCAGCTTCCCGCAGGTCCCGACGTAACGTGAGTAGTCCGGCATCATGCCGATGTAGCCGAGGGTCGGGATGCCGACGAACGCGCCGAGCTGGGCGAAGCCGGCGAGGGCCCACATGCCGTTGCCCGGGGCCGCAGCGGCGGTGCGACCGGCCTGCGCCGCGTCGGGCTCGAGGTCGTCGGTGAGGCGACGGCAGCTCGCGTAGGCGAGACCCGCGGCGAGCACCGCCACGAGCGACGCGCCGTAGATGCCGATGCAGACCTTGCACGCCGCCTCGAGCTCGAGCAGCGCGATGGCCCCCATGACGATGGACGCACCCAGCGGTACGAAGGAGAACAAGAACAGCCACCCCGCGGCGCGACGCCGTGCGGAGCCGGTGCGACCGAGCAGGTCGATGCCGCGGAACGCGAGGAACGCGAACACGCCCATCGCCGCCAGCGAGATCGGCAGGCCGCCCCAGATGCGCGTGCGCAGCACCGAGGAGTACGGGCTCATCAGCGTGACCTGGCAGCCGACGGCCTCGCCTTCGACCGCGGCGGTGCGCTGACCGGGGATGAACGAACAGTGGAGATCGTGGACTTGGCGATCGAGGTGCTGCGCGAAGTCGAAGGTCGACACCGACGCGAACGCGAGCCCGGCGAGGCACGCGAGCACGAAGATGGCCATGTGGATGCGTCCGGGCATGGTGGGCGGCGCCATGATAGCGATCGCGGCCACGAATGGCAGGGGCCCACGGCGCCCGTCGTCGTCGTCGCCGCCGGGCCCGCTCGACCGTGCCGAGCCGCCCAGATCCCGTGCACAGGCCGCCAGGGCACCTTCGGCGCCTCGGCGCGCGTGACGTGCCCGGGCTCAACGATCGAACAGTGAGATCTGTCCGCGCCGTGTGCTCGGCCACGCCGGGAGCGTCCCGACGTCGACGTAGCGACGCAGCGTACCGTGGAGCTCGACGCAGAGCCGCGGCACGTCACGGTCGTCGGCCGTATGCACGAACACGAACGGCGCGCGGCCCTCGGCGATCCAGGCCGCGAGGCGCACGGCCCAGCGATCGAATGTCGCATCGAACGCACCCGCGTTGCCCACGCCCACGAGGCGCAGGATCGGGTGGCCTGCGGTCGCGTCGGAGGGCACCGGCAACCGAGGCTTGCGCTCCTGCGCCGCGCGGACCGCCGGGTCGGGATCCCGCGAGGTGTGCAGCACGGTGGCGTCGAAGATCACGCGATCGATCCGTCGCTCGCGGAGCACGGCGTCGAGCTCGCGATGGGCCGCGCGACCGTCGAAGAACCCCGGGTGTCGCGGCTCGACCGCGAAGGCGCGATCGCTGGGCAGCGCGTCGAGCCAGCGCGCCAGCGTGGGCAGGCGTGACGGCCCGAACGCAGGCGGCAGCTGGATCATCGTCGGCCCGAGCCGCGTGCCGAGCTCGCCGCTGGCGTCGAGGAAATCCGCGAACGGCCGCTCGGCGCCCAGCAGCATGCGATCATGGGTCACCGTCCGCGGGACCTTGAGGCAGAAGCGAAAGTCCTCCGGCGTCGCGTCGCGCCACCTGGCGAACGTGGCCGCGGGCGGCACGGCGTAGAACGTACTGTTGCCTTCGACCGCGTTGAACACCCGCGCGTAGTGCCCGAGGAAGCTCGGCGGACGCGCGCCATCGGGATACAGCGAGCCGACCCAGTCGGGGCAGCTCCACACCGGGCCGCCGAGGTGAACGTGGGCGATCGCCATGTCGCGCGGCGGCTTACGCTATCATGCCGGCGTGACGCTCGATCCCGTCAAACAGTGGACCTTGGTGTGCGGTGGACTCGTCGCCCACGCCGACGGCGTGCTCGACGGCAGCGAGTGCGAGCGCCTGATGGGCCTGCTCGAGGCGGCCGACGGGGTCGACGGCGACGAGTACGGCGCGTGGATATCGGCGATCGGCAGCCCCGCGCGGCTCGAGGAGCTGCTCGAGGTGCTCGACCCGCCCGACGCCGAGCACCACCGCGAGCTCCTCGAGGGGGCCTGGGTGATGGCGGTGGTCGACGGCATCCGGACCCCCGAGGAGGGCGCGATGATCGAGCGGCTCGCGGGGCGGCTCGGCGTCGAGCCGGTGCAGCTCGAGTACTGGCGCGACGCGTGGGCGGTCGCCGAGCGGGAGTTCGCCACGGGGGTCGCCGCCGTCCTCGGCTTCGTGCTCGGCGCCGGGGCCCCGGTGCTCGAGCGGGAGCGCGCCGGCGTGCGCGACGCCCTGTGGGCCACGCCGTGCGAACAGGCGTTGCGCGACGAACTCATCGCCCGCGCCATGGCACCGACGACGCGCGACGAGGCGGCCCGCAACCTCGCGAGCCTCGCACGCTCGCGCCGAATCGCCGCGATGCAGCGCTGCGT
The DNA here is from genome assembly GCA_044344875.1 of Nannocystaceae bacterium. Classification (GTDB taxonomy): domain Bacteria; phylum Myxococcota_A; class Polyangia; order Nannocystales; family Nannocystaceae; genus Xiheibacterium. The sequence goes on from JBIJCC010000002.1 coordinate 216,844, forward strand.
CGATGCGGCGCGGCGCTCCGCCGATCCGGCTGCGGCCAAGGCTCGCCACCTCGAGGTGGCGTGGGCCGCATCGGTCCCCGCCCAGAGCGTCGAGCGCTGGTTTGCGTGACCGCCACTGTCGGCCGACCGTCACTCCGGGCAGTTGAAGTCGACCTCGACCGTACCGCCGCCCTGCAGGGCCTCGCACGCCGCACCGCACAGCCGGACGGCGTTGAACGGGCCGGCCGGCGCCGTGTACGTCCACCCGTCCTGTCCGTCGCAATCGGCGACCACGGTCCACGGCTGACCGTCGACCGAGACGTCGACGTTGTCGGGGAACTGCGGCTCGTCCTGCAGGGGGATCGTGCACTCGATCTGGTTGGCCACCACGTCGAGGGCGGCGACCAGCTCGAGCTCGTTGAACGAGTTGTAGAATTGATCCGCCCCCTCGGCCGCGACCCCGCCGGCGCCCGCGACCTCGTTCAGGGCCTCGTAGGGGTTCACCGCCGGCTTCGTCCCCAGCTCGTCGAGGATGTTGATGCCGACGACGTACGTCGGGATCGCGTGGTCCTCCCACGCCTGGGCGACCACGGCCTGCGTCTGCTCGTCGTAGACGAACAGGGTGTCGCCGGGGGCCTCGTCGGGGCTGCAGTTCGCCGCGCCGTCGGTGATGAGCAGGATGACGCGCGGCGCCTCGGCCGGCAGCGTCAGCAGATGCGACACCGCGCTCGTGATGCCGGCGACCGCCGGCGTGCCGCCGGAGATCGAGAAATCGCCCGCGGGCGGCATCGCGGCGAGGATCGCCGCCGCAGTGTCCGCCCCGACGGCGACCTCGGGCTCGGGCTCGACGAGGCAGGAGAACGCATTGGTCGGCTCGTCGAGGTACGCGGCCGCCGACGGGAACAGCTGCGCCCCGAAGTTCATGCGCCCGCCGAACTCCGCGGTCAGCGACTCGACGACGTTGTAGAGGCTATGCCAGCGCGAGATGGTCTCGGTCGACGCGTCGTTGTCGTGGTCCCAGAGGTTGCTCATGCTGCGCGACTTGTCGAGCACGAGCATCACGTTGGGCGGCGTCGGCTGCAGGACGAAGTCGTAGTCGGCCTGCTTGCACGACTCGCCGCCGCCGCTCGACGAGGAGGATTCGTCGGCGCCCGACGAGCTCTCGTCCATCGAGTCGCTGGCGTCACCACCCGAGCTGTCGTCGCCCTGGGACGCCGAGACCTCGGTCGTGGCGTCGGGATCGGTGGTGGTCGCGTCGGTCGAGCCGATCGAGCCGGACTGGGTGCCCTGCTCCTCCTCGGTGGAATCGCCGCAGGCGAGGACGAAGCTGAGCGCGATCAGAGAATACCGTTGCATACATGCCCCCCGATGGACGCCCATGTCTTACGACTCCCGACCCCGCCGCGAAAGGGCCAAAAGGACGGGGAAATCAGGGTGGTCAGGCGAATTACGGAGTCGACGATGCGCGAAAACGCGAACGGCCGACCACCCGAGCGGGTGGCCGGCCGTCACGTGGCCGTGGGTGAGACGGCTCAGTTCTTCGCGCCGACGAGCGTGAAGTTCGAGCTCGCCGCCCAGCCGCGGACCATCACGTGGATCGCGGCGTCGGTGTTGAGGGTGACGGTGCACGCCTCGTTCGAGCCGGTCTTGAACGGACGGCATTCGAAGCTCTGCTCCGTCGGCGCGGCGCCGGTGCGGACGTACAGATCGGCGTCGGCGGTGCCCGTCATCTCGAAGACGTAGCTGCCCGCGGCGAGCACCGGCGTCTCGAAGCGACGCTCCTGATTGCGGGTGACGGTGCCCGAGGCGTCGAGCCCCTCCCAGTCGCCCTCGCCGCCCTGGCCGCCGGGCACGAAGACGTTGTCCTGCTCGCCCGACACCAGCACGACCGCGTCGGAGTCGATGTTGGCCATGATCTGCTCGAAGGTCTTGGGGTCCTCGTAGCTGAGCAGGCCACGCATGATGGCCATGTTGGCGTTCGACATCTCGACGAAGAACGACGGCATCGCGTTCATCATGAGATCCACGTAGAGGGTGCCATGGGGATCATCCGGGTTGACCGCAGCGTGGGCGTCGAACAACGCGCCGTCGACATACGCGTAGGTGTCACAGCCGTTCTCGAACACGATGGTGTACTGGCCGGTGACCCAGTGGCCCTTGCGCGCGAGCGCCCGGACGTTGGCGCCGAGCCCGGCGTGCCCCCCGTAGACGATGAGGTCCGCGCGGGTCGACAGCTCGCCGTAGCGCGCGTCGAAGGCGGGCCCGGCGGTGCGGACGTTGTCGACCAAGAGCGCCGTGACCTGCACGCGACGGCCGTCGGGGCGGGTCACCGACCAGGTGATGTCCGGCACCGCGACGCCCGGGTTCGTCGGCACCATCGCCGGGACCGTCGTGACCGACGCGCCGAGCTCGGTGCGCACGGCCCTGCTGAACTTGTTGTACGCGGCGATTCCCGCGTCGCTCGCCGTCGTCGCGCCATCCTTGTACTTGCCGAACACCGCGACGACCTGCAGGACGTCATCTTCCCAAACCTTGTGGTACTCGGGGTACTTGCCGGTGGTGTTCACGTCGCTCACCGAAACGGTGGCCGTGGTGCGCACCACGTCGGCGGGGGCGAGCGAGCAACCCGAACGCGCCGGGCGATAGTAGTACCACATGCTGCCGGCATCGACGTCGTGCGCGCCGAAGTCGACGCACTTCGTCGAGTAGGTCGCGGTGAAGCGCTCTTGGCCGGCGGTGGTCGCATCGAGCGGCAGCGTCAGCGCATACGTGGCCGGCACCGAGTTCTTGTTGCCCCACGCGACCGGCAGCGTCGCGTGATAGTCGATGCGCCACAGGTTGCCCTCGCGGCGCGAGGTCACGTCGCTCAACACGAGTTGATCGAGGCGGCCGACCGAGTTGCTGCCATTGAGGTGCCCGATCGTGTAGAGCATCTGGCTCTCGATCGTGGTCTCCGCGCCGAACTGCGACGTCGCGAGCACGGAGCCGTCGAACTCGAAGTCGACGATGACCGCCTCGACGCTGGAGTCGGCCTTGCCCGAGATGCCGCCCTTTTGGTAGTCGCCGTCCTCGAGCTCGAGCGTCGCGTCGTCGACGTCGGCGCAGGCGGGGGTGAGCGAGAGGGCCAGGGACGCGAGCAGGAGCGAGCGGTTCATGCGTGGAAGTCCGGTCGGGGTTGCCTCCCTCTTCCACACTCGATGCCACATGTAGGCGAGTCGCCGTCGACTGCAATTCCGAGGGGTTGCGGCGACTCCCTCGCCCGGCCGGCTGGCCACTGGTGGCGCGCGCCGGCTACTGGCGTGGCCACCTCACTCGGTGGTGTCGGGCTTGCGGAAGCGCGGCTTCGCCCGCGGCGGCTTCCCGATCGGCTGGTCGTCCTCGTACGTGATGTCCTCGGTCCGCTTGCCCGTCTCGTCGAAGAAGAACCATCGGCCCTGCTTCTTGTCCGCCGTCCACTGACCGGTGGCCTGACGCTGTCCGTTGGGATGCCAGTACTCGGCCTTGCCGTCGCGCTGGTCGTCCTTGTACAGCTCCTTCGACTCGCGCACGCCGTCGGCGTAGAACGATTCCCAATCGCCCTGCTTGTCGCCGCGCTTGTACTCCCCCTCGAGCTTGCGCTGACCGTCGTCGTACCACCAGCGCCAGATGCCCTGGCGATGGTTGGACCAGTACTCGCCCTCGACGCGCTTCTGGCCGTTGCGCCACCACGCGGCGAACTCGCCCTCGCGCTTGTCGTCGCGCCAGTCGACCTCCTCCTTCGGGTCGCCGGTCGAATAGAACTCCTGCCAGCGGCCGACCTTCTTGCCGGCGGCGTACTCGCCCTGCAACGCGACCCGGGCGGTCGCGCTGGCGTCCTGCCACTTGCGATACGTGCCCTGACGCTTGCCGTCGGCGCCGGCGCACCAGGCCTCGGAGCCCGCCGGTGGCGCGGCCCCGGTCGCGGTGAGCCCGTCGGGGCACACGAATCCGGTCGGCGTGGTGGGCGAGGCCTGCTCGACGCCGGCCACCCATTCGCGCTTCGACGACTCCTTGCCGGTCGCGTCGAAGCTCACCCACGTGCCGTGTTTCTTCCCGGCTTGGTAGCTGCCCGTCTCGGACCGCTGACCGTCGTCGCGATACGCCGTGAAGCTGCCGTCCTCGACGTCGTCGCGGAAGTCGACCTCCTCGCGCGGCTTGCCGCTGGGCCAGTACTTGGTCCATCGACCCTGCCTCTTGCCGGCCCGATACTCGCCGTCCTCGGACTTGTTGCCGTCGGCGGACCACAGCGTCCAGCGACCGTGCTTCTCGTCGTCGGCGTTGTCCCCCTCGGCCGAGACCTTGCCGTTGTCGTACCAGGACGTCTCTCGCCCATGTCGCTTGCCGCGGCGGTACTCCTGCTCGTGCCACTTCTGCGTGGCGCCGTCGTACCAGCGCGTCCAACGGCCGTGCCGCATGGGACTGCCGTCGACCACCAACTCGCACCACAGCTCCGTTCCCGCAGGCGGCGCGGCCCCCTTGGCCGTACCGCCGTCGGGGCACGCGGTGGTCGAGGCCGGCGGGACCGCGTCTGCCTTGGTCTCCTCGACCTTCGTCTCGGCCTTGGTCTCGGCCTTCACCTCGGCCTTGGTCTCCGCCTCGGCCTTCGCCGCGGTGGGCTCGGCCTCTGTGCCGCCCGTGAGTCGATCACAGCCCACCGCGCCGGCGAGCAGCGCCAGGACCCACCGTGCCGTCGCGCGGGTCATGCGTCAACCTCCACACTCGGTCGGGACATTGGGCAGCGCCGTCGCCGAGAAGCCGAGGGTGAGATCGTAGGCATCGGCGCCGAGCAGGTCGGTGCAGCGCGTCGAGGGATTGATCCCCTGCAGCAGGCTCTGCAGCGGCACGCTCCCGTCGGGGCACCCACCGCAGTTCTCGTTCATCGTCTCCGGGTTGCACTCGCCGAGGCAAGAGCACAGCGCCGCGGCCTCGGTGCTCAGCAGGCAGCCGGTGAGCTGCCCGGCGACATCGGTGCCGTCGGGCGAGGTCGTGAGCTCGGCCTCCACGGCGCGCACCGGCACGGCGTCCGGGGTCGCCGCGTCGGCGGTGCAATTGAACGTGGTGCCGTCGGTGTCCTGGGCGTAGATGTACACGAGCACGTCGGGGCCGAGCGTCATCGTGTAGCTCCCGGTCGTCGCGGTGCCGGCGTCGGCCGGCGCGCTGCACGTCCCTTCGGCGGCGCTCGGGGCCCACAGCGCGGTGGAGGCGTCGTACGCCACCGCGATCACATCGCTCGCGGACGTGGGCTCGGCGCACAGGTCCGCCGCGCCGGTGCCGATTCCCGAGCGAATCGCGACCTCCCCCGACGACGACGCCGCGTCGCGGCTGACCACCTCGAAGATGATGTTGAGCTTGTAGTCGTCGATGTCGGAGCTCCAGGTGTCCTCGAGCAAACTGGCCTGGAAGGCGGTGCCGTCCGCGTCGCCGAGGACCTGGATGTCGACGCACTCGAATCGATACGCGACGGGCAACGGCAGCTCGCCGCCCGTGCCCGCGGTGGTGTCCGCGGAGGTCTCGCTCACGCTCGCACCGGTCGGCGACGAGGACGAGCCGCTGTCGTCCTCGGTGGCGCCCTGCGTCGGCAGCACGTTGCTGTCGGTCCCCTCCGGGTCGTCGCTCCCGCAGCCCGCGGCGAGCAGTGCGACGAGCGCGGTGGACCCGACCAGCCGGGGCGATCTCCCCAACCCGGTCGATCGCGGAGAACGAAACCAGACGTGGCGTGCGACGAAAGACATTGAGCCGAGCCTATCAGGGGTGGGCTGCCCCGCCAACGCGGATGGTCATGCTACCGTCCGCGGCGATGCCAAGCCGCTCGCGTCGCACTCGTCGAGGCCGCATGTCCGCACGCTGGATCCCCGCGGTGACGCTCGGCATCGCGTTCGCGGCGGTGAGCAGCAGCACTGCGCACGCCGGCGGGTTCGAGATCCCCGACACCGGCGCGCGCGCGGCCGGCCGTGGCGGAGCGATGGTGGCCGGCGCCGATGACCTCACCGCGTTGCACTACAACCCCGGCGCGCTGGCGCGACAACGCAGCACCAACTTCCTGTACAACCACAACCTCGTCTTCCACCGCGCGACGTTCACCCGCGCCCCGTTGACCGCCGAGGTGTGGGGCGAAGATCGGACGTTCGATCCCGTCGAGAATCGGCGCAAGGTGTTTCCGCTCGGCCTGTTCGCGGTGGTGAGTTCCGACTTCGGCCTGCGCAACTGGACCTTCGCCGCCGGTGTGTACGGCCCGAGCGCGGTCGGTCGCCACGACTACCCGGCCTACGGCGCGCAATCGTTCCAGCTCACGCGCATGGACGTGCTGTTGGCCTACTACAATGTGGCCGCCGCATGGAAGCTGCGCGACGTGTTCGGCATCGGCGTGAGCGTGCAGTACGTCGACATGCTACGGATGAAGTACGCGCTGGTCGTCGACTCGCGCGCCGTCCCCGGCCTCAACCCGACGCCCGACGACGGCGGCACGCAGCTCGAGACCCAGCTCAACCTGAAGGACCGCACCGCCGCAACCGCACAGATCGGGCTCTGGTACCGCCCACACCGCCGCGTCGAGCTCGGCCTCGCCAGTCGCGTGATCCCGGTCTTCCTGCGCCCCGAAGGCGGCGTCAGCGTCGACAGACCCGAGCTCGTCACCGGCGACATCCGCGTGTCCATGCCGCTGGTGCTGCCCGCGACCCTGCGCGGAGGCGTGCGATACATCCATGACGTCGGCACCGGCGCCGCCTCGCGCAAGTGGTTCGATCTCGAGCTCGACGTCGTGTACGAGAATTGGAGATCGATCAAATCCTTCGACCTCGACCTCAGCGGTGCGATCAGCGGTCAGGAACTGAGCGACCTGAAGATCGAGAAGAAGTGGAAGGACACCGTCTCCGTGCGCCTCGGCGGCGACTTCTTCGCGCTGCCGCCGTACCTCACCGTCCGCGCCGGTGGCTATGTCGAGACGCCGACGCAAGATCCGGAGTATGCGCACCTCGACTTCCCCGCGTTCCTCCGCGGCGGCGTCGGGGCCGGGCTCACCGCGGGCGCGAAGGGCATCTACGGCACGGTCGGCTACATGCACGTGTTCCAGCAGGCGCGCAATGTCAGCGAAGCGCAGGGGCAGGTGTTCCAGCAGCGTCCGCTCGCGCCCTGCCCGGCCGAATGCGACGGCCTGTCCGGCGTGCCAGCCAACGCGGGTCGCTTCACGTCGAGCTTCGACCTGTTGAACCTCGGGTTCGAGATCCGATTCGCGGAGCTGCTCGCCGGGCGCAAGGCGCGGCGCGCCGCGGCCAAGACCAAGGCCGCGAATCCATCGCCGGCGCCGGCCCCCGCCGCGACGCCCGAACCCGCGCCGGCCCCGGGCCCGGCCCCGACCGACGACGTCCCGAACCCGGACGCGACGACCGAGACCCCCTCGGAGCCCGCCTCCGAGCCCGGCCGATGAGCTGGTGCGCGCGGACGGGCCATCGGCGCATTCCGACACATGGGGGCGCCCGGGAGAGATCTCCGGACCTCGAATCGATGTGCCTGCGAGGCCACAATCGCGGCCGGGCCGCGAATTCCGGGTTTTTTTGCGCGATGCAGAGGCCCCGGCGATGTTCAACTCCGGTACGGAATGTGATAACTCAACCTCCGTGAGTACCTCTATCGAGATCCTGGTGGCCCAGATGACGGTCGCCGAGCTCGCCCAGCGTAGCGGGCGAAGCGTCTCTCAACTCGTCGAGCTCGCATTCGGATCGAGCGCAGCATCGGCGGCTACCGTCAAGCGTGGACCCGGCCGACCGCCGGGCGCGGCGACGAAGAAGGGCAAGCGCGTCAAGGGCAAGGCAAAGGCCGCGCCCGCTCCCAAGGCCGAGGCGAAGGCCGCGGCTCCCAAGGCGGCCGTGGTGAAGGCTGCCCCGGCGGCGAAGAAGGCCGCCGTCGACACGCGCGCCGCAGCCGGTCGCGCGAAGTACGACGAGACGGTGCTCGCTGCGATTCGCGGCGCGAAGTCCAAGGTGAAGGCCGCGGATCTCCGCAGCAAGCTCGGCGGCACCCCGCTGCAGATCCGCGCGGCGCTGCACCGCCTCATCGAGGACGGCAAGATCAAGGCCCACGGTCAGGCGCGCGGCACCACCTATACCGGCGCGTGACGACCGGCGCGATCGATCGCGCATCCCCGAAGCCCCCGACGCGACTGCGAGCGGGGGCTTTTTCGCTGGTTGGCGTCACCGCTCAGCACCGCGAGAAGCACGGCGCAAAGCATGAATCGTCGAGCGGCGCCGCGCGAGGGCGACATCGCTTCACGCAGCGCGATGCGCATCGCGCATGGTCGCCACCTTGCCACGACGGATGGGCGCGGCGCGACCACGTGTCCGCCACCGCCGCCGCGATCGCCGAGCTCTGCGGCGCGTCCGCCTCGCGCGACAGCCACCACGTGCAATAGCCCATCGTCCCGTCGCAGCCCTCGGCGAGCAACGCGTCACCCAGCTGCTGGCGCAGGCCCGGGGCGTACTGCTCGCGCGCGCGCTCGAGATCGATGGCCCCGACGGTCGCGTTGCCCTGGGCATCGCGGGTCCACGCATCGCCGCCGTCGAGAAAATCGATCACCAGCGGACCCGGCACCTCCGCGTGCAGTCGACCGAGGCCGTCACCGAACAGCGTGACGGCGGCGATGTTGCCCCCGACCGTGTCGGGGAACTCGCGCGCGATTCTGCGTAGGCCCTCGCGATCGGGCTGCGTCGCCGCGCACGCCTCGTAGCGATGCAGCGCGACGACCTCGCGCCACACCCCGAGCTCATCGTCGGGGTGCGCGGCGACGTATCCGGCGAGCGGCTCGAGATCCCCGTCGTCGTGCCATCGGGCGATCGCCTCCGCGAGGGCCGCAGGCACGTCGGCGGTGGCCCGACGCGGCGCCATCGGTGGCCCCGCGGGGGCCGACGAGGCGCACGCCGAGATCACCGCGGCGGCCACGAGCACGGACATCCGACCCTGGGACGCGACGCTGGGCATCACCCGCGCGCATCGGTCGAAACCCACACGACTGCAGTCCTCGTCGGGCGGCCCGGGCGCGGCACCGCGGGCCCCGCGGGGGCCGTGCTACGCTTCGCGGCCGTGGGCGCGCTGGTCGAGGACACGCTGGGACGCTGCACGCAGTGCGGCGCGACGCATCCGGCGACGGTCCTGCGCTGCCCCGACACCGACGTGATGCTCCTGCTGGCCGGTCGCCTGCTCGACGGTCGCTTCCGCCTGCTCGAGTGCATCGGTCGCGGCGGGATGGCCTCGGTCTGGCTCGCGCTCAACGAGCGCGTCGATCGACGCGTGGCGATCAAGCTCATCCGACCCGATGTCGCCCGCGACGAGGGCCTGGTCGCCAGGTTCCGCGCCGAGGCGCGCGCGGCCGGTCGGATCGGCAACCCCAACATCTGCGACATCCTCGATTCGGGCCGCTCGCCGATCGGACCCTACATCGTGATGGAGCTGCTCGAGGGCCAGAGCCTCGGCGACCTGCTCGCCGGCGGCGAGCGACTCGATCCCCCGCTCGCGGTCATGATCGTCCGCGAGGCGCTGCGTGGGCTGCAGGCCGCCCACCGCGCCGGGATCGTGCATCGCGATCTCAAGCCCGAGAACATCTTTCTGCACCGGCCGGACGGTGGGCCACCGATGGTCAAGCTCATGGACTTCGGCGTGGCGAAGTTCACGGACGGCTCGGGGGAGGCGCGCACCGAGCACGGCGCGCTCCTCGGGACGCCGGAGTACATGGCTCCCGAGCAATTCCGTGGGGCGGCATTCGCCGAGCCGCGCACCGACATCTGGGCCATCGGGGCCATCTTGTATCGCGCGCTGACCGGCGCGAATGCATTCGGTGGCCCGACCGTCGCCGCCACATTGTTGATGGTCGCGACCGAGCAACCGCGACCGTGCACCGAGCTCGCGCCCGAGACCCCCCGCGGCCTGGCCGACATCGTCGATCGGTGCCTGCAGAAGGACCTCGCCCGTCGTTTCGTCGACGTCGCCGAGCTCGACGCCGCGCTCGCCCCCTACGACGCACCGGTGCGCGACACCTCGGTGTTCGATCGCGTCGTCGCGCGGACACCCGCGCCGACCGAGGCCGACGAGGTCGCCACGCCGAGCGAGGCCGAGCACGCGGGGACCTCCGGTTCGGAGCGCACGCGACGATGGAGCGCCGACGACGGCGCGGCCGCGCGCCAGGTCGACGTCACGCCGCCGCCTCGCGGACGCGTCGCCGCTGGGATCGCGATCGCGTCCCTCGTCGGCTTCGCGGTCTGGCAGCTGCGGACGTCGCCCTCCGATCGCGACCGCGGCGATCGGGTGGTCGACGCTCTCGACGACGGGGCGCCGAACGATCCTTCGGCCGACGCGGGTGAGGACGCGACATCCGTGCCCGCCGCAGGCCCCGGAGCTCCGAGCACGCTGGCAGTCACAGGGCCCGCGCCGAGCCCCACGGAGATGCCAGGACCCGCGGAGGCACCCGCGGTCGAGCCGGCGACGGTCGTGGTGCGTCCAGCGGTCCCTCCACCGCCGCCGCCCACCGACGAACCAGTCGTGATCGACGAAGACACCCCCAAGCAGACGAACGACGCTCCGTCGGAACCGCCGCCGCCCGATCCCGCGGGGGTCGTCCGCGTCGGCCGCTGGGTCGCTCCGACCAAGCCCGGCCCGAGCGGGACGTTGCGCGCGGCGGCGAACTTCTGCGAAGGCCTCGCCGCGTCCGCCCACCTGGGCATCCGCCGCTGGGAGTTGCCGAACCCGGCGGTCGCCGCCAAGTTCGCCGAAGCCGGCGGCCTCCGCAAGGGTCGCTACTGGACCTCCGCGTTGTGGCGCGGCAACGCGATCACGATCGCACTCCCGAGCGGAGAGAAACGATCGATCGCCGCCACCGATGCCAAGCCCCGGGCGCTGTGCGTTGCCCGGTGGCCATGACGCTGTGTCATGCTGCCTGGATGCGTCTGCCGACCGTCGCGTTCACCTGTGTGGCTGCCCTCGCACTGCCGGCCGGCTGCGGGAACGACGACGACGACGATGATCCGACCACCGGCTCACCGAGCAGCAGCACCGGCAGCGCCTGGCTCGTCGGTGACGACGGCGAGATGCTTCGCTTGACCGACGACGGCCGATCCGCACCCTACCCCCTCGATACCGACGCCGATCTCCACGCCATCGCATGCGTCGGCACGACCGCGGCGTGGGTCGTCGGTGCCCGCGGGACGGTGCTCTCGACGGCTGACTCGGGTCAATCCTGGCAGCACCACGCCGTCGACACGGCGGCGGATCTCGAGGCCGTCGCGGTGAGCGAATCGGCCCCCACCAGAGTCGTCGTCGCGGGCGACGGCGCCCTGCTCTCGCGCCGCGGTGACGGAGCGTTCGTCTCCCTCTCGACGACGGCCCTGCCGTGGCGCGCGGTCGCCCTCGACCACGAGGGCACCCACATGCTCGCGGTCACCGACGACGGCGGCATCTGGCGCGCCGACGGCGAGGAGCCCCTCGTCGAGCTGGCCCGATTCGACGGCCAGGTCCTGTCGGCGGTCGCGATGGCCGGATCGGCAGAGCAAGCCGTCGTCGTGGGCGCCGAGGGCTTCGTCGCGAGGACCGAGGACGGCGGGCTGCACTGGTCGATGGTCGAGGTGCCGACGGTGCGCGATCTCTGGGCGGTCCGCACCTCGCACGATGGCGACGCCCTCGTCGCCGTCGGCGAGGCCGGTGTCGTGGTGCGCGTCGACGCCTCGGGGGCGACCGCGGACGAGCACCTCGATCCCGCGCTGTCGCTGCGCGGGCTCCACATCCACGGCGAAGGTCAGGGCCACACGGTGGGCGACGCGGGCACGGCCCTGCGCACCACCGACTTCGGCGCCACGTGGGACCCGATCGCCGTCGACGTGGACACGGTGCTGCGCGGCGTCGACGACATCCGCGTGCACGGGCACTGGTAGGCTCGCCCCGACGGTCGAGGCCGTTGGCTCATCCCGGGCGCACGCCGGGCTGCGATGCCTGCACCGACCACTGCCAATTGTCGAGCAGCACCAGCGAATCGAACAGCTCGTCCGAGGTGTCCCAGATCGCGAAGCGGATCTCCATCGTCTCGCCCGGGGTCACGTTGCCGCTCATGGTCAGCCAACCGGTACCGCCACCGGCCTCGCCGTCGTAGTCGCAATTGTAGGTCACCTGCCCGGGCAGGTCGAAACCCGTCCCGGAGAGATCGGCATTGCTCACACAACCGGCGTAGTTCTCGGGGGTGCCGCAGTCACTGATGGTACCGTCCGTGCACGCCGTGAACAGGCCGTTCGCGGCGGCCAGGATGTTCACCCCCACGGGCCACGACTGGACACCATCATCGTAGATCGCGATGTTCCCATCCGCAGGATTCCCCGGATCGGTGGAATCCACCAATGTCACGAAGAAGTCATTGAATGCAGTACACACATACTCGGGGTACTCGGCCGAGAAGAAGAACATGTCCACCGAGAACGAGTTCGCGTTCGTGGGCACGCGAATGCGAAGCGTCAGCATGATGGGATCCTGGGCGTTGCCGTCGATCGGCTCGACGCACCCGGGCGCATTGGGCAGCGAATTGCCGTTGGCGGCGTACCAATCGGCCGGAAAGCCGCTCGACGTGGCCATGCTCTGACCGGCCTGGAACGCGGCGAAGCCCGGGTTCACGTCACCGGCGTTGTCGGCCGCGCGCCCCGTCGAGAGGACCGCGAGGCGATCGCCGAATCGATTGTCGACATTGTTGCCGAACCCGTCGCGAAGCGATCGCGATTGCGACGCCGGGTTGCCCGCGCCGCTGGCCAGGCTGAACGTGCCCTCGATGACGCCCCAGACGCGCTCGGTGGGGTCATCCGGGACCTCGTCGGTGAATTGGCACAGGTCCATCGCCTGGGCGTACTGCACCGGGACCGCGGAATTGCTCGCGAGCCCGGCATCGCAGGCCGGAAGCGGATTGTCGACCGTCCCGTCGCAATCGTCGTCGACGGCATTGTCCGCGACCTCGAACGCGCCCGGGTTCACCAGCTCGGGGTCGGCGCAGATGCGCCCGGGGGTGTCGCAACAATCGCCGCCACACGCGGTCCAGCCGTCGGCGTCGTCGTCGGGATCCTCGTCGACGACGCCGTCGCAATCGTCGTCGACCACGTTGGCGCAGGCCTCGGGGGCCGGGACGACCTCGCCCTCGCATGGGCCCCAGGCGGTGCCGAACTCGTTGCACGTCTGGGTGCCCGCGGCGCACGGGCCGACGCCCATCGTCTCCGGCGCGTCGCTGTAGCAGTCCTGCACCGCTCCCGGCGCACACCCGCACTCGCCGTCATTCTCGAGGTCGAGCTCGCAGCCATTCGCGGGGTCACCGTCGCAATCGGCGAAGCCGTCCTCGCACGCCGAGAAGCCGCAGATCGAATCGGTGCAGCTCGCGACGGCGTGGGGGACGGGCGGGCACGGCAGGTCGCAGCCGCCACAGTGGGCCGGGTCCGACGACGGATCGACGCAGCCGTCGCAGCACGCCTGCCCTTCGGGACACGGCTGCGCCTCGGTGCAGCCCGGGACGCAGGCCCCCGCATCGCACACCAGGCCCGGCGAGCAATCGTCGTCCTCGCTGCACTGCGACGGGCCGGTCTCGTCGGCCGACGACGAGGCCGAGGCCGAGCTGTCCGCGTCAGTGGCCGAGCCGAGCGTCGGATCGAGGGTCGGATCGCCGGCGGTGCCGGCTTCGCCTCGCCCGGCGGCGTCGCCTCCTCCGCAGGCCCACGCGAGCGTGCACAGCGACAATGGGGCGAGGCTGCGGGTGCGCATTGGACCAAGGTAGGGCACGTCGCGACCGGGACACAACCGGCGCGCGGCCCCGGCGGCCCAGACTCGCCACCGTGGCCCGGCCGTTCGGCTGGGTGCCGGTTACTTCGACGGCTCGGCCGGCTTCGTCGCCTCGGCCGGCTTCGTCGCCTCGGCCGGCTTCGTCGTCGTACTGCCGTCGCTCGGCGCGGCGCCGGGCGTCCCCGCCGCGGGTGTCTCGGTCGAGCGGACCTCGAACTGGATGCGGCGGTTCTTGGCCCGGTTCGCGTCGCTGTCGTTGGGCACGCGCGGGTCGTTCATGCCGCGGCCCTCGGTGGTGATCCGCGAGGCGTCGATGCCGTGGTCGACCAGGTACTTCTTGACCGCCTCGGCGCGGCGCCGCGACAGATCGAGGTTGAACTCCGGCACGCCGACGTCGTCGGTGTGGCCGACGATGTTGACGCTGATGTCCGTGAACTTCTTGAGCACCTCGACGGCCTTGTCGAGCACGGGCCGCGACGCCGGACGAATGGTGTCCTTCTTGGTGTCGAACTCGATGCCGTCGATCGTGCCCTGGAAGACCTCGACCTCGGGCGGGAGCTCGTCGGGACAGCCATCGCCGTCCTTGTAGTCGTTCTTGGTCTCGGGCTCGAAGACGCAGTCGTCGTCGGGATCGAGGAAACCATCGTTGTCGGTGTCCTTGACCGGGCAGCCGTCGGGCGCGACGCCGGGCGCCTCGGGGCACGCGTCCTCGCTGTCGCGGAAGGAATCGCCGTCGGTGTCGGGGCAGCCGTGCGGCGCGACGCCGACGACATCCGGGCAGTCGTCCTTCTCGTTGACGAAGCCGTCCTTGTCGCGATCGGGATCGACCGGCGGCGGCGGCTCGGGCGGCGGCGGCGGCGGGCGACGGCCGAGCGTGAACGTGATCCCGCCCATGACCTGGACGTTGGCCCCGCCGGCGTTCTGCAGCGCCGAGTTGGCGGACATGATGTTGCGGGCCTCGACGCGCAGGCCGATGACCTTCGTGAGCTGGACCTTTACGCCGCCGCCGTAGTGCAGCGCGGGATCGACGTCGTCACCGAGGATCAGCGCGTTCGATCGCACGCCGAGCAGGCCGCCGCCGACGAGGAAGAACGGCACCACCGAGTAGTACGGCAGCTGGAACACCACGTGGCCCTGGACGCCGTAGGTGAACGCGAAGTCGTTGGTGATGTTGCGGATGCGCGTCGGCATCGCGCTGAACTCGGCCTCGACGCCGAGCGAGCGCAGCGGATAGAAGCCACCGCGCACGGCGAGCAGACCGCCGGCGCGCCAGAAGGGCTCCGGCGGCGTGGTCTTGGGATCGTAGAGGTCGTGCTGCTCGTTCGGGATGAAGACGCCGCCGGAGACGCCGCTCTCGCCGAGGTTGCGCTGCGGCGCCCAGCGCCGCATCCACGGCAGGCGCTTGAAGTCGGCGTTGCGCACGCGTGCGCGCTTGGCCTTGGGCTTCCCCGCGTCGGGCTTCGCCGCGTCGGCGTTCGCCGCGTCCGCGCTCGCCGTAGGCGCGGCGGTCGACGACGCGCCGACCGCCACCCCGGGCTCCGCCGCCCACGCCAGGCTGGCGATCGAACTCATGGGGACGACGCCGACGGCCCACGCAGCGAGCGAACGCTTCATCTCGCTCGGTTCTATCGCACTGTGGCGGTCGCACGAAAGGGGGCGCGGGCATCGGGGTGGCGATGGTCACCCCGACGAGGTGCGATCCCGGCGGCCGCCTGCGGCAAGGCCGTGGCCGTCTGCCCCACCGGACCGACGTGCGGGACCCCGTCGAACGCCGGCGCGCGGACCCGACTCACTCGCACACGAGCGAGTACTCGAGGCAGCCGCGGTACTCCTCGTCGAGCATCAGGATGAAGATGCAGTTGATGCACGGGTCGAGCAGGCCATCGTCGGGCGGCGGGGGTGGCGTCCCGCTCTCGCTGCTGCTGCTGCCGCCGTCGCTGCTCCCGCTGCTCCCGCTGTCGCTGCCCGAGCTGCTCGAGCCCCCCGAGCTGCTCGAGCCCCCCGAACTCTCGCCCGTGCCATCGTCGCACATGCCCATTGCGCCGCACTGCTCCGAGGCGCAGTTGCCCAGCTTGAGCAACTTGTAGACCTCGCCCACGGGGAGCATCTCGACGCACTGGTCGAGGAAACACGAGAAATCCGGCTCGTAGTCGGGGTCGCTCATCAGCTTCAACTGCTCCGCGGCCGCGCAGTCGAAGATGCAGTCGACCGCGTCGCGGCAGGTCGAGTCGAGGCCGGTGGTCGTCGTCGACGTCGTCGGATCCGTCGTCGTCGTCGTCGGATCGCCGGTCGTCGTCGTCGGATCGCCGGTCGTCGTCGCGGCCGCCGCCTTGAACGTCTCGTCCGAGTCGAAGCACGCGGGGGCCGCGACGAGCAGCGCGACGAGGCCCCAGCTGGCGCAGCGATAGGTCATCGGCGCCACGCTAGCACGGGGCTCGCGTCGGTGGCCACCCTGCGGGGCCGAGGGCGACGCGCTGGATGGAACGCGAGGCGGCGCCCTCGCCGGGATGCCTCGCTTGTCATTTGCGGCGGCGCCGGTCCAAACTACCCCGGTGACGCGCGTCCGCACAGCCTCGTCGTTGCCGACCCTCCGTTCGCTCGCGCCCGTCCTCACCCTCGCGGCCGGCGCCCTCGTGCTCGGGTCGGGCTGCCGCGGCAAGGACATCTCGTTCGACTGCGAGAACCAGCGCAGCAAGTTCGACGACCGCGCCAGTGGCGAGGAGTTGCCCCTGGTCGCCGAGGTCCCGGAGAAGGGCCCCTACCCGGTCGCGATGCAGCTGACCGGCGCGGGCGTGAACAAGCTCCTCGCGAGCATCATCGACGAGGAGGTTCCGTTCGCCGGCACCGTTCCCTTCGGTGTCCTGCCGCAGGGCCCGGCCGACGCCGCGTTCGAGCCGACGTCGCTGCCGACGATCGCCCTCACCAAGGTCCCCGGCTGCCCCAACTGCGTGGTGTTCCACCTCGACTTCGGCGTGCAGCTGTCGT
This sequence comes from Nannocystaceae bacterium, assembly GCA_044344875.1. Classification (GTDB taxonomy): domain Bacteria; phylum Myxococcota_A; class Polyangia; order Nannocystales; family Nannocystaceae; genus Xiheibacterium. Next base: position 233,605 of record JBIJCC010000002.1, read on the forward strand.
CGCCCGACATGGATCTGTCGTCCGGGGCCGGCTTCGTCGATCTCTACGTCCCCTTGCGCCTCGACGTCGATGCGGCCGCTGGCAAGTCCCGCCTCATCGCGGACTACGGCGCGGCGACGATCGGTGATTGGTACCTGCAGGTGTTCGGCTTCGACTCCGACACCCACACGATGCTCGCCGGCGCACTCAAGCTCCTGCTCGCCGAGGAGATCGCCACGAACTACGACGAGCTGCTCCTGCTCGAGGTCGGTAGCTGGGAGGTCGGCGACGGCGCGGTGACCCTCCTGGTCCGCGACCTCGTCATCGATTCCGACGCCGACAAGCTCGTGCTCGCGATGCACACCAACCTGCCGCTGGGCAAGGGCGTCGGCCTCGACCTCGCCGGTGCGCTGCCCGAGGGCTCGACGATGGCGGTGTCGATGGACCCGGGCCTGCTGCTGCCGATGGCCCACCAGATGCTGGCCGAGGGCAACATCGCCCGGATCTACGACGAGGACGGCAACCCCGATCCCAGCGGGATCTACGGCGTGACGCTCGAGCAGATCGAGGCCAACGCCGCCGGGAACGAGTCGCTCGACTCGACCTTCCGGGTGTGGCGCGTCGACGAGGGCTACTGCGGCTACGCCGAGGCGGTGATGCCGTTGACCCTCGCGGTCGATCCGAACGACGGCTCGATCGACGTCACCCCGGGCGACGCCGTGCTGGTCGCCGGCGAGGGCAGCGGCGCCGCCGCCCTCGAGGAGAAGCAGCTGGTCAACGACAACCAGGATCTCATCCAGACCTTCCGCGCCGACCTGGCCACGCAGCTCGCCGACGCGCTCAACTTCTCCGCACTCGACATCGAGGACAGCTCGCTCGTCTTCACGAACGAGGGCATCGAGCTCACGCCCGACGAGATGCGGACCTATCTGAACTTCACCGTCTACGCCGACGAGTGACCGGCGCGACTCCGCTCACGCCCGACCCCCGCGGTACCAGCGCGGGCCGTGGACGGCCCCGGACGCGGGTGTCCGAGTGATTTTTTCGCGACGTCCGTCGGCCGGGGGTTGGGTTCGCCCCCGCGTTCGTGCTACCACCCGGCCGCGCGGAGGCTCTCGACGAACGGTGTCCCCCTCGGGGGCAACGGTGTTCGTCGGCCGACCCACCGCCGGAGACGTCCATGAAACGCACGGATCAGGAACGCATCGAGCGCGAGCTGAAGCGGCGCGAGAAACACGCGAAGACCCCCGAGCGCAAGACCGGCGACGCCCCCGGTGACGCCGGCGCGGCGGCCCCCGCGGCCCCGGCCGGTGGACTGACGGTCAGCGAGTACGTTCGCAACCTGCTCGCGCTCCTGCAGTACGACGACCAGCAGATCTACAACACGCGCGACGACGACGACGTGTTCGAGCTGCTCCTGACGATGAAGGCGGACCTCCCCGAGAAGCAGTGGGAGACGGTGCTGCGCAGCGCGATCCAGAAGACCAAGGTGGTCGAGAAGGACCTCGCGCTCACCGAGCTCAAGGCGCTGCTCGCCGATTAGTCGCGGCGCTGCTCGCCGAGCCCCGCGACCTCATCCGGTCGTGTCGCCGGAACCGCCGCTGTCCGAGCCGCCGTCGGTGTCGCTGACCTCGCCATCGGTGTCGCCGACGTCGGGTGCACCCGGCAGCAGGCCAGGCGCCGCCAGGTCGAGGAGGTCGCCGGCCTGGATCGCCACGTCGACGCCGCAGTCGGCGATCGAGGCCAGGAACCCCCCGGACGCGCGCCCCGGGCCGGCGTGCACGGCGACCTCGCAGACGCGCGCGCGCGCCTCGGCGAGACCCGTGGTCGCGTCGCGCAGCTCCTGCTCGATCGTCGCGACATCGCGACCTGGGAACGTCGCAGCGACGCGCGCGGCGAGGTCGGCGACGAGGCCATCGTGGACATCACGGATGCACGCGGCGAGGGAGTCGCTCGCGGCCGCCGCCTCGGCGACGGCATCGACACCGGGCGCATTCGCGGTCTCGTCGTCGAACGCGACGTAGCACGTGGGATAGCGGTCTCGCGCCCCGGGGATCGAGAACGGCGCCACGCCGAAATCCGCGTGCGCATCGAGGAGCGCGCCGAACTGCGCCTCGACGTCGCCGATGCACGTCGCGGCGATGCCCGCGAGCAGCTCGGAGCCGGCGTCGGGGTGCGCCTCGACGAGGGCGTTGCACGCGGAGATGGCCGCCGTGCGATGGGCCTTCCACGCCGGCAGGCCCTGGCCCGCGTAGGGATCGCCCGATGCCTGCAGGATCGCCTCGATCGACCCGAGCGCCGCGTCGTTCACCCGGGTCAGGCAGTCGTTGCGATCGCGCTCGAGGTCGACGATCGCGTCGACGCGCGCCGCATGGACGTGCTCGCGGACATGGTCGGCGATCGCCTCGCACTCGAGGATCGCCGCGCGGTGATCCGAGTCGAGGCCGTCGCCACCACCGTCGGTCGCGTCCGTGTCGGACTCGCCGAGGTTGTCGCCCTTGCCGCCGCCGCTCGACGGACCCGCGCCGCCGCGACCGCTCGCATCGGCCGCGCATCCCACCACGCCCCCCGACGCGAGGACGAGCCCCAGCGTGGTGAGCAGGCACAGGGCGTTCGAGCGGAGGGCAGTGCGTTCCGACATGTCGGTCTCGGTCTGGATGGAGTGCGTTCGTGGCCGGTTCGGTTCACGGCGCCCGCTGCGGTCCGCCACGGCGGCGTGGGCAAAATGCCCTAAGATGGTCCGGCGTGCACCGGTCCGTGATTCTCCTCGCGTTGGTCGGGTGCAGGGACGACACCGCCGCCGTGGCGGCACTCGAGGAGCGGGTCGATCACCTCCAGCGACGCCTCGACGCCGTCGAGGGGCGGGCCTCGGCGGTCACCACCGCACCGGGGATCGCTCCGAAGGCCGAGACCCCGCCCGACACCGCCCCGCGGCCGGCCCCCCATCCGGTCGTGCGCGTCGGCCTCGATCGCTGGGGCGTCACCCTCGACGGCATCCCCGTCGCGACCGACGATCTCGACGCGGCCCTGCGCGCCGCGGCATCGCGGCCCGGCCTCACCGGCGTCCTGCTCGACGCGACGCCGGATGTCGATCGCGCCAGCCTCGTCGCGCTGCTCGATCGCATCAAGGGCAGCGGCCTGGGGAAGGTCGCGATCGCCACGCGCGGCGGTCCACCGGCGCTCGAGCCCGCCGCCGCCGCGTCCGATGAGGACGACCCGCTGACGACCCCGTGAATCGAGGCCACGCCGAGCGCCACATCAAGGCCAGATGAACTGCACGCGCCGCTCCTTGCTGCGCGTGGCCTCGTCGCTGCCCACCGCCTCGAGGCTCCCCTTCGAGATGACCTGCATCGCCTCGGCGCCGACGCCCTGCTCGGCGAGGAAGTTCTTCACGCTCGTGCCGCGCCGCTCGGTCAACAGGATGTTGTACTCCTCGGTGCCACGGTTGTCGGCGTGGGCCTCGAGGTAGACGAGCTTGCCCTGAGCGCCCGAGACGTCGGCGATGCATGCCGCGACGCCCTTCAGGTCCTCCTGCGTCTTGGGCGTGAGGACCTCGCTGTCGAAGGCGAAGTAGACCGCCGCGAGGCCGCACGGGCCGCCGTCCTCGTCGCCGAGGTCGCCCGAGAAGATGCACATCCCGCCGTCGCAGATCTCGTCCATCGCGCACTGCTCGTCGCTGGTGCACGAGTTCACCGGGCTGCAGCGGCCGGTCTCGATCGTGCACGGCACACCGTTGCAGTCGGCGTCGCCCGTGCACAAGCCGCATTGACCGGCCTTGCACGCGAGCCCACCGAGGCAATCGCTCCGCGCGGCACAGGGGTCACCCTCCTCGCCGCCACCCGACGCCGCGGCCTGCTGCGCGGCGGCGGCAGGATCCTGACACCGGAGATCCTTGCAGACGAATGGCGAATTGCCCTCGGGCGCCTTGCCCACGCAGTCGGCGTCCACGGTGCAGCCCTGGCACACGTTCGCCACGCACTTCTCGGCAAGCACCGCGTTGCAGTCCTTGTCCTTCTTGCAGCTCGGATATTTGTCCGGGCAGCCGGTCAGCGTCGTGACGGCGGCGACGGCCAACGGCGCGAACCACAGCGACGCGAAGCCTCGGGTCGACCGGGGCGCAGGGCCGAGGTCGCGAGCAGAGCCGTGGAGCAAGACGTCGAGCATCGGCGAACGCGTGCGCAGGTCGATTTGTAGCATGGGGTCGCCGTCCTCGCCCAGCCGGGGGTCGGTCGTGGGGCGATGCACGGCCGGCGGAGCCGCTCGATGCAACGCGCGCCCGCTCAATCAGGTCCACGCGGCGCGTAGACCGATGGCCCGCGTACGTTCTCGTCGACGGCCATTCCGGCGCGGATCGACGGGAACGCCCGCTGCTCGCAGTCGCGACGCTCGCAGAGCCGGCACGTCACGCCGACCGGCACGGCCCCGTCGAGCGTGTCGAGATCGACGCCGTCGGAGTAGACCAGCGCCGGCGCATGCTCCAGGCGACACCCCAGGCCGATCGCGTGGAGGGTGTGCGGCGCCAGGTAGCCGCCGCGGCCCTTGGGCACCGTGCGCGCCAGGCAGAAATAGGGCACGCCGTCGGGCATCACCGAGACCTGCACGCGGATCACCCCCGGCGACATGAACGCGGTGAAGACGTTCCACCGCGGGCACGCGCCGGAGAAGCGGGCGAAGCGGATCCCCGAGGCCGAGAAGCGCTTCGAGATGTTCCCGGCCAGGTCGACGCGGATCATGTGCACCGGCACGCCCTCGGCCCCGGGCCGACGCAGCGTCGTCAGCCGATGGCACACCTGCTCGAAGCTGGCGCCGAAGCGGTTCTGCAGCAGCTCGATGTCGTAGCGCTCGGCGCGGGCGCTCTCGAGGAAGGTCGCGTACGGCATCACCACCGCCGATGCGAAGTAGTTCGCGAGGACGACGCGGCCGAGCGCGAGCGAGGCCGGGTCGGCGAGGTCGGCCTCGGCGGCGAGGCGATCCAGCAGCGCTCGCTCCTGCATCAGCCCGATCTGCACCGCGAGCTGGAACGCCCGCGATGACGGCGGCATCAGCTCGGACAGCACGAGGCGCCGCGGCTCGGGCTCGTAGCGGCGCAGCACGCCCTCGCGGTGGCCCTGCCGCCCGATGCGGACCTCGACGCCGAGCCGCTCGGTCAGGTGTCGCACGAGGCCGCGCTGCGGATCGTGGGGATCGAGCTGCGCGTCGACGTGCAGTCGCTCGGCCGCCTCCTCGAGCAACTCGAAGTAGTTGCCGCGCCGCTGCAGGAAATCGCTGACGTCCTCCGACGGCATGCGCGAGCGCTCGCCGGGAACCTGTTGATCGTCGTAGATCTGCGACGCCAACATGTCGGCGGATCCGCGGGCATCGCGGAAGGCGTGGTACAGCCGCAGCATCGCGCGGGCGATCGCAGGGGATTGCGCACAGAACTCGTCGACATCGCGCGCCGCGACCCCGTGCTCCTCGAACATCGGGTCGCTGAAGGCCTCGACGAGATCGTCGTGGAGTTCACCGCCGGCCGCGCCGGTGAACTCCCGGAGATCGACCCCGAGGGCCTCGGCGAGCTTGAGCAGCAGCGGCGCCGTGAGGGGCCGCTGGTCGTGCTCGATGAGGTTCATGTACGACGGTGAGATCCCGAGAACGCGCGCCAGCTCCACCTGCGAGAGCTTTCGGCGCTGACGGAGGCGCCGGACCCGGGCCCCGAGCAACGAGGTGCGAGACACGCCAGAACTTTACTTCATTTACAGATTGACCGACGGCTTCTGGCCCCGCTTTTACAACGTTTCTGCCGCAGAGAGTGCGTTTTCCGTTGATCTGTGGGGCTGCTAGGAAAACCATTTGCCGAGGCCGACCCCCGTGACCAGCGAACCCACCCCACCGTCGGCGCCCGCGCGCCCCCTCGGTCCGACCGCCGAATACGCAAGCCTCCTGACACCCGAGGCGCTCGGCTTCCTCGGCGATCTCGTGCGGCGATTCCGACCGGGCCTCACCGCGCTCCTCGAGCGGCGCCGTCAGATCCAGGCGAGCTACGACGCGGGTGAGCGGCCGCGCTTCCTCGCCGACACGGCGGCGCTGCGCGCCGAACCATGGACGGTGGCGCCGATCCCCGCGGCGCTCGCCGATCGCCGCGTCGAGATCACCGGGCCGGTCGACGCGAAGATGATCATCAACGCGCTCAACTCCGGCGCCAACGTGTACATGGCCGACTTCGAGGACTCGAGCGCGCCGACGTGGGCCAACATGATGTCGGGGCAGATGAACCTGCGCGAGGCCGTGCGCGGGACGTTGGTCTTCGACGACGCCGCGCGCGACAAGCAGTACCGCCTGCGCGACGACGCCCCGCTCGCGACCCTGTTCGTCCGGCCCCGCGGGCTCCACCTGCCCGAGCGCCACATCGACGTCGACGGCGCGCCGGCCCCGGGCGCCCTGGTCGACTTCGGGCTGTTCTTCTTCCACAACGCCCGCGAGCTGGTCGCGAGCGGCCGGGCGCCGTACTTCTACCTGCCCAAGCTGCAGAGCCACCTCGAGGCGCGCTGGTACAACGAGGTCTTCGAGTACGCCCAGGATCGCCTCGGCATCCCGCGCGGCACCATCCGCGCGACCGTGCTGATCGAGACGTTGCCGGCGGCGTTCGAGATGCACGAGATCCTGTGGGAGCTCCGCGAGCACTCCGCCGGGCTCAATTGCGGCCGCTGGGACTACATCTTCTCGTTCATCAAGACGCTGCGCGCCGACCCCACGGCGATCGTGCCCGACCGCGCCCTGGTGACGATGACGCAGCCGAACATGGCGGCGTACTCGAGCCTCGTCATCCGCACGTGCCACGCCCGGGGCATCCACGCGATGGGCGGGATGGCGGCACAGATCCCGATCAAGGACGATCCTGCGCGCAACGAGACCGCGATGGCGAAGGTGCGAGCGGACAAGCTGCGCGAGGTCCAGGCCGGCCACGACGGCACCTGGGTGGCGCACCCGGGGCTCATCGGGCTGGCGCGCGACATCTTCGACGCGAACATGCCGGGCCCCAACCAGATCGCACGCGGTCGCGAGGACGTCGTCGTCGACGCGGCGATGCTGCTCGCGGTGCCGCAGGGCGAGCGGACCGAGGCCGGCCTGCGCCACAACGTCCGCGTCGGCGTGCAGTACCTCGAGGCGTGGCTGCGCGGCAACGGCTGCGTGCCGCTGTACGACCTGATGGAAGACGCCGCGACCGCCGAGATTTCGCGGACGCAGGTGTGGCAGTGGCTGCGGCACGGCGCCAGCATCGACGGCGCGCCGCTGACGACCGCCCGCGTGCGCTCGATCCTCGACGACGAGATGCGGCGCATCCGCGGCGAGGTCGGCGACCTCCGTTACGAGCGTGGCCGGTTCACCCTGGCCCGCGACCTGTTCGAGTCGATCTCGACGGCCGAGATGCTCGAGGACTTCCTGACCCTGCCGGCCTACGAGCACATCCTGTCGCTGTAGACCCGACGATCGATCGAACGGGGGCCCCGCGGTTCCCGAGTGTGACCCGAAGCGAAGCGAGAGACGTCATGACCCAAGCCAAGACCACCAGTTCCCTCACCTTCACGGACGCGCGCTGGAACGGCATCACGCGGCCGTACTCGAAGGACGACGTGCTGCGCCTGCGCGGCAGCGTCGTCGTCGAGCACACGCTCGCCCGCCTCGGCGCCGAGCGGCTGTGGGATCTCATCCACTCCGAGCCGTACGTCCACGGCCTCGGCGCGCTGACCGGCAACCAGGCCGTGCAGCAGGTCCGCGCGGGTCTCCACGCGATCTACGTGAGCGGCTGGCAGGTCGCGGCCGACGCGAACCTCGCGGGCGCCACGTACCCGGATCAGAGCCTGTATCCGGCGAACAGCGTGCCGTCGCTGGTGCGGCGCATCAACGCTGCCTTGCAGCGCGCCGACCAGATCGAGTCGAGCGAGGGCGGCGTCAAGCGCCACTGGTTCGCGCCGATCGTCGCCGACGCCGAGGCCGGCTTCGGCGGCCCGCTCAACGCGTTCGAGATCATGAAGGGCATGATCGACGCGGGCGCCGCGGCGGTTCACTTCGAGGACCAGCTGTCGTCGGAGAAGAAGTGCGGCCACCTCGGCGGCAAGGTGCTGCTGCCCGGCAGCCAGTTCATCCGCTCGCTCGTGGCCGCGCGGCTCGCCGCGGACGTCGAGGGCGTGCCGAGCATCATCATCGCCCGTACGGACGCCGACAGCGCACGGCTGCTGACCGCCGACATCGACGAGCGCGACCGCCCGTTCATCACCGGCGAGCGCACGCCCGAGGGCTTCTATCAGATCAAGGGCGGCGTCGAGATGGCCATCGCGCGCGCGCGCGCCTACGCGCCGTACGCCGATCTGCTGTGGTGCGAGACCTCGACGCCCGACCTCGCCGAGGCCAAGCAGTTCGCCGAGGGCGTGCGCTCGCAGTATCCAGACAAGCTCCTCGCGTACAACTGCTCGCCGTCGTTCAACTGGAAGAAGAACCTCGACGACGCGACCATCGCCAAGTTCCAGCGCGAGCTCGGGGCGATGGGCTACAAGTTCCAGTTCGTGACGCTCGCGGGCTTCCACAGCCTGAACTTCGGGATGTTCGAGCTGGCGTCGGCGTACAAGGACCGCGGCATGTCGGCGTACAGCGATCTGCAGCAGGCCGAGTTCGCCGCCGAGGCGCGCGGCTACACGGCGACCCGCCACCAGCGCGAGGTCGGCACGGGCTACTTCGACGACGTCTCGAAGATCGTCTCGGGCGGCCAGGCCTCGACGCTGGCGATGGACAACTCGACGGAGAACGCTCAGTTCGAGCACTAGGAGCGCGCCCCAACAGGGGCACGCTCCTCCGTGCCCCTGCCCGTGCCCGACCCCGATTGACACCCCCCCGTGACGGGACGGCCCCCAGCCGCCCCGTCTTTTCGTTTAACCTCCGACCATGCACCGCCGCCGCCTCCGCGAGGTCCGCCGCCTCTGGTCCCGCCGCGAGGCCCTCGGCGCCCTGGGCGCCCTCGGCCTGACGGGCCTGGCCTGCACCGACGACGACCCCGACGCGGCCGGCACCGAAGGCACCACCTCGAGCACATCGTCCCTCGACGGAACGACCACCACGACGGCCGCCGACACGACCTCGACCACCGAGTCCTCGAGCGACAGCTCGACCGGCGAGGTCGGCCCCCCGCAGTCGGACTGCGAGTCCACCGCAACCGCCACCTTCGACGAGCTCTTCGCCCCCATCGAACACATCGTCGTCCTGATGATGGAGAACCGCTCCTTCGATCACCTCTTCGGCTCGCTGTCCCTCCTCGAAGGCCGCGCCGTGGACGGCTTGACCGGCCGCGAGACCAACCCCGACGGGAACGGCGATCCCGTCGCGGTGTTCAACCTCGGCGCCGCCAACATCGAGACCGACCCCTCGCACAGCTGGAACGGCTCGCGCGCCCAGTGGAACGACGGCGCGAACGACGGGTTCGTCACGTCGTTCGCGGCCGCAGGCGCCCCCGACCCGGGCCAGATCATGGGCTACTACGACCGCGCGCGCCTGCCGGTCAGCTACGCGCTCGCCGACCACTACGCGCTATGCGAGCGGTGGTTCGCGTCCGTGATGGGGCCGACCTGGCCCAACCGATTCCACCTCAACCTCGGCACCTCGCACGGCGCGATGAGCAACGACCCGATCACCGACGTCCCGAGCGTCTTCGATCGCCTCGACGACGCCGGGATCTCGAACGTCTACTACAACGCCGGCCTGCCGTTCGCGTTTTCCTACGGCAAGACCACGGGCTTCGGCACCATGACCGAGTTCTTCGAGGCCGCGGCCGCGGGCACCCTGCCGAGCTTCTGCATGGTCGATCCGGTGTTCACGATCGGCGAGAACATCGGCAACGATGACCACCCGCCGTGCGATCCGATGCTCGGTCAGGCGTTCATCGCGTCGATCTACGCGGCGCTGGCGGCCTCGCCCAAGTGGAACAACACGCTGCTCGTCCTCACCTACGACGAGCACGGCGGGATGTACGACCACGTGCCGCCGCCGCAGACCGAGGACGACCTGCCCGAGTTCCGGCAGCTCGGCTTCCGGGTACCGTCGGTCGTCATCGGCGCCCGCGTCCGCCGCGGCTGCGTGAACGCCACGCAGCTCGACCACGTCTCGGTGGTCTCGACGATCACCCGCAAGTGGGGCCTCGAGCCGCTGTCGACGCGGGTGACCGCGACCAACGATCTCTCGAGCTGCCTCGACCCGGCCTTCATCGACGACCCGCAGCCGCCGATCGACCTGCCGATGCTGTCGGTGAAGCGCCCCGCGGATCTACCCGAGGGCACGGAGCTCCCGGGTCAGCGCGAGCTGCTCGAGCTCTGCGAGCGGCAGGGCTGGGATCGCACGAAGCGGCGCGCCCACGCGGCCGCGTCAGTCGACGCGATCCTCGACTGGGGCGAGCGCCTCGGCGTGCTGAGGATCGTCGACTGACGCCCAGCCCACGCCGTCCCCATCACTCCTTCACGACGTAGGCGGTCGGGGTTCGAGCGTGCGGCAGCGACCGCAGCCGCACCTTGGTGTCGGCGAAGAACCGGTCGACGCCCTCGCTCTCGCTCCACCGCGGCGACGCGTACTCGTCGAACACGACCACGCCACCCCGCACGACCCGGGGCCACAGCGCCGACAGGACGCAGTACGTCGGCTCGCCGAGATCGAGATCCATGTGCAGCAACGAGATCCGAAGGCCCGGGTTGTCGCGGGCGTAGTCGGACGCCGTCGTGCGGACGTCACCCGCCACGAGGTCGAGGTGGGCGGGGTCGATCCCCGCGGCCGTGCACATCGCCCGCAGCGACGCCGGAGAGGTGCCGCGGTGGCCGGTCTCGCGGACGAACGCCGTCACGGCGCTCGCGTCGGCCCCGCGCGCCTCGGCAAACGCGTCGAAGGTGTCGAAGCCGACCACGCGCCGCGCCGACCCGGGGGCGTGGATGTGCAGGAACTTGAGCCACGTCAGCAGGCCCGCGCCCTTGAACACCCCGCACTCGACGATGTCCCCGGGCAGATCCGCCGCCATGCGGAAGAAGTCGTAGCGCACGAGCAGCTTGCGCATGCGCTCGACGTCCGGCCCGAGCAGCAGGCGGTGGTAGGCGTCCCACAGCAGCTGCTCCTCGCTCGGCACCTCGTTCGCGACGCTCGCGGGTTCGCCCATGCTCGGCATATGCGGCGCTCGGCCCCCGCGCGCCACGGGCCCGTTGCGGGCCAGCGCCCGGAGCCGTCGGCCCGCGACGCGGCGGGTGATACGCTCGGCGCGGCGATGTCCCGCAAACGCCGAGGCTCCCCCCATCGACGCGCCGCGGAGGCCCCGTGCGGCGCGGGCTGATCTGGTTCCTGGTGGCGATCTGCGCCTTCCTCGTCGCGTCGATCGCGGTGTTCGCCTCGGCGATGCAGCTGTCCTGGGTCGACGCGACGTACTTCACGATCACCACCGCGACGAGCACCGGGTACGGCGACATCAACCTGCTGCAGGCGCCGGGGTGGCTCAAGCTCTACGGCAACGTGGTCATGCTCGCGGGGACGGCGGCGATGGCCGCGGGCTTCGGCGTCATGACCGATTTCCTGGTCGGCAGCCGACTCGACGCGCTCTTCGGGCGCCGGAGGAAGAAAGTGCAAGATCACGTGATCCTCTGTGGCCTCGGCAATGTCGGCGTCCGCGTGCTCGAGCGGCTGCTCGAGATCGGCGAGCACGTCGTCGTCGTCGATCACGACGAGAACGGTCGGTTCATCGCGCGGGCCCGCGAGCTCGGGGTAGACCTCGTCGTCGGCGACATGCGCAACACGGTCGTGCTCGAGCAGGCGTGCTGCGCGAAGGCCCGCTCGATCATCACCTGCTCCAACGACGACCTCGCCAACCTCGAGGCCTCCCTCGCCGCCCGCGCCGTGAACGGCTCGATCCGCGTGGTCCTGCGCATGTTCAACCAGGGGCTCGCGCGAAGGCTCGAGTCGTCGCTCGGGATCACCACCGCGCTGTCGACCTCGACGCTCGCGGCGCCGGCCTTCGCCCTCGCCGCCCTCGAGGCGTCGGTGGTCGGCAGCTTCCAGCTCGGCGACGAGTTGATGCTGACGATCACGCTGCCGGTCGAGGCCGGCGCTCCGCTGGACGGGCGCACCATCGGATCGCTGCGCGAGCTCGGCGACGGACGCATCACCGCACTGCGCCACGAGCCGGCGTCGGGCAAGGCGGTGCTGAACCCCGCGGCGGATCGACGGCTCGCCGGCGGCGACCGGCTGGTCGTGGTGGCGCCCGTGACCGCCCGCCGCGACCTGGAGCGGCTGCTGACCCGGCCCCGCTAGGCCAGAATTACCCAGTATTCTTGGGCAGTTCGGCAGATCATTAAATGTGAACTTGACGTCATTTTCAACTCGACCGACGCTGCCGCCGTGCCCGTCGCCGCGCCGCGCGTCCGCGTCCCCTCGCAGCCCCGGGCGCTTCGCACCCGCGCGCAGCTGGTCGACGCGGCGGCCCGGGAGTTCTCCGCGCGGGGCTACGCCGCCACGACGAGCAAGTCGATCGCCGACCGGGCGCGCGCGGCGACGGGGAGCTTCTATCAGTACTTCGCGAGCAAGGACGTCGTGCTGCGCGAGCTCGCGGCGACCCGGCTGGCGCGGATCGCCGAGGCCTCGCGGGTGTTGCTCGACGACGCCGACGGCCGCGCCGCGATGTCGCTCGAGGCGTCACGCCTGCGCCTGCGCGCGGTCGTCGAGCTGGTCATGGCGTTGCACCGCGAGGATCCGGCGCTGCACGCCGTGATGACCGAGCGTCGCCACGCCGATCCCGAGCTCGAGGCGCTCTGGACCGCGGGCGAGCGCGCCCTCGTCGAGCGCATCGCCGTGGTACTGTCGCGCTGGGGGGACGGGCCCGATCCCCTGGCCCGCGCCTTCGTGGTGTTCGGCATGGTCGAGGGCTCGGTCCACGCCCACGTGCTGGGCACCCCGGTCGTCTCCGACGAGCGCTTCACCGCCGCCCTCGTCGACGCGTTGCTGCGCATCGTCGGCATCGCCCCACCCGAGTCCTAGGCCGCGTCCGCAACCCCTGCCCGGAGAACCGCCCCATGTCCGCCATCAAGCTCGGCCCCGAGTGGTCCCACCTCATGGACGTCTACGCCGCCGACCACCGCAACCCGGTGAACCAGGCGTGCCACAGCGTCGGCATCCCACTCATCGCCGCGTCGATCCCGGTCGGCATGTCGATCGTCGGTCTGCCGCTGGCCGCCGCGATGTTCGGGGTCGGCTGGACGTTCCAGTTCGTCGGTCACGCCTTCGAGGGCAAGAAGCCCAGCTTCGTCAGCGACAAGCGGCAGCTGCTCGTCGGCCTCTTGTGGTGGACGAAGAAGGTCGGGCTCGACGTCGTCGAGACCACCCCCGAACCGATCCCCGCCGACCCGATCGCCGCGGAGTGATCGGCGTCGTCAGGGCACGACCGCGAGGCGCTGGACCCGAGCCCGCTCACGCCAATCGGCGGGCAGCGGCGCGCCGCGGTCCTGCGCGGCGATCCACTCGTCGATGAGGGCGACGGACTTCGGCGAGAGGGCGACCATGCGGTCGCGCGCGCGCACGGCCAGCGTCCTGGCGGCCTCCGGATCGGTGTCGCGGGCGAGCCACGCCTGCGCGAACTCGGCGTAGGCCGCCACCTGCTCGAGGCCCCCGCGCTCGGCGATCGCGTGCGCGCGTAGCAGCGCCGAGCGGGCCTCGTCGCGCAGGCCCAGCGCGAGCGCGTCGTGCCCGACGCGGAGCACATCGTCCGCGACCGCGTCGTGCTCCGGTCCGAAGACGTCCTCGTCCCCCGCGAGCGCGCTGCGGTGGAGCTCGAGGGCCTCGGCGAAGCGCCCGACGTGCCACAGCACGTCGCCGTAGTTGGCGGTCACCGCCGATCGCAGGCGGAGATCGGCCTGCGCGTCGAGGTGGCGCGCCCCCGCGTACGCCCTCGCGTACGCCTGCAACGCGCCCGCTTGGTCGTGCAGCACCTCGGCGCGCAGGGCCCCGAGCTCGTTGGCCGTGATGACGACGCGTCGATCGTTCGGACCGTAGACGTGCTCGAGCGCGTCGACGCACCGCTCGAGGATGGGCTCGGCCTCGAGCGGTCGACCAACGTCACGCAGCGAGCTGGCGAGGTTCGCCCGCGCGACGATGCTCAGCGGATGCTCGGGACCGAGGGCATCCTCGAAGGCCGCGACCGCCCGTTCGCGCGTCGCCAAGGCCGACTCGTGCTCGACGAGCTTGGCCTGCGACACGCCGAGCTCGTTGAGGGCGATCGCCAGCGTGGTCCCGCCGCGGGGGAGCGACTCCGCGAGCGCGACGGCCCGCTGCTGGTGACCGACCGCCACCTCGAGTTCGCCCGCGACGAAGTACACCCCGCCGTGGTCGCTCGCGAGCAACGCCCGCTTCTCGTCCGACAGATCGTACCGATCGATCGCGGCGGCAGCGGCCTCGATCCATCGCAGGGCCTCCGCGGTACGGCGAAGGTGCTTGCCGAGGACCACCGCCAAGGTGTGCGCCGCCTCCTCCTCGAGCGCGCCGATGCTCCCGGCCAGCGCGATGCCGTGGGCGAGCTCGAGCTCCGGAAGGGCGCCCACGAAGTCACCGCTGCCCCGCCGCGCGTGCCCGAGCAGCAGGTGGGCCCGGGCCCTCAGCGCCGGGTCGCCGACCGCGTCGGCCTCGTCGGCGAGGCGAGCGAGCTCGTCGACGTGGGCGAACAGTCGGCCGGCGAACCGCTCGACGTCGAGCTGGGCGAATCGCTCGACGATCGCGGTGCGGCGCGGATCCGCGGCCGTCCGCGGCGCCTCGACGCCATCGCCCGCGTCGAGGCAGCGCGCCGGGTCCCCGAGCCGCGCGGCGATGTCGACCGCTCGCTCGACGACGACCGCGTCGGCGCGCTCGAAGCGATCGACCGCCGCGGCGAACCCGGCGAGCGCCACGTCGAGGCACGCGGTGCGATCGTCGAGGTCGGCCGCGCCATCGACCGTGGCCACCGCGACCTCGCACGAGCGACGGCGGGCCTCGGTCCACGCCTGCGCCCACGCGTGCAGGCCCGGTGACGCGGCGGCGGCCTGGGTCGCGCCGATCGGAGAGGCCGCCGCGAACGCCCGCTCGAGATCCGCGGCCCGGCCTTCGCTCCACACCGCGGCGATCGTCTCGTCCCCGAG
This sequence comes from Nannocystaceae bacterium, assembly GCA_044344875.1. Taxonomy (GTDB): domain Bacteria; phylum Myxococcota_A; class Polyangia; order Nannocystales; family Nannocystaceae; genus Xiheibacterium. The sequence goes on from JBIJCC010000002.1 coordinate 248,736, forward strand.
CGCCGCGCAGGGTCGCGTGGCGGGGCCCGACTGGAGCATCGCGCCGACGCCCGCGACCGCGAGGAAGCCGACGGCGGCGGCGAGACGGCGGCCCTTGCCCCGACGACCGCGGCGCATCGTCGCCCGCAGCGCCTCCATGCTCGCGAAGCGCCGCTCCGGCGACGGCTGGAGCCCGCGCTCGAGCAACGCGATCAACCACCGCGGCACCGGCCGGGCGCGGAGGGGCCACGTGATCGCCCCCTCGGCCTTGCGCATGTACATGCCCGCGGCGCCATCGCTGGCGAACGGCAGCGCGCCGAACAGCGCGACGAACAGCGCCACCGAGAGGGCGTAGACATCCGTGCGCGCGTCGAGGGTCGCACCGGCGTGCTGCTCGGGTGACATGTACGCGGGCGTGCCGACCGTCGTCCCGGTGTCCGTGAGCTCGGGCGACATGGTCACGGCGTTGTCGGGCCCCGAGCCCGTCGCCACCGCCCAGGCGTCGTCGGCCTGCAAGGTGTCCAACGGACTCGCCACCACCGCCCGCGCCAGGCCGAAGTCGGCGACCCGCACGCGCCCGTCGTCGCCGACCAGGACGTTGTGCGGCTTCAGATCGCGATGCAGCAGTCCGGCCCGGTGCGCCGCCGCCACGCCGCTGGCGATCTGATCGAACACATCCAGGATCTCGTCGGTCGTCCGATGACGCCGCGCGAGCCAACCATCGAGGCTGGCCCCCTGGACCAGCTCCATCGTGAAGTACACCTGGTCGTCGTCGCGACCGACGTCGTAGACCGGCACGACGTTGGGGTGGTTGATGCGGGCCATCGCCTGGGCCTCGCGTGCGAGTCGGGCCAGCGACAGCTCCGAGGCCCCACCGGCGCGGCGCCCGTCCCCCGAGATGACCTTGAGCGCGACCTCGCGGCCGAGCTGCGGATCCCAGACCGCGTACACCGTGCCCATGCCGCCGGCCCCGACACGTCGACGCAGCTCGTAGCGGCCCCACGTCACCGGCGTCGCGGGATCGCCGAACAATCGCTGCATGAGGTCGTCGCGGGCGCGCCGGACCTCATGGTCCTCGGAGGCGAGGCCCGGAAGCGACGGCAGTGCCGTGACCTCGGCGTCGGCGACGGGCGTGGACATCGGAGCCCGTCGAAGCTAAGCCACGGCGCACTTTCTTGCAGCCCCGGCGCCGGGGACCTACGCGAGTCGGGCCGTCAGCTCGGCGACGCGATCGGGCCGCGCGAACGTGCGTACGAACTGCAGCATCGCCGCGCGCGCCACGTCGTCGGCGGCGTCCACCATCCCGCGATCCATCCATCGCACCAAGCGAACCTGGCTCATCGCGGTCGCCGTGCGCGCGCACAGCTCGGGGTCGTCGTCGAACAGCAGGCCCGCGGCCATCCCCTCGCGGAACGCCGCGGTCAACATCTGCAGCCCGGTCTCCCACGCGCGCGTCTGCTCGGGCGTGCGCAGCTCGTCGGTCGTGCCCCACGGCACGTGCTCGCGCAGCTGCATCTGCAGGAAGCTCGGGTGCTCGATGTGGAAGCGCAGATACCCTTCGAGCCCGGCGCGTAGGCGACCGAAGGGATCGTCGGCGGCGAACACCAGCGTGCCGACCCGCTGCATCAGCAGCGCGAGTCGATCCTGCTGCACGGCGCGGAACGCCTCCCACTTGCCGCCGAACACGCTGTAGAAGGTGGCGAGCGACACGCCCGCCTGCTTCGCGATCGCCTGGACGTGGGCCTCGTCGTAGCCGCGCGCCGCGAACTCGGCCTCGGCGGCCTCGACGATCGCCTGGCGGTAGAGCTCGCGCCGCCCCTCCGCGAGCCGGGCCCGTGGGCTGGGGGCGGGCACCGAGGGGGGTGGCTGGATCCGGCTTGACACGGCGTGGAGGGCAGAATACAGGATTCTCGTTCCAGAACCACCATTCTGTACGCGCCCCGAGCGGGGCGGCAGAGCGGGCCCCTTCGCACGAGGCACCATGCACGATCTCAGCGGCCACGCCCCCGGTCCACCGCCCACCTTCGAGCAGGCGAAGAACCGCCGCCAGAAGGCCCGCGCCGCGGGCCTCGATCCGAACTACTGGTACGCAGCGCTGCAGTCGAAGCACCTGCGCCGTGGCGACCGCGTCGAGGTCGAGTTCCTCGGCCGCTCCATCGCGGTGTTCCGCGGCGACGACGGTCGCGTCCGCGCGGTCGAGAACCGCTGCGCCCACCGCCACGTCAAGCTCACCGAGGGCAAGGTCGTCGGCTGCGAGCTGGTGTGCCCGTACCACGGCTGGTCCTACGACGGCGAGGGCCGAGCGACGATCAGCCACGACCTGTTCGGGCACAAGTCGCCGAACATCCGCATCGCCTCGGTGCCCGTGCGCGAGCGCTACGGCCTCGTGTTCATCTTCCCCGGCGATCCCGAGCTGGCGACCACGCGCGACATCCCGATGATCCCCGAACTCGAGGGCCCCAAGCCCTGGCCGCACGTCATCGTGCAGTTCGAGTGCCCCGGTCACCACTCGATGCTGCTCGAGAACGTCTCGGACTTCACCCACGGCTTCTTGCACCGCAAGTACCAGCCGTTCTACGGCACCGAGGTGCTCCGCTGCGAGGACATGGGCGACCGCATCGAGGTCGAGTACAAGTCCAAGATCGCCGCAGGCCGCTTCCAGAACATGTTCATCAACCGGTCGGAGTCCGACTGCGACCACATGCTGGCCTGCTACGACTACCCGTATCACTGGTCGAACACCGACGGCCGCATCAAGCACTTCCTGTTCACGCTGCCGCAGAACGACAACCACAACCGGCACATGTTCATCTTCTACGTGCGGCCGGACACCATCCGCCTGCCGCTGTTGGGCTCGAGCCTGCCGCACTGGTTGGTCGACCGCATGATGAAGGCGCAGCGCTTCATCACCCTGCAGCCGCTGCTCGGCCAGGACGTCTGGGTCATCGAGCGCGAGCAGGCCGGCTGGGAGAAGTTCTGGGACAAGCCCGCGCCCGAGCTCTCGCCGGTCGTGCGCGCGTTCCAGGACCTCACGATCCGCAAGTGGGAGAACTACATCGCGAGCCGCAAGGCCGCCCCGAACGAAGAGGCCAGCTGCGGCAACGTGGTGTCGGCGAAGGAGCTCGTACGATGAGCGCTGCGAACACCAACGTCGTGGATCTGCGGGCCGACGCCCGCAGCATCCGCTGCTTCGACCCCGCCACCCGCGAGCCGCTCGGCACCGTCGCGATCGACGGGCCCGAGCAGGTGCGCGCCGCGATCGACCGCGCCCGCGCCGCCCAGATCGGCTGGGCCGAGACCGACTTCGCCCGCCGCCGCGCGGTGCTCGGCCGCATGGTCGACCACCTGCTCGCGAACGCCGAGGAGCTCGTCGACGTCGTGGTGCGCGACTCGGGCAAGACCCGCGAGAACGTGCTCATGGGCGAGCTGTGGACGGTGCTCGAGAAGCTCCGCTGGACGATCGCCAACGGCGAACGCCACCTGCGGCCCGAGCCGGTGTCCTCGGGCATCTTCGTGCACAAACGGGCGCGCCTCGAGTTCCACCCGCTCGGCGTCGTGGGTGCGATCCTGCCGTGGAACTACCCGCTGCAGAACATCATGAACCCGCTCATCCCGGCGCTCATGGCCGGCAACGCGATCGTGATCAAGCCGTCCGAGTGGGTCGCGTGGTCGTCCCACCGCATCGTCGAGATCGCCCGCGAGGCGCTCGTCGCCGAGGGCCAGTCGCCCGATCTCGTGCAGGTCGTCAACGGCTACGCCGAGACCGGCAAGGCGCTCATCGACGGCGGCATCGCGCAGCTCGTGTTCATCGGGTCGGTCGCGAACGGCCGGGCGATTCTCGCCAGCGCCGCGCAGCAGCTGATTCCCGTGGTGCTCGAGCTCGGCGGCAAGGACCCGTTCATCGTCTGCAACGACGCGCACCTCGAGCAGGCCGCCCACGCGGCGATGTCGGGCTGTTTCATCAGCGCGGGGCAGAACTGCGTCGCGTCCGAGCGCGTGCTGGTCGAGGACGGCATCTACGACCGCTTCGCCGAGTTCGTCGGCGACCTCACCCGCCAGCTGCGCCAGGGCGATCCGAAGCGCGGCACGGTGGACGTCGGCGCCATGGTCACGCCGATGCAGCTCGAGATCGTCGAGCGCCTGGTCGACGACGCGATCGCCAAAGGCGCCCGCGTGCTCGCCGGCGGCAAGCGTGTCCACGCCGAGCTCGGCGATTACTTCGCGCCGACGGTACTGGCCGACGTCACCCCCGACATGGACATCATGACGCAGGAGACGTTCGGCCCGGTGATGCTGCTCTGCCGCGTGCGCGACGAGCACGAGGCGATCGCGATCGCCAACGGCACGGACTTCGGCCTCGGCTCGTCGGTGTTCTCCAAGGATCACGCCCGCGCGCGGCGCATCGCGGATCGCCTGAACTCGGGCATGACCGCGATCAACGACTTCGGCGGCATGACCTACATGGCCCAGGACCTCACCTTCGGCGGCGTCAAGCACTCGGGCTTCGGCCGGATGAACGGCCGCGACGGCCTGCGCTCGTTCTGCAACGTGAAGGCGGTGCTCGACGACCGCATGCCCCTGCACTTCGCCAACAAGCTGTACCCGGTGAAGGACGGCGACTTCGACCGCATCCTCGGCGTGCTGCGCACCGTCTACGGTCGCGGCGCGAAGACCCGGCTCGGCGCCATCGTGGACCTCGTCCGCGGCAAGAAGGATCCCAAGTGAACGAGACCTTCGACTACGTCGTGCTCGGCGGCGGCTCGGCCGGCTGCGTGGCCGCCGGCGAGCTCGCCCGCGATCCCTCGGTGCGCGTCCTGGTGCTCGAGGCCGGCCCCGCCGCCGAGGACCACCCCGAGACGCTCTCCGCCGAGGGCTACAAGTACGCGTTCGCCAACGACGCGGTGATGTGGGAGCGCTTCACCGTGCCGCAGCGGCACAGCGGCGATCAGCGGTTCTTCGTCGGCACCGGCTCGGTGTCCGGCGGCAGCGGCTCGGTCAACGGCATGGTCTACACCCGCGGCGCGGTGCAGGACTACGCGCAGTGGCCCGAGGGCTGGCGCTGGGCCGACGTGGTCCCCGACTTCGAGCGGCTCGAGGCCACGCTGCGGCCGCGTCGTCGCCCGCCCACGCGGTGGTCGGAGGCGTGCATCTCGGCCGCGGTCGCCAACGGTTTCCGCCGCGCCGACGATCTCAACGACGGCGATCTGGGCAACGTCATCGGCTACGAGTGGATGAGCTACGAGGGCGATCGCCGGCGCAGCTCGTACGTCGCGTTCGTCAAGGACGCCGCGGCGCCCAACCTCGTGTTCCGCAACGGCGCCCGCGTGCACCGCATCGTGTTCGACGATCGCAAGCGGGCGATCGCGGTCGAGTACGAGTGGGAGGGCGCGCGCCAGCAGGTCGGCATCGGCCGCGAGGTGCTGCTCGCCGCCGGCGCGCTCGAGACCCCCAAGCTCCTCATGCTCTCCGGCATCGGCCCCGGTCAGGGCCTGCGCGCGTGCGGGATCACGCCGCTGCTCGAGGCGCCCGCCATCGGCCAGAACCTGCACGACCACCCCAACGTGCCGCTGTTCTTCGTCTCGCGCGGCCACGTCGACTGCCAGTACCCGCAGCTGTACAGCTTCCACCGCACGCGGCAGGACGCCGATCTGCCCGAGGGCCAGAGCGACACCTGCTACGTGTTCTGGCCCGCGCCGTCGGCCATGAGGCAGGCGATGCAGCGCATGCTGCCGGGCAAGGTGCTGCCGCCGGGGCTCTACGACGGGCCGCTCAAGAGCGCGATCCGGGGCAGCCTCGATCTGGCCTTCGGCATCGGCGCGGTCAACCGCATCGTCGATCACCTCTACGGCATCGTCGTGATCCTCGGCAAGCCGCTGAGCCGCGGCAGCGTGCGCCTCGGCGGCGCCGACCCGAAGACGCCGGCCATCGTCGACCCGGCGTACTTCTCGGAGGCCGGCGACATGCAGACGATGGTCGAGGGCATCAAGCTCGCGCGGCGCATGAGCAAGAGCGGCGGCCTCGGGGCGTGGCGCAGCCAGGAGCTGATGCCGGGGCCCTGGAACCAGAGCGACGAGGCCCTGGCGAAGTGGGTCGGCAAGAACGCGATCACGACCTACCACTTCGCGGGCACCGCGAAGATGGGCGCCTCGCCGTCGGCCCCCGTCGACACGCGCCTGCGCCTGCGCGGCGTCACCGGTGTGCGCATTGCGGATGCGTCGGTGGTCCCGTTCACGCCGGTGTCGGCGATGAACGCCCCGAGCATGCTGGTGGGCCTCCGCGCCGCCAGGTATGCGCTGCAGGACGCGCAGGGTTGAGCGATCGGTCACGGCGCGACGCGGGTCGGGGCGGTAATCTCTCGCCCATGACCCGCGCCGCCCTCCTCACCCTCGCCCTCGTCGCGCCCGCCTGCGAGCGCAAGAACACCGACACGCCGGGGCTCATCGAGCAGACCGCCAGCGACGTCGAGACCGAGATCGATCAGGCACCCGAGTCCGTCGAGGGCGTCGCCGACGACGTCGACGAGACCGCCAGCGACGCCGTCGGCGAGTGATCTGGCCGGGCTCGGTTCCCTGCCCTATCCTCTCGGTCATGGCGAGCCCCGCCGCCGCGCTGGCCACCGTCGACGACCTCCTGGCGATCCCCGAGTCGGATCGATTCCACGAGGTCATCGACGGCGAGCTCCTCCCGAAGGCGCTCCCGAGCCTGCGCCACGGCGTCGCGCAGCTCGGCCTCGGCGACGTCATCACCGGGCCCTACGGCCCGCGCGCCCGCGGCCGCGGCCCCGGCGGATGGATCTTCGCCAGCGAGACCGAGGTGCTCTTCGAGCCGACGCAGGTCTATCGGCCCGACGTCGCCGGATGGCGCCGCGAGCACCTTCCGACGTTGGCCGACGAGACGCCCGTGACCGTGCGACCCGACTGGGTCTGCGAGATCCTGTCGCCGTCGAACGCGAGCAACGACCTCATCCGCAAGCTGCGGACCTACCAGCGAGCCGGCGTCGGACACTACTGGGTGCTCGACCCGGAGGCCCGCACGCTCACCGTGTATCGCTGGGGCGTCGAGGGCTACCTGCTCGTGCAGACCGCCGCCGGCGCGGAACGGATCCACGCCGAGCCGTTCGCGGAGGTCGAGTTCTCCCTCGACGACCTCCTCGACGGCGACGCGCCGTGACGCTCATTCGGCCGCGGCGGGCACGGACACCAGCGCGTTGCGCTCGATCATCCCCTGCTCCGCGAAGAACTCGTACGCCGCGCGCACGGCCTCGACGATCGTCGTCGGCTGCCAACCGAGCTCGGTGCGCGCCCGCGTCGTGTCGGCGTGGCGCTGCATCGTGAGGATCCGGATCGACCCCGGCGTCAGCCGCTGCGGCACGTTGGGGAAGAACCGCGAGAGCGCACCCGAGTAGATCGACGACACCGCCGACATCAGGCCCGCGGGGATCCGCATCGGCGTGCCGCGGTGGCCGACGACCGACTGCCACATCTCGATCAGATCCGACAGCGTGTGGAACGCGGTCGCGAACACGTACTTGTGGCCCTTGCGACCGCGGGCCATCGCGAGCACGTGGCCGTCGGCGATGTCGCGGCCGGCGACGAACTCGAAGCCCCCGGGCACGTACGCGCGGACCTTGCCCTTGGTGTAGTCGCACATCGTGCGGCCCATCCGCGACGGGATGTAGTCCCAGGCGCCAATGCACGCGCACGAGGTCGCGATCACGGCGTCGAGACCGTCGGCGACGACCTTGAGCATCTCGTGCTCGGCCAGCGCCTTGCTGCGCGCGTACGGCATCACCGCGCTGTCGAAGGGCCAGTGCGGCATCTCGTCGGTGCTGGGCTTGCTCGGATCGTCCGGGTCGTAGCCGACCGCCGAGAACGAGCCGGTGAGCACTGCCCGCCGCACGCCATTGGCCAGCGCCGCGCGCATGACGTTGCGCGTGCCGGTCACGTTGATCGAGAAGATGTCCTTGTACTCGTTGGCGCTCGGGCTCAGGATCGAGATCTTGGCGGCGACGTGGAAGACGCGCTCGCAGCCCGCGATCGCGCGCACCATCGCGTCCTCGTCGCGGATGTCCCCCTCGACGAGCTCGACCGGGAGCCCCGCGAACGCGCGGCGATCACCGCCGGGCTCGACCAAGCAGCGGACGTCCTCGCCGTCGGCGAGCAGTCGCCGCACGAGGTGGGCGCCGACATGGCCGGAGCCGCCGGTGACGAAGACCTTGCCGGTCGCAGGGATCACCACGTCGTTGGTCGCGTTCGTCATGTCGGGCTCCTGTCCGCTCACTTGCGGACGATCTCGATGGTCTTGATCGTGACCTGCTCGTAGGGGCGGTGCTGCGCCCGGGCGTCGACCTTGACCTTGCTGATCTCGGTCGGCACCGTCGGATCGCACGCGCCGAAGATGACGTGCTTGCCGTCGAGGTGGGGCGTCGGCGCGACGGTCACGAAGAACTGGCTGCTGCCGGTGTTCGGCCCGCGGTTCGCCATCGACAGCAGGCCGGGCTTGCTGTGCTTCAACGACTTGTCGAACTCGTCGGCGAGGACGTAGCCCGGGCCGCCGCTGCCGGTGCCGGTCGGATCGCCGGTCTGGATCATGAAGCCGTCGATCACGCGGTGGAAGATGACGCCGTCGAAGAACTTCTTGCCGGTCCACGCATCGGACTTCTTGTCGTAGCTCTCGCGGGTGCCGCGGGCGAGGCCGACGAAGTTCGCGACGGTGAGCGGCGACTTGTCCTCGTAGAGCTCGCACTCGAACTTGCCCATCGAGGTGTCGAAGAGCGCGGTGAGCTTGCCGGGCTTGCCGACCGCGAGCTTGTCGTCGCCGGCGAGCGCGTCCTCGAGGGTGAACGGGCCCTTCGCGCGGGGATCGCCCTGCGCCGCGTTGTAGGCGAGGACCTCCTCGTTGCTCATCTTCGGCTGGGCCATGTCGCCCTTGCTGAAGGTGCGGGCGGGCTTGGGGTCGCCGTCGCCGGGCTTCGCCGCGGCCTTCTCGTCGGCCTTGGGTGCCTTGGCGTCGGCCTTGGGGTCCGCCTTCGCGTCGGCCTTCGCCTTGCCCTCACCCTTGGCCGGCTTGACGTCCTTGGTCGCGGTCTTCGCCGGGACCTCGCCGTTTTTCGCGTCGCCCATGCACGAGACCACGAGGGCGAGCAAGGTGGCAGTTGCGTACGAGATCGGCTTCACGGTCATGTTCCCCTGCGGCGCGGCCGCTGCGGCGCGCTCGACTGGGATGTACCCCACGGCGCGGCGAATCTCTAGCCACCGCGGGGTGCACGCCCGGCGGCCCGATGTGACGGCGCTTACGCCCTCCGGGGCGCGGGCCCCTCGACGTCTCGCCGGCCGTCACCGCGACAGTCGGATCCGACTGTCGGATCCACGGACCGTCGCGGCAAGGACCATGGCCTCGGGGGCGATGGCCGATCGCCGCGAGGTGGACTTCCATGGATGACATCTCTAGGCTTCCCCGCGGAAGGCTCGCCCGCGGACTCATGCCCAAGCTCGTCGCGCGGTTGGCCCTCGTCGCACTTTGCGCCACTGCGATCGCCGGCTGCAAGGCGCGCCGCGGCAGCCGGGGCGAGCTGAGCCCACCCGACGATGCGCCGGCGTGGGAAGAGCGGTTCGGCTTCGCCTTCGACGACGACTACACCGACGCCGAGCTCGAGCTGCGCGGGCGAGCGCCCCACGACGTCCTCGATCAGAAGCTCTTCGGCGCCCGCATAGGGTACGCGGCGATCGTCGCCCTCGTGCAGGTCGAGCAGGTCTGGGGCCGCGGTCGGTACCAGGGCAAGCATGCCCAGTACATCGACGTCGAGCTCGGCGACGTGCTGTTCGGCGAGCTGCCCAAGGGGACGCGCACGAGCCAGATGCTCCGCCTGCGCGGCGAGGACGACACGCCGGCCGATCTCCAGGGCAAGCAGCTCGTGCTCTTCCTGCGCTGGGCCCCGGGCAACGACCCCGCCTACCACCACCACCTGATGCTGGCGAGCGACGAGATCGTCGCGTACATCCGCGCGCTCGTCTCCCACGCCCGCCAGGAGGGCGCCCTCGACACCGGCCGTCGGGGCAAGCGCAAGGCCCGGCGCCGCGGGGCCGAGGCCGAGGTCTCCGGCAGCGTCGAGTCCGACCCGGGCGACGGCGCCCCGCCCGAGTGACGCCCGTCGCCGGTCCCCCGCCGTCGGCCGGTTGACGACGCGGCTTGACGGCCGGTCCCGACCGCAGTACATACGCGCTCCCGTTCACCAGGACGGGGGCACACACGCGGGCGTGTAGCTCAGTTGGTTAGAGCGCTGCCCTGATAAGGCAGAGGTCGGGTGTTCAAGTCCCCCCACGCCCACGAACATCGCCGCAGATCCCTGGAGGATCGCGGCGAGCGCACGACGGGGGATTAGCTCAGCTGGGAGAGCATCGGCTTTGCAAGCCGAGGGTCAGGGGTTCGAATCCCCTATCCTCCACCGCGGTGGGCGCCACGGCAGCGAGCCTTGCTACGCTCGCCGCATGTCCACCACCTACGAGATCGGCGTCTCCCGCCACGACCTGACGCGGTGGACGCCGGGCCTCGGGATGATGGGCTGGGGCATGCTCGACAACTTCGCGACGTCCGTGGCCACGCCGTTGTCGGCCCGCGCGTTCGTGCTGCGCGACCCCGCCACCGGCGACACGCTCGCGATGGTGGTCTGCGAGCTCGCCTTCATCTCGCTGGCCCTGCGCGAGGCGGTGTGCACCCGCCTGCAGACGCAGCACGCCGCCCGCGGTTTCGACGTCGAGCGCGTGCTGCTGATGGCCACGCACACGCACAGCGGGCCGGGCGGCTTCACCCACTACGCCTTCTACAACGTCACGATCCCGGGCTTCGCCCAGGGGATCCTCGACGGGCTCGCCGATGACATCGTCGCGGCGATCGTCGCGGCCGACGACGCGCGCGTGCCCGGCACGCTGCGTTGGAACCAGGGCGAGTTCGCGGCCGACGTACCGGTGGCGTTCAACCGCTCGATCACCGCCTACAACCGCAACCCCGACGTCACGCCGGTCACCGACGGCGAGGAGCACCTCGCGATCGATCGGCAGCTGCGGATGCTCCGATTCGACGACGCGTCCGGCCGCGCGCTGGGCTCGATCAACTGGTTCGCGGTCCACTGCACGAGCGTGCACAGCGACAACCACGCGCTGCACTTCGACAACAAGGGCTACGCGGCCGCCGGACTGGAGGCGACGCTGCGCGAGCGCGACGGCGGTGATCCGATCGCAGCCTTCGCCCAGGGCGCCAGCGGCGACGTGACGCCGAACTTCCGCACGCATCCGGGCCAACCGTTCGTGCGCGGACAATTCCCCGACGACGACGCGAGCGCGCGGCACAACGGCGCGCTGCAGGCCCAGCTCGCGACGACCGTGCACGACGACGCCGCGTCGTCCCCCGCGATGCCGACGCGGATCCGCTGCGCCCACGCCTTCGTCGACATGGGCGACGTCGCGGTCGACCCACGGTTCGTCGGCGGTCGCACCGGGCTGCGCACCTCGCCCGGCGAGATCGGCATGGCGATGTTCTTCGGCACCGAGGAGGGCCCCGGGCTGCCGCGCGCGGGGCTGCGACTGCAGCGATGGATTGCCGCCGCCGCGAACCGCATCGCGCCACGCGACCCGGTCCGCGCCCTCGCCCAGGCCGAGAAGGTCGCGTGGGTCCGCGGCACCGAACACCGCGTGCTCGGCCTCACCGCCCTGCAGCGCATCCCGGGGATCCCCCTGCCCCGCCGCGCCGCCGAGGCGGTGCGGATGTTCCGCGCGCTGCACCGCGATCGCGCCGCGGGCACGCCGTGGACGCCACAGGTGCTGCCGAGTCACCTCGTCGTCGTCGGCGACGTGGCGCTCGTCGCCGTGCCGCACGAGTTCACCACGGTCGCGGGCCGGCGGCTGTGCGCGAGCGTCAGCGCGGCGCTCGAGCCCCTCGGCGTCACGCGGGCGGTCCTGGTCGGCTACGCGAACGCGTACGCCGGCTACGTGACCACGCCCGAGGAGTACGAGCTGCAGGACTACGAGGGCGCCAGCACCCACTTCGGTAAGTGGACGCTGCCGGCCTACCAGACCGTGTTCGCGGGCCTCGCCGCGACGTTGTGCGGTGAGGCGCGGCCGATCCGATCGGCGCAACCACCACGCTTCGCGGCCGCCGACCTGGCCGCGCGTGCGTTCGCGGGCTAGCTCACGCGGGCCGCGGGTTCTCGGGCGTCCCGCGCTGCGGCACGCTCGCGGGTGGGGTGGACGTCATGCGAAGAGGACAGTTCTTGCTCGCGGTCGCGGGCATCGGGTGCGGTAGCAGTGGCAACGGCGATCCGTTCGCCGCCGAGACCAGCGGCGGTGGCACCACAGGCCCCGAGATCGCGACGGCGAGCGCGTCCTCGACGGGCCCGGTGGCCGACGAGAGCGGCGAGGTCGCCGACCCACCGAAGCTCGACCTCTCCTTCCCCGACGGTGGCGGACCCGTGGTTCCACCACCGTCATGCCACGTCGTCGACGGCATGGATGCGGTCGGCGACTGCACGCTCACGGCCCCGCCCGACGCCTTCGAACCCGACGTGCAGTGGAGCTGGAACGGCGGCCAGGTGACGGTCACGCCGCTGGTCGCCAACCTCACCGACGACAACACCGACGGCTCGATCGATCTCTGCGACACGCCGGACATCGTGGTCGTCGCCGGCGCGGGCTTGGGCGGCGCGGTGGTGATCCTCGACGGCGCCACCGGTAACCAGCACGCCAGCTTCGCCACGCCGGTGAACCCATCGGTCACACCGGCGATCGGCGACCTCGACGGCGACGGCGTCCCCGAGATCGTCGCGGCGAGCGGGCCGCCGCTCGGCAGCCTCCGCGTGGTCGCCTTCGATCGCACCGGCGTCGTGCTGTGGACCTCCGAGCAGGTGTGGCCGCAGGACCAGGGCGGCGCGCTCGGCATCGCCGACTTCGACAACGATGGCTCGCCCGAGGTCTACGCCGACGGCTTCATCCTCGACGCCAACGGCGGCCTCGTCATGATGGCACCCGCGCAGACCGGGTGGTTCATCGCCCAGCGCAACACCGCGACCGCGGCGGCTGACCTCGACGGCGACGACGACCTCGAGCTCGTGCTCGGTCAGTCCGCGTACCACCACGACGGTACCGTCATCTGGAACAACCCAGACGTGAAGCCCGGCTACCCGCAGATCGCGAACTTCGACGACGACGCCGACCCCGAGGTGCTGGTCAACAACGACGGGGGCATCACGATCCTCGAGCACGACGGCGCCGTGAAGTACCTCGACGAGCGCCCGACCGGCGACGGCGGCCTCGGGGCCTGGTTCCGCCCGGCGACGGTCCACGACTTCGACGGCGACGGGCAGTCCGACTTCGCCGTGAGCTCGGCAGCGAGCTACAGCGTGTTCGATCGCGACCTCGGCGTGCACTGGAGCGCCGACGTCCAGGACGGCAGCGGCTGGGCAGCCGGCACCGCGTTCGACTTCCTCGGCGACGGGTTCGCCGACGCGATGTACGCCGACGAAGCGACGCTCTTCGTGTTCGACGACGTCGGCGCGCCGCTGCTCGCCGTCGCCCGCAGCTCGAAGACGCTGATCGAGTACCCGGTCGTCGCCGACGTCGACAACGATGGCTCGGCCGAGATCGTCGTCGTGTCGAGCAACGACTGGGACGAGAACCAGACCGCGCCGAGCGTGCAGGTGATCCGCGACGCCGAGGATCGGTGGATCCAGGCGCGGCGCATCTGGAACCAGCACACGTATCACGTGACCAACGTGCGCGAGGACGGGACCATCCCGGCCGTCGAGCCGCGCTCGTGGGAGCTGCTCGGCACCTATCGGACCAACGCGCAGATCGAAGGCGGCTCGGTGTGCCTCCCGCCGCCGGCGGGCTGAGGACTACCGGCTGACGCCGACGACGCGCCAGCTGCCGAATTTCTTCTCGAGCATCAGGATCACGTACTCGCCGCCGACCTTGGTCAGGGCAAACAGCTTGCCCGCGCCCTCTTGCACCCCCGCAGGCACGCTGCCGAACACCTTGCGCAGGCCCGCGGCGGTGTAGACCTTCGCGGCCTTGGGTTTGCCCGCCGCGGCGGCCTCGGCCTGCATCGTCGAGAGCACGTCGCGGAGCTCCTCCTTGGTCCGCGCCGCGACCGTCTCGCCCGCGGAGAACGGCAGGCTCGTGCGCGCGATGGTCCGCTCGAGCTCGCCGACGGAGAAGTAGTGCAGCCACTCGTTGGCGAGCTTCTTCGCCTCGGGATCCTCGGCGTCGACGTCGTCGCCCGCCGGCGGCGTGGGTTCGGCCGGCGCGGGCTCGGGCTCGGCCTCGCCGTGGTTGTGCCCGTCACCGGGGCCGTGCGCGCCGGGGGGTGGCGCAGGGCCCTCGGCGATCCCACGCTCGGCCTTGGGCTTGCCGAGACGACGCCCGAGGGATTCCTGTTCGCTTCGACCACCGCGAACCACCGCGTCGGGGTCGGGCCGATCACCGCCGCCCGCGTTGTCGAGGATGAACGGCGACGCGCCGAACGTCCCGCACGCCCGCTCGTCGCGGTGGAAGGCCCAGTGCAGGTAGATCTTGCCGTTGGCCGAGCGAATCTCCTGCGGCGGATCGGGGAACGGGCCCGAGGAGTGGATCACCTCGCGGGCCGCCGCATCGAAGGCGAGATTGCCCGAGTGCCGCACGGTGCTGACCTTCTCGATGTTGCCGTCGCGATCGAGGACGATCTCGACGCGCGACCACAGCTTGAAGTCGTTGAGCGGGTGCGAGCGACCGCGGACGTCGAGCTGCTCGAGGAAACCCCACGCCCATGCGTCGTGGATCGACCGGTGCATCTGCGCGATGAACCGCGCGAACGGGTGTTTGCGCGAGCGCAGCGCGGTCTGATTGCCGACCTTCACCTCCGAGACCATGTTCTCGAGCGGCGACTGGTAGTGCGCGCGCACGTCCTCCCAGACGCCCTTGGTCTTCGACTCGCGCGAGCCATCGGGGCGCTGCGGGGCGTTCTTGTCCTTGCCGAACAGCGCGACCAGATCCTTGGGCCGCGGACGGAAGCGGTACATCGGATCGTTCTTGTCGATCCGGGCCTGAGCGTCGCGCTTGGCGATCGAGGCCTCCTTCTTCTTGTCGCGTTGGAGCTGACCGTCGGCGGCCTCCTCGGCGAGGGCCTGGTGGGCGTCCTGCGCCATGTGATGGTCGCGGTGCTCCGTCTCGCGCATCGCGAGCAGGCTCTTGGGCTTGGGGTCGTCCTGCTGCGGGCGCTCCTCCACCGGTGAGGGCGGGGCCTTCGGCGAGCTCTTCGCCGCGGCGGCGGGCTGCTCCCGCTGCTGGGCGATCTTCTGCTGGTTGGCGGTGCCCGGGGTCTTGTCGGGGCTCGGCTCGACCTGCGACGCCTGGGGCTTGATCGCGTCCTTCTCGAGGTTCGTGACCGCGGCGCGGGTCTGCTCCTTCACATCGCGGTTGATGTTGGAGAGGTACTCGACGTCGGTCGGCGCGTCCTTCTCGTCGAGCTCGTCGGGCTGCTCGACCATCTTCATCTCCTGCAGCACGAACTCGACCGGCTCCTTCGGCGCCTCGGGTTCGGGCTCGGGCTCCTTCTCGGGCTCGGGCTCCTTCTCGGGCTCGGGCACCGGCAGCTCCTCGAACTTCAGGTCCGGGACCTTCGGCTTGGGCAGGCGCTTGGGCTTGGGCTTGGGCGCCGGAGGCTCGGGCGGCTCGGGCACCTCCGGCTCGTCGAGCAGCGGCTCGGGCTGCTGCAACTCGAGGTAGGTGACCTCCTCGCGCGGCGGCGGCGGCTCGAGGGGCGTGGGCTCGACGAGGACCGTGAGGCTGTACACCAGGCCAGCGTTGATGCCGGCCGAGCCGACGCCAAAGGCCAGCACGGCGAGCCAACCGGCGCGACGTCGACGACTCACGGTGCCGCTAGCCTAGCATGGGGCGATGCCCGGATCGGGCCGCGGGACCGGCGGCGCCCCTGCGCCTCGCCGCCCCCGGGACGGCTAGTGCATCCGGCGGTAGACGCCGACGACCTTGCCGAGGATGTCCACGGCGCGGAACTCGGATCGCCGGACGTAGATCGGCTCCATGGCGGCGTTCGCGGGCTGCAGCCGGATGCGGTCGCCCTCGGGGAAGTACCGCTTGCAGGTGGCCTCGCCGTCGATGAGCACGACCACGATCTCGCCCGACTCCGCGGTGCTCTGCTTGCGCACGAAGATGTAGTCGCCGTCGAAGATGCCGTCGTCGATCATGCTCTGGCCGCGCACGACCAGGCCGAAGACGTCCTTCGCCCGCACCGCGCCGAGGAAGTAGCGGTCGACGACCACGCGGTCGATGACGTTCTCCTCGGCCAGGATCGGCGCACCTGCGGCCACGCGACCGAGGATGTCGATCTCGAAGTCGTCCCTCGGTTCGCGCACGTCGACGGGCCGCAGCGCACGGCTCTTCAGCTCCTCGCGCACGAGGTAGCCCTTGCGTTCGAGCGCCTTGAGGTGATCGTTGACACCGTTCGTCGAGCGGATGCCCATGTGCTCGCCGATCTCGCGCAACGTCGGGGGATACCCGCGTGCGGAGAGGCAATCGGTGATGTAGTCCAGGGCCTGTCGCTGCCGATCGGTCAAATCCGGTCGCACGGGGCGATCTCCTTGAGGGGTGGGCGGGGTCGCTGGCCTGAACATGTCGAGCACTCGGTGAGCATCGCGGCGGGGGCCAGGTGGGCGCCTGGTGCGCGACACTGAACGTGTGTACTGCAAGGCAGCGATCGGGTCAAGCGCAGTGACCCCGCTGTACTGGTCGCCCGCACAGCCTGCCAGGAAAGCCAGCGTGGACCAAGAAACCGGCTGTGTCATGATCAGGGGCGCGCGGGTTCCGACGCCGCGCCGAAGGACCCATGCCCCAGTTGCTCCTGCGCGCCATCATCACCGGGTTCGGCTACAAGCTCGGCACCGAGCTCGGCCGCTACCTCATCGATCGCCTCGGCCGGAACAAGAAGCCAGCCCCGGCCCCGACCGCCACGGAGTCCGATCTCCCCGAGGGCATCCCCGCTGACCCCTCGGTGCCCCTGCGGCCCACCGGGACGCGGGACTAGCCCCCGTCGCCCTCGGGCTCGTCGCGAACGCTGATCTCGGACGATTGCTTGGTGATCTTCGGCTGGGTCGTCCCGTCGGCGCCCCGCGAGAACTTCACCTGCATGTGCACGTCGACCACGAGTCCGGCGATGACCTGCTGCAGCAGGTCGACCGCGTCCATCTTGTCGAGGAAGCTGCGGAGCTCGGAGGTCGCGATCCGCATGAGCTCCTCCTTGGTCGCCTGGGTGACCCCCGTGACGAGGTCCTGACCGCGGCGCAGCGCCGCCTCCGGGTCGAGCAGGCCGGTCAGCTGCTCCCCGAGCCGGCCGAGCCGCGTCCGCTTGTCCTCGTCGCCGCCGCGCCGCCCGTCCCGTTCGTCCGTCATGTGGCCGAACCATAGCGGATCCCAGGGCCGATCCGGCCCGCGCGGGAGATCGGGCATGCCGTGACCACCCGGCCTCCGCCCGATGGCGCGGATCCCGGGCCCATGCCCAGGGGGTTTGCGTTGCCATTTCTAGTAGTTAGGCCCACGTCTCCCCGCGCCAGAAAGCGCTTTTCAAGGCCTTGGGGAATGTGATACCCACCGCCCCGCGTCCGCGGATCGACCCCCCGAGCAAATCGGACGGGTTCTGGCGGGCGGCCCACGACTTCGCGTAGGCTCACGAAGCAAACCTACATCTGACTACGTCTAGCTCTTTCGACGCGCTCAGCTCCGGCCCGAAGTCGGAACCGCCCCAACCCTCTCCCCTCAGGTGTCCATGACCGCCTACTTCCTCGGCCATCTCGCCGCCGCGTCCGTCATCATCGGCCTCCTCGTGGCAACCCTCCGCGTCACCCGACGCGCGTGACGCCCCTCGGGTCCGGCTCGGACCCGCCTGTCGCCGCGGGGCTCGGCCGAGTGACGTGACCCCATGACCAGCCCTCAGCGGACGAGTGCGTTCCTCCCGGCCCGCCCCTCGCGCCCGGACGATCTGTCGCCTCCCGCCTGGAGCGACCAGGATCTCCGCGAGATTCGGCTGCTGCTCACCGGCGATTCCGTCGTCGACTGGCATCGGCTCGACCTCGGGTCGCCGGACGACGTGCGTCGCCTGCTGCGGGTGAACAGCATCGACGTCGACAACGCCGATGACCTCCGTCGCCTCGCGGAACTGCGAGGGCGCGCAGTCCACTACCTGACCGAGAACCTCGGTCTGCGCCTCGACGAAGCGATCGCCTCGGGCGTCCCGGTCGTCGAGCTCCCCCTGCTCGCGTCCGGCAAGGGCCGCACGCAGCGTCAGGCCTGCGTGCTGCTCAAGGTGATGCACATCATGTATCACCTCGACGCCCGCGAGCTGCGGACGTTGCTGTCGATCCCCGATCACTCGCTGTACGAGTTGGTCGAGCAGTCGATCATGGTGCTCTTCGACGAGCTCCGTGCCTCGGGCGTGCCGGTCGTCGAGTTCGCGTGGTCACGCAAGACCTCCGACTCGCTCGTCACCAAGCTGCTGGTGAAGCGAGAGACCAGCGCAGCCCGGGTGTTCGATCGCCTACGCTTCCGCGTCGTCGTCGAGCGCTTCGAGGACGTGCTGCCCACCCTGCACGTGATGCTCCAGCGGTTCGTCCCGTTCAACTATGTGGTGCCGGGTCAGACGGTGAACAGCCTGGTCGACCTCGCGCCGCTCGAGCGCCGCAAGGTCGACCCCGCCGAGTCCAACGGCGAGGTTCCGGTGCCCCGCGAGGCACCGAACGAATTCTCGGCCACGGGCTACGAGGTGCTCAACTTCATCGCCGACCTGCCCGTGCGCGTGGACGCGCTGCTCGGCGATCAGGAGCGGGCGTCGGGTAACGTGGTGTTCGTGCTCGCCGAGTTCCAGGTCATGGATCGTGCGACCGCACTCGCCAACGAGAAGGGCGACAGCTCCCACGCTGCCTACAAGATTCGGCAGCACCAGCGCGTGCGGGAGCGCCTCCTGCGGGGCCCCCGAAAGGGTGGCGCCGACGCGGCGGACGGCGAGGCCGAGCGCAGCGGTGCGAGCATCGTGCTCCCCGTCGACGAGAAGCCGCCCAACGCGGGCTGAGTCCGTGCGCGGCTCAGGGCGGCGCTGCCGCGGGCGGCGCCGCGACCTCGAGATCCCAGTGCACGAGGCTGTGGTGCGGTCGGCATGTCGTCTCGCCACAGGACACGTAGACCACGTGCGCATCGATGCCGTAGCGGCCCGGCAGCGCGGGCGCCGAGATCCGCACCCGGATGCGCGGCTGCGTCGCGAGCGGGTCGGCGACGTCCCGGTTGTCGAACCGGTTCGGAACGAACGTCGCGTCGGCGGAGTCGAGCCACAGCTCGATCGGTGTGCCGGCGACCGGCGTGTCGAGGATCGTCACCGACAGCTCGATCGACGCGCCGGGGGCGACCGGCGGCGGCTCGGAGGCGCGGACGCGACCCGGAGGCGGCGCCATGGGCATCGCGAGCTCGACCAGCAGCCGCAAGATGGCGAGGACGGTCACGGGCGCCGCCAGCGTATCAGTCGGTCGCGCTCACGCGACGCACGCGATTGCGACCGTGTTCCTTGCACCAATACAGCGCCTGGTCCGAGCGCTCGATGAGCTCGAGGCGCTCCTTGCCGTCGCGGGGGTACTCGGCGATACCCATCGAGATCGTCACCTTGAAGTTCCCGTGCTCCGACGTCAGCGCGAGGTCGCCGATCTCCTCGCGCAGACGGTTCGCGAACGCCTCGGCCCCGGCGCCGTCGGTATCGGGCAGGACGAGTACGAACTCCTCCCCGCCGTAGCGGGCCACGATGTCGACCTTGCGAGCTCGGCCCGCGAACACGGCGGCGACGCGCTTCAGCACCTGGTCGCCCACGGGGTGACCGTAGGTGTCGTTGATGCTCTTGAAGTGATCGATGTCCGTGAGGATGACGCTGTACTTCTGGTCGGTGCGCTCGCACAGCGCGTGCAGCTGGGCGAGGCGCTCTTGGAATGCGCGATGGTTGGTCAACCCGGTGAGGCCGTCGGTCGTCGCGCGCTGCTCCATCTGCTGGTACATGCGCGCGTTCTGCAGGCTGACGCCGACCTGGTGGCCGATGACCCGGAGCATCTCGCGGACCGCGGGGCCGAAGACATGGGCGCGCGACGACGCCAGCGTGATCGCCCCGAGCACCTCGTCGCCGCGCGACAGCGGCAGCACGATGAGGCTCTTGGCGTTGCGCAGGCGGGTCCGGGCGGTCCACACCACCGCGTCGGGATCGCCGAGTTCGCCCGACGCCGGCATGTAGTGGCGGTTCTTCACCGCCATCGCGACCAGCGAGGTCGTGTCGGTGAACTCGAGGCCGCCGAGCCGCGCCGCGAGCTGCTGCCAGATCTCGGCCTCGCCATCGCCGCGGATCGCGTCGACCGCGAGCACGCGGTGGACGTCGCCCTCGGTGCCGGTGAGCACCGCGAGGTCGAACGGCGCGATGGCCCGCACCGCGGCGAAGGTCTTCTCGTAGACGTCGTCGAGGGTCAGCGCGGAGTTCAGCAGCTCGGACGCGCGGTAGAACTGCTCCTGCTCGTACTTGCCGCGCTCGACCGCGTTGAACACCCGCTCGTGCTCGACGACGCGGAGGATGTGGGCCGCGGCGCGCTCGAGCACGCGCTGCTCGTCGTCGCCGAACGGCCGATCGCCGGATCGGTCGGCGCAGAGGATGCCGCGCAGCCCGTTGCCCTCGAGCAGCGGCACGGCGCACAGATCGGTGACCGGCTCTGGTCCGCGGTAGTACGGCGGCAGGCGCCGGCCGCCCAGCGCGTGCAGGCGCAGCGGCTTGGGCTCCGCCAGCACGCTGATGAGCACCCCGGGGTTCGCGAGCTCTGGCCCGTCGGCGATGAGCTCGCCGGCGGACGCGAGTTCCTTGATCACCAGCGTCGGGGTGTTGCGACCGCCGCGATCGGCGTGTGCCGGCGCCTCGCACCACAACAGCACCGCGGTGTGCAGGCCCATCGACGTCCGCAGGAGCTCGAGCGTGTGGAACACCTGCTCGTGGATGTTCTCCACGGCGGCGTGGACCATGCGGATCTCCTCGTCGGCGCGGGTGCGCACGCGAGAGCCCGCCGGGAGTTGCGACGCGATCAACCGGAAGTCCTTCGCCTCCTGGCGCATCCGCGACAGCTCGTCGTTGATGCGACGGCCGTGCTCGGCGCGCAGGCGCCGGGTCAGGCTGCCGAGCACCAGGCGATTGCCCAGGGCGAAGAACGCGATGAAGCTGCCGTGCTGCGCACCGAGCATCCACGCCGCATGCGTGCCGACCCGCGCGGCGAGAATCGCCTCGAGGGCGAAGGTCGCGAGCAGCACCCCGGCCACACCGACGCGCGTGCGCTGGACGACCAGCACGAACGACACCAGGGCGTAGACCATCGGATGGAGGAACGAGGTCGCGCCACCGCTCATCGCGACCAGCACGTACACGGCGGTGACCAGCGGCACGCCGAGCTCGAGCTCGCGCCACGACGAGGGCACCACCGGCGCACGGGTGCCGCGGGCGGGCAGCACCTCGCGGACGATCGCCCAGCCGAGCGCCGTCGCGAGCAGCGTCACGAGCGAGAGCACCGAGAGCTCGGCCTTCGCGAGCGCGGTGAGCGAGAGGCGCCCGGTGAGCAGCAGGGGCCAGCAGGCGACGGCGGTGAGCAGCGGCCAATGACTGGCGAGCCCCCGACGCGCGTGCCACACGGTGCGGGCGAGTGCGGTCATGGCGGGTTGGCCGGGACACGTGCGGCCGACGCGACGCGCTCGACCTCGAACACGACCTCGCCCGGGGCGATGAGGTTGAGATCCTCGCGGGCGATGCGTGCGACCTCGTCGGGATCGGACTTGAGCGCGCGGACCTCCGCCGCGAGCCCGCTGATCTCGTCCGCAAGGACGCGGTTGGCCTCGGCGAGCTCGTCACGCTCGCGTTGCACGCGCTCGAGCTCGTCGCTCTGGGCGGCGCGCTCGAGCTGCGTCGGACCCCAGGCGACCAGCGCCGCGACGGTCGCGGCGATGAGAATGCGGTTGGCCCAGTGCATCGACCGAACCGGACCCTACTGGGGCACGCGATCGCTCGGCAAGAAACCGGCGAGCCAGACCACCTCCGGCGGTGCCGAAGCCGCGAACGGGTCCGTGACGGGTCAGCGACCGTGCAGGATGCCGAGCTTCTCGAGCCCGCACTCCTTGGCCGCGTCCATCACGCGGACCACGAACTGGTGCTGCGTCGCCTGGTCGGCCCGGATGTTCACGCCGGTGGTGCTGTCGGCCTGGGCCGCGGCGCACATGCGCAGCCGCAGCTCGCGCTCGTCGACCGCCTTGCCGTCGACTTCGATGCCACCCTCGGCGCCGATGGTGACGACGACGGCCTTGGGCTCCTGCGTGACGTCGCGGTTCTTCGCCTTGGGCAGCTTCACCCGGAACGACGGGTTGTTCTGGAAGGTCGAGGTCAGCACGAAGAAGATGAGCAGCTGGAACACCACGTCGATGAGCGGCGTGAGGTCGATGCTGAGCTCGCCGCCCCGACCGCGGCGCTTCGCGTGCGGCCCCGAGAAGCTCACGTCGCGGGCTCCTCGCTCGCGACGCGCTTGCGCTCGTCGGCCTTGACCTCGCTGGCCCGGGCGTCGGCGCGCGAGTGGTCACCGAGCAGGTCGACCATCCCCAGCGCGTCCTCCTCCATGTCGACCACGATCCGCTCGTTGCGACCCTGCAGGAACTTGTAGATCACCAGCATCGGGATCGCGACGACCAGGCCGTACGCGGTGGTGATGAGCGCCTGCCAGATGCCCTCCGCGAACGCATCGGGGCCGACGGCGCCCTCTTTGTACGCGTCGACGAAGTTCTTGAAGACCTGGATCATGCCGACGACGGTGCCGAGCAGCCCGAGCAGTGGACTGACCGCCGCGACCGTCCCCACGACCTCGACGTTGCGGGCCATGCGGGCGACCTCGCGGTTGCCCACCTCTTCGACCGATTCCTTGATCTCGTCGCGGGGCTGACCGTTGGTGTGGGCGCGCAGGCCCGCGGCGAGGATGAGCGCGATGCTCGAACGGTTCTCCTCGCAGAGCAGCAGTGCCTCGCTGATCTTGCGCTTGGCGACCAGCCCGCGGATGCGATCCACGAAGGCCCGCGGGAGCACCCGTGAGCGCTGCAGCGACCACAGCCGCTCGATGAACACCGCGACCCCGACGACCGACGCCGCCAGGATCGCCCACATGAGCGGCCCGCCCTGCTCGAACAGTTCCTTGACGTCCATGCGGCTCTCGAGACCGGCTGGATCATGGTCGCGAGCGCCCCGTGGGGCAATCTCGCGGCGAGCCGATTGTGCCGGGCCGGGGGTGCGCCGACGCCGGAGGGACCGCCCGCGCGGCCCCTCGGACGGCCCCGCCACCGATCACGCACACCGGGCTTGACGACGCGCCACCCCGCGGTGTACCCAAGCGGCCCGCACGACGCGAGTCGTGCGCCCATCCGGGGGTATAGCTCAGTTGGGAGAGCGACGCGCTGGCAGCGCGTAGGTCAGGGGTTCGAGTCCCCTTACCTCCACGGAAGAACGGGCAGCAGGCTACCCCTTGCTGCCCGTTCTCAATTTCCGTGGTGACCGAGTCACCAACTTGTCACCACCCGCCGGCCGGCTGAGCGCCCGGATGGTGTCGTCGGTGGCTCCGCGCACGACGTGCATGTACCGCATGGTCGTGGCGAGGTCTTGGTGACGGCCAGCTCCTGGATGACCCGCGGGTTCACCCCCCGCGCCGCGAGCAGCGTGCAGAAGGTGTGGCGCAGCCAGTGGAACGTGCCGGCCTTCACGGACGAGGCCCGGAGCACCCCTCGAACCGACGCGCCACCATCCGGCGCGTGATGGGCTGCCCCTCGCCGTCGAGGAACAGGTGCTCGTCGTGGAGGTGCCGCGGGAGATCCCCGAGCGGCTCGGACAAGCCTGTCGCTCAGCGGCACCGTGCAGGACCGCCACGACTTCCGACTGTGCCCGTCGTCCTCCTCGGCATCCTCGTCCTCGGCATCCTCGTCCTTGCCGTAGTCCCTCGTCCTCGCAACGTGCACGACCGGCCTCCCCTTGAGCTGGAGATCGCGCCAACGCAAGGCCCGGATTTCCGACATCCGCAGCCCGGCGTCGGCGCCGAGCAGGAGCTGGACGAGGGAGGCCGGGCTGATGCCCCTCGCCTCCCCGGCCAGGCGGTCGAGCACGTCCTTGGGAAAGAACGGCGCACGATCGGCCTTCGAGAGCTTCACGAGCCCGACCTTGAAGGGCGGGCATGGTCGATCGTGCTGCCCGTACCAGAAGCGCACGAGCGCGGAGAAGACGACCAGGGTGTTGTTCGTCGTCTTCCCCGATCGTCCGGCGTCCATCATCGCGGACCTCAACTTGGTGAAGTCCGCGGTGCGCACGTCGGTGATGGACCGGCTCCCGACGGTGGGGATGATCCACACGTCGAGCGCGAGGCGCTTCGACTTCACCGTGCTGGCCCGCAGTCCTCGAGAGACGCTGTGCTCCCGGAGGTACGTCGCGGCGTAGTCCCCGACAGTCGGGGCGAACTCGGTGGCTTCCTCCTCTCTCGCGCGCGGGTCTCTCCCCGCGTGCAGCTCTGCGAGCACGAGGCGCTCGTACTGCTCCGCACCCCGCACGCTCGGGTAGCGCTGGGGGCACGTGAGCTGGATGCGCTCGACTCGTCCGTGGATGCTGGCTCGTACGTCGATCACGTAGCGGCCTCGTCTGTGGCTCACCGTCATGGGTCCTCGACCTCCGACGGCGTGCTCTGGCCCAGCCACGATCTCACGGCCGATCGTGAAAATCTCAGGGCCCTCCCCAGGCGCAGCGTGCCGGGGATCTGGCCCAGTTCCGCGAGCCGGTAGACGTGGTTCCGCCCGACCCTGAGCAGCGCGGCCAGCTCGGGGACGGTCAGGACGTCGGGGGGCGAGGCGGAACGAGGACGCGCGGGACGGGGCACGGGGGTTCTACCCCGCGCGGAGTTTCACGATCTCCACGACGACGGCGCCGACGGCACAGACGCCCCAGAGCCAGAGCGTGCACACGGCCAACAGGTAGCGCGCCTTCTGAACGGTCGGGAGCGCGGCGATCCACCGCGACGGGGGTCCGCGCAGGTCTGGCTTTCCGAGCATCGGGGTGATCCCGAGACGACTCTCGATCGCCGTGAGCCACATCTGGTGGCCATCCTGAAACAACCGATGCTGCTCCGCAATCGAGACCCAGAGCAGCATGACGAGGACAGAGGCAAACGCGACGGGCAGGATCGCCAGGGGCTCGTGCTGTAGCGCGGCGGGAAAGACCGCCAAGCCAGCGAGGGAGGTTGGGATGAAGATGGCCCCGGTCCGCCAGATCCGCTCGTTGTCCTGGATGAAGCGCTCGCTCTTGCGGTCGTACAGCTTTTGCAACCACGTATCGAATGCGAGGGTGGGCGCCCCCTGGCATCGGATCTCCATTCGCGTCGAGCGACTTCTTCACGCCGTCCTCGGTGATCTTCTCCATGTAGTTCAGGGTGACCGATGCCATGCCGCTGCGCCAAGGGCGTCTGCGCCGAGGTCCGGTGCTCTGAGGAACATGCGCACGAAACACGCCGCGTCAGGCAGGCAGGCAAGCCGCATACCGCCGGCACGGCGCTACGTTGAACTCCCTTGCGCAGCGCGTCCTCCCGTGGATCACTGACCAGTCGTGGCACACCAGTTCATCCTCCGAGACCCGATCTCTCGCCGCGTGCGGGCGGCCGTCATCGCTCGCGACGGGCGCAAGTGCCAGCTCTGCCGTCGCATCGTTTCCGGCGATCAGCGGCTCCACCTCCATCACTGGCTGGCGGCGGAGTTCGGCGGGCCATCGAGCTGCAAGAACCTCGCGGTGACGCACGAGATCTGCAACCTCCGAGTGGGCATGATGGACCGGGCTCGCGCGAAGAAGCTCGCGAGGGCGATGTACCCGGACTGGGTCAGCCACGCACGGCTCAACCGAGTCTACCGAGCGTGCGGACTGCCACCGCCGAGGAGCCGACTGCCCACCAGCCCCGAGCGCCTCGCGGCGAAGCGCCGACACGACAGAGACGTGGCGATCGCGACGCGGCTCGTGCGGTGAGCGCCCCGTCGTCGCTTCGACCGGTCCTGGGATATCGTGGCGCTCATGGCGGGTAGCGAGACGGAACGTGTCAACGACTTTGAGACAGGGGAGAAGGGAATTCTAAGTAGCGATGCAGGCAGGTGCGGCTGCCTCAGCGAGGGCGACGGCCTCGGTGT
>JBIJCC010000093.1:0-40914 GCA_044344875.1 Nannocystaceae bacterium
CCTGACGTCGTCCACATCAACCCGATCGACACCGAGGCCGTCGCCCTCGCTGAGGCAGCCGCACCTGCCTGCATCGCTACTTAGAATTCCCTTCTCCCCTGTCTCAAAGTCGTTGACACGTTCCGCCGAAGCGGCCGTCGTCTCGCTCGAACCGGCGGGGCCGGTGTCCGCGTTGCCCGTGCCGCTCGCGCTCACGGCCTCGGTACCGGAATCGCCACCACAGCCACCAAAGGCACCCAGGCCGAAGGCCAGGCACCCGATTCGTTTGAAGTTCGTCATCGCTCGTCCGCTCCCCGCCGCGAGAATGGCATGCTCGCGTGGGCGACTCAAGCAAGACGCGCGTGCGGACGCGGTCGCGCGCGGAGCGGCGCGCGACCACGCGCGTCAGCTCACGACTCACCACTCGGGATCGCAGCTGACGCCGTCGTCGGTGAGCCAGCGCGTGGTCGGTTCCTCGCCGCTGTAGTCGACGAGCAGCAGGTTCTGCCCGCCGCCCTGACTCACGCACACCGCGAAGCGGAGGGCGTCGGGGGCCATCGCGAAGCTCCAGAGGTAGGAATCGGGGGTGGGCGCGAGCAGCACGTGCTGATCGCCGGTGGCGAGGTCCAGCAGGAGGAGCGCGTCGCCGCGCTGTTCTGCGGTGCCGTCGCCGTCGCCGTCGTAGTCGATGGTCGCGGCGAAGACCACGCCGCTGCCGTCCGGGATCCATTCCGGGTTGTCGAACATGGCGTCCGGAGCTGGGACGACGACGTCGGGGGCGCCCGCCGGCGGCACGTCGAAGGCGACCACGCCCTCGTGCGCCCCGTCGATGCACACGGCCTGCACCGCGAGCACGACCGCACCGTCGGGTCGCGGCGCAGGCCCGGTGTTGACCGAGCAATCGCCGATCGCGTCGACGAAGAGCTCGCCCTCGCCGCCGTCGCCGTCGACCCAGCCGAGGCCGCCGCCGCCCGGCGTCGAGATGTCGATCATGAACGAGTGGTTGAACCACAGCGCGCTGCCGTCGGGGTGCCACTGCATGTCGCTGAGCTGCTGCCGGTAGCCGGACGACACCCCGATCGGGGTCGGGAACGGCGGCATCAACACCGCGGGGGCGCCGAACGAGCCATCGGCGCCGATGCCGATGGTGTAGATCGTCTCGCTCGCCTGGTAGTCGATGGACTGGAAGTCGGACGCGACGGCGACCGAGGTCCGCGCCGGGTGGATCGCGATCGCTCGGATCTCCGTCGCGTCGTCGAACACCGGCAGCGGCAGGGCGGTGTCCGACGCGACGTCGTAGGCCCACAGCGTGTCCGACGTGCTGCTCGTCGCGCGCACGAAGAGCAGCACGTCGTCCGAGACGGCGAGCCCGGAGGGCGGGGCCTCTCCCGTGGAGTCGGCGCCGCTCGGATCGGGATCGCCCGCGTCACCCGGGTCGTCGCCCTCGGTGTCGGCGCCGGACGATGGATCGTCGGCTCCCTCGGTGTCGGACGCGGTCGATGCGCTGCCGCCGGCCGGATCGGGGTCACACGCGGACGCGGAGGCGGCGCAGATGCCGAGGACGAGATGCAGGACGGAGGGGGCGACGCGGGCGTGCATGTCGACGGGTGGGTGGAGGCCGGCGCCCCGATCCGTCACGGCCGCCCGTCGGTCACGGCTCGAGCGCGCCGATGCTCCGCGGCGACGGCCGACGTTTCCCCGAGCGGTCGACCGCGGGCGCCTGCGCGTGCTGCACCGCTGCGCCGGCGAGACCGCTGCCCGCCGCAGGGCGCAGGTCGATCCGTCGACCGCGGCCGGCGACGACCTTGGGGTCGTCACCGTAGTGCGAGGCGCGATCGCGGCTCCCGGCGATGCTCGTGCGGCCCTCGCCGCACTCGCGCAGCGATTGGCCGCCGTTCCACCACCAGTTGCCCGAGAAGGAGAGCCCCGCGACGCTGTCCGCGTTGGCGTTGAGCGGACAAGTGCTCGACCCGTCGGCGGCGCCGAAGAGATTGGCGACCACCGAGATGTTGCGATTGGCCAGCACGTCGCCCACCCGCTTCGACCCGCCCCAGTAGTCGTCGCCGCCCTCCATCACGCTGTTGTAGGCGCGGATCATGTCGTAGTCGCCGCGGCCGGCGTGGTTGCCGGTGACCCACACGGTGTTGTGCAGCGCGAGGCAGTCGTGGCAGCCGTAGAAGCCGAACCCCGCCTCGCCCGCGTCGATGATCACGTTGTTGCGCGCGACCTGGTTGCGGCCCTCGTAGCTCGCGTCCCACGGCCACATGTAGATGTTCCCGGAGCCCTCGCCCCCGAGCATGATCCCGCGATGGCGGGCGCGGCGGACGAAGTTGCCCTCGAACAGGACGTTCTCGGACCCACCCTTGGCCTCCATGCCGACGCCGGCGCCGACCATGTCCTCGAGCACGTTGCCGCAGACCCAGAGATCGTGGACGCCGACGTTGTCGATCCCGTGTCGAGCCGTGCGCGAGATCCGGTTGTCGAGCAGCCAGATGTGGTGGGCTTGGTTGACCTTGATCCCATCGCAGCAGCCGCTCTCGTACGCGTCGGGATCCCCGTCACCGTCGGCGCCGCGGTGGAGGTTGCGCGCGACCATGCCGCGCACGATGACGTGGTGCGACGGATCCCACTTGCCGTAGCTGGCGCGGTTGTTGGGATCGATGGCTTTGCCGGCGATGTGCACCGCCGAGTCGCCGTAGTTGCCGGTGGCCGGCCCGACCGTGAGCCCCTCGATCGCCACGTAGGCGACGTGGTCGAAGCCGATGGCCTGGCCGTTGCCGTCGGTGCAGTCGATCTGCACCGTGCCCTCGCCGCGGATCCACAGCGGCGCGGCGGCGGTCCGCATGTGGTCCTCGACGTAGAGGCACTGGCCGCGGTACGTGCCGGCCGCGACCGTGATCCGCGTCGGTCGGCGTCGGTCGGACTCGGCGACCGCGGTGCGGATCGCGTCCATTCCCCCGCCGTCGATGCGCACCTCGGCCCACTGCGTCGCCGGGATCGCATCCGTGAACAGGGCGCCTCCGCACGCGCCCGGGGCGTCGGCGCGTCGTGGGGTCGACGCCCGTGCCGGGGTCGCGGCCGCGGCGACGCTCGGCGGGGCGGCCGGCCGGACGGCGGGATCCGGGACCGCGGCGACGGTCGGCGTCACGGTCGCGTCCGCCGTGGGCGTCGGTGCGGGATCGGAGGTGCTCGCGGCCTGCTGGGCACACGTGAACGGGCCGAGGGCGATCGCGAACGAGACGAGGACGGCGTGCTGCATCCCGGACCTCATGCGGTGACGCCGGCCTGCGCGCCGCCGGTGGTTGCCTGATCGATTCCTGATCTGCCCGAGAACGGCCCGTTCAGCCCCGTTGGCCCGCGAATCCGAGGAACTCGAGATCGGACTCGTAGCGGGCCTGCACGACGAACCACCCGGTCGGCGACGGCCGAGCCTGGAACACTCCCCACGTGCCGGGGTCGCGCGGCAGGACCAGCGGTGCCGGATCGCGCGGCGCACCGATCAGGGGGATCTCGACGAGCGCGGGGCGTGCACGCTCGTCGACGAGCACCGCGAGGGTGGTCGCGTCGATCCACGTCGGCGGGTCCTCGTAGCTGCGTCGCTCGGTGAGCACGCGCAGTCCGCCGTCCTCGAGCGCGAGGACGGATGTGCCCGCGCGACCCGCGATCGCGAGGGAGCGACCGTCGGGCGACCACGCCATCGCGCCGCCGTCGTCGACCGGCCAGTGGGCCGCCAGCGCGCCGTGCTCGGGGAGCACCGCCACGACGGAGGCATCGCCCAGGACACCCCAGACCGCGAGGCGGTCACCGGAGGGGGACCACGCCGGGGGGGCCATCGGGCGCACCGCGGGATCGAACGCGATCGGCCGCCGGGTCGCGAGCTCCATCGCCCCGAGTCCGCCGTCGGGCCGCAGCCACGCGATCTTGGCGCCGTCGGGGGACAGTCGCGGACAGCGGCCCACTGCGACGATCTCGCGGGGGCCGCGGGCGAGGTCGAGTACGCCGACGCCGTCGTGCGTCCCCGCCTCCCAATCGGTGAACGCCAGCACCGTCGCGCGCGCGTCGACGTCGATGCACTCGGCCGAGGTCGGGAGCCCGACGTCGGTGATGGTGCCGTCGTGGGCGACGTGGCGCACGAGGTTGTGCTTCGATTCGTCGGCGTAGATCGCCGCGCCGCCGTCGGGCGCGATCGCGGGGTGGAAGGCGCCGCCGGTCGTCGTCAACGGCTGCGGCGCCCCGTCGAGCGGCACCCACCACAGGTTCGCGCGGCCGTTCCAGTTCGGGTCGGCGAACAGCGCGTCGCCGAGGGGATCCCACGCGACGCTGCGGAGGTTCTGCGCCGGCGGGCCCACGGGCATCGGCGTGCCGCCGGTCGCCGGGAGGATCCACAGCTGCGTGTCGTCGGCGAACGCGATCCGACCGGAGTGGCGGTCGACGTCGAGACTGCGGACCGGGCCGGTGTGCTGCGCGAGGCGTCGCGGAGGATCGGCGTCGGCGTCGGCGACGAAGATCGCGTCACCATCCACCGAGCTGCGCGCGAAGACGATTGCGCCCTCGTTCGTCCAGGTGCCGTGGTGCGCGTCGGAGATCGCCAATGTCGGCTCGCCGCCACCCAGCGGCATGCGCCACAGCGTGTGGTGGAGGCCATCGGTTCGCGAATAGAGGATCTCGTCGCCGCGGATCCGCGGGTAGAACTCCTCGTCGGCGGTGTCGGTCAGGCGCCGTGGGACGTCGCGCGTCGCCACGGACACGGCGAAGAGATCGTATTGCCCGGTGTGGGCGTCGTTCATCGCGAAGACGACCGTGGTGCCGTCGGCGGCGAACACCGGGTCTTGCTTGCGCTCGAGCGAGCGGGTGATCCGCTGCGATCGCTCGACCCGAGGCGGGCCCGAGTCCTCGCGCCGCGAGCTCGCCACCGCGACGGCGATCGCGGCGAGCCCCACGGCGCCGAGGATCAGCGGCGCGCGGCTCGGACGGGGCGCCGGCCGGTCGGCGGGCTGCGGGGCGTCGTTGGTCGATGCGGCGGGCGCATCCGTCGGCCCGAGGATGGGCCCGGTCGGGACCCGCTCGAGGGGCGGCGCCGATTCGACGGCCGGCACCGCTTCGACGTTCGGAAGGAATCGATAGCCGCGGCGCGGCACCGTCTCGAGGAATCGTGGCTCGCGCACCGCATCCCCGAGCGCGCGACGCAGCTTGCTGACCACCTGCTGCAGGGAATCGTCGGCGACGTGGACGCCCGGCCACAGCGCGGCGTGGAGCTCCTCGCGGGTGACGAGGCGGCCCCCACTGGTGGCGAACAGCACCAGCGCGTCGAACTGCTTGGGCTGCAGGTCGATGGTCACGCCCTCGCGCAGCAACACACCCCGACGTCGATCGAGCTCGAATGCGTCGAATCGCAGCAGTGCGTCCACGGCCGGGCGCGGCCCGGTCGGGACGCGACTCGAGGCTACCACGGGCTAGGGCGTCAGGTGTCTTCGCCGACCGTCGGGCGGTGCTCGCCGCACCACGCGACCTCGATCCGTCCGTCGGCGAGGACGTCGTAGTAGATCTGCAGGCACTTCTGCGCGCTGACGCCGTGGCCGAGGGTGATGTGGCGACCGAAGGTCTTCGCGGTGCCGCTGGCGTCGGTCCAGGTGCGCTCGCGGCCGAAGGCCTTGAGCGTCTCCGGGCTGTCCTTGGGTTTCCACCGCGCCATCGTCCCCAGCGCGCGGTGGATCACGTCGCCGATGCCACCGACGTCGCAGTTCGCGAGCAGGCCGAGGACGAACAGCACGCGCGCGGGATCGCGGTACGGCGAGTCCTCGGCGGAGGCGCGGGCGCTGCGGAGCACCGTGAGCTGCTCGGCGAACAGGGCCTCGGCGATCGCGAGCGCGGCGGCGACGGTGCGCGGCGGCCCGAGCGAGCCGCGGATCTCGTCCCGCTCCTGCTCGGCGCGTCGCAGATCGCGGCGGGCCAGCGCCAGCTCGCTGCGCACGGTCTCGAGCTCCTTCTCCTGCTCCTCGGCGAGCTGTAGGCCGGCGGCGAGATCGTCGGCGAGGGCAAGCCACGTCGACTTCGAGGGGGCGCGGCTCGACGGGGGCGTGGGCTCGGGTTCGGCGGGGTCGACCGATGCAGGCGCATCCTCGAGCGCGGGCGGAACGTCGCTCGCCGGTGGGACTCGATCGATCGTCGCGCGCGGGGCCGGCGTCGGCACGATCGCCTGCGCCGTCACGGCCTGCGGCGCCGTCACGGCCTGCGGCGCCGTCGCGGCCTGCGGTGACATCACGGCCTGCGGTGACATCACGGCCTGCGGTGCCGTCACGGCCTGCGGTGATATCACGGCCTGCGGTGACATCACGGCCTGCGGCGTCGGGACGACCCGCGGCGGCGATGCGGCCTGCGGCGATGCGACCTGCGGCAACGCGACGGCCTTGGGCGTCACGACCGGCGCCGCGACGACCCGCGGCGGCGCCACCAAGGGCCCGAGGGAATCCGATCGCGCGCCTGCTGCCTCGTCGCTGCGTCGCGGATCGAGGGTGACGGGCGTCGCGGGGCGCGGCGGTGGGCGTCGCACCACCGGAGGCGGCGTCGGGCCCTCGACGTCGCGGATCCACCGGCGAAGGTCCTCGTTCTCGGCGACGAGTTCGCAGAACACCCCGGCGACCTGCTCGGTGCGCGAGGCGGGGGCCATCCCCATCAATCGCACCGGCAGCACCAGCAAATGATCATAGGGGTTGTCGCCGGGGCGGACCCCGGGCCACAGGATCCGCACCCCACCGTTGTAGCAGCCGAGCTTCTCGTCGAGCCCGACGGACACGAGCTCGTCGCGCAGTCGATACGAGGCGCGCACCGATCCGAGTCGGTGCACGGTCATCATGCCGGCGACGCGACGGGCGAGCTGATCGGCATCCACCAGTGGCGAGCGCGAGGCGTTCTCGACCGAGACGATGAGCATGGGCACGGTGCGTTCGGTGTCCAAGGCCCGGGCGACGAGCGCCCCGGCGTCGGCCTCGTCGACGACGCTCGCCTGCGACGCTCGCAGCGGCGCGGGCTCGATCGCCGGCAGGTTGGCGAGCAGCCACCGCACGATCTCCGGCGCGTCGGCGTGGGGCACAGGCAGACGTTCGGCTGAACCGTCGCGCACGACGAGGTGCTCCACGATCACCTCGGCGCCGCGCTGCAGGATCCGGATCGCGCTGCTGCGGGTCACCCCCGCGGTGTCGGGCAGCGAGAACTTGAACGACCAGTCCCCGCCGCGGTCCCCCACGACCGCGTCGACATCGAGATCAGCCGGCACCCCCGCGGCCAACCGCGACTCGCGGAGCGCGGCGAACGTCCCCGACCCGAGCGCCCACTCGGCGTGGAGTCGGACGAGGTCATCGAGCACGGCGCCGGGGATCCGGAGCCGCGACAGGTGGGCAGGACGCACGGGGACACAGGATGGCAGATGCCTGGCGAGAGTTGAATCTTCGGCCAAACCGCGGGCCCGAAGCCGTTGCGGCGCGGTGCGTGCCGCAACGCCCGGATGGTTGCGGCGCCGCCGCGCCCCCGATGGTTGCGGCGGTCGCGGTCGCGGCCCCGAGCGCTCTTGGCCGTCGACGCAGGGTAGCCTCCCGCTCGTCATGGACCCCTCCGACCCGACCACACCCGCGATCCGACGCGTGCGCGGAGTGCTGTTCGTGGACTACGTGCGGATGATCCGCGGCCACGCAGCGATCGACTGGTCGCGCTACCTCGAGGACGAAGACGCGGCGCTGCTGGTCCAGCCGATCGACCCCGACGCCTGGTACCCGATGGCGACGTTCGAGCGCTTCGGCGTCGGCATCATCCGCGAGGTCGCAGGTGGTCAGCTCCCGGCCGTGCAGATGTGGGGCCGCTTCCAGGTCGAGTCGGTGCGCGTGGCCCATCCGATGCTCATCGCCGCCGGGGATCCCCGCGGCACGCTGATGCGGTTCCGATCGATGCAACGGGGCTTCTTCGACTACGACGCGATCGACGTCGACGAGGTGCTCGACGACAGCGCGATCGTGTCGGCGCAGTACGGCATGGGCGTGGAGGCCGAGCGCGCGGCATGCCACCAGACCCTCGGGTTCGTCGAGCGGATGATCGAGGCCGCCGGCGGCACCGACGTGGTGGCGAAGTTCGAGGCCCGCGGCTGGGACGGCGACCCGCGGACGCTGATCTCGCTGACCTGGCGCGAGGCGTGAGCCTCACGGCGACGCGGCGGGTCGACAGTTCGCGTCGACGATCCCTGGGTGCA
This sequence comes from Nannocystaceae bacterium, assembly GCA_044344875.1. GTDB lineage: Bacteria > Myxococcota_A > Polyangia > Nannocystales > Nannocystaceae > Xiheibacterium. Next base: position 8,216 of record JBIJCC010000093.1, read on the forward strand.
ATTCCGCGTCGAGTCGGTCGCATCGGGGGCGATGGGCGAGGTCCTGATCGAGGGGCCGTGCCGGGGCCTCGGTCAGTGCGGGCGAGTGACAGGCCCACGCTGGGGTGGTCGTGGGCCCGCGCCCGCGAAATCGTCGGGGGCCTGCGAGTTCTTCGAATGGAACCAGGCGGGACCGGCCACTCACCGGATCGATGGTCGACGCGAGGCGCTTCGGGAGCGGGTGTGGGGTTCGTCGCGGTTCTAGTGCAGCAGCGCTGGATCCCCCTCCCTCGCAGGAAACTCCGCGGGGAGCTGTGGGCTCTGTCGTCATGCCCCGCCCGGTGTTTCCCCTCCGCGCCGCAGGTTCGCTCGTCATCGCCGCCATGCTCGTCGGGATCGGCGCCTGCGATGTCGACGTCGTCACGCGTCCCGATGGGCCGCTGGCACGCGTACCGAACGTCTCGCCGCGGGGGGACGCGCGTCCCCCGGAGCCCGATCTCGGGCCTTGCGACGACGACGATCGCGACGACGACGACCGCGGCGGCGACGACGACGACGACGACGACGGCGACGACGACGACGGTTGGTACGGTTGTCCGGGGAATCCGTGTGCGCACGGCTGGTGCTTCGTGGGCAAGTGCGTCGGCGATGAGGTGGGCCGCGATGGCACCCTGCTGGATCCCGGCGTCTGCTGCGTCGACGGCGAGTGTCTGGAGGGCGACCCGTGAGTCCGACGGCGGCCGGCGGCACCCTCGGCGCGTCGCACAGCGCGCTGCTGCGGGAGTATCGTCGGCTCGTCGAGGTGCTCCGCGGCCGCATCGTGGGCGAACTCGACGGGGCGCGGGCGTCGTGGAGTGCGCGCCTCGACGACGTCGAGCGTGCGCTCGCGGAGGCCGAGCGCTGCGGGACCAACGGGAAGGCCAAGGCCGGCGTGGCCCAAGCCGCGGCGTCCGACGCCGTCGATCGGCTGCAGGCCGCCTTTGCAGCCCTCGAGACGCCGCAGACCGATCACACGCAGGTACGCTCGATCATCGCGTCCAGTCTCGCGGCGTGGCACCGGGCCGCCGAGGCGGCCCTCGACGCCATCACGACGCTCGACGCCGCCCGACGCCAGATGTCGGCGGCCGACGTGGAGTTCCAAGCGTTGTGGCGCGCAGTCGATCGCGCCGGCTGACGCGGGGCGGTTGTTCTTCGTGGCTCGGCGGCGGGCTCGTGAACGACGCCATCGTCACGCTCACCCTCACTCGCGCGCGTCAACCCGGCAGGCCGTACGCGACCACGCCGCCGTGGGCGCCCTTCGGTTCGGTGAAGAACCAGAAGCCGTAGCCCACGAACACGGTCCCGTCGACGACCGAGAGTCCGCCGCCGATGCCCGCGTCCGGATCGTCACCGCCGGGCGCGGTGTTCCAGACCTCGACGCCGGTCTCGGCATCGAGCGCGTGCACGACCCCGTCGATCGTGCCGTGCCACAGCACGTCGCCCGCGAGCGTGAGCGCGCCGAAGATCGGCCGCGGCATCGGACGCTGCCACCGGATCTCCCCGGTCGCGGCGTCGAGGGCGACCACGATCGCGGAGTTCTCGTCGCTGCCGAAATCGAAGATGTTGCCGATCCAGGTGTTGTTCGCGACGTAGATGGTGTCGTTGCCGACGGCCGCCGTGGTCATCACGCCGCCGAGGTGGCTGCCGGGGCCGAGCCGGGTCGCCCACACGGTCTCGCCGTCGTCGCGATCGAGCACCGCGTAGACGCCGGCCTTGTCGCCGACCCCGACGACGTCGCGGCCGTCGATCGCGAAGAGGTTCGGCGCGGCGCCGATGTCGGCGTCGACGCCCTGCGGCTCGGGCATGAAGATGGTGTAGACGTCGCCGGCGGTGAACTGTCGACTCCACACCAGCTCGCCGGTGCTGGCATCGATCGCCAGCAACGCGTCCGAGAGCGGCGCCGCGGGCGGTTCGTAGGTGTTGCCGGTGCCGACGAACAGCAGGTTGCGCCCCGCGTCGACTGCAGGCGTCGACCAGACGGAGACGCCGGCCCCCGCGGTGTCGTCGTCGGGCGTCATCGATCGGCGCCAGTGAATTGCCCCGGTGGCCGCGTCGAGCGAGATCAGGCTGCCGCGGAACGTGTAGTCGTCGTGCAGCGTCGCGAGCTCCGTCGAGGCCACCCCGACGACGACGCGGGATCCCACGGCAACGGGTGAGCCGTAGATTCCCGCGTCGGGGTGGACGTCGAGCTCGAGCGACCAGTCGATCTCCCCCGTCGCGCGCGTGACCGCGTAGAGGATCCCATCGGCGTCGCCGACGAACACCCGCTCGCCGTGGACGAGCGGTGAGTCGTTGATCGCGAGGCCCAGGGGCGTCACCCACCGCGGCTCACCCGTGGCGCGATCGCGGGCGTGCAGCGATCCGGACCAGTCGCCGAAATAGACCACGCCGTCGCTGACCGCCGGTGTGCTCGTCACGCCCTCGAGGTCGGCGATCGACCACCGCGCCTGCAGGCATGCGACCGTGCTCGGCGTGATCGCCCGTTCGGCGGCGTTGTACCGCGAGTTGTCGGGATCCAGGCCATAGCGCGTCCACGACGTCGCGGGCCCGTACATGAACGGACCCGCGCACGCGCCCTCGCCCGTCGAGCCACCGTCGGTACCGACCGGCGCCGCGTCGGTGCTGACCGGCGCCGCATCGCCGGTCGGACCCCACGCGTCGGACGTCACCGTGGCCACACCCGCCGGCGGGCCCTCGCCGCACGCCCCAACGAGCGACAGGACGGGCAACAGGGCGAGCGTAGCGCCGAGGCGCGCAGGTGCGGATGTTCGTCGCCTCACGGTGGTCCGCCGATCGTAGCTCACCTCGCATCGTCGACGCGAATCGACTTGACGATGCGTGCCGGCTCCACTACATCTGAGTCTTCGCTGTTTCGAAGGTCCCGCCGTGAATCGCTCCACCCACGAGAACGCCAGCTGCGCCATGCCCTCGGGCATGCGCCTGGTTGCGGCCGATTCCGGCCGCAATCTCGCCGCGTGTTGAGCGATTCCCCGGTCTCGAAGCTGCATTCCAGCGGGCACCGGGGGGTGCTCGACACGCGGATCACCCTCTTCGAGGAATCCGACGATGAACGATCGACACATCACCGTCTCGGGTCGCGCACGTGCTGCGGCGAGCCGAGCCATCACCTACGACGAGCTCATGCCCGATCGCAACGCAGTCCCATCCCGCCAGGGTGGCCGAGCGGTTAGGCAGCGCTCTCATGAAGCGGCACACGCGGGTTCGAATCCCGCCCCTGGCACATGAACGTCATCCCTCGGGTCAGTAGCTGAGTTGGTTCAGCGCCTGCCTGTTAAGCAGGAGTACGCGGGTTCGAATCCCGTCTGGCCCTCCATGGACTTGCGCACGCCGTCGCTCTCGGCACACCCTCGTGCATGCACGCGGTCGCCCTGACGCCCGGCGCAGGGCCCCGCGACGTCGAGGCGATCTTGGGCAGCGTCGCGGGTGACCTCGGTCGCTCGCACGCGGAGATCCGGCAGCGCATCGCGCTGGCCGTGCTGGAGCCCTTCGCGGGCCTGGTCGTTGCCCGGAGCTCGTCCGCTACGGCCGCACGCCCTCGAAGATGCAGTTGTCCGCAACCTCTCGCGACCGCGAGAGATCCTGCGCGGTGCGGACCGTCCACGCCAGCACCGGCGTCCCCATCCGCCGCGCGAGGCTCGTCGCCCAGTACGGCAGGCAGCGCAGCTCGTAGCCGACGTAGTCGGGGCGCGACAGCGGGGCGAGCAGCAGGCGTCGCAGGACGAACCGCTCGAGCCGCGAGACGTCGCCGCCGCGGAAGTCCGACGCCAAGAGGCCGAGCACCCGCGATGGTTCGCGTCGACGGATCGCGGCGAGCGTCCGCGGATCGAACGACTGCAGCGCGAGCTCGCCGCGGTAACCGGCCAGCGCGTCGAGCACCGCGGGCACGAGGCCGGGCCCGCCGCGCCGCGCCTTCAACTCGATCACGAGCGGCACGCGGCCGCGCACGCGCGCGAGCACCTCGGGCAGCGACGGGATCCGCTCGTCGGTCCCGGCGAGGCGCAGCGCATCGAGGCGCGCCCGCGGCGTGTCGTGGAGTTCGCCTGCGGCCCCGGTCATCCGCACCAGCGTGTCGTCGTGGAAGACCGGCAGCGATCCCTGCGCGCCGAGGTGCACGTCGAGCTCGATCGGGTAGCCCGCGTCGCACGCGGCGTCGAACGCCGCCAGGGAGTTCTCGGGCCGGTGCGCGTCGTGCAGGCCGCGGTGGGCGACGGGTCGCGCGAGGAGCCAGGCGAGGCCGGGGCGCAGCATCGGGGCCGCATGATGGACCACCGCGGGCCGCCCGTGTCGCAGCTCACCACGCGTTGCCCCTCGACGCCGCGGCGCGCCAGCGCCCTTCTCGCGGCCGCGCCGGCGCGGCCTTTGGCGGCGCGCCGCGCTTTGGTATACCCGCCCGCGAGTCGGCCGCGGGCTGTTGCTCGGGCGCGCCGACCGCGAAAGAGAGCACGCCATGGGTTCCGCGATCACGATGACTCCCAATGGGCTGGTCGTACCCGATCAGCCGATCATCCCGTTCGTCGAAGGCGACGGCATCGGCCCCGACATCTGGGCCGCCTCGGTCCGCGTCTTCGATGCGGCGGTGGCCAAGGCCTACGGCGGCAAGCGCAAGATCGAGTGGCTCGAGGTCCTCGCCGGCGAGAAGGCCCACACCAAGACCGGGGAGTGGCTCCCCGAGGCGACGATGGCCGCCTTCCGCCAGTACCTCGTCGGCATCAAGGGCCCGCTCACGACGCCGGTCGGCGGTGGCATCCGCTCGCTCAACGTCGCGCTGCGCCAGACCCTCGACCTCTACGTCTGTCTTCGGCCGGTCCGACACTTCCGCGGCGTGCCGAGCCCGGTGAAGCACCCCGAGGCCGTCGACATGGTGATCTTCCGCGAGAACACCGAGGACATCTACGCCGGCATCGAGTTCCAGGCCGGCACCGAGGACGCGAAGAAGTTCGCCAAGTTCCTCGCCGAGAACTTCGGCACCCGCTACGCGAAGGTCCGCTTCCCCGAGACCACGGGGTTCGGCATCAAGCCGATCTCGCAGGAGGGCACGGCTCGCCTGGTCCGCGCCGCGCTCAAGTACACGTTCGACAACAAGCTGCCCAGCCTGACGATCGTGCACAAGGGCAACATCATGAAGTACACCGAGGGCGCCTTCCGCGACTGGGGCTACGAGCTGGCGAAGACCGAGTTCGGCGCCACCGAGCTCGACGGCGGCCCGTGGCACGTGGCACGCAAGGACGGCCACGAGGTCATCATCAAGGACGTCATCGCCGACGCCTTCCTGCAGCAGATCCTCACCCGCCCGTCGGAGTACTCGGTCATCGCGACGATGAACCTGAACGGCGACTACATCTCGGACGCGCTGGCGGCCGAGGTCGGCGGCATCGGCATCGCGCCGGGCGGCAACATCAACTACGTCACGGGCGCCGCGATCTTCGAGGCGACCCACGGCACCGCGCCCAAGTACGCCGGCCAGGACAAGGTCAACCCCGGCTCGGTCATCCTCTCGGGCGAGATGATGCTGCGCTACATGGGCTGGAACGAGGCGGCGGATCTCATCATCAAGGGCGTCGACGGGGCCATCGGCGCCAAGACGGTCACCTACGACTTCCATCGCATGATGGAGGGCGCGACGCTGCGCAAGTGCAGCGAGTTCGGCGACGACATCATCGCGCACATGGGCTGAGGCGCGTCGTGCATAGGCTGCCCGCGCGCTCGCGGGCAACCTCCGCGGTGATGGCGATCATGGGCTTGCGATCGCTCCCTACGCCAGGGAGGTACGGCACCGCGAGGCGAGCTGTCCGGTGGCCGCACTCAGGTCCAGATCCGCCACGAGCAAGCCGGCTTGCCCATACGGTTGGAAGCACTGCAGTGTGCCATCCGGACGCGCTACCGCCGACGTGATCCCGGCGCCCTCGCTCGCGCAGTTCACCGAAGCGAAGTAGCACGTGTTCTCCGCCGCACGACACAGCACCGCCTTCTCGTGGAAGGTATTGGCGGGATCCGCGAACGTGACCGGACGATAGCCTCCGGGCTCGGCGACGTGCGCATGCGGGTGGAACACGACCTGCGCGCCTCGACGCACAGCCCACCGCACCGTTTCCGGATACCGCCAACCTTCGTGGCAAATCACCACACCGAAGGTGAGCGGACCGGCGGTGAAGACTCGGCGTTCCGTGCCGAACGCGGGATAGATGGCTTCTTCCGCCGGATCGAGCTGCACCTTGTCTTGCCAACCCGCGATCGTGCCGTCCGGATTGATCACACACGCGGTGATCTGCAGACCGCGGTCGGTGATGCGCTCCGTGCCCAAGATGACGGTGATGCCCGCGACCTTGGCGGCGTGCGCCACCTCGGACCATGCTCGCTCCAAAAAGTCGGGATCCGGCGGTTGTCCGGTCGTTTCGGACCACCGATATCCGGGCACGAAGCACTCGGGGAAGCAGACCACGAGCGCGTCTTGCCGGCCCGCCTCGGCAACCGCTGAGGTCGCCAGGAGCACGGACTCCTGCGGAGTCGTAGGTACGCGGATGTTCGCGAGCGCGATGCGAACCGTGCTCATGCCGGTCGCCCTCGTCGGTCTCGCGCCTTGGCGGTGTGGGGGCAGCGCATCGATGCTCCTGCGGTCGCGCAACTTGGCGTTGTGCGGCGGCGCAGCGAGCGTAGCTCGGTGGACGCGTCCGCTGCAACGCCTCGGGGGGTTGGCCCGTCCGTGCGGGCGGATTAGGCTGGTCGGCATGGTGCGTCGCTCGGCAGGTCGTGGACGGTTCGCGGTCGCGCTTCTCACCGCTGTGGGCTGCGGGCCACGGCTCGGCACCGGGGACGGTGACGGCGGTGGGGGTGGCGGGTCCAGCGGCGCGGACGAGAGCACGAGCGGAGCCGCGGACGCGAGTGCGTCCCACGGGACGACCGCATCGCCGACCACGACGGCAGGGGAATCGTCGACCGGTGAACCGGCGTGTCCCGGGTTGAGCGCGCCGTCGTTCGCGGTCTCGACGTTCTTGGTCAGCCTGGCGCCCGTCCCCTACGTCGCAGGCGACGTGAACGGCGATGCGTGGCCGGACCTCGTCCTCGACGCTGGGGGCGACATGCGCATCTGGCTGGGCAGCGCCAACGGCTGGGATCTCGAGTCGGGCGAGCCGCTTCAGCCCGAGTTCGTGCTGGTCGACGGAGCCACTCGGCTCCGGCTCGCACGCCTGTTCGGCGACGCACCCGGGGACCTCGCGTTCCTCGCGGACGGCCAGTTGGGCGTCGCCCAGGGTGATGGGGCCGGCGAGTTCTCGCCGGCGGAGTTCGTCGATCTGTCGGCGACGATCACCGCATTCGAGGGGGCCGACTTGGATGGCGACGGGCGCGCGGAGCTCATCGCCGCCGGCGACGGGACGGTCGTCGTGGTTCGCGACGTCGGCGGCGAGAACCAGGTCGAGGAGTTCGCGGTCGACCTGCTCGGGGTCGACGAGCTGTTCGTGTCCTCCGCCCAGCCGCCACAGGTCTACGTCGCCGGCTACACCGGACAGACGGCGATGTTCTCGGCGCCGCTCGGCGAGTCCAGCCCGAGCTGGACCGGGTATCCGCGGATGCTGGTCCACTACGGCGACATGGCAATCGTCGACGACGACGCCGGCGTCCCCACGTTCTTCGGCGTCGAAGGGGCGCCGTTCGTGCAAGCGACGGCGGTCCGCGCCGAACTCGCGGGCGATGTCGTGGACAACGCCGTGTTCGTCGAGGCCACCGCCGTGCCGTTCGATCCGGAGATCGTGTACGTGGGCTACCCGGGCGGCTACGACGCGGTGATGCTCGACGAGTTCTTCGCGGTGTTGGTCGACTTCGACTGCGGCGTGATGGTCCCGCTGTCCGACGAGTTGTACTTCGGGGGCTCGGTGCAGGCGATCGACATGGACCTGGACGGCGATCTGGATCTGCTCGCCTCGACTGGCAACGGGGTCGCGTTGTTCTCGGTCGAGTGACGGCGCGGATGCGGAGCGGTCCGAGTCGTCCATCCTCGAGGCCTGGGCGCGCGACGCATCGACGCGCGGTGCTCGGCGGCGGGGTGATCGGGTCGCGACGAGACGGCGCGGAGCGTCACTGTCTGAGGATCGTACCCATCCGCTCCAAGTACGTGGCGCTTGTCACCACAGACGGCGCCGTACGTGGCAGGTCGGAATGAGCTGTCGGCCTGGGGCCGCGAGACTTGAACGTGTCGGTGGGTGTCGCGTTCGCGTTCAGGGCATGGCTGCAACGAGCGCGAAGAAGATCAGAGCTGGAGGCACGGTGAGCAGGGCCCATGCTTCCCGCCGCCCACGGGACGCGAGGACGGCTGCGACCGCCGCGGCCGCTGCAAGCAAGAGGAGGACGCTGCCCACCGCGTAGCCGAGGCCTTCCATCATGTCGTGTCCTGGGGAGAGGAAGAACGTGCTTCCCGTGACCCCGTAGCCGATGGCGAGGAGAACGCTGAGCACGAGCGCCGCCGGCCGGATTCGGGTCACGGCGATCGCGAGGGGAGGGTGGGCCCTCAGCTTGGCAGCATCGGTGGGGGACGTATCAGACATCGCGCAGCGCCTTGGATTCTAGCCCGCTTGGTCGCGCGACGCCGGGCGGTCCGACGCGCCGGCGCGGCATGATACGCTGGCATCCACCGATCAATGGCCAACGACGCCCTACGACTTCCATCGCATGGTGGAGGGCGCGACGCTGCGCAGGTGCAGCGAGTTCGGCGACGACATCAACTGACCCACGTCACGCGGGTGGGCCCGTCCGTCGGTCGGAGCGGGCGTCGTGCGTGACGGCGACGACGCCCCGCCCGCCGACGTGCGGGTCGGTGATCGGACGCTGGCCGCGACCCGCGACGGCGGGGTCGCCGACGCGACGGAGCGGCCGCCCCGACCGCTCGCGACCGGCGATGCGGTGGGTCGCTACGTCGTCTTGTCCGAGCTGGGCAGCGGGGCGATGGGGGTCGTCTACGGGGCCTACGATCCCGAGCTCGATCGCAAGGTCGCGCTGAAGCTCTTGCACGCCCGTCCCGGCGATACGCAGGGCCGCGCCAAGCTGCTCCTCGAGGCCCAGGCCCTCGCGAAGCTGGCGCACCCCAACGTCGTCGGGGTCTACGACGTCGGCGCGGTCGACGATCGGGTGTGGATCGCGATGGAGTTCGTCGCCGGACAAACGATGCGTGCGTGGTTCTCCGAGGCGAAGCCGCCGTGGCGGGACGTGCTCGCGGCGATGATCGACGCCGGGCGCGGGCTCCATGCGGCTCACGAACAGGGGCTGGTCCACCGCGACTTCAAGCCCGACAACGTGATGCTCGGCGACGACGGTCGCGCGCGCGTCATGGACTTCGGCATCGCGTTCGTCCAGGGCGCGGGCGGCACCGCAGAGGCCTCGCCGGGCATGGTCGGGACGCCGCTGTACATGGCGCTCGAGTGCTTCGCGGGGACGTCGAGCGACGCGCGCTCGGACCAGTTCGCCTTCTGCGTGACGCTCTGGGAGGGCCTGTTCGGTGAGCGGCCCTTCGCGGGCGCGAGCGTCCCCGAGCTCGCCGCTGCCGTGCTGGCTGGACGCGTGCGCGAGCCCCCGCGGGCCGCAGGCGTACCGTCGTGGCTCCGGCGGATCGTCGAGCGCGGGCTCGCCCAGGAACCCGATGCGCGGTGGCCGTCGATGGACGCGCTGGTGCACGCGCTCGGGCGTGGCCTCGCCAGCGCCGGCATGCGACGTCGGTCGCTGGCGGTGGGCGCCGCCGTCGTTGGCGTGATCGCGGTGTTCGGTCTGCGCGAGGTCGCCGCTCGCAGTCGCGTGGCCGCGTGCGAGCAGGGCGGGCAGGCGATCGCCGACTCGCTGTGGAACGACGATACACGTGGCGAGATCCGCGACGCGATGCTCTCGGTCGGGGTCGACTACGCCGCGGGGACGGCCGAGCGCGTCCTGCCGCGCCTCGACGACTACGCCGCGGGGATCGGGGCGGCCCACGCGGAGGCGTGTCTGCGACACGACGTGCGCGAGAGCTGGAGCGCGGACGACCTGGATCGCGCGTCGTGGTGCCTCGAGGAGCGCGGCCTGGAATTCGCCGCGCTCGTGGGCGAGCTGTCGCGTGCCGATCCGCCGATGCTCGAGCGGGCGATCGTCGCAGTGACGCGGTTGCCCGCGGTCGATCGCTGTCTCGAGACCGAGGTGTTGCGCCGACTCCCGCACCCGCCCTTCGATCGGCGCGAGGAGACGCGATCGATCCGCGCCGAGATCTCGCGCGCCGACGCGCTGCGTGGGGCGGGCAGATACCCCGCCGGGCTCGCGGTCGCGACCGAGGCCCTGCGCCGGGCCGAGCTCCTCGATTGGCCGCCCGTGGTGGCCTTGGCGCGGGCGACCGAGGCCGAGCTCGTCGGCGACAACGGTGACTACGCCGCCGCCGAGCAGGTCGGCGCCCAGGCCTACTTCGAGGCCTCGCTGGTCGGGGCCTGGGACGTCGCGGCGAGCGCAGCGATCGCGCTGACCTTCGTCAGCGGCGTCAAGCTCCGGCACCACGACGCCGCGCTGCAGTGGGCGCGCCACGCCGAGGTCGCCCTGGTCCACGCAGGGCCGTCCGACTCCGTGCGGGAGTCCCATCGGCTTCGGAACCTCGCGACGGTCCATCGGGCGATGAACGAGCACGCGACGGCGCGCGCGCTGCTCGAGCAGGCGATCGCGCAGGACGAGCGCAACCTCGGTCCGGACCACCCCCAGGTCGCGCGGGGCCTGCACAACCTCGCGAACGTCCTGGTCGACTCGGGCGACTACGCGGCGGCCAAGTCACTGTACGAGCGGGCGTTGCCGGTGATCGAGCGGGCATTCGGCCCGACGCACCCCGATGTGGCGACGTGCTTGTCGGGCCTGGGTTCGGTGACATTGCTGCTCGGCGATCGCGATGCGGCGCGGGGCCTGCACGCGCGGGCGCTCGAGATCCGCGAGGCGGTCCTCGGGCGCGACCACCCCGAGACGGTCATGAGCCTCAACAACCTCGGCGGTGTCCTCGAGGACCTCGGCGAGTCCGAGGAGGCGCATGCGATGTACCAGCGCGCGATCGCGGCGACCGAGCGCACCGGCGGTGCGAACGATCCGATGCTCGCGATGCTGCTGACAAACGACGCGTCGACACGTGCGGCCCGTCGGGATCGCGGCCAGGTGATCGCCGCCCTCGAGCGAGCGCTCGCGATCTACCGAGCGACGCTCGGCGAGGACCACCCCCGCAACGCCTCGGCGTTGCTGCTCCTCGCCCAGCAGTACGACGAGCGCGGCGACCGGGAGCCGGCCCGCCAGCTCCGGGAGCGGGCGCTGCGGGTGCGGGAGGCGGCGCTGGGGCCCGACCACCCGGAGGTCGCCAGTGCGTTGCAGGCGCTCGCGGAGTCCCTGCTCGCGCAGCGACAGGCCGCCGCTGCCGTGCCGCTGGCCGAGCGCGCCGTCGCGATCTTCGATCGCGTCGAGGGCGTGCAGTTCGGCGAGCCGGATGCCCGCGTCGTGCTCGCCCGCGCGCTGTCGTCGACGGGGGGCGACGCCGCACGGATCCGCGACCTCGAGGAGGCGGCGCTGCGGGCCTATCGCGCCGGCGCACCGGACGAGCTCGCGAACGCCGCGCGGCTCGAGGCCTCGGTCGGCTCGGCGCCGACCCGGTCGGCGCCGGAGTAATCCACCGCTACAGCGGGCCCACGAGCTGGGCCCACACCTCGAGCAGGCACAGGATCGCCATGCACGAGGCGAGCGCCTCGATGACCACGCGACCGACGGACCAATCGGTCGCGTGCTCGTCGAGGCGTCGCATCATCGGCAAGCCGACGACGAAGTACGCCGCGTAGCCGAACGAACCCCACGCGAGCATCTTGTCGTGCTGCTCGTAGTGGAAGAGATCGGTCATCAGGTCGGTGGCCATGAAGAACGTCTCGGCGAAGGCGATGCCGTAGGCCAGGGCCAAGACGATCAGCGCGCGGCCGATCGGCCCCGGTCGCAGGCGCGCGCGCAGGGTCCGATCGAGCGACACCAGCACCGCGAAGTAGGTCGCGAAGTAGGCATGCGTCAGCGGGTACATGAACACGGGCACCGTCGATCCGGTGCGACCGACGACGTTCGACTGGAATGTCCACTGCGCACCGAAGGCGTAGCGCATGCCCATCAAATCGAAGAAGTAGGCGGTCCCGAAGTAGGTGCCGAACGCGACCAGGATCGCGACCCAGAGGTTGAACTTGAACCAGTGGCACGACCACCACGGCCGATCGCGGTCGGGACGAGCGCGCACGAACAGGGGCCCGAGCGCAGCGGGGGCCGCGGTCGCACACGAGAACATGAGGTAGTCGAGGTCGTCCCAGCCGCGCAGCACCCCGGTCAGCACGACGGTCGCGACCGCGGCGACCCACAGCGGCGAGGTGAGCAGGAGGTAGCGCTCGGTCCACGCCTTGTCCGGGTTCGGTGCGAGCACCAACATGGGCGACAGTTTGCCCGAGCCCGTCGACCCGTGCGAGGGCCGGCCCGCCGGTGCGAGACGGAGCCCGCGCCCCTACAGATGCCGCGCTGGCCTGTCGGTTCACGTCGTCGTTCCGAATTCTCGACGCGGATTTCTTGCGGAATATCGGCGGGGTAGGTGGCGTCTGGCGCTCGACGACCGCGAGGTCGAAAGGAACCGACGCGATGAGCATCGACAAGATGATCGGAGTGGCCGTCGAGCTGGCGGCCAAGGCTTGGGACGGCAACCAAGAGCTTCGCCGGCTCTACGGATCGCCCTCGAGCCGCGGTGCGCCGCTGCTCGGCGGCGGCAATGTCGGCGCCCTGCTGCGGGCGATGCATCGCAAGCGGCAGATCCTCCACTTCGTCCCGCCGCCGAACGACAACATGCTCGCGCATGCGGTGCTCGACGAGCACGACTACTACAACACACCGTCGCGGAAGTTCGCCGCGCGGCAGACCGTCCTGCTGGCGACGCCGTTCTTCCTCGACTCGATCAAGCAGTCGGTGTCGTTCAGCCAGGCCAGCGCCGCGGACAAGGGCGCGGTCACGCCGGACCAGATGCGCGCCGTGATCCTGCTGCACGAGGCGCGGCACCTCTACTCGCTCACGGGGCACGGCGTCGATCCGGCGAGCTACGATCCGACGTGGAACGACTACATCCTGTGGACGGGGTTCCTCGGGATGCGCGTCGCTCGGAGGGTCGGGTGACGGCCGGAGCGCACGCGCGAACCGTCGGCATCAGTCGCCGTCGAGCACGTCGCGGACCTTGTGCGCGAGTTCGAGTCGTGTGAACGGCTTGTTCAAGAAGGACCCGCCGTCTGTGGTCGCACCGCGGCGGACCGGGGAATCGTCGGCGTGGCCGCTCATGTACAGCACGCGGACCTCTGGCCGCTGCCCCCGGATGAGGGCCGCCAACGCGGCGCCGCCCATGCCGGGCATCGCGACGTCGGTGAGCAACAGCGCCAGCGGCCCCGCGTGGCCGGCGAGCACGCGCAGCGCGTCGGTGCCGTTGCGGGCGGCGAGGATGCGATAGCCGTAGCGGCTGAGGATCGCGTGGGCGAGCCGTCGCACCGCGTCGTCGTCCTCGACCAGTAAGATGGTCTCGGTGCCCGAGGGGGTCGATCGAACCGCCCTCGCGGGCTCGGCCAGGAACGACGCGGAGATCGCCGGGAGCAGCACGCGGAATGTCGTGCCCTCGCCGACCTCGCTGACGACGGAGACATCGCCGCCCGCCTGCTTGACGATCCCATACACGGTCGCGAGACCGAGGCCCGTGCCGTGGCCGACGCCCTTCGTGGTGAAGAACGGCTCGAAGATCCGCGCCCGCAGGGGCTCGGGGATGCCGTGCCCCGTGTCGGTCACGGACAGCTCCACGTAGCGGCCGGCTGGGATGGCGCCGGCTTCGCCCTGGCGCTCGCCGTCGCCGAGATCGAGCGTGGCGGTGCGCACCGTGAGGCGGCCGCCATCGGGCATGGCGTCGCGCGCGTTGACGACGAGGTTCAGCACCACCTGTTCGAGCTGCACCGGATCGGCGCGGACGGTGCAGGCGTCGGCGCATAGCACGGTCTCGAGGCCGACATGATTGCCGATCAGTCGCCTCAGCATCTCGCCCGTCGCCGCGACGATCGCATTGACGTCGACGTCCCTGGGCTCGATCACGACCTTGCGGCTGAAGGCCAACAGCTGCCGGGTGAGGTCGGCGGCGTGCTGCCCCGCCTCGCGGATCGACGCCACCAACTCGAGGTGGGGATCGTCGTCGGCGAGTTCGCCGTTCAGCATGTCGGCGCAGCCATTGATCACCGTGAGCAGGTTGTTGAAGTCATGCGCCACGCCGCCCGCGAGCCTGCCGACGGCCTCCATCTTGGCGGCCTGTCGGAGCTGCTCCTCGAGCCGGCGATGCTCGGTCCGATCGTGCACGACGTTGGCGAAGCCGCGCAACGAGCCGTCCTCGCGGCGCAGCGCGGTCGTGACGACGTGGGCCCAGAACACCTCGCCGTCACGACGCACGCGCCACCCCTCGACCTCGGTCCGCCCCTCGGCCGCGGTGCGCCGCAGCAGCGCGCGCGCGACATTGTCGGGGTCGGCGTCGCCCTGGTGGAACCGCTCGATGTGCCGCCCGAGGACCTCGTCCTCGCGGTAGCCGAAGGTCCGCTGCGCGCCCTGGTTCCACATCACCACGCGCCCCTCGGCGTCGGTGAGCAGCAGCGCGTAGTCGTGGACGCCGTCGACGAAGAGGCGGAAGCGCTCTTCGCTGCTGCGGATCGCCCGCGTGGCCTGCTCGCGCTCGATGGCGACACCCGCGAGGTGCGCTGCGCGATGCAGGACGTCGAGGACCTCGGAGGTGCGGGCGACCAGCTCCCGTCGGTACAGTGCGAAGGTGCCGAGCACCCGGTTGCCCGAGCCCGGGGCGGACGCGGCGAAGATCGGCATCGAAATGCACGAGCGCAGGCCGTGGGCGAGCGCGAGGTCGCGGAAGTCGGCCCACAGGGGATCGGTCGCGATGTCCTGGACGTCGACCGTCTCGCCGTGCCACGCCGCGGTGCCGCACGATCCCACCGCGGGCCCGATCGCTATGCCATCGATCGCAGCGTTGTAGGCCGCCGGCAGCGACGCGCCTGCGAGCAGCCGCAGGTGCACGCCGTCGGCGTCGAGCAACAGCACCGAGCACATCGCACCTGGGAGCTGCTGCTCCACGAGCGCCACGACCTCGCCCATGACCTCGCCCAGCGGTGCCCCCGACGCGATGCGCTCGAGCACGCGGGAGTGTGCCTCCATCGCGGAGTCGGGGAACACCCCGCTGACGTCGTCCGGACGCATACGAGTGGATCGACCCGAGTATGGGCGCGGGGTTTCCCCCGCACGCACCGCTGCCGATGAACGAAGTTCACGCCTGGGGGAACGCCGTTCAGTCGCGGCGGGACTCGGGGCCGCGGCGCCGCGGTGCGCGCCGACGATGGGTTCGTGGCCCGTTTCGCGCCCGCCCGAGGCCGTGCAACCGCGGGCGGTGGGCTCCGTCTGACCCGGCGCATGACTCGCATTTTCCCCCTCGTGGTGCTCCTCGGTCTGTCGGTCGCGTGCGACAGCAAGAAGGACGAGAAGAAGGCCGACGACAAGAAGGCGGACGCGAAGACGGCGGACGCGAAGAAGACCGACGCCAAGGTCAACGACGAGAAGAAGGTCGACGCGAAGGTCGACGAGAAGAAGGCCGACGCCCCCGCGGACGCCAAGGCGGATGCTCCGGCCGACGCTCCGGCTGCGGCCGCGGCCGCCGACAAGGAGCTCGACCTCTCGGCGTTCGGCCCCGACTTCAAGGGCTTCGTCGCGATGGCGCCCGAGGGCACCAAGGTCGAGTTCGACGACCCGAGCCGCCAGCTGCAGATCTCCGACGTCGACTTCCTGTCCGTCGGTGAGGCGCCCGGCTATGCGGACGCCGTCAAGGGCCTCGCGAACGACAAGGACAACTCGAACATCAAGATCGTCAGCGACACCGAGGCCCGCTGGGAGCGCAACCCCCCGCTCGGCAAGGAGTGGGCGTTCGACGTGAAGATCGACATCGGCGGCAAGCCGTGGTCGTGCAGCGGCAGCACCTTCACCGACGCCGCGATGGCCGACAAGCTGGTCGGCATCTGCAAGAGCATCAAGAAGAAGTAGGCCCGGCGCGCGACGACGCGGCCCCCGCCCGACTTGGGCAAGCCGCAGGGCCGCGTCGTTGCCCGTGCTGAGCAGGCGGCCGCGCCGGGCCGCGTCCGGGCCGCGTCTGCGCCATGGATCGACCTCCGGCGGTCCGCGGCACGGCGCTTGCTCTTGTCGCGGGCACCATGGCAACCCACCTGGCGAACATGCCCCGCAGCTCCGCCCGAGCCCCCGTCGCCCAGGGTCGTGGCGAACCGAGCACGGCCGGCGCCGTCGCCCTGTCGTTGATCTGCGCGCTGCTGGCCGCCGCATGCATCGCCGCTCGGTTCCCGCCCTTCGCCGCCGTGCTGCCGGCGAGCGTCGCCTACGCCGTGTTCGCGATCGCCGGCTTCTCGATCGGCGGCGCGGCCGCGGCCGAGGCCCACCTCCCGCGCGGGGGCGTCGGACCGCTGTGGATGCGGGTCGCATTCGGACCGAAGCTCGCCCTCGCCCTGGGCCTGTCGTTCGCGACGACGGTCGTCGCCCAGGTGCTCGAGATCTCGCTGGGCCCGGTCGACCCGACCTTCCCCGCGAGCGCGCCGTTCGCCACGAATGCGATGTGGTTCTTCATGTTCACGATCGGGTTCGCGGGGATCGGCATGATGTCGGCGCCCGGCGTGCTGCTCCCCGTGCTCGGCCCGATCGCCCGGCTGCTCCGCGGCGCGCCCGTCGTCGTCGGCGTGCTCGTGCTCGGCGGCGTGCTCGCGGGCGTCGGTGTCGGGTTCAACATCGCCCTGGCGCTGCCCGTGGTCGTCGACCTGGTCACGCGCGCCAAGGCGTGGATCGACGCCAACGACAAGCTCGTCATGGGCGTGATGCTGGCGCTGACCGTGGGACCGGCGCTTCTGCCCTCGCGTGGCAAGGACTGAGCCCCGCGCTGGCTCGCGTCTCGACGACACGCTAGGATCACCGGTGTGGATCGTGCCGCGTTCCAAGAGGCGTTGTTGTCGGTGATGGAGCGCAAGCGCCACTGGGCGTGGCCGTCGTTCACCACCGGCGTGGTCGCGGCCGATCGCCTGCACATCCACCTCGAGCATGAGTACGCGGTGTACATCCGCGACTTCGCCGTGCTCCTCGGCCGCGCCTACGTGCAGTGCCCGATCGCCGCGGCGCGCCGCGAGCTGGCCGAGAACCTCTACGAGGAGGAGACGGGCAAGCTCTCGGGCGGTCGGCCCCACGCCGAGATGTTCCTCGAGTACCCGCGTGGGCTCGGCATGGCGCTCGACCGCTTCGACGCCGTCGAGCTGCTGCCGGCCGCGCTGGCGTACCGCGCCGAGATCGACGGATCGACGACGGATCTCGGCTGGGACGTCGCCGCGGCCGTCACCACCCTGTGGCTCGAGGGCACCGAGTACGAGCGCGGCGAGCTCGATGCGAGCGCGAGCAAGCGCCCCGCGCCGCCGCTGTCCGAGCACCCGTTGGTCAAGCACTACGGCCTGCCCCTCGAGCGGCTGGCGCTGGTCCGGGCCCATCGCATGGTCGAGGGCGATCACCGGCGCGCGGCGTGGACGGTGGTCCTCGATCACGTGGCCGAGGCGCGGCGCGAGGTCGTGCTCGCGGCGATGGGGCGCATGCACGACGCTTGGCAGGCGTACCGCGACGCGGTCGCGATCGCGTGCGGACTGACCAAGCCCGATTGACCGTCAGAACTCGACGCCGGTGCCGAGGTGCAGCGCGAGGTCGTGCACCCGCGCGGTCACCGGGGTGCCGGTCGTGATGATCACGTCGCCCTGGCCGCTGTCGAGGTTGGTGAGATCGAAGCGCATGCGCCCGGCGCGGCCGATCGACAGCGCATAGCGGACCGCCGCCGTGGGCGTGAACACGATGGTGCGCGCGCGCTCGCCCCGGCCCAGGCGGACCGGCTTGCGCAGCTCGCCGCCGAAGGTTGCGCCCCAGGTGTCGAGGTCGAAGTCGAGGAAATCGTCGGCGACCACGGTGGTGCTGCGGTTGGCGTACACGCCCGCGCCGAGCACGAGGGTCTTGGTGACCGCCACGCGCGTCCCGACCCGCAGGCCCCAGCGCGCGCGCCGGCCGTCGTCGCTGCCGCCGCGGCGGGCCGGCGCCGCCACGCCGTCGGCGGCGATCCAGCCCCGCGCGAAGCGGTAGGCGATGCCGACGTCGAGCTCGAGGGGATCATGCGGGCGCACCACGCCGCTGTCGAGCTGGACGAAATCGATGTCGCCGGTCTCGACGCCGCCCGTGGTCGTGCCGCCGTTGGTCGCGATCGCGGTGCGCTCGGTGTTCTGCGCGACCCACAGCTGGCCGCTGCGCAGCGCGAGGCCGAGCTCGAGGTACGGCGTCGGTGTCCATTGCACACCGGCGACGAGCTCGGCGCCCCACGAACGCACCGACTCGGAGACGTCGGTCTGGACGAACCGCTCGTTCTCGTCGACCAGATCGAGGCCCCAGGCCCACGCACGGCTGCTGCGGGCGACCCGATCGTAGACCACGAACGCCGACGCGCCGACGCGGAGCTCGGGCGTGATCTCCCAGCCGACCGAGGGCCCCGCCTCGTAGCGGCGCTGGCTGTGCTGCACGCGGAGCTGCTGGCCATACGCGACCGCGGGCGCATCGCCCTGGCTGCGGGCGTCCATGTCGATCTCGTCGAACGACGGCACGAACAGCGACAGCGCGACGCTGACGCGCGGCGCGACGCGGAACGCCCACACCGTCGCGCCGGGGATGATCACGATCTCGCGGCTGCGGATGTCGTTCGCGCGCTCGGCATCCGGCAGGCCGGTGACGATGCCGCCGTCGACGCGGTGCAATCGGAGCACGAAGGTGTCGCTCGAGGTCTCGATGCGCGCCCGCGTGTTCGCGCCGAGGCCCGCGGGGTTGTACCAGGCCATGCCGACGCCGCGGCCGGCCGCGACCACGGCGCCGGCCGACATCGCGGCCTCGTTGCCGAGGGTGGGCACGTCGCCGTCGCCGGCCCGGGCGGCCCGCGGCGCGCCGAGGGCCGCGACGAGCGTCGCGGCGGCCCACGGACCGGCGCGGCGACGCATCGTGGCCCGGTCCGGTCGACGCATTGTGCACGCATGTACCCGACTGCCCGTGGCCTTGCAACACGGCCGCGGTGGCGCGGTGCGACGGGCGTGCGGTACACCGGATCCGGGGAGCGAACGCATGACCTACGACCTGCGGATCAACGGAGGCACCATCGTCGATGGCACGGGGCGGCCCGGATACCGCGGCGACGTCGGCGTGGTCGACGGGCGCATCGTGGCGGTGGGGCAGTGTGCGGGCGATGCGAAGCGGGTGATCGACGCCGATGGGGCGATCGTCACCCCGGGCTTCACCGACATCCACACCCACTACGACGGCCAGGTGTCGTGGGACGACACGCTCGCGCCCTCGGTCCTGCACGGCGTGACCACGGTGGTGATGGGCAGCTGCGGCGTCGGCTTCGCGCCGGTCCGCGACGACGACCACGCCCGCCTCATCGAGCTGATGGAGGGCGTCGAGGACATCCCCGGGTCGGCGTTGGCCGAGGGCCTGACGTGGGGCTGGCGCAGCTTCGAGGAGTACATGGATCGCATCGACGCGTTCCCCCACGCGATCGACTTCGCGGTGCAGGTGCCCCACGACGCGCTGCGGATGTTCGTCATGGGCGAGCGGGCGCTGGCCGACCAGGCCGCGACGGACGCCGAGATCGAGCAGATGCGGGGGCTGACCCGTCGGGCGCTGCAGGCCGGCGCCGTGGGCTTCTCGACCGGGCGCTCGGACAATCACCGCACCGCCCGCGGCCAGGCGACGCCGGCGTCCGAGGCCGACGCGCGGGAGCTCTGCGGAATCGCCGGGGCGTTCGCCGGGCTGGGCCACGGCGTGCTGCAGGCGGTGTCGGACTTCGATTGCCTGGTGACCGACGCGAACTTCCACGCGGAGTTCGACATCATCGAGGCGATGGCGGCCGCGGCGGACGGGCATCCGCTGTCGGTGTCGCTGATGCAGCGCGATCAATCGCCGGAGCAATGGAAGTGGATCGTGGCCCGCGCCGAGCAGGCGGCGGCCCGCGGGGTGACGATTCGCCTGCAGGTGGCGCCGCGGCCGATCGGGGTGCTGCTCGGGCTCGAGGCCACCTTCCACCCGTTCATCGGGTACCCGTCGTACAAGGCGATCTCGCAGCTGCCGCGGTCCGAGCGGGTGGCGCGGATGCGGGAGCCGGGGTTCCGGGCGCGGCTGCTGGCGGAGACGACGGATCGGGTCGCGGGGGACGGCAGCTCGATCCCGCCGCTGGCCGATCACCTGCTCGCGCGCGTCGACATGATCTCGCGACGAATGTATCGACTCGGTGAGCGGCCCGAGTACGAGCCGGATCCGCGGACGTGCCTCGCGGCCGAGGCCGCCGCGACCGGGCGCACCGCCCTCGAGGTGATCTACGACGCATTGCTCGAGGACGACGGCCGGGCGCTGTTGTACTTCCCGCTGTACAATTTCACGGGTGTGAATCTCGAGGTCGTGCGCGAGATGCTGGGTCATCCGCTGGCGCTGCCGGGACTGTCGGACGGCGGCGCGCACGTGGGGACGATCTGCGACGCGAGCTTCCCGACGTATTTGCTGATGCACTGGGGGCGCGATCGGGCGACCGGGCGGATCCCGATCGAGCGGTTGGTGCAGATGCAGGCGTTCGATACGGCGCGGTACGTGGGCTTCGCGGATCGCGGGGCGATCGCGGTGGGGCAGCGGGCGGACGTGAATGTCATCGACCTCGAGCGGCTGGGGCTGACGCGGCCGACGCTGGTGCACGATCTGCCTGCCGGTGGGCGGCGGTTGATGCAGCACGCGGTGGGGTATCGCGCGACGATCGTCGCCGGGCAGGTGGTGGTGCAGGACGGGCGGCTGACGGACGCGCGGCCCGGGCGGCTGGTGCGGGCGGGGCGGGCGTGAGGGGGGGCGTGGCGAGCTCGCGCTGCGATCACTCCGCGCATCGCGTGATCGCGACGCTTGTCGCTTTCTTGCTGGGCGGGTGCGGTGCATCGCCGGACGCCGGGGACGCGACGAGCGGATCGGTCGCAAGCGAGACATCGGTGAACTCCGAGTCGTCTGCGAGCAGTTCGTCGTCTGGCACGCTCGGCGTCGATGGATCGACGACGGCGGTGACGACCTCGTCGGCGACGGGAGAATCGTCGACCACGACCGGCGGACCCGCGGGCCCGGAGCTGTGCCGTGCCGCGGTGACCGAGGCCGAGTGCGACGCAGCAGGAAATGCGTGCAGTTGGCGTGGGGCATGGCGGGTACTCGACGTGGACACGTGCACGCTGGAGCCGGCGCCTGATCTCCAGTGTTGGGCCATCGAGTCTTCGAGCTGTTTCGATGGTGCGCCCCAGGCGTGCGCCGAGCTCGACATTCATCCACGCCATCGCGAGATCGACGGCGAGCTCCAACTCCTCGATCTGCCGTGCCCACAGGGGCCGGCGGAGGTCGAGTCGGATCCGACGTTCTGGGAGATCTGCCACAACGAAGAACTCGAGGACCTCGGACCGAACCCACCGGTCTGCGCCTGCCTCTGCGGCGGTACACCGCCCAACTGAGGCGCCGCTCACTCCGGCCGCGGATTGCGGGCCCGCCCCGTCCACCGCTTGTACGCGCGGCTGAACGCGCTGGGATCCGAGAACCCGAGCTCGAGCGCGATGGCCTTCATCGACTGCCCGCGCGCGAGGGATTCGTCGGCGTGTCGTCGGCGCGCCTGATCGAGCTGGGCGCGGAACGAGGTGCCGTGACGCTCCAGCTCGCGACGCAGCGTGCGGGCGCTGATGCCGAGCTCGGCCGCGACATCCTCGACGGTGACCGGCAGCGCGATGCGACGCGCGAGCGCCCGCTCGACGCGCCGTAGCAGACCGCCATCGTCGGCCGCGGCGAGCTTCTCGGCCGCGACCTCGAGCGTGCTCGAGGTGAGGTGGTCCGCGCTCGAGAGCGGTAATTCGAGTCGATCGGGATCGAACACGAGCTGGTCGGCGTCGCACTCGAAGCGCACCGGTGCGCGGAACACCTCGGCATAGGCGGGATCGTCCACGCCGCGGTGCCGGAACCCGACGTCGCGGATCGCAAAGCGACCGCCGGTGGCCGCCCGCGCCCGCAGGACGAACGACGCGAACACGAACTCGGTGAGGACCGGACCGCGCTCGGTGCCGGCGACGATCCCTTGCCGTAGCACCACGGCCTCGGGGCTGCGCTGGACCTCGAGGCGAGTGCGACGCGACACCACGGCGAACAGGCGAGCGGCCCGCGCGATGGCGTCGCCGATGGTCCCGCTCGACCAGACCATGTGACCGAACAGCCCGAGGGGGTGGAGACTCGCCGCGCGGGCCAAGGTGATGCCGAACACCGGGTCGGCCCGCGCGGCCGCGATGCGGTCGAGCGCCGCATCGACGCGGCCACCGGCGACGTAGGTGTCGGCCGGCATGTCGCTGCGGACCCCGAGCCCGTCGAGGAACGCGTCGCCGTCGTCGCCCTGTCGGGTGAGGACGGCCGCCAGCGGGCGCAGCAGCGCCGCCGAGACGCCGTGCAGGGCCTCGGCCTCGCTCGTCTGCAATTTGCGTGGGCGCGCCGCGGCCGGAGGATCTCGCGACGCCGCGGCCCGGGCAACTGGCCGTTTGTGTCATGCGAATGGCCGCCGTCGGTCATGGCGTCCGCGCGCGCGCGACCCCAGGCTCGGCCGGCGAGACCGTCCGATGCGCACAGCCAGCTCCATGATCGTTCTAATCGGCCTGACCGCGACCGCGTGCCCGGGCGCCGACTCCCCCGCGACGGGGGACGGCGACAGCTCGGGGACCGCGATGGGCTCCGACGAGTCCACCGGGTCGGGCACGGTGGGTCCGCAGACCGATGCGCAGACCGACGCGCAGACCGGCGCCACGAGCTCCGACGGCGGCGACGCGTCGAGCTCCGAGGGGACCTCGGGCGTGGCCGACACGACCGGGGCGGGGCCCGCGGGCATCGACCCCGTGATGCCGCAGTCGACCGGCGAGTGCCCGGAGATCGTCGAGGGCGAGGTCACGTTCGCCCCGGCTGGGATTCCACCGCGACAGGTGACGCTCTCCCTCGCGGGCGATCACGACGGCCCGTCGAGCCTCGTCCTGTACTGGCACGCCACCGGCAGCGTCCCCGAGGAGGCCGCGTACTCGCTCGGCGCGAGCCTCGGCGAGTTCACCGGCGGCGGTGGCATCGTCGCGGCGCCGCACGCCGATCCGGCGGCGGGCACCTTCGAATGGTTCCTGGTCAACGGCAGCCAGCAGCAGGACGACTTCGTGCTCGCCGACGAGATCGTCGCGTGTCTGCACGAGGCGGGCATGATCGACCCCGCGCGGGTCCACTCGATGGGCATGAGCGCGGGGGCCCTGCAGACCACCGCGTTCAGCTTCCTGCGGTCGAGCTACATCGCGAGCGTCGCGACCTACTCGGGCGGACTCCCGAGTGGAATCGCGATCCCGGACGAGCAGCCCGACAATCCCCTCGCCGCGCTCGTCTTCTTCGGCGGGGTCACGGACACCTATGGTCCGTTGGACTTCGCCGCGGCGAGCCAGGCTTACTACGACGTGCTGATCGGAGGCGGCCGGTTCGCGGCGCTGTGCGACCACGGAGGTGGTCACACCATCCCGCTCGACGCGGCGCCGAGCGTCCTGGCGTTCTTCGCCGCGCACCCCTTCGGGACTTCGCCATCGCCGTACGCGGGAGGCCTGCCGGCGTCGTTCCCGTCGTACTGCGCGCTGTAGCTCCGCAGCGACGCGCGGCGACGGCACGTGCGCTACTGTCCCGTCCCGCATGGCGCGACCCCGGCCCGCGCTCGAGACCCCGCCGCTGGCCACGCTCACGGCGGCCTCGGCGATCCTCGATCTCGCCAACGGGCTCGACCAGGACAAGAGCGTCATCACCGGGCTGTTCGCGTTCGAGCTGGCGCGGGACGCCGGCCTGACACCCGACGAGCAGCGCACGGCGTTCTATGCCGCGCTGCTGCGACAGCTCGGCTGCACGGCCTACGCCGAGGTCGAGGCCAACCTCGCCAGCGACGATCTGGCCATGCGCGCCCGCTTGATGCGCGTCGACAGCTCGCGGCCCCGCGGGATGCTCGGGGCGATTGCGGCGGGCAACGACTCGTTGATCTCGACCGCGCTGGGCACCGCGTGGTTGGTGACCCACGCCCGGCGCGTGCGCACCGAGTGGACCAGCGAGGCCTGCGGCGCCGCGCGGGTGCTGGCCGAGCAGCTGGGCCTGGGCCCCGCGGTCGTGCGGGCATTGGACGAGACCTTCGAGCACTACGACGGCAGCGGCGCACCGCGGGGAATCGGTGGCGCCGATTTGAGCGCTGCGGCGCGGGTCGTGCTGTCTGCCCATGTCGCGATCGTGTTCTGGCTCGAGGGCGGTGTTGCCGTCGCGCGCGAGGTCCTGGCCGCGCGCGCGGGCAAGGCCCTCGATCCGGGGCTGGCCGCCCGGGCCGCGGCGCTGTTGCCGAGCTTCGGCGCACCCGAGGTCGCGACGTTCGAGGCGCGCGTCGCCGAGCTCGAGCGCGTACTGACCGAGGTCCCGATCACCACCACGATCGAGGCCGTCGCCGTGTGCTTCGGCGATTTCGCCGACCTGCAGAGTCCGTTCACGCGCGGGCACTCGCGCAACGTCGCGGCCACGGCCGTGCGCGCCGCACAGTCGTTGGGCCTCGGTGAGCACGAACGCGCTGAGCTCCGACTCGCCGCGCATCTGCACGACCTCGGCCACGTCGCGGTGCCCGCGGCGCTATGGTTGCGCCCGCGGACCTGGGACAGCGCCGAGCGAGAGCGCGCCCACTCGCACACCTTCTGGACCGAGCACATCCTCGCGGGCGCGCAGGCGCTGGCCGGCGTGGCGCGGATCGCCGGCGCTCACCACGAGCGCCTCGATGGCAGCGGTTATCACCGTTCGCTGCACGGCGCGACGCTGTCCCGCGGCGCGCGGCTGCTGGCGGCGGCCGACGTCGCGACCGCGCTCGCCGAAGCGCGGCCGCATCGTCCGGTGCCCAGCCGCGAGGCTGCGCGTGCGCTGCTGCTCGGCGCCGTGCGGGACGGCGCACTCGATCGCGAGTGCGTCGAGGCGGTCCTCGCGGCCCGCGGCGAAGCGCCGAGCCGCGCGGTGGCCGGACCCGTGGCCGGGCTGACCGAGCGCGAACAGGACGTGCTGCGACTGTTGGCGCAGGGCCGGACCAACAAGCAGATCGGCGCGGCGCTGGGCATCAGCGACCGCACCGTGCAGCACCACTCGATCCACATCTACCGCAAGCTCGGCGTCGACACCCGCGCGGCCGCGGCACTGCTCGCGGCGCGGCACGGCCTGGTCTGACCGCGTCAGCCGCCCGACTCGACCAGCTCGACGATGGTGTCGGCGAGCAGCTGCGGCTGCGACAGGAACGGCGAGTGCGAGGTGGCGATCGAGCGCAGCTCGTCCACCGGCGTCGCGGCCACCATCGCGTCCTGGCCGGCCGGCGACACTGCGGCGTCCTGCTCGGTGCGCACATAGGTCTTGCGCACGGCACCGAACACGTCGTCGGTCACGGTCGAGGGCGACAACAGCGGCCCGGCCGGCTCGGGTCGCGTCCGGTCGACGATGAGCGCCACCGCCTCGTCGGTGCAGTCGCCGCAGAACACCTCCCCGATGAACGCGGGGTCGAGGCTGAACGTGCCGTCGCCGTTGTCGACGAGGTGCGCGGCGGTCTGCGAGTCGGGATCGGCCATGCCCAACGCGAACAGCGACTCACCGTTGCGCGGCAGGAATGCCGCGACGTACACCAGGCTCTCGACGTCGTCCGGCCGCGCCTGTGCGACCTCGCTGATGACCATGCCGCCCATCGAGTGGCCGACCACCGCGGCCGGTTGGTCGAGGCCGTCGAGCGCGGTGAGCACTGCGTCGCGGTAGCCCTCGAGGGTCGCGTCGGCCGGCGCGGTCGGGTCGTCGCCGTGCGCGGGCAGCTCGACCACCACCGTGGGGTGGCCGGCGGCCTCGAGCAGCGGGGTGACCTCGTCCCACGCCCACGCCCCCATCCACGCGCCGTGCACGAGCACGATCGGGGTCGGTCCGAGTTCGCCGGTCGTCGACTCGGCGCCGCTCGAGGTGTCCACGGCACCCGACGAACCGCTGCTGCTCGCATCGGCGCCGCCGCTCGAGTCGGCGCTGGTGGCCGTCGTGCCGCCGCTCGAGTCGGCGCTGCCGGTGGACGTACTGTCGTCGCCGGCATCGGCGTCGTCACCACAGGCGCTCGAGAGCGCGAGGGCCAGTAGGGTGGGGAGGAGCGCGGCGTGGGCCGGATTCGTGGATCGCATGCCCGGCAAGCTAGCGGCGCGGGTCGGGCGGGCCATCGGCCATCTGGCGGATCCCTCACTCGTCCGGGGTGGCGAGCACGCGATCGATGCTGATCTCGAGCCGGCTGCGCACCAGCACCGCGACCCCTCGCAGAAAACGCAACGGGTTTCCGTCCGGTCGGGCATGGCGCGCACATGCGAACCAACGCGCGTCCGCCAGCGGCGCACACACGGGTCGTCCGGGACCCTCATTGCGTCCGTCGATGCGGGCAAGCGTGTCGAGGTGCGCATCGTGGTCGGCAACGACCGCCCGGGCTCCCGTGGACCATGCGGTGTGCGATCCTGGGGGTCTCGACGATCACTCCCGCGGCGTGTGGTGGCTCGGGTGCCGGGGACGGTGACCAGTCCGCTGGCTTCGGCAGCCTGAGCGCAGGCATCTCCGACACCGGTGCGACGGACGAGCCGGCGGACGCATCCGGCGACGCCGACGCCTCGGGTTCGGCGACGTCGCAGGGTCCTTCGGCCACCACGGACGGACCCGCCGACACCGACACCGACGCCGACACCGACGGTGGCGGCGCGGTGTTCGACGTCGGAATTCCCGACGGAGGTGACGTCGCGTGCAACGGCCCGGGCGGCGGAGGCGACCGGCCGGGTGGCGACGGCGACGGTCTGCTCTCGTACATCTGGGTCGCGAACAGTGGCCAGGGCACGGTGTCGAAGATCAACACCGAGACGATGGTCGAGGAGGGCCGCTACATCGTGCGCGCCGACGCCATGGGCAGCCCGTCGAGGACGTCGGTCAACCTGAACGGCGACGTCGTGATCGCAAACCGCAACGGCGGGGTCACGATGATCTACGCGAGACCGGAGAACTGCGTCGAGAGCAACGGCACCCCCGGCATCCAGACCTCGGTGGGCGCGGCCCCCCTGGCGTGGGGAGAAGAGGAGTGCATCGCGTGGCACACCCCGCTGGCGTGCACGAGCAATCGTCCGGTGGCGTGGACCAAGGGTACGTTCGACGAAGCCACCTGCCGCTGGGACGACACCAAGGTGTGGACGGAGTGCTGGAACTGGCCTACGGCGGAGGTGCTGCTGCTCGATGGCGAGACCGGAGTGATCGAGCAGAGCGTCCCGATCCCCGGCGCCAACCAGAGGATCTACGGCGGCGCGGTCGATGGTGAGGGCAACTTCTGGGGAAATCAGGACACCACGGCGCTGGTCCGCGTCGATCGTGAGGACTTCAGCGTGCAAACATGGGGGGTTCCAGAGGGCCTCCCGAGCTACGGCATCGCGATCGACCTCGAGGGCCGACCATGGTTGTGCGGCGGTGGCGGAGCGGCGCGGTTCGACATCGAAACGGAGACCTTTCAGGCGCTGCCCTCGTCCGGCTTCTCCCAGATCGGGGGCTGCATGGTCGACGCCAACGGCATCCTCTGGCACGGCCGCTTCCATGAGGCGGTGTTGTTGGGCATCGACACCGAGACGGTCGAGTTCGTCAGCGAGTTCGCGATCCCCGCATATGTGCACGGCGTGAGCATCGATTTCGCCGGCAATGTGTGGGGCGTCGGCTTCGGGTCGACCGAGGCGTACCGCGTCGATCCGGTGACGGGACAAGTGGACACGTTCGCCGGCCTCGTGGGTGCCTACAGCTACAGCGACATGACCGGCTTCGCGCTCAGTTCGGCGGGGACGCCGGCCGGTTGATCGGCCTCGTCTTGCAGCGCACGTGCGGGCCCTCGACCCGCACGAACGACGTGCCGGCCCTCCTTGCCCCCCGAGAGTGCACAATGCGACTGCCCATCCGATTCTCCGCCACCGCCTTCGTCGTCGCTGCGACGTCGACCGTCTCGGGCGCCTCGACCGCCCACGCCAACGCCGCGCCGCAGGCCCCTGCGTCCCTGATCGAGCAAGGCCTGGGGCAGTCGCGCGGGATGCCGATCCCGGTGCCCGACGACGCGCCGCACCTGCGCGCCCCGAACGCGCCCAAGGCCGCGGAGCGGGGCCGAATCTTCGTCAACTTCGACGGGGCGCAGCTCGTGGGCGGCTTCGACGACTCGACGAGCAACACCACGCAGATCGAACAGCTCATCGGAACCTTCCCCGCGTACGGCGACGGTCCCAAGCGCGACGCAACGCTGCAAGCGGTGCGTGACGACTGGGCCGCGTACGACGTGATCATCACCGACGTGCGGCCGGGCTCGGGCAACTACACGATGTGCATGACCGGGCAGGTCTATCCTTTTGGGGCCGGCATCCTCGGGATCGCGCCGCTCGACTGCGACGACGCACAGACCCCGAACAACATCGTGTTCGCGTTCCATGGCGCGAACGACCAGTACGACGCGGCGATGCAGGCGACGTCGATCAGCCAGGAGGCGGCGCACTCCTACGGACTCGAGCACGTCAACGAGCCCGGCGACGTGATGAACCCGGCCAACGCCGGCGGCGATCCATCGTTCACGGACGTCTGCATCGGCGTGCTCCCCTCGGTCGGCAACGAGATCCTCTGCGGGGCGCAGCACGCCGCCGAGTGCGGCTCGGAGAGCTTGCAGAACTCGCACCGCGAGCTGCTGTCGCGGTTCGGCCCGCCCGTGCCCGACACTCAGTTGCCGACGGTGACGATCACAGCGCCGGACGACGGCGACAGCTTCGACGAGGGCGCGACCTTCGAGATCCTGGTCGAGGCGTCCGACGACGTCGCCGTCGACCAAGTCGTGCTCTACCACAACGGCCAAGCGATCGAGACCGACGGCTCCGTGCCCTACGGCTGGACGGTCACCGATGCGCCGGCGGGTTCGTATGAGTTCTACGTCGAGGCCCTCGACCCCGCCGGGAACGTGTCGATGAGCGAGACGGTGACGGTCACCGTCGGTGGCGCGTCGGCGGAGTCCGGCGGCGACACGGGGGACTCGACTGGCGGCGATGGTGGGGGCAGTGGGGGCGACGCCGGGACGGACGGTGGCTCGGCCGAGGGCGGTGCGTCTGACGAGGGAGGCGACGGCTCGCTCCCGCCGGACAACGGGCTCGACGCCGACGACGCCGAGGGCTGCGCCTGCGGCAGCGCAGGGGGGAGTCCGCGGCGGTTCTGGGCCATGGCGAGCGTACTACTCGGTCTCTGCGCGCGACGACCACGCGGTTTCTCGACATCGTCTCATGTTCGTCCCACCGCAGCACAGCCCGGCGCCGAGGAATCACCGATGAAAGCAAGAATCACCGCAGTCCTCGTATCCGAAGCGCTCGTTGACACTGACCCGGTCGCCGCCGCGATCGACGATCGTCCCATCTTTGGCGCCCGACTTTGGATGCTCGCGCTCGCTGGTGTCGTGGGTCTCGCGTGTGGAACGGCGGGCGACGGGAACCCCCCGGACACGACCACGACCTACCCTCCGCCGCTCACCACCACCGCCGAGCCCACCGGCTCCGGGGGCTCGAGCCAGGCGGATGCGGGCGACACCACCGCGGTGGCCACCACCGCGGGCGACGGCCCCGATCCCGACACCGGTCCGATCTTCGACGTGGGCTCGCCCGACGGCGGTGCCAAGGAGATGGGCTGCCGCAACATCGACTTCCTGTTCGTCATCGACAACTCGAACTCGATGGAGCCCCAGCAGCAGAACCTGCTCGATAGCTTCCCGGGCTTCATCTCGGCGATCCAGGATACGCTGGTCGCCGTCGACAGCTATCACGTGGGCGTGATGACCTCGGACGCCTACGAGGCCAACGAGTTCGGCTGCAACCAGCTCGGCGCGCTCGTCACCCAGACCGTGACGGGCCCCTGCGGCCCGTTCGCCGAGGGCCATCGCTTCCTCACCGAGCAAGACGACCTCGCCACCGCGTTCCAGTGCATCGCGCAAGTGGGGACGGACGGCTCGTTTCTCGAGCGGCCCGTGTCGGCCCTGGTGGCGGGCGTGCAGCCCCCGCTGTTCGGCCCCGGCGGCTGCAACGAGGGCTTCATTCGCGACGACGCGATCCTCGTGGTGGTGATCATCACCGAGGATCCTCCATACCCCGACACGCCCGACGACGCCCACCCGCTGCTGCCGGACATCGGCGTGTGGCACGACCCGGTGCTCGCCGCCAAGCTCGACAACCCCGAGGCCGTGGTGGTGATCGGCGTCGTTCCGTGGGGCGACCTCACCTGCGTGTGCCCGTGGTGCTGCCCCGGCGGCATCGGCTGCATGGAGCCGAGCCCCAACCTGATCGACTTCGTGGAGAGCTTCGGCACCCAGGGTGCGCTCGCGAGCGTGTGCGAGCCCGACTACGCGCCGATCTTCGCCGCCACCATCGACACCATCGAGGCCACATGTGCGGGCTTCGACCCGCCCGGGTAGTCACTTTCACTCGCTCGTGCTCGACGGGGCGTACGTGGTGCGGCACGGACGATTCGAGGGTTCGTGCAGCTCGAGGCGCCGAGTGACGAGGACGTCGCGGGCATCGCGTTGCAGGTGGCGACCCGGGTGGTGCGGATGCTGCTTCGGCTCGGCAAGCTCGAGGACGACGAGGTCGCGGCGGTCGAGGATGATGGTTCCGCCCTGTTGCCGTGCATGGCGGCGTCGGTGCAGCGCGTGGGCGCGCTGGGGTGAAGATGAGGGACGAGCGTTGCGGCGACCGGATCGGCGGCGGGACGCCGAGATGGTGCGGGTGCGGCGGCCCCGGTGCGCGCACGTCGACGGGTTCTCGTTGCACGTTCGGCGTGTGCGTGGCTCCGCGGGGCACCGCGACGGGAGCGCGCGGCCTGAGAGCGAGCGGGCGGCCGGCTCTGCGCTCTCGGGCGCGCGACCTCAGACGCGCGAACACCGGGCGGAATATGGATGAAGGCAGATCCACTATGGACGGCTACGGTTATCCCTGTGTGGAACGTCGAGCGTGTGGACTGTCACAGGTTTCGTTCTCTCGAGATCTCCTTCGTCCTTCCTATGCGCTGCACTTTGCCAAGCACCCGCGCGTTCGACAGATCGACGAGTGGCTCGACACTGTCACTGCTGCACGATGAGCGCATCGGCCTGATCGGCCCGACCGTCGAGCTCCGAGCCGCGCGCAAAACAGGAACGATCTGCTCGGCCTGGGGTAGCATCGCGCGATGAAGCTCCTCCGTGCGTCGATGCTGGTCGCGACCCTCACTGCGTCCTGCGACGATGAAGCTGCGCCGGCGACCAAGCCAGCGCAGAAGCTGATCCCTGGCTCGCTCGACGAGCTCGCGCAGGTCTGTGAGAAGGGCTTCGTCTACACGGACGTCGCACCGATCACCAAAGGCACCAAGGCGCCCGTGGTCGTGCAGGGCAAGTACCTCGACGAGAAAGCACCCGCCTATCGCACGCACCAGCCGCCGGAGCTCCGGGGCCTGCTCGCGGCCCAGTTCGACGAGAGCAAGACGCAGCTCGTGCTCTGCGTCGATGCGAAGCAGACCGACGAGTCGTTGGCGTTCCAAGGCGTCAACGTGCGCGGCGTCGAGTACAAGCTACGGCTCATCGAGATCGGAACCGGCAAGACGCTGGACACCCGCGAGGTCACGCTCTCGCCGCTGGCCATGCGCTTCGGGCAATCCAAGGAGGCGCGCGCGGGGATCCCTGCGGAGATCACCGTGCCGACGTTCGGCTACGCAGCCTTCGCGATGCTCGCCCCGTTCCAGCCCGATGGCGTGACGTTGCCCGACCAGACCGCCACGGAGGCTCGCTTCGCGTGCGGCGGCACGCCTCTGCCGGGCGCGGCGCCGTTCACCGCGGGATCGCCTGCGAAGATGCGCGTCGCGTATGTCGGGCTCGAGGGTCACTTCACGACTCTCACCCCGACGCCGATTCCCACGCCCACGGCCGAGGACGAGGCGCTCACCATGAAGGACATCGCGTTGGTCGCGTGCGTGCGCGCCCGCCCTGGCGACGCCACGATCCAGACCTGCAAGTACGACGGGATCACGGTCGATGTGAAGGACGGCACCGCCGAGATCGACATCGTGGAAGCGCGCAGCGCGAAGAAGCTCGCGTCGAAGTCGTTCGCGAGCAAGCCGGGCAAGTGCCCCAGCGTGTGGGACGCAGACGAGGGTGCGGTCGGGTTCATCGACGTCGGCGCGGAGGCGAAGGCGTTCTTGGACAGCGCCGCCAGCGGCACGCCCGCGATCTGACGCGGAGCGCCGGCGTCGGCATCGACGGCGACTAGAGCATCGATCGGTTCGGAAGCTTGGTCATTCCGATCAGTTACGGCCGGGATCGACAAGCGGCCGGCGACATGATCCGCTGGGCCTCGGCGCCGTCGTCGAGGCGGGCGCCGGAGGCACCCGTG
>JBIJCC010000241.1:0-3692 GCA_044344875.1 Nannocystaceae bacterium
ACCGAGGCCGTCGCCCTCGCTGAGGCAGCCGCACCTGCCTGCATCGCTACTTAGAATTCCCTTCTCCCCTGTCTCAAAGTCGTTGACACGTTCCGGCCTGGTGTCGACCCCGAGCGGCAACGACCCCTATCGCTTCGAGTGGAACTATGGGCCGGGGGGCCGCGTCGACACGATCAGCTACCCCACGCCGGACAACGAGCCTTCGGTCGTCGCGAAGTACGTGTACGACCAGGCCGGGTACCTCCGCGTGGTCAAGGACAATGCGCTCGGGGGAGCGGTGCACTGGAGCCTGAAGGAGGCCAACGCGAGCGCGATGCCGCGGGTCGAGACCTATGGCGATGGGACGACGACGACGCGCATCTACGATCCGCAGCGCCTCTGGGCGGAGAGCATCGTCCACGACAAGCCCGGCAAGACGCTGGCCCAGCTGGACTACGAGTGGTGGCCCGAAGGTGAGCTGCACGTGCGGCGTGACGCCACGGCCGGGCAGGCGGAGACCTTCGAGTACGATCGGCAGTGGCGGCTGACGCGGGCGACGGTCAACGCGAACCCGGCGCGCGTGGTCGGGTACGACGTCTTCGGCAACATCACGTCGATGACCGGTGCAGGGCCGTACGTGTACGACGCCGGGGTACGGTTGTCGTCGTTCGCGGGGCTGCCGGTCCAGTACGACGGCGCGGGGAACATCACGAAGCTCGACGGACGGGTCTTCGTCTACAACACCTTCGGGAAGGTGCGGACGATCGAGCGCGGCGGAACGACGCTCTCGATGTCGTACGACGCGGACGGCGGTCGCGTCCGAGCGCGCCGGGGTGACACCCAGGTCGATGTCGTGACGCTCGGCAAGCTCTACGAGCGGCGTGTGAACAAGAATGGCACGACCGCGGCCACGACGTGGCGGATCGAGGCCGGGGAACGGGTCGTCGCGCAGATCGTCCGCACGCGAGACAACCTGGGGGCCTACACGACGAGCAATCAGTACCTGCACGACGACGACCTCGGTTCGACCGTGCTCGTGACCGCGAGCGCTGGAATGGGGGACGTGGACACGGTCGCGCGCACGTCCAGCGATCCGTGGGGGCGGGCGCGCAACCCGGACAACTGGAACGCGTGGCAGACGGACGCCCAGGCCGGCGCGGTCGGCATCGGCTTCACCGGGCACCGAGCGGAGCTCGACCATGGGCTGATCGACGCCGACGGGCGCATGTATGACCCGACGAGTGGTCGGTTCATGGCGCCGGATCCGCTGGTGACGCAGGCGTATGCCGGGGCGACGTACAACCGGTACGCGTACGTCGGAAACCGGCCGCTGCGGTTCACGGACCCGAGCGGGTGGGCCGCGAGCGACGGGGGGGATGACGGCGGGGGGTTCGAGGATTCGAGCCAGCTCGAGGAGTTCTACGACCATGTGACCGGTGAGTTTGCCGCGAGGGTGGGGAGCGCGATCAGCAACGGGTACTACGAGATCGGGCACTTCGTCGAGGATGTGGAGTTCGGTGACCTCTACTCCACCGTAGTGATCGAGCCGATCGCGTGGGTCGCCAAGCGGATGGCGAATCAGGCGGCTGCGAACCTAGACGGAATCCTTGCCACCGCGGAGATGATCGCAAATAGACCGGAAGACTTCGTCGTCGAAGTCGCAGGGGGCTTACTTCGCGACGTTGAGACGGTTCTGCGCGCAAACCGCGGTATCGACAAGGCCATCAGGGAGGGGCGGTATAGAGACGCCGTTTCGATCTGGACCGATGCGGCTCAGTCGGCATTCAACGTCGCATCATTCATCGTTCGTGGCGGCGCCACCAAAGTCACGTCCGTTGGTGCGAAAGCGGGTTTGACGGCGACCGTGCTGAGCGGCGCGACCGGGATGCTCGATTTCGCGGCGAAGACTCTCAGTGCCCTCAAACACAGCGGAGTCTATGTGCACACCTTCCAGAGTGGAAAGGTCTACGTCGGTAAGGGCGGGTGGAATAGGGCTATGAAAAGTGGTAAACAGATCTCGAGCAAGCATAGCGACCCGCTGGTCAAGACGGAGTGGTACTGGATGAAGAACTCGCGAGAAGCGTTCAAGGAGGAAGCGCGCGTGCTGAAGCGGTACGGCGGACACAAAAGATAGCTGGAACTACAATGAGAGAGACTCTCCCGGGACGAAGTACATCGCGCAGGACGGAACGCCATGAAATTTCGGACTCAAACAGTCCGTGGTCGCACGCGGGTGTGGATCGATTCTTCGAGGATCGACGAGTGCATGGCGTACTATCGTGCAAATCGACTACATGGCATCGTAGTGACCTCAGAGGACCACTACAACCTGGGCGACCTCGACTTTCTCTGGACCTACCCCGATGTTCAAGTGATCGATGTATGTGTGCCCGCGCCGTTTGACCTTTCGGGCCTTCAGGCTCTCACGGAGCTTCGCGTTCTGACGTGCTCCATTCCGTTGCAGCTGGACGTTGCGGTGCACCCCCGTCTTGAGGAGTTCTCTGGTGACTGGTCGGCGGATAATGATTTTGCGGCGTTCCCGCGACTTCGGAGGCTTTCGCTTTGGTCGTTCCGGCCGAAGTCGCGGGACATGTCCGGGCTTCGTGTCTCGGAGAAGTTGCAGGAGTTGCATCTTGTTAGGCCGCTGATCGATTCGCTGGCTGGAATCGAACGACTTGCTGGTCTGAAGGCGCTCGAGTTGTACTATCTCTCGAAGAGGGTTTTCGACTACGACCGCATCGCTTCCCTTGCGCATCTCGAGACTCTCGACCTTGATAGTTGTAAAGGAGTTGTCGATTATGGTTTCCTTCGTCGACTGTCCGCGCTAAAGAAGCTGATGATAACGAAATGCTCTGAAATTCCGAACGTTCGCTTCGTGGATTCTATGCCTCATCTTGCTCACTTCTCCTTCGTCGACACGATCGTATCTGACGGTGATCTCCGGCCGCTTCTGCACATCCCGTACGTTGGGTTTACCTCAAGGCGGTCGTACTCGCACACGTTCGAGCAATTCGAGCGTAGATCGAAGCTGCCGCAATGAGGTTCCCGGTCTTGCGCTCGGGCGTTCGACGTGTTCGACGTGGCGAGACTCAGCGGCGTCGGTTAGTCGTGCGACGGGCTGGGCTCCGCCTCGCCCCCTCTGGAGCAGACATTTCTGCAGTTCGACCGTGCGTCGTCCGCGATGAGCTATGGGGTCAGATGGTCGTATTGCCGTGTTCTACTCCAACCTTAGACTTGGAATGGCGGAGGTGCTCCACCTGCTTCCCCCCGCGAATCGGGTGGTTTGCGGGGCCTCAGGGCTGGACGAGAATAGTGCATAGATCATGCCGCAGCGAGCGGCGCGCTTCGCAGTCCCCAGTTCGTGGCTCCGCCGTGACCCCTATCCTGGCCGCTATTCTCAGCTCAACATCCTGCAAGAGCCGATGGAACAACCAAGATTCACTGCGTTCAACGAGTCGTGCGATGTGCCTGAGAAAGCAGGTGACCCAGTGAACAGGTGGCGACGACTTTTGGCGCGGAGCACTCTGGCTGGGTTCCTGATCGGAACGGCGTGTGGAGGTTCTGCGGTCACGTCGGAGGCCGAGGACTGTCAACGCCGGCCTGGAGGCGCGGGAATCTGCGCGCGAGTCGGGAACTCGGCGTGAGGCCCGTGCGCGCTGTCGAGGGGGGCGGGAGGTCGCGTGCTCGCGGAGAAGTTGGCGGAGCCGAAGCCT